>NZ_JAETGO010000098.1 GCF_016765695.1 Sporosalibacterium faouarense | reverse complement strand
TGGTGTCAAATTATTATTATTTAGACATCGAGTCTAAATAATAATAGTGCTTACATCTCCCACTTATAGAAGATGGGAGACTTACGCACTAATGGTTAAAATCTATCTAATTTTCCCCTTGCGTCTACTGAGTGCTTAGTTCTTGTATAATCCTTCTGATCGTCACTAATGCTTAGAATTAATATCAACCCTATAATGCCAAAAATCAAACCAATAATTCCCCATAGGAGAGGGTTGCGATTTCTTTTCTTTGCGATTCTATAACAAAGTATAGTAGAGAAAATTCTAACTACTATTAAATAAATATTGAAACCCATCTGAGCATCATCCTTTCAAAATAGGAATAAAAAACTAATAATACAATATATGGTAATTTAATTATATCATATAATTAAATAAGTCATCAAATAGATGGAGCATGAATCTAATATCAAAATAGTAATATTAGGATAGTAAAAGAAAGTTTGTGGTGCTAAAGAACTATTTTGTAAAAATAAAAACTATAAAATATTGAAAATTGGACATCTTAGATAAATAGAAAGGAAATGTGACAAATTTCTACAAATTAAACCTATTTACAAATAATAGAAATGTGGTACAATTAAATTAAACATAAATAGATTTACGAAAATTTACTATTGTTGGTAATGAAAATGTGGACAAAATCAATATCTCACATAAGTTTTAACAATCTTGACATCAAATGTTGACAGATTTTGAAACTTCATTCTGTGTTATTGTTGGTTGGTTCACTTTTTTTATTATAATAAAGTGCACTTTGTTAAGGAGGTGATATTATCAAGGAGAAAATAACAAAAGAATAGATAGTAATAAGAAACATTAGGGAAGTAAAAAAATTTTCTTGATTATTTCTTGAGTGAGGTGTTAAAAAATTATATTAGAGCATGAAAAAAGGAGATCATCCTTGGGGAAAATTTAGCGACCACTAAAAAATCCAAAGAGTAACCTCCTACTATCTATAATAACAAAATTTTACAAAAAATCCTATGGAAAAATTATTATAATAATGTAACAATTAACTTTTATATTAAATATTGTATCTATTATATTTAAAAATACATCTAGATAGAAGTAATTTAGAAAATTAGGATACTTAAGAGAATGAGGAAACATGATTAGATGTTAATACCTTAAAAAAATAAAAGGAGAGATATCATGAAAAAATTATTAGTTTCTTTATTAATATTTATGTTAATCCTTAGTACATTCTCATACAGCTTTGCTGGAACAGATCCTAATCTTAAAGAAAAGAAAGAAGCTCAATTGAATGCATTAGATAAGTTGCAAGACAAATTAGATAAGAAAACAGATAAAATAGATATTAAATGGGATATTGAAAAGGGAGTTCCGAGATTAGTTAATGGTAAACTTTCGGACAAGCCTTTAAAAGGTAAAAAAGACATTGAAGGTTTCTTGAAAGAAAGCAAAGATTTATTCAAACTTGATGGAGATGATTTTGAAGTTATAAAAGTTACTGATGATAAGCTTGGAATGAAGCACTATAAAACTCAATACACAATTGATGGAATACCTGTTTATGGTGGAGAAATGATAGTCCATTTAGATAAGAATGGTTATGTTTATAGTGTGAATGGTAAAGCTAAACCTACAATTAAAACTAAGAGCTATAGCAAAGATGTTGAGTTAAGTGAAAAAGAAGCTATTAAAGCAGCAGAAAAGACTCTTGATGTAGAATTACTACCATATGTGGAAAACAATAGCCTATCTACTCAATTAGAAGAAAAAGCAGTAGATGAACCAAGATATACAATTGAACCAAAAGCAAAATTGTACTTGTATGAAGTTAAAAATACTTGGAAGCCTGTTTATATAGTTGAATTATCATTTGTAAACCCATATCCAGCTTATTGGCACATTTATGTTGATGCAGAAACAGGAAAAATAATTAAGAAAAATAATGAAATTAGATTTGATGGAGCAACTACTGGAACAGGTATAGGTGTAGCTGGTGATCAAAAACAACTTAACACTTATCTATCTGGTGGAACTTACTATCTATATGATACAACCAAAGCAATGAGTGGTCAGATTAGAACATATACAGCTAATTATGGAAGTTCTATACCAGGAAGTTATGTAACAGATAGTGATAACTATTTCAGTTCATCAGAACAAAGAGCCGGTGTAGATGCTCATTATTATGCAGGTATGGTATATGACTACTATTATGATGAACATGGTAGAAATAGTTATGATGATAATGGCGCTTCAGTAGTTTCTTCAGTACATTATGGATCAGACTATAATAATGCAGGATGGACAGGATCTCAAATGATTTATGGAGATGGTGACGGAAGTCTATTTGGACCATTCTCTGGCTCTTTAGATGTTGTGGCCCATGAATTAACCCATGCAGTTACAGAATATAGTGCTGATTTAGAGTATCACAATCAACCAGGAGCATTAAATGAATCATTTTCAGATGTATTTGGTGTAATTATTGAAGGAGATACAAGTGATTGGTTAGTAGGCGAAGATTGCTATACACCAGGAATCTCAGGAGATGGATTAAGAAGCATGAAGAACCCTGAATTATATGACCAACCAGCTCATATGGACGATTACGTAAATCTTCCAGATACACAAAGTGGTGACTGGGGCGGAGTTCATACTAATAGTGGAATTCCAAATAAAGCATTTTACAATATAGCTTCTGAAATAGGTTTTAATAAGAGTGGAGATATTTATTATAGAGCTCTTACACAATATTTAACTTCAACTTCAGACTTTGAAGATGCAAGAGCAGCATTAGAGCAAGCAGCTATAGATTTATATGGATCTGGAAGCACTGAGCATGAAGCAGTTTCTGATGGATTTGCTGAAGTAGGTATAGGTTCCTCTGGTGGTGGATCAGGAGATACTTTCGAACCAAACGATTCATTTAGTCAAGCTTATGGTTCGTTAGCAAGTGGTAATGTATATGAATCTTATATCTATACTTCATCAGACGATGATTACTATTATGTAAATATGAGCAGTACTGGTAATTTATCAATTTCACTAACTAACTTGCCTGGTGACTATGATCTATACCTATACAATGCAAGTGGTACTAGATTAGCTAGATCTTGGAATGGTGGAACAACTAGTGAGAGTATATCTTATAATATAACTAGTCCAGGAAACTATTACATTATAGTAACAGGATACAATGGTGCTCATAGTACTTCAACACCATATAAGTTAGAAGCAAACTACTAAGATATTATATTTAATATAGAATCATATATTAAATAGTCCTCTTTATAAGCCCCAAAGGATTTGAAATCCTTTGGGGCTTGTTTTTAGAATCTTATTCAAATATATAAAAGGCTTCAAATTCCTTGAGATTAATTAGGCTTTATAACTTTAATAAAATCAATATCTTCATCATTATGGTTATCAAATCTAGGTATATGTGTCTTCATGTTTTGCCCTTCAAAGTTAACAGTAGGCTCTAGTTGTGCAGTATTATAGGAATCTAAAACTATTTCTCTGATTTCCCATTTATTATCCCTTTTAGTGAATTCATATCTTTTATTATCAATTCTATCAGTTCTGTCATCAGAAAAATCTACGGGATAAAATTTGGAGAAAACAATCTGAGTATAGATAAACTTATTGTTTAGACTTTCATCATAATCTATATCATAAACCTTGGAAATCTTTATAGTAACCTTATCTAAATCTATTGCTTTTGTATCTTTATAGGTACTATTATACTCTTCCTCATTATATATAAGGTCAAATCCTTCAAAGTATTCAGAAAAATATTTTTTTGAGTCCTTTATTTCTTTTTCATATTCTTCGAAAGTAATTTGCTTTCCCCTAAGTTTTAGATTTGCAATCTCAATCTTTTCAATAATACTAATAAGATCTTTCTCTCTATTAGGAGAATCATTCAAAGAGCATGATGATATTAATAATGTTAAGATTAGTGTTAATATTATTATTTCCACTGTCTTTTTAAATTTTACTAACATGTTATACCTCCTAAAAGTAGGTAAATGCTTGCTTAGAAGAAATTAAATATATTAAATATTCTTTTTTATCATAAGTTAAATGAGGAAATAGCATATTCACAAATTAAATATATTTTTGCAAGATTTCATTCCAGATGAAAACAACTTATTCAGTTGATTTTTCCTCAAATAATAGTTTTTTTATTATATGTTTTAGTATATTTATTAAAGTTTATCACAGCATCAATTGTTTTACAAAGTTTTACATTAATTATAATTTTATCTATAGTTAGTTTCCAACTGCAACTTATGAGGGCTCTTGTTTCTCTAATTAATAAATAAAACATACTTTTGCAATATGTGATTAAATCATATATAATAAGAAATACTTAAAATTAAATATTACTCTGTATAATGTTGGCGATATGGGCTGAAAGTTTCTACCAGACTACCGTAAATGGTCTGACTACAGGGGTTTATTGTATATACCAAATTATTATTACAATATGATATTAATGGTATTAGTATATGCATAGCTTTAACTCCTGTCATTTAGATAGGGGTTGTTTTGTTTTTTGAAAGATTTTAACTAATTATATTAAATAATATTGGAGGTATAGAAATGGACTTATTAAAGAATAAGATAGTTACTGAAGGTAGAGTTGAAGGAGAAGATATAATTAAAGTTGACAGCTTCTTAAATCATCAAGTAGATGTAGAGCTTTTAAATGAAATTGGTAAGGAATTTAAGAGAAGATTTGAAAAGGAAGAGATAAATAAAATACTAACCATAGAGGCGTCAGGTATAGCTATAGCATGTTTAGCAGCTCAGCATTTCAATGTTCCAGTTGTTTTTGCAAAGAAAACGCAATCTAAAAATTTGGACAAGGATGTATATGAAACAGAAGTATTCTCTTTTACAAAAGGGATACATTATAAGGTTAAAGTATCTAAGAAGTACCTAAATTCAGACGACAAGGTTCTAGTTCTTGATGATTTTTTAGCAAATGGGCGAGCAGCTCTTGGATTAAAGGATATCGTAGACCAATCTGGAGCAAATCTAGTTGGTATTGGAATAGTTATAGAGAAGTCATTCCAAGATGGATGTAATCTTCTTGCTGAAAAGGGTATTAGAGTAGAGTCCCTAGCTAAGATAAATGGTGTTGAAGATGGCAAAGTTATATTCAAATAAATATCAAAAGGTTAGGTGTATTGCATATTTAACAATTTAATATATTTTCCCGAGATTTCATCTAAGGTAGGAATTATTGATATAGTCATTTTTTATTGGAATCAATATTAAAGAGGCTAAATAAAAGAGTTGCTAGAATATAATTGTATATAGATTTTAATATGCAGTTTCCTCAAGTACTAACCTCACTTAAAGCACTAACATATAAATATTTTGATAAAAAATACTATTAGAATAAAAAAAATCAATTGACAAATAATATACTTGATATTATAATAATCATTAATAAAAAGCAGAAATTAATAATTTTTTAAAGACAGTGAAGAGAAGAGTAGATATGGTAAAGAGTTTTAGCGAGTCGGTGATGGTGAGAGTCCGATACGAAGACTATATTGAAGAACATCTCCGAGTCTCTAACCGAAATCCTTTGAGAGTAGGCTTAGACGGTTTCACACCGTTAAAATGTGAACAGTATGTTTGTACTGGTTAAGATGGTCATTTTATGACAATTAGGGTGGTACCGCGATAGTATAGTCTTTCGTCCCTTCGTGGGGATGAAAGGCTTTTTATTATGCTAATATTTAGTATCCCTTTGGAAAGGATATTAAAATAAAGAACTAATAATAGAAAATTATTAATAATATAAGGAGGTAAAGGAAATGAAAATTTCAACAATCAAAAGTTTTTACAGAGAAACAGAGAAGTATATTGACCAAGAAATTAAAATTTCAGGTTGGGTAAGAACTGTTAGAGGATCAAAGAAATTTGGATTTATTGAAGTGAATGATGGAACATTTTTTAAAGGAATTCAAGTAGTTATTAATGATGAACTAGAAAACTTTAAAGAGCTTACTAAATTATCAATAAGTGCAGGAATTACTGTAGAAGGTAAGATAGTAGAGACTCCAAATGCTAAACAACCTTTCGAAATTCAAGCTTCAAGTGTAGTTCTTGAAGCAGATTCAGAGTCTGATTATCCATTACAAAAGAAAAGACACACATTTGAGTACTTAAGAACTATCGCTCACTTGAGACCAAGAAGTAATACGTTCTCAGCAGTATTTAGAGTTAGATCTCTATTATCCTTTGCAATTCATAAGTTCTTCCAAGAGAGAGGCTTTGTATATGTAAATACTCCTATAGTAACAGCAAGTGATGCTGAGGGTGCTGGAGAAATGTTTAGAGTAACAACATTAGATATAGAAAATCTTCCCAGGGATGAAGAAGGAAAAATAGACTTTTCAAAGGATTTTTTTGCAAAGGAAACTAATCTTACTGTAAGTGGTCAGTTAGAAGCAGAAGCTTATGCTTTAGCATATAGGCAAGTGTATAACTTTGGTCCAACTTTCAGAGCTGAGAATTCAAATACAACTAGACATGCTGCAGAGTTCTGGATGATGGAGCCTGAGATAGCATTTGCTGATATAAACGATAACATGGATTTAGCTGAAGACATGCTAAAATACATTATAAAGTATGTTCTTGACAATGCTCCAGAGGAAATGGAATTCTTTAATAAGTTTATAGATAAAGGACTACTAGATAGGTTACAAAACATAGTGGATTCTGAGTTTGTTAGAATAACTTATACAAAGGCAATTGAGATATTGGAAGAATCAGGTCAAAAATTTGACTTCCCAGTTAAATGGGGAATTGATCTTGCTTCTGAGCATGAAAAGTACCTTACTGATGAAGTGTATAAAAAACCTGTATTTGTAACTGATTATCCTAAGGAAATCAAAGCATTCTATATGAGATTGAACGATGATGGAAAAACTGTTGCAGCTATGGATTTATTAGCTCCTGGAATCGGAGAAATCATAGGTGGAAGTCAAAGGGAAGAGAGGCATGATGTTCTTGTTGAAAGAATGAAGGAATTTAACATCCATGAAGAAGACTTATGGTGGTATTTAGAGCTTAGAAAATATGGTGGAGTTAAGCATGCTGGATATGGTTTAGGTTTTGAAAGAGCAGTTATGTATGTAACTGGTATGAAGAACATAAGAGACGTTGTTCCGTTCCCTAGAACTGTAAAGTCAGCAGACTTTTAAGTAAGAGTATAAAAATTAATAATTTTACCATTTATCCCTTGACATAGGAAAATATATTTGCTACAATTAGCAAAATAAAAGAATATATTGCTTTGAAGAGAAGTAGTAGATAAATATGACTTTCAGAGAGCTGTCACTTGGTGTGAGACAGTAGTTTATAGTTATCGAACTCGTCTCTGAGCTGTTAAGGTGAAATTTTAGTAGTCTTAGCCGGTTAAAACCGTTATATTATTTAAGAGAATAGTGATATCTATACTTATTACATTGTTTAGTGTTTGTGATAGTAAGAGATACATAGTGGATAAATCACTATTAATTAGAGTGGTAACGCGGACCTCCGTCTCTATATGAGATGGGGGTTTTTTATTTTTAATGCATTATTAAAGAGGAGGTAGAGATATGAGTAAGGCTTATAATACAAGTCTAATTGAAAAGAAATGGCAAAAGATTTGGGATGAAAAAGGCACTTTTTATGCCAGTGAAGACACAGACAAACCAAAATACTATGCATTGATTGAATTCCCATATCCATCAGGAAAGGGACTGCATGTTGGTCACCCTAGACCTTATACAGCTTTAGATGTGGTGGCACGTAAAAGAAGATTAGAGGGATATAATGTACTATATCCAATGGGATGGGATGCATTTGGATTACCAACAGAGAACTATGCTATTAAGAATAAGATTCACCCAAGAATAGTTACTGAAAATAATGTTGCCAAATTCAAACAACAGTTAAAATCTTTAGGATATTCCTTTGATTGGTCAAGGGAAGTAAATACAACTGACCCAGAGTACTATAAATGGACTCAATGGATTTTTCTAAAACTATTTGAAAAGGGGCTTGCGTACAAGCAGGAATTTCCTATTAACTGGTGTACTGATTGTAAGATTGGACTTGCTAATGAAGAGGTTGTTAATGGAGCATGCGAGCGTTGTGGCGGTGAAGTAGTTAGAAAGATAAAAAACCAATGGATGCTAAAAATAACTGAATACGCTGAGAAACTAATTAAGGACTTAGATTTAGTAGATTATATTGATAGAGTTAAGATTCAGCAAACTAACTGGATTGGTCGTTCAGAAGGAGCAGAGGTTGACTTTGAAGTTGCAGGTAAAGGCGAGAAACTAAGAGTATTCACAACTAGACCTGATACTCTGTTTGGAGCAACTTATATGGTTATATCTCCAGAGCATCCGATGATAGAGAAATACAAAGATGATATTAATAATATGGATTCCATAATAGAATACAAAGATATGGCTAGTAAAAAGTCAGATTTTGAAAGAACTGAATTAGTAAAAGAAAAAACAGGAGTAGAGATTGACGGACTAAAAGCTATTAATCCTGTTACTGGTAAAGAAATACCAATTTGGATTTCAGACTATGTGTTAATGTCCTATGGTACTGGAGCTATTATGGCAGTTCCAGGTCATGATACTAGGGACTGGGAATTTGCTAAGAAGTTCAACCTTCCTATAATTGAAGTTGTTAAGGGTGGAAATGTTGAAGAGGAAGCCTTCACAGATATACAAACTGGTGAAATGATTAATTCAGACTTCTTAAATAAACTAAATGTTGAAGAAGCTAAGAAAAAAATTACCGATTGGTTAGTGGAGAAAAAATTAGGTGAAAGAAAAATTAATTATAAACTAAGAGATTGGGTATTCTCTCGTCAAAGATATTGGGGTGAGCCAATACCATTAGTTCACTGTGAAAAATGTGGATGGGTTCCTGTACCAGAGGAAGACCTACCATTAACATTACCAGAGGTTGATAATTATGAACCTACTGAAAATGGAGAATCGCCTATAGCAAAGATTAGAGACTGGGTAGAAACAACTTGTCCTAAATGTGGAGGCAAAGGGGAGAGAGAAACAGATACTATGCCTCAATGGGCTGGTTCATCATGGTATTTCTTGAGATATACTGATCCACACAATAATGAAGAGTTTGCTAGCAAAGAAAGTCTTGAATATTGGCTTCCAGTAGATTGGTACAACGGTGGAATGGAGCATACAACCCTTCACTTGCTTTATTCAAGATTCTGGCATAAATTCCTTTATGATATAGGTGTAGTACCAGTTCCAGAGCCTTATCAAAAGAGAACATCCCATGGAATGATTTTGGGAGAAAATAATGAAAAAATGTCAAAATCAAGAGGAAATGTAGTAAATCCTGATGAAATAATAGAAGATTTTGGAGCAGATACATTAAGAATGTATGAAATGTTCATTGGAGACTTTGAAAAGAGTGTACCTTGGTCTATGAATGGTGTTAAAGGATGTAGAAGATTCCTTGATAAAGTATGGAAGCTTCAAGACATGGTGGTTGATGGAGATGAATACTCTAAAGACTTGATGACAAATATGCATAAGACTATTAAGAAGGTAAGTGAAGACTTTGAAACTCTTAAGTTTAATACTGCCATAGCAGCTTTAATGTCACTTATTAATGACTTTAATAGTGTAGGTAAAATTACTAGAGGTGAAATGAGAACTTTCCTAATCTTATTAAACCCAGTTGCGCCACATATTACAGAAGAACTTTGGGAAATACTTGGATTTGAAAATATGATTTCTGATCAACAGTGGGCGAAATGGGATGAAGACAAAACTGTTGATGATGAAATAGAAATGGCAGTTCAAGTAAATGGAAAGGTTAGAGGAACAATAGTAATAGCTGTTGATGCTAATAAGGAACAAGCTAAGGCTAAAGCTATGGAAGATGAAAATATTATGAAGCATATAGATGGAAAAACTATTGTCAAAGAAATTTATGTTCCTGGTAAGATATTTAATATAGTTGTTAAATAATCATTTAAAGTTATTAGTATTTAGATGATTGTAGAAAACATATTGTATATTAGAATAGGATGATAAAGAGACTCATACAAAGGGAGAACTTAAAGATTTAAGTTCTCCCTTTTTGTCCGTGAAATTCTAAAAATATTATTTTAATTTTAAAAAGTTAGAAATGAATTGACATATACAAAAAAATATAAGCAAAATAATTGATATATTACATAAAAGTGGAAATTATGCAACGTATTATTATATAATCATATTATACTAAATCTATAGTGTATACGGAGGGATATAAATTATGGTCTTAGTTTTTATTGTTTAATCTTTATTTTTTGAAATTATAGTCATTTTAATGAATTTTTACATAAAAGAATTTGTATTTGGAAGTCTTCTTGTTATTTCTTATCAATTACAGGTAATAATAAATTTAATGAGAAAGTCTGAAAAACAGTAAAGTTACATATATGTTCCGTTTGGAGGGATAGAATGAAAAAGATTATTATAGTTTTAGTTTTTATTGTTTTGATTGTCAGTGGATGCGGTAACTCAAATATAGAAGATTCAGAGAATATTTCTGAAGTTGAGGCAGGAGATAAATCTATAACTAGAAAGAGTCCAAAGGAGCTAATTAGAAAGTTTAAAAACTCCTATCCTAGTGAGGAAATTATTTATCCTGCTGAAGAGGAAATAACTGATATGGACAATGATGGATATAAAGATGTTTTTTTAATAACAGGATCGATTAATCCGAAAATTTGGTATGTACCATCTTATGGAGAAATTGAGCTTTTACTAGAAGCTTGGGGAAGTTTTAAATCTGCAAATATCTTAGATATAGGAAACCAAAAACATCTAGCTATAATGTGTACAAATGATCCTTCCATAACTCAAGTATGGGTATTTAATATAAAAGAAGATAAACCAAATCAGATTTTTACTTCAGTTTCAAATCAATCAATAAGAATTAAAGATAATGGCTTTAATCTAGTTTTTGTTGAGCATGATGATGAAGGAAAGAGTGTATTAAAGGAAAGTAGATACATTTGGGATAAAGATAGAGATATATACACTAAAACTGAAATAGAAGTTGCAAATAACGATAAAAGTAGTAAAGGATCAGACTTGAATAATGATAAAAATCCTTTAGAAGATAAAGATATAAATGATGATCCTTCTATATTTGATAAATATTATGATTCTTCTTTGGGTAAATATGGCTATAAGAATGAAAAAGGTGAAATAATTATTCAACCGTTATTTAATTATGCTGGGAAATTTTTTGAAGGAGCCGCTATAGCGTCAAAAGAAAATGAAAAATATGGCTTTATAGATAAAAGTGGAGATTGGATTATAGAGCCTATATATGATAATGCAAAAGAGTTTAGTGAAGGTTTAGCAGCTGTTTTGTATAGAGATAAATGGGGATATATAAATCAAGATGGAAAGACTATAATTGACTTTGAATTTGATGAAGCTAATAGATTCTCAGAAGGATTAGTGGCAGTTAAAATAGTTAGTGATTGGGGATATGTTGATAAGGAAGGTAATATTGTGGCACAACCCCAATTTGATACCCATAATGAGTTTAAAGATGGTAGAGTAGATGTAAAAATTGGTGGAAAGCATGGAGTAATGAACAAAAATGGAAAAGTTATATGGGACATTGTAGATACATATAAAGAGGTTAGAGTATTTCCAGAAGACAGTCTTGATAGTCATCCTGAATTTAAAGGTTTTTATGAAGAATTCATAACAGCCTTAAAAAACAAAGATGTGATTTATTTATCTAAGCATATTAGTGATGAAATACAATTTAACTTTGAATATCCACTAAGCAAAGAACAGTTTTTAGACTATTGGGATTTAAAAGAGAATCCAAATGAGTCTAGATTGTGGCAAACAATGCAAGAGACGTTAGTCGCAGGAGGAGTTTTTAAGGATGAAAATAAATTTATAGCTCCATATGTATTTGTAAATTTCCCTGAGGAATTTGATCCACTTTCATATGGGGTATGTAAAGATAATAATGTCAGTGTACATATCGAGCCCAATAATAATTCAATGATAATGAAAAATTTAGACCATTTAATCGTAAAGGTTATAGATTGGAATGTACAGGTTAAAGATAAAAATGGGAAAATAAATAAATGGCTTAAAATACAATTGCCAGGTGGAAGCAAAGGATATGTATATCCAGAAGATATAATTAGCCCAGTTGGTTACAAAATTCAAATTTCTAAAGATGAAAAAGGAATATGGAAGATTGATTTCTTCATAGCTGGGGAATGAATCAACAGTAAAAGATACTTAAGTGAAGAATTTGCATATTAGGATTTTATACAAAAATATACTTAATTTGTAAATATGCAATTTCCTCAAGTAACATCTGAATATAAATTTGTAAGATAGAAAAAGAGTTTTTACTTATTAGTGAGGACTCTTTTTCTTATTTATAAGCATAATTCAAATATAATTGTTAAATAATAAAAGTTGATAAATGTATTAATAGGTAATTATTGAAAAATACACATGATTATCAATTAAAATAAAAGGAGGTAAGTTATGGCTAAAACTATGAAGACAATGGATGGAAATGAAGCAGCTGCTTATATTTCATATCCCTTTACAGAAGTGGCTGCAATATATCCTATTACTCCATCATCACCAATGGCTGAACTAGCTGATTTATGGTCAGCTAATGGGAAAAAGAATCTTTTTGGTCAAACTGTAAGGGTGGCTGAATTACAATCAGAAGCAGGAGCGTCAGGAGCAGTTCACGGGGCCTTACAAGGAGGAGCTTTGACTACTACTTACACAGCATCTCAAGGGTTACTACTTATGATTCCCAATATGTATAAAATAGCTGGTGAATTATTACCAGGAGTTTTTCATGTGAGTGCTAGATCCTTAGCAGCTCAAGCCTTATCCATTTTTGGAGATCATCAAGATGTAATGGCAGCAAGGCAAACAGGTTTTGCAATGCTAGCATCTAGCAGTGTACAACAGGTTATAGATTTAGGAAGTATAGCTCATCTGGCATCATTAAAAAGTAGAGTGCCATTCCTACATTTTTTTGATGGATTTAGAACGTCCCATGAGATTCAAAAGGTTGAGTTAATTGAATATGAGGATTTAGAAAAACTTGTAGATTATAACGCAATAAGGGAGTTTAGGAATAGATCCTTGAATCCTGAGAGGCCAGTACTTAGAGGAACAGCTCAGAATCCAGATATTTATTTCCAAAATAGAGAGGCTGCTAATAAATTCTATGAAAAAGTGCCTGAAATTGTTGTTGAATATATGAATGAAATTAGTAAAATTACTGGTAGAGACTATAAGCCATTTAACTACTATGGAGCTAAAGATGCTGATAGTGTTATTGTAGCCATGGGTTCAGCTTGCTCAGTTATACAAGAAGTAATTGATTATCTTGTAAGTAAGGGAGAGAAGGTAGGTTTAATAGAAGTACATTTATATAGACCGTTTTGCGAGAAGTATTTCTTTGATGTACTTCCTAAAACTGTTAAGAAAATTGCAGTACTAGATAGAACTAAAGAGCCTGGTTCCCTAGGAGAACCTTTATATGAAGATATTAGAAATATGTATTATGATAAGGAAGATAGACCTATAATCGTAGGTGGAAGATATGGTTTGGGATCAAAAGATACAAGACCATCTCAATTTATAGCTGTGTATAATAATCTTAAGCAGAAAAATCCTAAGAATAATTTTACTATTGGTATAGTGGATGATGTAACGGATACATCTTTACCTGAAGAAGACATCATTGATACTACTCCAGAAGGTACAATAAGGTGTAAGTTTTGGGGATTAGGGTCTGATGGAACAGTAGGAGCCAATAAAATGGCTATCAAGATTATAGGGGATAAGACTGACTTATATGCTCAAGGATATTTCTCATATGACAGTAAAAAGTCTGGAGGTACTACGGTATCCCATCTTAGATTTGGTAGTAAGCCAATAAATTCATCATATTTGGTTTATGATGCAGATTATATAGCGTGTCATAACAAATCTTATGTATATCAATATGATTTGCTAAAGGGACTTAAGGAGAACGGAACCTTCGTATTAAATTGTCCATGGAGTTCAGAAGAACTGGATGAAAAGATTCCAGCACCAATCAAAAGATATATTGCAGAGAAAAACATTAAATTCTACACTATTGACGCTGTTGAGGTAGCTCAGAATATAGGGCTTGGTGGAAGGATTAATATGATTATGCAGGCAGCATTTTTTAAATTAGCTGAAGTAATACCTATTGAAGATGCTGTGAAATATTTAAAGGACTCTATAAAAGGAACCTATGGTAAAAAAGGTAGAGAGATCGTAGAAATGAACTATGCTGCAGTTGATAAAGGTATTGAAAACTTAGTCAAGATAGATGTACCTGAAGAATGGAAGAATGCTGAAGCAACAAGTGATGAAAAAACTCCACCTAAGGATTTACCGGAATTTATTCAGAGAATTGAGAGACCAATGGCAAGACATGAAGGAGATGAGTTACCTGTAAGTGCATTTGAAGGTATGGAAGATGGAACTTTCCCTCTTGGAACAACTAAATATGAGAAGAGGGGTATAGCAGTTATGGTACCTCAGTGGCAAACTGATAAATGCATTCAATGTAATCAATGTTCTTATGTTTGTCCCCATGCAGTTATTAGACCACTTCTATTAACTGATGAAGAAAAGAAAAATGCACCTAATACATTTGAAACTAAGAAAGCCATAGGTAAAGGATTGGAAGGATATGATTATCGTATTCAAATTAGCACATTAGACTGTACTGGATGTGGAAACTGTGCTGATATATGCCCAGCTCCTGATAAAGCTTTAGTTATGGTTAATGCTGAAGAAGAAGGTCCTAGACAGTATGAAAATTGGGAATATGCAGTTAATAATATTACCTATAAGGATGAGCTATTTAAGAAAGAGACTGTTAAAGGTAGTCAGTTTGCACAGCCATTATTAGAATTTCATGGAGCATGTGCAGGTTGCGGTGAAACTGCGTATCTTAAGTATATTACACAGCTATATGGTGATAGAATGATGATTGCCAATGCAACTGGTTGTTCATCTATATGGGGAGGAAGTGCTCCTTCTATACCATATTGTAAAAATGCGGAAGGAAAAGGACCTGCGTGGGCAAATTCATTATTTGAAGACAATGCTGAATATGGATACGGAATGTTCTTAGCTGTTAAACAAATAAGGGAAAGACTAAGAAATATAATGAAAGAAGCTCAACAAAGAGATATAGGAGCTGATTTGAAAGATGCCTTCCAAAACTGGATAGATAATATGTATGATGGAGAAGGTTCTAAGAAAGCTTCAAAAGAGCTCTTGTCATTTATTAATAATAGTAAGTATAAAAATGATGATGTAGTACAAGAGATACTTGAGAAAAAGGATTTCTTAATTAAGAAATCTCAATGGATAGTAGGGGGAGATGGCTGGGCTTATGACATCGGATATGGTGGACTAGACCATGTTTTAGCTGCTGGTGAAGATGTTAATGTTTTAGTTTTTGACACAGAGGTGTATTCTAATACTGGAGGGCAAGCATCTAAGGCTACTCCAACTGCCGCAGCTGCTAAATTTGCAGCGTCGGGTAAAAAAATACGCAAAAAGGACTTAGGTATGATGGCAATGAGTTATGGCTATGTATATGTAGCTCAGGTATCACTGGGAGCAAATATGAATCATGCTGCAAAGGTAATAGCTGAGGCAGAGGCTTATCCTGGACCATCATTAATAATAGCCTATGCACCCTGTGTAAGCCATGGAATCAAGACAGGCATGGGAACTTCTGTAAAACAGGAAAAGAGAGCAGTAGAATCTGGATTTTGGCATCTATATACCTATAATCCTCAATTGAAAGAAGAAGGTAAGAATCCATTTAAACTGAATTCAAAGGAACCAAAAGAATCTTTTAGAGACTTTATTTTATCAGAGCTTAGGTTCTCACAAATTAAGAATACTTTCCCTGATATAGCAGAAGACTTGTATTCTAAGGCAGAAGAAGATGCTAAAGATAAGTATGAAACATATAGAAGATTATCGGAGATGGAATATTAATAAAATAAGAAGTGGTTGAGAACCACTTCTTATTTTTATTACTTATTTCTGATTTACCTCAACATATTCTTTAGCATTCTGAACTTCCAGAATACTGGGGATAGGAACTCTTGATACCCTTTTTAGACTTTCAATATTTGCCAATGATGAAGTTCTATGATTTTCTATAGGCATTTCATTCATTTTATCTTTAAATTTATTTCTTTCCATATTATCACCCCATTAATAGTATTTGCAAAAAAATATAAAAAAGATATAACTAATTAATGGCTAAAGAAGTAAATTTTATAAATTTTAAATAAAATATACTTAAAGTGATATGAGTTAAAGTAATACGTTAGCTTTATGAAAAGTTGTAAATTAGATATTCTTAAAGTTAATGTTCAACATTAACTTTAAGAATCAAATTCTCTGTTTGATTTACATATAGATACCCATATACCTATAGCACCGAAGGTAATTGCTGTTAGAATATAAAGGCAGACTGCAAATAAAATACTCTTATTACTCACAGCAGATTCAGCTAAAAAACTAATTCCAAAATTAGAAGGTAACATAAAAATAAAAGTGACTATTATATATGTAGATAGTTTCATATCAGTGATTCCATATACATAGTTTTGTAAAGAATATGGAAAGATAGGGATTAATCTTGTAGCTATAAGAGTTTCCCAGCCAGTATTTTCAACGCCCTCATATATTCTTTTTAATGTATCATTTTTACTTAATATTTTTTTTGCAAAATCCTTAGCAAGATATCTAGAAAAGAGAAAGGATAAAATAGCACCAATTGTAGAACCAATTGTAGTTAATATCATTCCCCATAATGTGCCGAAGATTAAACCACCCATGAATTTTATAATGACTACTGGAAATCCTATAAATCCAGTAAGTATATTTATAACTATATAGAACAGTTGACCTAAAAACCCATATTCTTCAATTTGGTATTTCAGTTCCTTAACCCTTTCCACTGTAAAAAAATTTGATAAATTGGAATATTTAACAAAAATGATTAAGGTAATAACTATAATAATTGCAAATAAGGAATTTCTGATTTCCTTACTTGTAAGCTTTTTTAAAAGCTTCTTATTATATTTTATAAATATTATCACAATATTTTTCATTCCTTCCACAGTGTAGATAGATTTGAGTTCAACAAGCTTTTAATGATTAAAATAGAGATTGGCCCGAAGATTAAACCTATTATTCCAAAGACCTTAAGCCCAATGTACATTGACATTAGTGTAACCAAAGGATATAGTCCGATTTGCTTTCCAATTATTTTAGGCTCTAGCATTTGTCTGACAAGTAGTACAATAATATAAAGAATCGCTAAAAAAAGTGCCATAGTAAAATCTCCAGATAACAATGCAAAAAAGGCCCATGGCAGTAGTATTATCCCAGTTCCTAGAATCGGCAAAGCGTCTATAATACTAATAAACAAAGCAATTAGAACAGGATAATCTACACCAATTAAAAGCATACCAATGGTAATTTCTATAAATGTGATAGACATGAGGATAAGTTGTGCTTTTACATATCCAAATAAAGCAAAGACAAGGTCATTTTTCACAATAACCATATTTGATAAGACTTCTCCAGGAACTTGTTTGAATATGTAATTAGAAATCTTGTTTCTATCACTACTAATAAAATAAGTTGATAAAAATAATACAATAATAAATATGAACAATGAAGGCAAAGATTTAGCAATTCCATAAGCAAATTTAGTTGTTGATTCAGTTAGTGTTGCTATAACTGAACTAATACTACTTAGGCCACCATCTAAAAGACTATTGGTGATATGAGAAAATTCAGTAGGTAATTTATCATATATATTGACTCCTTTTGTAAACATTTGATTAAAAAGATTAGAGATTTGGTCTAAGATAAAGGGTAGCATATCAGATAGTTTTTTAATTTCAAATATAATTCTGTAGAATACTATTAATACTACTAATGCGATAAATAGCAAAGTAAATAAAATAATAATAAGACTAGCAAGTCTTCTAGGAATTCTAAGCTTTAGTTCCATAAAATTGACTAGGGGATTAGTAATATAGGCAATAATATAAGCTAGAATAAACGGTAGCAACCATTTAAATACAGTTGTTAGGAAAATGTATACAAGTAGAAAAATAATAAGGACAGATATAATTTTAAGAAAGAAATGAACATAACTTTTAGGAACATCCATGAACCAATCCTCCAAATCAGCTTGTTAGTTAATTATATTTAGGATATAGATTGTATTATGTACCTTTTAATTAACTATTTTAGATTTTAATCTTGGATAACTTAATTTGCTGAATAATAAACTAATACTATGAAAAAAATATATTTAATAAGCAAATTGCCAAAAAAATATAAATACTGTTTTAGTGGAGGAGTTATTATGGAAGTAATAGGTTATTTTTCAAACTTAAAAAAAGCAAATAAAGCTGTAAAAGCTTTGAAAAAAGTGGGATTTAGTGAAGCTATATCAGATATGAATGATCATTATATTGCAGATATGGATATTCATCAAGATTTACCAGGAACTGAAGATTCAGTTAGTCTATCGAATATTATTTTACAGGATGACGAAACTGCTATTGATATGAGTAAGAAATCATTAGCAGCAGCTAATCCAGCAGTAAGTGGAATGGGAGACATAGATGAAATAACTGATTATAACAATAAAGTGGTTGTAAATATTAGTTCATCAGACAGAGAAAAAGTAGAAAAAATTATTGAAGATATGGGCGGAACTATAGATAATCCCAATGAGATAATTCCAAAGGGTCTAGATAAAATTAATATAGACGATATAAACAAAGATACTGTAAGTCATGATTAAAAATTCCTTTTTCAAGGAATTTTTTATATTTAGATTAAGAAAATTATATATTTGAGGAATTCGCATATTTTCAAATTAAATATTTTTTGTAAAATTATTCAAAGTTTTTATATGGAATTTCCTTGTACTAATAAAAGCTTTTACTGATTGGGCAATATATAGTAATATATGGTTATAGAGAAATTATTATGATTTGCATGGAACATTTCGATTAAAATAAGCGTCGAACTCTAATGGAACCTTATGCACATATGAATAAAAAAAGGGGTAGGGAGGTAAAGTATGATGAAAAATAAAAAAATAAAAAATATATTAGTATTGCTTCTAGCCTTAACTTTTATATTTCCACTGATATCTACCATTGTAATGGCTGATCCATCCAGCGATATAGAAGTAAACATAGAGGTAGGCTATGATGGTTTTTATAAGTATGACTATCTATTTCCTGTACAGGTAGAGGTTATGAATAGTGGGGAGGATATTGATGGCAAAATTCAAATTTTGTTGCCTGAACAGATAAGAGATAAAGAAGTATATACAGCATTTACTCAAAATTTCAAAATAGCTAAAGGCTCTACAAAAAAAGTCAACTTTCCCTTAGAGATGAAAGTCTCGCAAAACAAAATCATAGTAAGGATAATTGATAATAAAGATAATATATTATGGGAAGATGAGTATAGAGCATCTAGGGCAGAAATAGAAAATACTGTGTCTATTGGTGTATTAAGTGATGATGTAGAAAGTCTTACTTATTTTAATGTAGTACTGTTTGATATATTAGATGGGACAAATCGAGTGAGAGATAGTAAAGTATCTGATCTAACTAAATATATACCAGAAGATTGGCAGCTACTTGAACAGTTTGATATTGTTGTTATTAATAATTATGATACTGAAAGACTAAATGATAAGCAAATTTCAGCCCTCAAAACATGGACTGAAAAAGGAGGATTCTTAGTTATTGGGACTGGTCCTAACTATCAGAAAACTTTGAAGGGCTTAGATGATTTGAATTATATTCAAGCACAGGGCACAGAAAAAATAAATGCAAACATATTATATAGTACCTTCAATAGTGATAATCCTAGTTCTGATAATTTGACGATTATAAAAGCAGACCATGATGAAAAAGATGTTTTATTATCTACTGAAAAAACACCTTTAGTTTTTGATAAAAAAATGGGAGTAGGAAGCATAACAATAATAGGGTTCGATATAGGTATTAGTCCATTTATAGACTGGAAAGATAAAGAGGACTTTATGGAAGAGTTACTTCAAGATAAAATGTCTCCTAGAGAAGGAAATACTAATAATCAGATAGTAGGAACTTATCCAAGCTATAACAGATTCAATAATATACTTCAATATATTCCTATGGACAAATCTATTTCAACTAAGCTGATCCTTGGTTTATTGATTATGTTTATCTTAATAATTGGTCCTATAAATTACATTGTTTTAAAGAAATTAGATAAGAGAGAAAAGGGATGGATTACAATACCTGCTATTGTTTTAGCTTTCTCACTAGTTATATATTTTTGGGGATTTAGAACTGGATTTGATAAACCATTAGTCAATAGTATTTCAGTAGTTAGATATCTGCCTAATACGAGTATTGCTTCAGTTGAATCAACCTCATCGGTACTAAGCTTTAGTAATGGTGACGTTAAAATTAGTTTAGAATCTGATGGAAAATTATCATTACCGTCAGATGATAGGTCTTCTTATAATTATAATCAAATTAAAGATAAAGAGATAGCTGTAGAGTATATAATTGATAATAAGAGAGAGCTAGTATTTAGACAAAGAGGAGTATGGGATTTAGATCTTATTACTACAGCTGGTGATATAAAATTAGATGGACCAATAAATAATGAGTTTTACTTCAAAGAAGGTAAGATAGTAGGTGAAATAGAAAACCTATCACAATTGAATATTGAAGAAGCTGTTTTTATTTATGGCAATAATTATAAGAGGATTGGAGATATAAATAAAAATGATAAGGTTACTGTTGAAGCTGGAGTGGCTCAATCAGCTAATAATGCAAAACGATACTATGATTTGGTGAATAATCTTTATCCATGGAGCAATATTAATTCAGATAAAGAAAATATTCTTAATGATAGAGTCAAAAGAGAAATATTAGAAAGCTATATGGGTGAATTCGCTAAGGAAATAGTTTCAAATAATCTGATGATTATTGGCTGGAGCAAGAACTCTATAGGTGAGGAAGTTACAGTTAATGATGTAGTTGGGGAAAGACTTGACAGAAATCTGATACTAATTCCAATTAATATTAAATATGAATCTGGAAATGAAATAGAGATACCTTATGGAATTTTAAAGCCCAATATATTAGACCCAGGTAATATGGCTTTTGATATTAATATGCAAAGCTTTCATGGAAGTGGAAGTGTAGAATTTGGCTTTAAGGCCGAAGAAAAAATAGATATGAATACAATGAATATAGATATAATTAATGGAAGCTTTGCCAGTCAATATGACATAACCATATATAATTATGAAACAAAGAAATGGGATGCATACAGTAGTAGCTCTCTAGTTATAGATGACACTAATAGAAATGAGTATTATTCAGACGGTGAAGGTACTAAGATAAGGATTGGTAGTACGGGCAATAGAAGAGAGATATTAGTACCTACCTTTTCAGTAAAGGGGGTAGTAAAATAAAATGTTAAGATTAGAAAATGTTACGAAAAAATATGGTAAGTTTATAGCAGTAAATAATCTTTCTTTAGAAATTGAAGAAGGAGAAATATTCGGGTTTGTTGGCCCCAATGGCGCAGGTAAGACAACTACATTAAAAATGATTGCTACCTTATTACAACCAACATCTGGAAATATTTTTATTGATAATATAGAGGTATCACAGAACGTTAAGAAAGTCAGAGGAATTATGGGATATATGCCAGATTTCTTCGGAGTTTATGATGATTTAAAGGTTAGTGAGTATCTTGATTTCTATGGTGACGTAGCTGGTCTTTCAAAAGAAGAAAAATTACAGGTTATACCTGATTTATTAGAATTGGTTGATTTAAAGAATAAAAAGAGTGAATATGTAGATTCATTATCTAGAGGGATGAAACAAAGGTTATGCTTGGCTAGAAGCCTGATTCATAATCCAAGACTACTTATATTAGATGAGCCCGCTTCGGGTATGGACCCCAGAGCTAGAGTTCAAATGAAAGAAATACTGAAAGAACTAAGAAGGATGGGAAAAACCATACTGATAAGCTCTCATATCCTTCCTGAGTTATCTGAGCTTTGTACTAATATAGGAATAATTGAAAGGGGACAGATTATTGAATCTGGCTCAGTCGATGAGATTATGAGAAAAGTAAACAAGACTAATAATATAAGATTAACAGTATTAGATTTCACCGAAAAGGCTATGAAGTTATTAAAGGAAGAACCAGTTGTGGGGAATGTATATAATGATGACAAATCGATTGAATTTAATTTTGAAGGTGGAGATAAGGAGATTGTTTATCTAATTAAAAAATTAGTAAATAATGATGTTCCTGTACTTTCATTTAAACCAATTGAGAGTAATCTAGAAGAAATATTTATGAAGGTAACAAAGGGGGATGAAGAATGATAAATCCAGTTTTAAAAAAGGAATTAAAAACCAGAATGAGAACATGGAAAACGCCAGCAATATTGTCATTATATATGGGACTTTTAGCAGGATTGTTTTTGATAATATCTTATGAGACATTCTTCTCTTCTACTTATTATAGTGGTTTTAGACCAGGAGCTTTAAGGGAAACGTACTTTGTGCTGATAATATTTCAAATGATACTTATTTTACTTATTGTTCCAGCTACTACAGCTAGTAGTATATCTGGAGAGAGAGAAAGACAGACCTTAGATTTATTAGTAGGAACAAGATTATCTAGTTTTTCTATAATCATTGGTAAGTTAATGGCATCTTTAGCTCAAATTATTCTTTTTTTAGTTGTCTCTATACCTATACTAAGTATACTATTTTTATTTGGTGGATTCTCATTTGGGGATATGATACTTCTCTTTGTTTTTTATATAATAACAGCATTCTTCTTTGGAAGCATAGGAGTTTTTATTTCAGCATACTTTAAGAAGACAACAACAACTACGATAATTAGCTATATAATTACATTAACTTTAACTCTTGGAACCTTAATAGGTACAATAATGTGGAGGGCATATTATTTAGCGAGGATTTTTGGTGTTTCAACATCGGTATCTCAATCTAGTCGCTTTTATCCTATTATTATGTATCTAAATCCCTTTAGTGGACTTTCTTCAATTTTAGAAAATCAAATGGGGATAAATATATTTGAAGGACTAATTTTTAGAGGAGCGAATACACCGACTTTATTAACATTTTATATAAACTCGGCAGTTAGTATAATCCTTTCTTTTATTCTTTTATATTTAGCATCACTTAAGATTAATCCTATGAAGAAATTTGGAAATAGAAATAAAAAAAGTAAGAAGATAAAGAAAAGCTAAAAAATATCCAGTATAATAAATTATTAGTTTTTCAATAGTATATAGTGAAATATATAAGGCATATAAATACTATAGAGGATTTATATGCTTTTTACTATAATTTAACTATGATATAATATGAGTAG
The DNA here is from genome assembly GCF_016765695.1 of Sporosalibacterium faouarense. GTDB lineage: Bacteria > Bacillota > Clostridia > Tissierellales > VENL01 > Sporosalibacterium > Sporosalibacterium faouarense. The sequence continues at coordinate 122,815 of NZ_JAETGO010000098.1, read as the reverse complement.
AAAAATTATTTATGAGGGGGTTATCTTATGGACGAAAAGAGAATGGATGAGATTGATATTGACGAGCTTGATGAGATGGAAGATGAAGATATTGAGATGGAAGAAATTAAGCATGAGGGCTTTTATAAAAAACTTAGAAAAAGAATTATGGACTTTTTAGAATCAGAAAAGGGAAAGAAATATAAGTATAGTAAGTATTTATTGCTAGTACCAGACTTCTTTTATTTGCTTTGTAAATTAACATTGGATAAAGAAGTTCCTGCTAAATCTAAGGCACTCCTTGCTAGTGCTATAGCCTACTATATTTCTCCAGTAGATTTCTTGCCCGAAGCACTGGTAGGTGTATTAGGATTTGTTGATGATTTAGCCTTAGCAGCTTTTGTACTTAATAAGATTATTAATCAATCTTCTTATCATGTAGTTAAGAAGCATTGGTTAGGAGAAAGTGATTTATTATATTCAATTCAAGAAATATTAAAAATAGCTGATGAAATGATTGGATCAGGGCTATGGAAAAAAATTAAGAAAAAAATTGATGGATAATTTTAAAAGGATGATATGATGCTTCCAAAGTAGAAACTGTAATTAATTAAATTACAAATCTACTTTGGAGTTTTTTTTGAAGAAATTTCACAAAATATACTGCAAAAGGTTCATATCAAAAATATTTTAAAATGAAAACTTTATTTTCTTAACTATATACTTGAACAAGAACATATGTTCTGGTATAATATGTATATAAAGAAATTATAATTGTTTGTGGGGTGGGTAAATGATAGATAAACAAATTAAATACTCATTAGAACGACATAAGCTAATCTCTATAATCTATATGAAGGGTATGGAGATAATCCAAAGAAAAATTCAAGTTCTTAAGATAGAAGCAAATTATATTAAAGCTTTGGATATTGATAAAGGAGCTATAAGGACATTTAAGATTGAAAATATTCTATCTGCCATTGGAGTAAAAGACATTTGTAATAAAGAAAATAAGTCAGATAATATTATGATATAGTTTTTATGAAAAGTAAATTAAAAATTATGGGCATCTAAGATTGTTTATCTTTTTTTATAGCATAATCTTAGATGTTTTTTTGTTATAAATAATTTTTAGGTGAATATTCATGGGTTATTAAAGTTGAACAAATTGTACATTGGTAAATTCCATTTATTTTAAATGAAATTTCATATGAAAATTTTTAAATTGATTATTTCTTTTCAATAATAATTTGTTATACTAGAATAGATATATAACTCCTAAAATATGGTACAATATATTAGGTGGAACATTAAACTAATAAATTTCGTCTAATAATGTAGGAGATGTTATAATGAGAATACATTGTGAATAACTTGGAAATTATCAACATTATATTGAAATTAATGTATATAAAATTATAGAACTGTGGATTAATATGACAAAATAGAGAGGGTGAGTATATGCTTGATAAAAAAATATTAGAATTATTAAAGCCCCTTAAATTCAAATATTTTCTCAAAAGACTAGTTAAGTATTTGGTAATGTCGCTTTTATTATGGAGTAGCGCTTCTTTTTTATTTATGCTAGTATCTAGAATTGTTCCAATAACTTTTGTATGGCAGAAAATTGGATATTTAATATTAATAAGCATAATTATTGGGATTATATGGACCATGATTAAAAGACCATCCTATAGAGAAACAGCAAGGTTAATAGATAGTTTCGGACTTAAGGAAAGAGTTATTACTTCTTTAGAATTAACGCATGATGAAAGTAATATTGCAAAACTTCAAAAAGAAGACTCTATAAATATTTTAAAAAGTGATAATTTCAAAAAAAGTATATCTTTAAAGCCACCTAGAAGAATTTTATTAGTAACTATTGTATTGGTTTTATCAACAGCTTTAGTTGGATTTATTCCATCTAACTCGGCTAAGCAAGCCAAGGAGTTAGAAGAGAATAAAACAAAGGTTGACGAAGCTATAGATAAGATAGAAAAAGTAGAGGAAAAAGTTGAAAAAGATAAACAGCTAAGTGAAATTGATAAGGAAAATATAAAGAAACAATTAAGTGAATTAAAAAAGAAAATGTCAAAACCTGAAAATACAGATGAATTACAGAAAGAGATAGAAAAAGCTAAGAAGAAAATCGAGAATATTGCTAAAAAAATTGAAGATGAGAAAATGAATGACATAGCTGAAAAGTTATCTAGAAAGGATATAACCAAGAAAATTGCAGAAGCTATAAAGAATAAATCACCTGAGGAAGCAGCAAAGGCCATTGAAAACATTTCAGAAAAACTAAAAGGCATGAGTAAGGAAGAGTTAGAAAAGGTGGCAGAGGAGCTTAGAGAGCTTGCAGAAGAGCTTGAAAAGAATCCTGAACTATCTGAAGATTTAAAGGAATTATCTAATGCCATTGCACAAAACATAGGCAATAATAGTAGCAATGCATCTATTAGTCAAAGCTTAAGTAATCTTAGTCAAACAGTTAGCAGTTTAATGAATAGCCCGATAACATCAGGTACAATGGGTCAAATAATGGATCAATTACAACAAATGAGTGCTACAATGGGAAATGGAAATAATAACAATGGTCAAGGACAAGGACAAGGAGAGGGCCAAGGACAAGGAGAGGGCCAAGGACAAGGTCAGGGCCAAGGACAAGGACAAGGAGAGGGCCAAGGTCAGGGTCAAGGCCAGGGACAAGGTCAAGGTCAAGGAAATGGTGCTGGTGCTGGAGACGGGACATCTAATGGTAGTGATAATAATGGTTCTGGAAGTCCAAGCAGTGGTTCAAAGGATGGCTCAGAAAAGGAAGTTCGAGATTATGAAAAAATATTCACTCCTCAAAATCTTGGAGGAGAGGGATATTCAACTCAAATACATGATGATGTTGATAATGATGGACAGTCAGATATTATTCAAGTCAAGAAGTTTGGTGATAATCCAGGAACATCTTTACCATATAATGAAGTCTTAAATACCTATAGGGAAGAGGCATATGATAAGCTGGGCAATGAAGAGATTCCTGCTAATATGAAGGAGACAGTCAAAAGATACTTTAGTGAGCTTGAATAAACCAAATTAAAACGGTAGGTGAAATCTATGGATATTAAAGAACAGGATGTTAAGGTATTTAGTTCAAAAGTTAATGAGATAAAAGATGAGATTGGTAAAGCAATCATAGGACAAAAGGATGTAGTAGAACAAGTGCTAATTGCTATTTTATGCGAAGGTAATGTTCTATTAGAGGGAGTACCGGGACTAGGAAAAACTCAGTTAGTTAAAACTATAGGTAAGGTTTTGAGTCTAGATTTTTCAAGGATACAATTTACTCCTGATTTAATGCCAGCTGATGTTGTAGGAACAAATATTATTGCCCATGATGAAGACGGAGCAAGTAAATTTATATTTCAAAAGGGTCCAATATTTAGTAATATTGTCTTGGCAGATGAGATAAATAGAGCAACACCTAAGACTCAAAGTGCAATGCTTGAAGCTATGCAAGAAAAGACCGTTACAGTTGGAAGTAACACCTATAATCTAGATAAACCTTTTTTTGTATTAGCTACTCAAAATCCAATTGAAATGGAAGGAACATATCCTTTGCCAGAGGCTCAAATGGATAGATTTCTTTTTAAACTGGATGTGAAGTTTCCAAATGCTTCTGAATTAGCAGATATCGTAAATATAACAACAGTTAAGGGAGATATAAAATTATCCAAGGTTACAACTGGGAAGGAAATAGTTGACATGGCTAATATTGCCAAGGAGATACCTATTGCTAAGCCAGTTATGGAATATGCGATGAATCTTATATTATTTACCCATCCAGAAAATCAAGTCAGTCCAGATATAACTAAAAGATATGTGAGATTTGGTTCTAGTCCAAGGGGAGCCCAAGCTATAATTAAGGCGGCGAGGGTTAAAGCTCTTATGGAAGGAAGATATAATGTTTCATTTGATGATATTGCTTATGCTGCATACCCTGTGTTAAGACATAGGATTATTCTTAATTTCGAAGCAGTATCAGATAATATTACTAGTGATTTTATTATTGAAGAATTGATTAAAGAATTGGAAAAGAAGTAAATTAACTAAAGAAGGATTGATTTTATGGGTAAGGATTTAATTGATAGTGGCTTTATTAGAAAGCTTGAAAGATTGAAATTGAATTCAAATGTTATCTTAAATAAAGGATATAGTGGGGCAAGGAAATCCAAAAGCAAAGGTTCTTCTGTTGAGTTCTCAGACTATAGAGAATATGCTCCAGGGGATGACTTTCGAAAGATAGATTGGAATGCTTATGCTAGATTTGAAAAGCTTTTTATTAAGCTTTTTATGGAAGAAAGGGAAGCGTTGGTTAATGTTTTTCTAGATGCTTCTAAATCTATGGATTTTGGAAATCCTAAGAAATCTTTAATAGCACAACAGTTAGCATTATCAATGGCTTACTTGAGTTTATCAAATATGGACAGAGTTAATATTTTTTCAAATAGTGATACAGGCATGAGTGATTCTGGATACTTAAATGGTAAGAACACTTTTCATAGATTAGTTAATTATATTGAAAAATTAAAATTTGATAAAAAAATAGATTTATTTAGTTATATAAATAATAGACCTTTTAAGAGGGGAATTTCCTTAATCATTTCAGATTTATTTACAGATAATTTTGAAGAAGCAATAAAGTATCTTGCCTATAACAAGCAAAGTGTTATAGTTATTCATACATTAAGTAGAGAAGAGATACATCCTAGAGATACAGGAGATATTAGGTTTATAGACAGTGAAACTAATGAAGCAAAGGATGTATCTGTAACTACATCTATTTTAAAAAGCTATGAAGATACATTTAATGCTTATACTACAGCAATTAAAGAGATATGTAATAAGTATAGTTGTTTATATATTTTGGTATCAAATGAAACTTCTATGGAAGAAATTATTTTCGATTCACTTATTAAAGCAGGAATATTGAGGTGATTACATGAGCTTTTATTCTCCAATGTCCTTTTTATTTTTATTAGGATTAATACCAATAATAATGATGTATCTATTAAAAAAACAGCATACTGAGATTGAAATTTCTAGTAATTATCTTTGGGAAAAAGCAATTAGGGATATGGAGGCAAATAGACCTTGGCAAAGATTAAGAAAGAATCTTCTATTACTATTGCAAATAATTATCTTTATAATGCTAGTGTTGGCTTTAGCCCAACCTTTTATTTTTTCTAATACTATAAAGGGTGGAGATCTAATAATAGTATTGGATACATCAGCCAGTATGCAAAGTACAGATATAGATGAAAGTAGATTTTTAGAGGCTAAAAAAGACATTGAAGATATTATTAAGAATAAGAAGCCTGAAACAAATATAACCTTAATTACTATGGGTACTCAACCGAAGATAATAGCTAGTAGGTCTAATGACAAAATGGATTTACAGAGAGAACTTAATAATCTCAAGGTTAATGATACCACTGATAATATAAAGGATACATTATCATTATTAAATGCTATGATTGAGGACATGGAAAATTATCAAATAGTATTTTTTACAGATAAAGATATTTCATCTGATTTACCTAATTTAAATGTCAGAAATATTAATGGGCAAGGTGATAACCTAGCATTAAGTAATATATCATATTCTTTACAGGATAATAATCTTACTGTATTAACTAGGGTGAAAAATTACTCCGACTCAGAGTATTCAGGAGACCTTGTACTTTATATTGATGATGAAATTTTTGATGTCAAGGAAATCACTATTAAACCTAGAGAAGAAAAGAGTGTGTACTGGTCTGATATTCCTCCATCTATAAATATTATTAAAGGTGAATTAGATATTCAAGATAGCTTAAAAGTAGACAATACTAGATATTACGTAGTCAGTAGCAATGAAATTAGTAAAGTTTTATTAGCCACTAAAGGTAATGTTTTTCTTGAAAAGGCAATTAGCTTAAATCCAGGAGTAGAGCTTTATAAAACCAATGAAGTTATTGATGATGTTTCAGGGTATGATCTTTATGTTTATGATGGCATTTTGCCAGAAAAGATGCCCACTGATGGTAATATAGTTATAATCAACCCACCTGATAATGAAATATTGCCTATAAAAGAAGTTAATAATAGTGGTGAGCTTAAACTCATTAGTGATGAACTATTTAAATATGTTAATTTAGATTTTACCATAGGAGAAACAAAGGTCTTTGGAGAATCTGATTGGGCAGACTCTGTATTATTGTCTAATGATCAACCTATAATGGTTAAAGGAGAAAAAGAAGCACAAAAAATAGTAGGTATTGGATTTGATATACATGATACTAATTTGCCACTAAAAATAGATTTTCCTATATTTATTCAAAACGTATTAGATTATACCTTAAATCTAGCTACTCAAGAAAAAACATCAGTATTGTCTGGAGAATACATTGATCTAGATGTATTACCTAAAACTAAAGAGGTAAATGTAATAAATCCACTAGGGGATAAGAGTAGAGTAGCACCACCATTCCCATTAGTGCCATATATTGATACTAATCATACAGGAATATATACAATAGAAGAATTATATAACGATGAAGTAATGAATAGTTATTTTGTAGTGAATGTGGATACTCAAAATGAGTCTGATCTTCACTTTGTTCAAGGTGAAGATGGCAAAGAAATACAAACTAGTGGAAATAGGGTTAAGTCAGGAAGGGGTATATGGGATATACTTCTTTGGGCGGCTCTTATTATTATGCTATTAGAATGGGTGGTGTATAGCCGTGAATATTAGTTTTAACAACCCATGGATACTTTTATTAATCCCATTAAGTTTATTTATTATTTTTTACTTTGGTAGAGGACTTAATAGGATTTTGAAAAATAAAAGCAAATTGATTTTGCTTTTAAGAAGTATTATAGTAATTTTATTGATATTAGCTTTAAGTGGATTAAGCTTAAAGACATCTATAGATAGAGTAGCTACAATTTTTGCAGTTGATTTATCAGAGAGCACCAGGAATGATGTTGACGAAATTAGAACTTTTATAGAGAGTTCTCTTGAATATATGGATGATAGAGACGAAGTAGGTATAGTCACTTTTGGAGAAAATGGGGAAGTTGAGATACCTTTATCAAAGGAGTTAAATAGAGTTGATTTTCAAACTAATCCTGGAGAAGGATTTACTAATATACAAAAGGGTCTATCAATTTCTCAAGCTTTATTACCAGAGAATGCAAATAAGAGAGTAATTCTTATGACCGATGGAGAAGAAAATCTCGGTAATAGCATGGAAGAGGGGAGCATTCTTCAACACAAAAATATAGATTTTAAAATTTATGCTATTAATAAAACTGAAAGTGCAGAAGTCCAAATTCAAGATATTGAAGTACCAAAAATATTACATGAAAATCAAAGCTTTGATGTTTTAGTGAAGATATATAGTAATATAAAAACCAATGCTAAAGTAACCCTATACTCTGATAGAACAATTGTTGGAGAATCTGAGGTTATTGTTGAAGAGGGAATGAATCGATTTATTTTTAAAGACCAGGCAAATAAAAGTGGTTTTAAATCTTATAGAGCAGTAATAACTCCTGAAAGGGATAGCTTTACAGAAAACAATGATTATTCAACCTATACTGAAATTAAAGGTAAGCCAAGCATATTATTGGTGGATGGAGAGAGTAATGGAGCTAGGGAAATAGAGAAATTATTTAATTCATCTGGATTAAATATAAGTCATATAAAAGATAGAGAATTACCTAGAACATTATCTGAGCTTACAAAGTATAGTGCCATCGTAATGAGTGACGTTTCTTTAGAAAATGTAAATAATGGTTTTATAAACTCTATCAAAGGATATGTTAGAGATTATGGTGGCGGACTAGTGGTTACAGGTGGAGAAAATAGTTTTGCTTTGGGAGGATATTATAAAACTCCATTAGAGGAAGTTTTACCTGTTGATATGGAAATGAAGATAAATGGTGAGGTTCCTAGTCTAGGACTTATGTTAGTAATAGATAAATCTGGTAGTATGGGTGGATCAGAAAGTTTAAGTAAGATAGAATTAGCAAAAGAAGCTGCAATCAAAGCTGTAGATTCACTTAAGGTCAAGGACCAAATAGGTGTAGTAGCTTTCGATGGCGCTGCCCAATGGGTAGTTGATGTTACTGGTATTCAGGATAAAGATGCCATAAAAAATAGTATCGGCACAATAAGGGCTGGTGGAGGAACTAGTATTATTCCTGCACTAGATGAAGCTTACTTAGCTTTAAAGGATGTAGAAACTAAATTGAAGCATATTATACTTTTGACTGACGGACATGCTGAGAGTGCAGGGTACGATCAGCTTCTAGAAAATATTCGAGAAGATGGAATCACCATATCTACCGTTGCGGTAGGTGATGGAGCAGATCAATATTTACTTGAGAATATTGCAGAAATAGGAAAAGGTAGATATTATTTTGTAAATGACTATACATCAATACCACAAATTTTTACAAAAGAAACATTTTTAGCTTCTAAGTCCTATATAAATAATAGAACTTTTACTCCTACAGCTAGATATATCCATGAAATGATTAATCCGCTTTTGAATGGAATCCCTAATTTAGATGGATATATATCAACATCAAGGAAGGATAGGGCAGAAACTATACTAACTAGCGATAAAGATGAACCTATATTAGCGGCTTGGCAATATGGTCTAGGAAGAAGTGTGGCTTGGACATCAGATACAAATGGGAAATGGACTTCTCAGTATTTGACAACTGATGAAGGTATTGAGTTTATGAAAAATATGCTAGAATGGACTTTACCAAGGACATCTAGTGATAATTTAATAGTTGAGTCAAATAAAATCGGAAGCATTCAAGAAGTAATAGTTACAAATACTAATGAATTTGATGAAGATTTTATTACTAAAGCGACAATAATATCTCCAGATAATACTAAAAAAGAAGTTGAACTATTACCAGATAAACCAGGAGAGTATAAAATGCAGTTTCCTTTAGACGAGAAAGGTGTTTATATTGTAAAGGTGAATCAATATAAGGATGGAGATATAGTAAATACAGCTAATCATGGAATATCTGTAAATTATTCTAAGGAGTATGACTTTTCATCTTCAGTAAATAGATTAAATAGCTTAGCAAACAGAGGCAATGGAACATTTATAAGTAATCCCGAGGATGTATTTAACGATAACTTTGATGATATATATGGTTTTAAGAATCTATCTAGAATATTAATGATTATTGCTCTACTATTATTTATAATAGATATAGCGATTAGAAGACTTAATTTAAATTTAAGTATAGTTAATAAAATAAGCAATAAGTTTAGTATCATTCTAAAAAGATTAAAAAGGAATAATAAGCAACCTAGAAAATCGGTAGATAGAGAAGAATCTATTAATAAGCTTTCAAGTAAAGTTAAAGAGAAAGCTTCAATGAAGATGAGAAGTAATGATAGTTTAGAGAAAAAGAGCTATAGTGGAGATCAAAGCAAAGATGATAGTAAAGACTTCTCTACTCATAATCATAGAGCTAATAAAAATATAAAAGAAAAAAATAGCACTGATAAAGTTAATGAAGTTTCAAAGAAGAACAGTAGAACTCAGGAACAAAAGAATAACAAAGATAGTAATTTGAACACTTCTAGACTGTTAAAAGCAAAGGACAAAAAGAAAAAATAAATACATTATTAAAATTAAAAAAGACTGGAATGATGATAGTATCAAGAAAACATCATTATCCAGTCTTTTTTAATATATTCACTATTTCACTGATTCTATAGAGCAACACCTTTTATTCTCTTTAAAGCTGAAACTAAAGGTAATCCTAATATGATTCCTATTACAGTTTGTAGAACATCTCCTGGAATCGAAGATAAAGCAGCAGCCCAGTTTTGATATAAAGCAATATTATAAATAAAATACCCTGCAATCATCCAAGCAGATGAAATAGATATGGCTACTATATTCCATACTACACTATTACCCTTCCTGTCATTGCCATTAGCTATTAATCCAATTAAATATCCTTGGACGCCCCTAACAATAAAAGTACATGGAGCCCATAGAGCCCATCCAGCAATTATATCAAATAATCCCATTCCAAAGGCACCTGCAACAGCTCCTTTTTTCTTACCAAATACTATAGCTATTGAGAATAGCATAGTATTTCCTAAATGAACAAGTCCTCCACTATTTAAGGAAAGAGGAAGATGAAATTGGATGAAGTATGTTGATATAAAAACTAAAGCAATAAGTAAACCTGAGACTACTATGTCTTTTGTGTTTTGAGACTGCTCTGTAGTTTTCTCTGATACCATTGATAGAAGTAATGATGCAAGTGTAAATACTCCAAATAAATAAATACCTATTTCAAAGCTCATGTATTGTAAGAATTCCTTCATGGTAATAAAGATAATGGATACAAAAATAATAGAAAATAAATTACTTATAACACCCAGTAAATTCATCTTTTTCTTTAACGCTAATAAAATAAGTAATCCAATATTTAATATAGGTAATAGATACAGCAAAGTAATATATGACGCTAAAAAATTAAAGTTATTTATACCAACGCTATCACTTAAATCTAAAAGTTTATCAAAAGAGTGGATAAGCTTTAGAGAAGTAAATGAGTATACCTTATCATTAATTTGTACATTAAACCATGGTAAGAAGAAACTAATAATTAGTCCAATTAAACAAAAGATTAAAAGCGTTTTGTTTCTTTTCATTTTGAAATGCCTCCCTTATGAATGAAATAATTTTACATAATTAATACACTAATATTACAATTTTAAAATTGTATTTAGTAATTTATCATTTATGTATAAATAAGTCTACTATATGTATTATACAATAGATACAATTACGTTACAATACATTTTTGCGATACAATTTTTATGAATATTTCATAATAACTTTGAAATAGGGGTACAATTATTATATGTATTAATATAGATAAAAGGGACTATGGGTAGAATTAGAGCAAATGAGGTATCAAATATATTTGTACATAGCAATACAATCTGTTTGATATAAAAATAGTAAAGTTTTAAATCTAATCTAATTGATAAATAAATGATAAATTGGCATAATACTGGAGAAACAATAATTTATGACTAGATAAAGCTTACATACAATGGGCTAAAGTTTATACATGTAAGTATAGGGTATATAAGTTAATGGAAAATTACTACCAAAATAATATAAGGGGTGGTGTAATAGATGAAAAATATTAAAGAGGTATTTCAAGAAAGAAGATCAATTAAGTATTTTGATCCTGATAAGAGCTTAGATGATAAAACCCTTAAGGAAATTATTAATATGGCTGTTTTAGCACCATCGGCATTTAATCTACAGCCATGGGAGATTATAGCCATTCGATCAGATGAAGCTAAAAGAAGACTATATAATGAAGCCTGCAGTCAAAAAAAGGTTTTAAATGCTCCTGTTACTTTAGCTATAGTTGGAGATACATTAGGATATAGAAGAAATAATCCAATATGGGATGTAAAAATTGAGAGTGGATTATCAGAAAATAAAGCAAAAAGCATTATAGATAATTCAGAAAAGAATCTTTATCCAACTCCAGGAAAAAAAGTTGCATTTGCAGTAAGGAATAGTTCATTACTTGCTATGTCAATTATGTACGCAGCAAAATCCTACGGTGTAGATACTCATCCTATGATTGGCTTTGATGAAGATAAGTTGAAGGAGATTTTCAATATAGATGATAGTAAAACAGTAACTATGCTTATATCTATAGGATATCATGATGATAGTAAGGAAATAAAAAGTAGAGAAAGAAGATTTCTATATGATGAGATTGTGAAGGAGTTTTAGAAAATTATAGTTATATATGAACTAAAATAAAAGTGGTATCTAGTTGTTGTACTTTTCATAACAATTTAGATTACCACTTTTATTTTTTATTAAAATATTTAGTAATTTTTTAAAAGTAAAAAAATGTTTAAAACAAGCCAACTTCGAAGAGAATAACACAAATATTGACAACATACGACAAAATAGACCTGTTGACACTTTAAAGTGGTAAAGTGTATAATTATAAAAAATGGGATTAAACCCAATAAATGTATTAAAATTCCAGGAAAAATCAAACTAATATAAAATATATTGTTTTAAACCAATTTTTCTTCGATACTGTTAATAAATTCACATTTTATAACAGTATCTTTTTATTATTAAGGGGCAAAAGTAGGTAGCTTGAAAAAATAGGTTAAAGGGGGGTGTCATGTATGTATAAAAAGCCAGAAATAATGAACGTTGACAAGCAATATGAGAAACCAAATTTCTTATTATCAAATGAAGTTGAGCAGCCACCTGCATGTGGATGCTATGGAAGTTACTAATCAATAAATATAGTAAAAAAGTATAGACTAAATAGAAATTCAAACTATATTAAAAACTACATGAATTTTAACTAAATACTTAATTCAAGCTACCTATTTTTCATATATTCTTTACAAATATTAAATTAATTATAACTAACAAGCTTTAGTATCTATGAAAAGACAAACCTTTGTTAATGAGTACTATAAAAATAAGAAAGGAAATGTAAGCTATGGTTGAGTATACAAATAGTCCAGAAGTAGTTTCATGGGATGTAACTTCAAAATGCAACTTAAAATGTAGTCATTGTTATTCATCTTCATCTATTGAAAATAAAGACGATGAAGACTTGACAGAGGAGGATGCCTATAGATTAATTGATGAATTAAGCGATATAGGTGTATTTCAATTAATACTATTAGGTGGAGAACCCTTAATAAGGAAAGATATTTTTAATATAATTGACTATGCTGTTAAGAAAAATTTGGATGTAGGGATTGCAACAAATGGAACAATTATTACTAAAGAAATAGCAAAAAAACTTTCGAAATATAACCTTAATGGAATTCAAGTTAGTATAGACAGTCCTCAAGCCCATATTCATGACGAGTTTAGAAGTGTAAAAGGTGCTTTTCACAAATCTATTGAAGGAATTAAAACATTATCAAGTGAAGGAAATAGAGTCATAGTGTGTTCGGTTATTAGCAAGATTAATTGTTTTGAGATTGAGAATATTGTAAAAATCGCTATAGATAATGGAGCTAAGGAATTTAGAACCATAAGGTATATCCCATCAGGGCGAGGTTTAAAGGAGTTTAAGGAAAATGCGATAAATGAACATGAAGCTAATCACGTACATGGAGAACTTTTAAGATTAAAGGAAAAATATGAAGGAATAATTGAAATAGCTTCTGATCATAGTACTGACTTTTTAGAGAATGAAATGACTCAAGAGTTTTGTTCGGCTGGAACAAGTACATGTGCAATTAAATATAACGGTAATGTTACACCATGTTCATATATAAATAATGAGAAGTATGTATGTGGAAATGTAAAAGAGGAAAGTTTCTTTGATATATGGCATAGAAAAACAATGAGAGATTTTAGAGATGTTAGAAAATATCAAGGTAAATGTAAAGGCTGTAATTATATCCAATCATGTAAAGGAGGCTGTAGGGCAGCAGCAATAGGGATACATGAAGATGGGTATCTCCCAGACCCATATTGTACCATATAGTAAAACTTAACTTTTTATATGCTAGGGTCACTTGTGTATGAGAGAGGACCACATAAATTATAATTTTGAAAGGAGAATTGTAAAATGAATAATTTACAAAGAAATCCTAAGATTAGATGGAGAAGAGAAGTTGATGAAGTATGTTTATATATTCCCAAAAACAGAGAGATGAAAAAATTAAATAATGTGGGAGCAAGTGTATGGGAATTATGTGATGGCTCATTGGACTCTAAAGAGATAATAGAAGAAGTATCTAAGGAGTTTGATGTGGAAGCTAATGAAATAAAATCTGATGTGGAAGACTTTATTAATCAGTTGATTCAGTTAGATTTACTAAAAGAGGCTTAAAATGAAGGGTGATTTATCAGGACAAGCCCTATATGCACCTAATACTGTATATTTAGAAGTGACTAATAAATGTAATTTAAAATGTAAACATTGTTATTCTATGGCGAACGAAGATGGTTATGAACTACCTTTAAACGAAATTAAAGCTTTATTTAAAAGGCTTGATGAGATAGGAACTTTTGGGGTTGTCCTTGGTGGAGGAGAGCCACTTATGAGAGAAGACATAGTACATATTATAAATTTAGCTAATAAATACAACTTATTAGTAGGACTTAGTACAAATGGTATCTTAGTAAATAAAGAATTTCTTAAAAACACAAGAGATAAGATATCAAACATACAAATAAGTTTAGATGGTCATACGGATGAAGAACATGAAAGGCTAAGAAATAAAAAAGGGATATTTAAGGATACTCTTCAAGCTATTAAATTATTATCTGATAATAATTTTCATGTAACTGTGTCAACAGTTATCACTAATGATAATGTTAATTATATAGATAAAATTATAGAAATAGCTTTAGAAAATGGAGCAAAGACTTATAGAGCAACTAAATTAATAAAATCTGGGAATGCTTTAAAAAACAATTTGGATATAGTTGATTTCAAATTTATATCTAAATATCTTGAAGAATTAAAAGAGAAATATTCTAAGGAAATAGATATTGAAATAGATAGTGAGTTTTATGATAATAAATCCTTTTGTACAGCGGGAAAGGAAACTATTGCTATTAATTACAAAGGTGATGTGTACTTCTGTGCTTTTCTAAGTAATCCTAAGTTTATCTGCGGAAATATTATGGAGAAGGATATTCATAACATTTGGCTTAATTCTAGAAAATTAAAAGAAATTAGACAATTAGATAAAATCCTTAACTGCAAAGAGTGTGAAAACAACAATAATAATTGTTTTAGTAATTGTAAAGCTATGTTACTTAATAATTGCAGCAAACTAGATAGCTACGATTTTTAAAGTAGAGATTTATATACTTTGTATTTCTACAATAAGTTAAGAAAGGAAGTTAATTATGAGTTTCTGTGTACCTAACGCCATATCATGGTCCATAACAGATAATTGTAATCTTAAATGCAAGCATTGTTATTCTAGTAAAATTGATGAGGATAAATATGATATGAGCTATGAAAAAGTAATGGAGGTAATACGTTTATTAGATAACTATGGAATATTCAGAATTACTCTTACGGGTGGAGAACCTCTTATGAGGAAGGATATATTTGATATCATTAGAGAATTGAAAAAAAGGGCGTTTTGTGTAGAGATAAATACTAATGGCACGTTAATTAATAAAGATATATCTAAAAAACTAAAGGAGTTAGATATAGATGGAGTTAGGATCAGTCTAGATGGTAGTAATAAATATTCCCATGATAAATTTAGAGGTATTAAAGGTGCATTTGATAAATCAATTAAGGCTATTGAAATACTAAAGGAGGATAATCACAGAGTAAATGTTACTACTATTCCCAATAAGTTAAACTTAGATGAAATGAGTAGTTTATTTAATATTATTGATTACTATGATATTGAAGAGTGGCATTTCTTTAGGTTATTAGCTACAGGAAGTGCTATAAATAATAAAGAACTTATCTTAAATAAAGAAGAATATATTCGGGTTATGAAATGGATTTCAAGTATTGACAAGAAAAATCCTAAAGTTAGAATATCCTTTAATGATCCTATATATAGCCTAATTAATGAAAATGATAGAATAACTGGAGGCTGTGGTGCTGGCAAGCTGTATTTAGGGATGAATACTAAAGGAGACTTTAGTCTATGTCCATCTATGCCAATGACTATTGGAAATATATTCGAAGAAAATTTGGAAGATATTTTTGTAAAAAAAATTGTAAGGAAAGCTCGTAATAACTCTCTGATTGAAGAGTGTAGTGTATGCAAATATAAAGAAAAATGTGGAGGATGTTGCTCGGCTTCCTATTCAATATATGGAAATGATTTCACAGAAGATCCATTTTGTATTAAAGACATAATTGAAGGTGAAAAATTATGAATATACAGACTATTGTATGCATTTTAGTTCTGGTTATCATAACTATTTTATCTAGAATTTATAAAGGAAATATAAAAGCAAGCAAAATAATTCAATACTTCTTAATAGTTTTTAGTATTGGAAATGTTTTTCTAAATTCTGAAATAAACCTTAGATTTAATAATATTACTTTTTATCAAATAATTATAACTGTAGTTATATTATTATTAGGATTTTTATTATCTTTAACCTTTTATCAAAATAGTAAATATTCATCATTATTATCTAAGAAAGAAAAAATAATCCATTTATTAAAATTTGTAGTGTACGTTCCTATAGTAGAAGAAATTGTTTATAGGGGATATATACAATCAAGCTTATTAAAAACCTTTAATATTGGTATCACTACAATTATTGTAAGTTTTATTTTTATTATCAACCATGATTTTAAAAATAAAAGAATATATTACCTTTTAATATATGCACCAGTTCTTTCGTTATTAGCTTATCATAATTTTTTCTTAAATTTAGCTTTGCACATCATAGTTAATTTTGGATGCTACTTAAGGTTTTATGGTCTAACATTGTTTAAAAAGAAGCTTTTGCAAGACAATCTAGTAGAATGATATTTTATTAAATAGCAATAATGGACAGAGATGAAAAATAAAGCTTATGGATTCAATAGTATTTTAAGGGGTGATAATATTGAGAATTTTATCCTTGGATATAGGGGGAGCTAATTTGAAATATGCTATAGCCAATGTATTTAATGGAAGTAAGGAAATATTAAGTCAAGGGCTTATAAATATTTATGCAAAGACTATTGATCAATTTGAAATTCAATTAGAAGAATCCATATATAGACTAAGTGAGGATACAGAAAAATTATATTTCACTACTACTGCTACTCTATTATATGAGTCTTTATCAGAAGGAGCAGATAGAATAGCAAGTATAGTTATTGAAGCTACAACGTTAAATGAAGATAATATTTACTATTATTCAAAAGAGGGAAACTTTAAACCTATAAAGGAATTTAGAACTGTGGATATTCAAGGTTGCTATAATTGGTGTATAACTAGGGATTTTATAAAAAGAAAAGTAAAAGAAGATTCTTTAATAATAGATTGTGGTAGTTCATCAACGGATATAGTGCCTATAAATATAAACATAAAAAATAATAATTACAGCATTCATGAAAGAATGATAAAAGAAGAATTGCTTTATATAGGGATGCGCAGAACCCTGGTTCAGACAATATCTAATAGCATTTTAATGAATGGACATCAAGTAAATCTGGTAGGAGAGACAACAACTAGAATAGGAGATATAAACTATATTTTGGGACACATCAATAAAGAAGAATATGCCTTAGACAATGATCTTTTAACTGAGAGAATGCTAATAAAAAGAGCATATTTCAATGTAGCTAGACTAGTGTGTGGTGATTTGAATATTATTAGCAGGGAGACTCTAGACAGTATTTGTCAATACATAAGTGAGGAAATGAAAAGTAAAGTATTAAAGGGGATAACTAGAGTAATAAAAGAAAACTTCTATGGAGAGCCGCAAATTATCCTATGCGGGATTGGAAGTAATTTCTTAAAGGAACACGTATTAAAAGATACTAGATATAAAAAGCTTATACCTATGAAATCAATCTGTAACCTCAAAGATATTAAATATACTCCTGCTTTAGGTATAATTGAATTGTTGTGAAAGAGAGATGATTAAAGTGGAAAATAAAAAGGTATATATCAGTGTTAATAATATAGTTAAATCATATGCCGATAAGATTGTAAATAAAAATATAAACTTAGAGATTTTTAAAGGAGAAATATATTGCTTAGCTGGGCCTAATGGTTCAGGGAAAACTACATTAATAAGGCAGATGATGGGACTGGAAAAACCAGATAGTGGGACAATATTTATTGAAGGAGATGAAAGTCTTAAGGGCTCAAAAAATAGTAAGTTTATAGGCAACTATGTATCATATCAGCCCCAAAATGTAAATGGATTATTAAGGGGATTAAAGGTAAAGGAAGCAATTTACTATGTAGGGAAGCTTAAGAAAATGCAAAAAAATAAATGCAGAGAAGAAGTAGATCGCCTTATTGATTTATTCCAAATAAAATATTTAAAGGATAGTTTAGTTTCATCATTATCTGGTGGAGAAAGACAACTAGTTAATCTATGTATGACCTTTATTGGATATAGTCCTATTTTGGTTTTTGATGAGCCAACTAACAATTTAGACGTGGAAAAAAGAGAGGTTTTTATAAAAGAAATAATGAGGTGCAGAAAAGAATGTAATTCTACAATACTTCTTATTACCCATGACCTTATAGAGTTTGAAAAGGTTATTGATAGGATAGGGATAATGTTTAACGGGGAAATATTAATTATTGATAGTCCTAGCACCCTATGCAAAGAGTCTAACGATTTGATAAAGATAATATTAAAGCATTCTTCTAGATTACTTACAAAAATTCTGAAGGAAGAAGGTTATGAGATTTTTGATGAAAAAGACTATAACTACTTAATTGCATCAAAAAAGGATTTTAATGATATTTTTAATATAACCCAAGGCTTTATTAATGAAGGAGTAGAACTTAGTGTATCAAGTATAAATCTACAAGATAAATATTTTAGTATTATTAATAATAAAGGAGAATTAGAAAATGCTTAAAGTAAAGGATTTTTTTCAAGACTTTCGTAACTTATTAATCATAAATATCTTAGATATACGGACTACATGGATATTTCAAATGATTTTTGGATTATTCACTCCTCTAGGGTTAATGTTTTTCTTAAAGTTTTATGTTGATCTAGATAATGCCCAATATGTTACAAAGATATTATCAGGAAATATAATAATAAGTATGACTATGCCGATTTTATTATTATTGTCATCTAGAATTGCAATTTTGAAAAAGGATGGTAGTATTGATTATTATAGAACGTTACCTATAAGTATGCATGCATTCGTTATTTCTTTATTAGTATCTTTATTAATTGCATATACCCCTTCTATAGTTTTTGTATTTATATTAGGAAAATTGTTTTTAGGGGTAACTATAACGGGAGTAACAACAATACTATCTATTATATTAACAATAATGTTAGCAGTAATCTCCCTTATAGGAATAGCATCATTTATTGGATGGAAGGCCAAAGAACCACAGCATGCAAATGCAATAGGCAACATATTGTTTACAATTATGATCGCCCTATCTCCAGTGATTATTCCCGATGACAGAATTCCCATGATTCTTGCTAAGACAAGCTATCTTTTTCCAGTAACCTATTCTTCAAAACTATTGGGATTAATACTTAATAATAATTTCAATATGATGTTTTATAGATATATCATAATTTTGTTGGGCTTTGCCATTGTTTCTTGCTATATTTTAAAAAGGGTTTGGGATTAGTGGATGGAAAAAAAATAAACCCTAGAAAACTAAGAAAAAAGCAACATATTGAAATGTTTTTAAAAACTAGTTCTAATAATAGTACTGGATTTGAGGACATTATTCTAGAGAATAACTCCTTACCTGAAATGGACTTTGATACTATAGATACAAGCTGTACTTTTTTAGGTAAAAAGCTAGACTATCCAATTATTATTAATGCCATAACTGGTGGTTTTGATGAAGGAATTAAGATTAATCTTCAACTTGCAAGATTAGCTAAAAGATATAATCTTGCAATGGCAGTTGGTTCCCAAACTATAGCGATTGATAGCTCAGAATATAAATCATTTGAAATTGTTCGTGAAGTCATGGAAGATAAAGTTGTTATTGGGAATCTTTCAGCTAATTCTCCTTATAAAAATGTATTAAAGGCTATAGAAATGATAGAAGCTGATGGTATTCAATTACATCTTAATGTTCCTCAAGAAATGTGTATGAAAGAAGGAGATAGAAATTTTAAAGGCATATTAAGTAATATTAAATACATTTCAGAAAATACATCCGTTCCAGTCATTGTAAAGGAAGTAGGATTTGGAATGTCTAAAAAAGTTGCAGAGAAGCTATTTGATGTAGGAATAAACTATATAGATATCGGTGGTAAAGGTGGAACGAATTTTATAGCAATAGAGGATGAAAGAGATGAAAATATGGATTTTTCTGAATTCCATTCCTGGGGTATTCCTACAGCTGAAAGCTTAATTAAGTGTAGAGAGATTAGTAGAGAACTTAATATAATTACTAGTGGAGGAATTACTAAGGCAGAAGAAATAGTTAAATCCCTATGCTTAGGAAGTAAAATGATAGGTATAAGTGGAATAATATTAAGAAAGCTTATAAAAGAAGGATACGAAAGTGCAGAAAGATTCTTAAATGATTTATTATATAAAGTTAAGATGATTATGATATTTGTTGGCAGTGAGACTATTGATGAATTGCAACATATTCCAGTTATAATAGGTGGGGAACTAAAGAATAGAAAAGCATAGAATGATTGATTGTTAAGAGTTAAGAATATATTTACTGACAGGTTGTTGTTTAATAGAGTATATACAACTTTCATAGGTGCATGTATCTATAAATAAAGGTGATTGATAATGTTCAATATATTAAATCAACCACCTTTTTAATTACTTATTTTAAATTATTAAAAGCTTCTTCAAGTATATCTGGCATCTCTATAATAGAAGGCACTTTGCCTTCAAAAACCACTTTTCCGTTTACAACTAGAGCAGGAGTTTTTGATACACCGTACTCTATTATATCTTTTAGAGAAACTATAATTTCATAGTCATAATCATAACCTAAACGTATTAATGCCTCATTCACGATGGGCGCTAATTTGCTTCCGCCTCAACAAATTTGCTCCAGAATTTTTATATCCATACCTTTACCTCCATAAAATATTTTTCATGTACTTGATAAATAAAATTTATATAGATAGAATAGAAATCATAAGTGAGAAAATTGCATATTTACAAATTAAATATATCTTTGCTAGGTTTTAAAATGGAATTTTCTCAAATGATAACGTATTATTTTAGATGAATTCTTTATAAATTATTTTCTATATGCTTTTTAACTTCTTTTCTAGAAGGAAGTTTACCAGCTACTAATACTTTTTCATTTATAACTAAACCTGGTGTACCCATAACTCCGTAGCCTACAATTTCTTTAATGTCTTCTATCTTTTCAACACTAGCCTCTATGCTCATTTCGTCAACTAACTCTTTACATAATTCATATAAACGATTACATTTTTTACATCCAGTTCCTAATATTTTGATATTCATAAAATCGCTCCTTATATTGTTTTTTTAGAAGTAGCTAATAATTAAATTAATACATATCTTAACAAGAATATTATACAATTAACTTAATCTTAGATTAGACAAAGTATACAAAATATTTATAAGATTAATTAAAGAATAATATTAAATAAATAACCAACTAGAATAATGGCAATTCCGGTTATAGCAACAAAAATAGCAATTAGCTTAGGTTTAATAACCTTTTTTAATAAAATCATTTCTGGGAGAGATAATGCAACTACAGACATCATAAATGCCAAGGCTGTTCCTACTCCTACCCCTTTACCAATTAATGCTTCTACAATAGGTATTGTACCTACTGCGTTAGAATATAGTGGAATACCTAAGACAACTGCAACAAAAACAGCAAATGGATTATTAGGACCTGCATATCTAACAAGATAATCTGATGGTGCATATCCATGGATAGCTGCTCCGATAGCAATACCTATTATTACATATACCCAAACTCTCTTAACTATATCCCATACTGCATTTAAAGAGAACTTTATTCTTGATTTGAAATTCAATTTTTCAATTTCAACTTCTGCAGAATGAATTTGATATACATATTCTTCTACTAGATGTTCTAAATGAAGTTTTTCAATAATGATACCTGAAATAACACCAATTATTATTCCAGCTAAAGTATAAACAATAGCAATCTTAGGGCCGAAGGTAATAAATAAAAATCCCAAAGCAATTTCATTTACAATTGGTGAGGTTACTAAGAAAGTAAATGTTACTCCTAGTGGAATACCCGATTCCACAAATCCTATAAAAATAGGAACTGTACTACAGCTTCAGAATGGAGATAGTACACCAAGTATAGAAGCAATAATATTTGCCCATATACCATTGAACTTACTAAGCATTTTCTTAACTCTTTCAGGCGGAAAATAGCTTCTTACAAAGGATATAATGAAAATCATAAAGCTTAACAGAATTATTATTTTAAAGCTATCATAGATAAAGAAGTTTACTGAACCGAGAAATCGGTCTCCTACCCTAAAATTCTTTCCAGTTTGACTTAATAACCAGTTAGTAAAATCAACTATTTGAGGAGATATGATGTTGGCTAAATAGACTAAACCTTTATCTACCCATGTAAATGGTAAAAATAGAATCTTAAAGATACTAAAAAATTTTGAAATATTCTCCATTTATTATAGACCACCTTTCTTGAGTTGGTCTTGAGTTTCCGATAACTGCTTTAAAAGACTATCATTGATTTTATTAAGGATGAAAAAAACATTTCTATCTTTTACCTTATACATAATTTTTGAACCATCTCTACGACTTTCAACTATGTTCTGTTCTTTTAGAACTCTTAAATGTTGAGAAACATTTGATTGTTCTAAATCTAATTTTTCCAAAATAACACAAACACAAAGCTCTTTTTCTTTGAGTATGTTAATAATTTTTAATCTAGTAGGATGGGATAAGGCTTTTAAATAGGATGCAGTTAGCTTAAAAAACAAATCATTCATTATATACAACCACCTTCGCTATAAAATAAGTATATTAGAATTTTCTAATATCATAATATAACAATGTATAAAATTTATCAAGATAAAATTTAAATAAAATAACTTGACAGGTGTGTGTATAATTTGTATACTGTATATATACTATATGTACAGTGAAGGGAGAAAATAATGTTTATAAGTATTTCAAATAATAATCCAGACCCTTTATATAAGCAGGTTAAGGACCAAATGAAAAATGCAATAATAACAGGGGAATTAAAAGAAGGAGACGCTTTACCTTCTATTAGAGGTATGGCTAATGAATTGAAGATTAGTGTTATAACCATAAAACGAGCCTATAGTGAGCTTGAAAATGAAGGGTATATTATCACTAGAAGAGGATTAGGTTCATTTGTCAATGATATTAGGAAAGATGATTTAAGGAGAGAAAAAATGGGAGAAATAAAAGGGAGATTAGAGAGTCTTTTAGAGGATGCTAGTAAATTTGATATTGATATCAAAGATATCATAAAACTGTTAAAAGAGATGGAGGGTGAAAGATGAGTAACAGTATATTAAAAGTCAATAATTTGAGAAAAAAATATAGTGAGTTTACTTTAAAAGATGTATCCTTTGAATTACCAAGGGGATATATTATGGGACTAATAGGGCCAAATGGTGCTGGGAAATCCACAACTATAAAATTAATTATGAATCTCCTGAAATCTAATGGAGGAGAAGTTGAAATATTTGGCCTTAATTATAAAAATAATGAGGAAGAAATTAAAAACAGAATTGGGTATGTAGGGGAAGAACAGATTTTTTACGAAGATATGTCAGTAGCATGGACTGAGAAATTTATATCTCAGTACTATAAAAAATGGGATAAAGAATATTTCAATAGCTTATTAAGTAAATTTAAAGTTAGTAAAACTAAGAAAATAAAAGAACTATCTAAGGGTATGAAAGTAAAATTAGGTATAGCTTTAGCCCTTGCTAGACATCCAGAATTACTAATATTGGATGAACCAACATCAGGATTAGATCCAGTTATAAGAAAAGAAATTTTAGATATTCTGCTAGAAGTTATACAGGATGAAAATAAATCAGTTTTATTCTCATCTCATATTACAGAAGATATTGAAAAAATTGCTGATTATGTAACATATATAATTAATGGCAAAATTGTATTGTCTCAAGAGAAAGAGAATATTTTAACAAATTGGAAAAAGATTAGCTTAAAGAAAAATTTGGTTGATCAAGAAATCAAAAGATTAATGATAGGAATAGAGGAAAATTATTTTGGCATAACAGGTATTACTAAAAACTATTCCAAGATTAAGAATATATTTAGCTTAAAGAATATCAATGATGGAATAAAAATAAGTAATGCTACTCTAGATGAAATATTAATTTCATTAGTGAGGGAGGAAGAATAGTGTTATATATTATTTTTAAGGAATTCAGTCAAAGTAAAAAGATGATATTATTGTCACTAATTTTTGGATCATTATTTATAGTAGCTTTAACCTCTGGGACTGAAGAAAATTTAATGGTGGGAAGATTTGTCTTAATGATAGCTTTTATGGTCGTAATGACTAATGAACATAATGAAGATAAAAACAAAGGATATTCTTTAATGAGAACCTTACCACTTAAACAGTATAAAATTGTAATAGGCAAATTCACAGCATCTTTTATATTAATATTATTGGGTGGATTATATACATTTATAATAATAAAAATAAAATCTATGTCAACTGGATTGAGCACTGATATGGTTACTACGATTATAAATAGTGTCAGTACAACTCTATTATTTATAGGTATATTTTATATACTTTTATATAAGTTTGGTTCGGGAATAGCAATTAATATCTCAAGGGTTGTATTCTTTATAGTGTTTTTTAGTCCTGGTTTGATGAATATCATTAATGAAAAGTTTAATTTTGATATACCATTTATGAGCATGATAACTGAAATTAATATCTTTAACAGTATAGTCCTTTTTGTAGTTAGCATTGTATTTTATCAATTGTGTATGCTAGTATCAATGAAATTCTTTAGAAATTTTCAAAATGTGTAGACAGGGGGTTGTTTTATGGGGTATATAATTTTTAAGGATATTTATCAATCAAGAAAAACAATAATTATGTATTTAATTGTAGGACTTGTTTTTATAATTTTAGGGAGAAGCACAGGAAATATAGGCTTATTGGGAGTTCCTTCCCTAATCATAGCTTTTAGTATTATAGCAAGGAATGAAATGTATGAAGATAAAAACAAAGGTTATAATTTGCTAAAAACTCTACCTATCAAGCCTTATAAAATTGTAATAAGTAAATACCTAACAGCTCTAGTATTGGCAGGGATTGGAGCACTCTATTCAATATTAATCGTAGCTATTCTTGAGAAAGGTAATATTAGTACTGAAACATATCTAGTAATACTTGTTAGTGCAGGTATAGCAATTTTATTTGCAAGTATACTGTATAACTTTGTATATAAATATGGAGCAGTGAAGGCAATAAGTTACTCAAGGTTTGTTTTAATTGGTATAGCATTTTTACCTATGATAACAAAATTGGTTTTTCAAAACATCATTTCAAAAGAACTAATTATCAATATATTGAACTATATAAATAATATCGATCCTTGGAACTTTGTATTTGCTTTTGGAGTTATATTAGTGTTGCTGGTATTAAATAGTATTCGGTTATTCTATAAGTTTAATCATTAAATTAGGATTACCATAATAAATCTTTAAGCTCTTTTTTATTCAGAAGTTTATAAAGACAATTGAGTGAAAAATAATCAAGAAGCTTCCGTTGACTATCTAAGTGCTAAAATAGCTAGGATAGTTAGCGGAAGCCTTTATATTTTAAGCTATTAACTTAGATAAGAAGTATCCAGTAACTGAAAGTAATAGAAATAATAAACTGCATGCATAAAGGGCCTTGAGACCCTTAGTCTTAAAGCTCTTGAAATTGACTTTTAATCCCATGGATACCATAGCCATCAGTATGAAAAAGCTACTGATTTCTTTTATAATTGAAACTATATTGACATCTTTTCCTAAAAGAGTAAAGGCAGTTGGGAAAATGTTCAGAGATGAATTTAAAGTGAAAATAACTCCTGTCAGAATGAACAAAAGAACATACATAGGAAATTTAACCTTTTTCTTTTTATTAGAATCTGCTGAATTATCTTTAAAAGCAAAACTAAGTACAACTGCCACTGGTGCTAGTAAAGCAACCCTTGACATTTTAACTATTGTCCCAATATCTAAACTTAATGAATCCGTTCCTCTAGCTCCAGCAGCTGCTAAGGCGTGGGCTACTCCTTGTAATGTACCACCAGCCCATATGCCATATTGTACGTCGGTTAAAGGAAGTATATATGAAAAGAAAGTATATACTAATACACCTATTGCACCTAAGAAACTAATAATAGCAACTGAGATTGCAACATCATCCTCATCAGCATCAATTACAGGTCCCATTGCAACTATAGCAGATGTGCCACAGATAGATGATCCTACACCAAGAAGTGTAGCTAACTTTGGATTGATATTAAACCATTTTCCTAGCAATCTTGATACTATAAGGGACAGAGTCATTAAAAATATAACAAGAGCAATTATCCAAGGGCCTAAACTTAAGACCAAATTAAAATTAAGCTCTACTCCTAGTAGAACAATTCCCCATTTAAGAATCTTCTTAAGGGAAAAGGTTACTCCTGGCTGATATTTCTCATCAATTCCTATAGTATTACTATAAAAAATACCTAAAATAATTCCAATGGTTAATGTACCTAAAAAGCTAAATACATATGTATTGATTAATATTGAAATTATTGTTACTAATAATACAAGAGCTAAGCCTGGTAACTTTTTTATCATATTAGTTCATCTCCTTAAATAACTGAGGAATTTGTATATTCACAAATTTAATATATTTTAGCATAAAATTTTAATATGCAAATTCATCAATTAAAAATATTCCATAAATATATGTTAAAGTAGAAATGAAAGTAAATCAAGAGAAGTTAATATAATATTTATAAAAATAGATTATGAGTTATATTTGAAGAATCTTATATAATTTAGTTCTAGAGATATTTCAAGATTAACTCTTTTAATAAAAAATAAATTCACTTAATTGAAACTTTTTTTGATTAAAAGCAGGAAAATGTGATATAATTATCGAATGTATGTTCTATTAGTGGAGGTGTTTTTTTATGGGAATTAGTTTTATACATACTGGAGATTTACATCTTGGGCTACAGTTTGAAAATGCTAGCTTTAGCTCGGAGTTTGCAAATATAAGAAGAAGAGAAATATGGGAAACCTTTGAAAGAATAATTAATAGAGCAAATGAGAGAAAAATTGATTTATTACTTATATCAGGAGATCTGTTTGAAGAAGAATATTGTAGCATTGGTGATATTAAGAGAATCAGAAGTATATTTAATCTTTTAAAAGAGACTAGAGTTATTATAACGGCAGGAAATCATGATAATCTAAGTAAGAAATCTTTGTACAAGTTAATTGATTGGCCAAATAATGTGATAGTTTTTGAGAAAGATTATATGGAAAAAATAATATTTAAAGATTTAAATGTAGCTATATGGGGGTTAAGCTGGGAAAATAAGCTAGAAAAGAGAAACTTAGTGAAACATGTAAACTTAGATAATCATATGGAAAATATATTAGTAGTCCATGGAGATATACTAAATAAGGACTCTATGTATCTCCCTATTTATAAAGAAAATCTAAAGGGTTTTGATTATGTAGCATTGGGACATATTCATAAGCATCAGTTCATAGATAAGAACATAGCATATTGTGGAAGTCCTGAGCCCCTTGATTTTGGAGAGACTGGAATCCATGGAATAATTGAAGGCACCATTAGTAATGGTAAATGTATGACTAAATTCATTCCTTTTGGCAAGAGAGAATTTGTTATAACAGAAATAGATATTAACAGTTCTATGGATTATCAAGATATTATTAATTCTATGGTATCTATTGATACCAAGGAGAATAAAAATAAAAACCTTTATAGAATAATTCTAAATGGCTTTATTGATAGGGATATTAAGCTCAATATAAGAGATATTGAAGGTACCCTTAGAGATAAATTTAAGTATATTGAGATAATTAATAATACTCGATTAGATTATGATCTGGAAAAAATAGAAGAGCAAAACAATGGGAATATAATAGGAGACTTTATTAGAGAAATGAAGAAAGAAGGATTAAACAATCCTTTAGTTAAAGAAGCATTATATGAAGGTCTTGAGGTTTTATTTAATGAGAAGGTGAGAAAATGAAATTCAATAAATTGGGATTAACTGCCTTTGGTAAATTCAATAATAAGGCGATAGAGTTGAAAGAAGGAATTAATTTAATCTATGGAGATAATGAATCAGGAAAAACTACTATACATAGATTTATTGAAGGTATGTTATATGGATTTTTTAAACCCTATACTAAAAGAAAGATTTACACAGATGATTATGATAAATATAAACCTTGGAATCAAAATGACTATTTCGGAGTTATTAAGTATGAATTTGAAGGTATTGAATATAGGGTACAAAGAAATTTTATTAAAGGAGATGACCAAGTTAATATATATGACGAGAGCACAGGGGAAGATATAACTAAGAGGTTCATATATGACAACACCACAAGATTACATCAACCAACCTCTCTTCATATGGATTTGAATTCAATTGTCTATAATAATACTATAAGCATAAAGCAACTGGGAAATAAAACTGAGGGAGAGCTTGCTAAAGAAGTGAAGGATAGTTTAATTAATCTAGGTCGGAGTCTCGATGAGGATATATCAATTAAAAATGTTATGGATAAATTAAATCAAAAAATAGATAATATTGGAACTAAAGGAAGAGTTAAAACATCACCTTATGGAAAAATAGTTGATGAGATTGATCAGTTAAATAGGGAGAAAGAAAAAGTAGTTAATCTAGTTGATGATATTAAGAAAACTCAAATGATATCAAATGAAGTTAGAAATAATATTGAAGATTTAGAAAGAGAAAAAAGACGTCTTGAAGAGAAATTAAACATATTAGAAGGATATAATGCAAAGAGAAAATTTGATGAGGCTATAAAAATTGAAACTGAGATTAATGAAATAGATGAATTGATTGAAGAATACAAAGAATATTCAAGTTTAGACCAAGAGCAGTTTACATTTGCAGTTAAGCTTGATAATACCATAAGTATGTTAACTGAAAATATTGAGGATATTGATATAAGAAAAGAGACTCAATTAAATAAGCAGAATGAGCTAGACGAAAGACTAAATAGGTTAAAGGTATTTGAAAATCTTCAAGTGGAACAAACTGATGATTTAGAGGACTTGACAAGCAATTTTACAATGCTGAGGGAAAGAGAAAGAGAACTGAAAGAGCTTGAAAAAAATAAAAGGAAACTGTCAAATGAAATCGATTCAATTGACAATAAGGATCTATTAGAATTAAATAAAGAATTTTATGAATATGAAAGATTAGAGGAAGAAAGAAATAAATTGATGTATGATAAAGATTATTCTAATAGTGGGTATCTGCAGTCAAGATTAGATGAAAAGGCAAGGAGTTATAGAAAACTTAATCTTCTTGCTACACTATCTATAATAATAAGTATAGTTCCAATTGCTTTAGGATATCTCATTGACCCAATGCTGTACTTGAGTATAATAATACCCATAGGAATGTTGATATATTCTATGTTCTCGAGGAAAGAATTGAAAAGCTATATGGAAAAATTAAATGACCAAATATCGGAGTTAAAGAATAGCGAAAAAAACAAGGCAGAAAAACTAAACTCTATTGAACAAAAAATGAAAAATACATTAAATAAATATGAGTGTAGTTCCAAAGGTGAGCTATGGACATTTATAAATGAGCATTCTATGGAATGTGCATTATATAATGATAAGAATAATAGTCTCAAGAAGGTCGAGAAAAGAATAAATGAAATATTAGATGAAGTAGAAAATTACAGAAACTTTATAAACTTCTTTCTAGACGCCCTTGGCTATAATGCCGAAATAAATTTAGAAAACATCAAGAGGATACAAGTTCAATATAAAAGTTATTTAGATATATTAAAAGAAAAAGAGAAACTTGAGGAAGATATAAAACAAACTGAAAGAGAATTGAATAGTCTGCAATCAAAATTAAATAGAACCAATAGTGAATTAGCAGATATCTTTGAATTAAATGGAATAAAAAGCTTTGAGGAATTTAAAGAAGGGTTAGAATATAAGAAAAAATATGAAGAACTAATGCAAGAGAAAAAAGGTAAAGAAAGTCTATTAAATGGAATAATAGGTGATAATAGTATAGAAATTCTAAAGCAAAAAGCTTTAAAGTATGAAGATATAGATTTAAATACAGCAATTGACCAAGACGGGACAAAAATAAAGCTAATGATAAAAGATATTGACACTACCTTGAGAAAAGAAACAGAAGAGCTGACTAGACTAGAGGAAAGAATTAAAAACATGAACTCCTCATCAAGGACTTTAGTTGAAATTGAAGAAGAAATAAATCGTAAAAATAGAATTAAAAGGGATTTTGAATTTAAGCTACAGGCTTTAGAAATTGCAAAAAATAAAATTAATAATATTTCCAAGGAAATACAAAGAGACTTTGCACCTAAATTAAATAAGATAGTGGGAGATATTATCAGTAGAGTATCCAATGAAAAGTACTCAGAGGTAAAAATTACAGAGGATATTGATATAAAGGTTATAGACCCTAATACCAAGAGATTGGTAACCATAGATAGTCTAAGTGGGGGAACAATAGACCAATTATATTTCGCTACTAGACTTGGAATTATAAATGTGATTAGAGAGAATGATAATATTCCTTTAATACTAGATGACTGCTTTACTCAATATGATGTTAAAAGACTTGAAGAAATTTTGAAACTCTTAATAAAAGAAGGAACAAATAGACAGATAATATTATTTACATGTCATGAAAGAGAAAAAAATCTTTTAGATAAATTGAAAGTAAAGTATAATTATATATGCTTATAATACTTTTAAAACTAGCATTTAGATAATTGAGGTGAAATAATGGCTATATTTGGCATAGGAGACTTACATTTGGATTCAACTGGAGAAAAACCCATGGATATATTTGGAGAAAATTGGGAGAATCATGAAGAAAAGATTTTTAGTAATTGGATAGATTTAGTCAATGAAGATGATTTAGTGGTGTTGCCTGGAGACATTTCATGGGCACTAAAATATAATGAAGCCTATAAAGATTTATCTAAGATAGATAATCTCCCAGGTTTCAAAGTTATTACTAAAGGTAATCATGACTATTGGTGGGAAACAAAAAAGAAGCTTGAATCTCTTGAACTTAGCACCATTCATTTTCTGCAAAATGATTGTTATATCCATGAAGATATTGCTATCTTTGGAACTAGAGGCTGGCCATCGAAGGACAGTGATGAATTTGATGATCACGATGAGAAAATCTTCAATAGGGAAGTAACAAGACTAGAATTATCATTATCTTCATTGAAGAAGAGTGTAAAGAAAAAAATTGTGATGATACACTATCCTCCTTTTAATGTAACAGATAAAAGTCCAAATGAATTCGTTGATATAATGAAAAAATATGATGTTGATATATGTGTATATGGGCATCTACATGCTGAAGGGCATAAATTTGTTACTGAGGGAATAATTGATGGAATTGATTTCTATTGTATTTCATCTGATTATATTAATTTTAACCTAAAAAGACTAATCTAACTAGGTAACATATCCTTTAAAAGAGAATATTATACTGTAATAAGTAATATTACAATTCTATTTATATAAATGAAAATACTTTTGAAGGAGATGTAGTTATGAAGCATATTACTATGCTTGAAAATGAATATGCCAGTGGTCTTAAGGAAAAAGTTGAAACGTGGATTCGAGAACATAATGATGAAATCTTAGAAATCATTGATATAGAGTATGAGAAGTATGGAGGTATGCTTTCGGCCACTATTACATATGAAGAAAAGAAAAAATAAGGTGAAAATAAAAACAAGAGTGAACTCGTTCTGCTAAAGCAGAACATCGGGGCTTCAGATGGAGACTCTACTCTACCTGAAGAGAAGTCTTCTCTCCCACTTATAGAAGTGGGAGTCTTATCAAAAGATAAAACTGATAACATGTTATCAGTTTTTCTTCCTACCTTTTGTAGAAATTTTGTTCTTTAATCCAAGTAATGACCCACCTACGTTTACTACATTTAGCTGTGTAAAGTATAATAATTGCTTGATTCCAGGTAAATCTATTGAACGGACAAGTAGATCATATTGCCAATTAGTTAATTGATTAAAAGCTTTTCTAAATTCGTGTAGTTTTTTATTGTTTTTTTCTAGTTTCTTGATTAACTTCTCATAATCTTTGCCTAGAACTATAGACTTAGCTGCAAATACACCTTGCATTAATGAATTCATTTGTCCAAAGCCTAAGAAAGGATCAATTCCACCTCCAGCATTTCCAGAAAAATATAAATTGTTTAGCCTATGAGGATATACAAATCCTGTTTTATGCTCAAGCTTATATTCTTCAATTATTTTATAGTCTAAATTCTCAGTATATAAAAATAGTTCCCAGAACTCATCAATTTGCTTTTCTACAATATCAGTTACCACTAAAATTAAAGAAGCTTTTTTTTCATTAAAAGGAGTTAAATAGGCATAGCCATTTTTGCAATAATCTTTATTTATCCACATAAGTAATGCATTTGGATCAAACCTTCCTGATACTACTGCTCCTCTAACATATGTATTAACCCAATGCTGATAGCATCCTAGTTCTTCAGTGAAATTTGAACTTCCATTTGCAATTACAACATAATCATATTTTTTTAGCAGAACTTTATAATCAGCATTTTCATTAAATATTATCTTGGTTTTTTTCAACTGAGAAAGTAACTGTGGCTTAAATGCTGTCTCGTTCTTACCTCTATGAAAAAAATACCCAAAGTTTCCTTTAATGGTAGTTGTAATATGTGGTGAATAATGAACTAATGAATTAACTGTATTTATAGGTTCAATCTTTATATTAAACTTGTCATAAAAGTATTTAGGTGCATCTTTTATGGGTCTATGGAGTATTTCCAGTATTGCAGAGACATGTTCATACTGCTCTCCAATAAACCCATTCCTTTCATAGATTGTAGGAACAATACCATGTCTTTCAAGCTCATGGGCACAGGACAGACCCGCTATTCCACCACCAATTATAGCAATATTCAAATATTTCACCCCCCATACTTATCTAATAGCTTAAACCATGAATATACAAGTATAGCTATTATTATTGATAAGAAAATAAATAAATTAAGGCTCATCATTATTAATCTCTCCATAGATTTAAATTAGTTACTGAGTATAGTACTTATTTTAAACTTAATATTTAGCTTTAGTAGGGAATATTTTAGAAATAATATTGGTCTTACTGTACAGTCTCTCTATTTTCTGTTGTAGCTTGATGATGTGTCGCATTTCATCGTCTCTCATGCTTTTAAAAAGCTGTCTTGCCTCAGGATTTCTAACATTAATAATGGATTCATTATAATAAATCTGATTATGAATCTTAAAATCCAATATATCTCTTAAGATTTCTTCATCCTTCATTTAATCATCCTTCCACTTATTTGAATATTGAGATTTGACATTAGTTCTCTAGATAATTTTATATGTTCTTTAGATGTAGATTTTAGTGCTTTTAATATTTTTTTAATTTCTTTATTATTAGTTTGCCTATAGAAGCTTTCATATTTTTTTATTAACAGTTCTTCTCGATTCAATGTTTTAGTAAAGGCTAGATTTAAAACATCCTCTTGAGAAACCTTTTTCATATTAAATACCTCCACAAATAATCTTTGTTAGTATTTTTTCTTATTATTAAGATAATATTCTATATTTAACTTTATAATTTAATTGATTTAAGTAAATATTATGATTATACGATGTCGTGAAGGGAGAAGAAAATGGATAAGAATTTATGGACTTTTATTTTTTTCTATGGAAACGTTATTATATTAATAGTTGTTTTTCTGAAGATTATTGATAAAAAAAGATTAAAAGAACTATTACCTATAGGATTAATGATAGCAGTAGAGAACTATACACTGGAAATTGTTGGTCTGCATCTTGGGTATTGGGAATATCCTTTGAAAAATCCAGGATATCCAGAAGTCTCAATCATATCTAGTTTAATTTATTTTCCTTTGATAGCTATGATCTACTATCAATACATCAGTAGAGATAAAGTAAAAAATGTAATAATGACAATAGGATTTATTGTAGCTAATATGATAATAGAATCAGTAACCTTATTTAGTACTAATTTGTTTGTCTATAAAAGAAATATGAACCTCTTTGCAGCGCTAATTATTTACACATTAGCATATGTCTTGATAGTATCATTTGGCAGGGTATATAGAAGATTACATTAGAGGGTAAGCTAACGCTAAATTGGAGGGATAACTCGTGAAAGTTGCAATAATAGGAGCAGGCTTATCAGGTCTTAGCTGCGCGTATGAATTAGATAGATTAGGAATTAAAGCAACTGTTTTTGAAAAGAAAAACTATATAGGGGATAGCTTAGAATATACTATATGTACATTAAAATTATTTAATAGATATAAGGGATCAGCCATTAGCTACTTAAAGAAGAATTATAGGCTAGAAATTAAACCTCACAATAAGCTAAAAGAGATTATCATGTTTAGTCCTAATAATAAAACTATTATAAAAGGAAATTTAGGTCATATATTCATAAAAAGTCCAGATGAAACCTCATTAGAAAATCAAATTTTAAATAAATTTAAACCTAATATACTTTTTGACAGATATGTTAAAGCTTCTAATTTAAAAGATAAATTTGACTATATTGTTGTAGCCACAGGAGAAACTTCTGTTGCCAAAGAGTATGGCATATTTGCTCAAACCTTTAATGCCTATAGTAGAATAGCCACAGTTTTAGGTGCATTTAAATCTAACTCTCTTATGATGTGGATTGATAACGAATATTCAAAGAAAGGTTATGCATATTTGCTCCCCTACAATGAGAAAAAGGCTTATTTAGCTTTAACTACAGATAATATATCAAATAATGAACTGGATTATTATTGGAATAAGTTTTTAAAGAAGGAGAATATTAGATATGTAATGACTGAAACAAGGGATTTTGAAACCCATAGTGGACTTGTTAATCCAGTAAAAATTGATAATGTTTACTTTATAGGAAACTCGGCTGGACTTATGGATTCTTTTATGGGATTTGGAGCTATAAGTTCCATAGAAAGTGGTTTTTTAGTAGCTCGAAGCATAGTAAATAATTTAAATTATAATAAAATGATGCAACCAATTATTAGAGATATAAAGCTCAAGCATGAATATCGTATCATGATGAATAATATGAATAATAAAGATTTTGATGGTATGTTAAGCTTCTTGAATTTTCCTGGCGTAAAACAACTATTATATAAAAATCCCTTTTATAAAGCCCAATACAGAACTTATTTAATAAAATTGTATAATAAAATAAAAAATACTGATGATAACATGTTATATCCTCAGTAGAATACTTTTTATAGGTATTGTAAATACTAGTTTAATGGTTAGAGATAATTGACGTAGAGGGTGTAATATAAATGCAAATATCTAAAGGTGTTTTTGAACTTGAATCAGGAAGAATATCAGCTTTTCAACTGTCTTTTTTAGTGATTTCAACTGTGATATCTACTATAGATATATTTTTTCCAGCATATGTTGCCCAAGATGCTATGCAAGATTCGTGGATTACCGTTATTATTACAACTATAGCTACATTCATTTCAATTGCTATATACTTTAAGCTTGCCTTTAGATATCCTAATAAGACTATATTTCAATATTCATGTGATATACTAGGAAAGCCACTAGGGAAAATTGTTGGTATAGTGTATATTCACCATATATTGATTGTGGCTAGTTCTGTAGCTAGGGATTTTAGTTCACTTTATGTATCGGCTTTTAATCCCCAAGCTCCTATAGTTATTTATCATATTATGATGGTTTTACTTGCTGGATATACTGTTTGGCTAGGTATTGAAGTATTGGCTCGAACAAATGATATTTTATTACCAATTGGGATATTGGTTTTAGGAATTGTAGTAGCCCTTAAGATGCCGACACTGAATTTTATGAATTTCCTTCCTATAATGTATCATGGAATAAAACCAGCTCTTAAGGGAAGTATTGTTCTATATGGTATTATGCTGGATTCTATCATATGTCTTCAACTTATTCCATTTGTCAAAGATAAAAAGAATATAAAAAAGAATATATATATATCAATTATTTTCTTAGGATTTGCACTAGAAATGGGAGTTTTAGCAATAGCTTTGTTTGGTCCATTGACAGAAAAATTTATTTTTCCTGCTTTGATGTACGTTCGTCTTACACCAATAGGTGACTTTATTGAAAATCTTGAGATTACTATACTTGGTATTTGGATTGCAGGGGTATTCGTAAAGTTAACTATATTTTACTATTTTACTGTACTAGGAATAGCACAAGTTTTTAATTTTAAAAACTATAAATTTTTGATAATACCTGTTGGTATTACAATTATAGTTTTTGCGACAACAGCTGTAGACAGAATAGCAACATTCTTTCATATAACCCATTATGTACATCCTATAATTGCTGCTACTATGGGAATAATAATCCCCGCCATATTACTCGTTATAGTGATGATCAAAGAAAAAATAAAAGGAAGTATTGAAAAAGCTTCCTAATATTTTAAAAGGTCATTAAAGAGGTATTGAGATATTGGTTCATATAATTTGTCGATACCCTCGGCAGGCTTAGGTATTTCCCATTGAAAGAAAGCATTATATGAATAGAATAAATTTATTATCATAATAATTGTAACGACTATTAATTCTTTTTTTCTATTACTTTTAACCAACCAAAAGCTTTGAACTGCTAGAATTATAACTAATAGAATAGTTACGATAATCACCATATCATCACCTCACAATAATATGCATTATTGATACAGACTTTCATTTAGCATTCCCATACGATGTATGGTTGTTTCAACTTTATATGTAATTTTAAGATTTTCATATATATTCTCCCAATCGCTTTCCATTGATTTCCATGCATTAGGATGTTTTTTTATTAAAATTTCACTAAAGCAAAATATATCTGTTTTAAAGTCTTTTTGAGCCCTTTTAACTGTTGCTCTCAGTTGATTCTCTATTTTCTTAGAAAAATCTTTTTCAGCATTCTTCATTAAAGTGTCTTTACTTAGGTCTATTTCAGTTGTATCAATTCCAATGTCGCCATTAACCTGTAAGTTTAGAACTATTTCAACTTCATCTTCATTAATAATAGCCTTCTTATCAATTTTAGAATTAATATTAATCATAACTAATTTGCCATTGTATTCTGGACCTTCTATTTCAATTACACCTTCTTTAACCTTCCCCATAATCCAAAGGAAGCCTTGGGTTTCATCATAAGTTAATACACCTATTGAGCCATCTTTTTTGATTGCCGCGCATCCTTCAACCACAGGAATACCAATATCGGAATCTCCTGTTTTTAACATTCCATAAGATTCTCTACCAGTAGATACCGTTTTCATAGTAGTGTTGTAATAGTCTATTGAGCCAGTAACAGGGGAAACATAGTCATCCGTGTATTTAAGGGCGTAGGTCTTTAAATCGGCTATGTAAGACTCAGACCAGAATTTGGTATTTTCTATCATTCCTATAAGATAATCTACAAGATTGCTTTGAACAGATGAAGGAAGTTGGAGAAGGTCATAGACCCTAGCTTTTGAAATTAAAATATTATTATCCAACCTAATTTCTCTATTCCGCACAAAAAAGTCTAGAGTTTCCTTTAATGCCTTATTAGCTGCATCTTCACTTATTATAATAACTTGATTCTGTATCCATAAAGGTCTCTTTGCAGAATGAGATAACAATTTCTTCATAGCCTCTCTTATATTTGATCCTGTATCTGATCCAATCCAAGTAGAGGATCTCATTGAAGCACTAGTTTCTTTACTTCCAGTTGGCTCTTCAGCTAAAATTGTTACTCTGATGTCGCCATTTGGCTCCATATCTATCCCAGTAGCCCTTACTATACTAATATCTCCAAGCTCTTTTTTTCCCCAGCATCCAGTAAGAGACAAAGTTAACAATATACATATAAACAATAAAAATCTTTTCATTGCTATTCCTTCTTTCAAAACTTAGTTTCTTTTTCTCAAATTATACTTTTGAATAAAGGTTGGTCTATCCTTAATATATTTTGAAGGGAATTTAATAAATAAATCCTTCCAATCTTTAAAATGGATAGGTGCTAATGGAGATAGATAAGGTACTCCAAAGGATCTCAGTGATGCCATGTGTACTAAAATAAATAAAGCACCGATGGCAATTCCAAATAGCCCAAATGTTCCTCCTAATACTAATAATAGGAACCTGAATACTCTAACTATCCTTGCTGCATTATAACCAGGCATAGCAAATGAGGTTATTCCTGTAAAAGCAACTATAACAACCATTGCTCTAGAAGATAATCCAGCTTGAACTCCAGCCTCACCAATAATTAAAGCACCAACTATATTCACTGCCTGACCTATAGGCTTAGGGAGCCTTAATCCTGCTTCTCGAAGAATTTCAAAGGTAAACTCTAGAAGAAAAGCTTCGACTACAGCCGGAAATGGAATGCCAGCATAGGACGAAGCAACTGTAATTAATAAGCTAGAAGGTATCATTTCTTGATGAAAGGTGATTAGTGCTACATAAAGTGACGGCAAAAATAAAGATATAAAAAAAGAAATGTACCTTAATAATCTTATGAATGAAGTAAAATAAAAACGGTTATATTTGTCCTCTGGTGCAGTTAAGAAATGAGCGAAGACATTAGGAACCACCAAAGCAAAAGGAGAACCATCAACAAGGATAGTAGCTCTTCCTTCAGCTAATGCAGCGGCACATGTATCAGGTCTTTCAGTAACACCTACTTGAGGAAAGGGAGAAAAAGTTGAGTCTTCAATATAATGCTCTATTTCTCCACTGTCGTTTATCATATCAACTTCGATTTTTTCTATTCTTTCTCTAAGTTCCTTTAAAATACCTATATCTATCAAACCATGGATATAGCATATAACAACTGTTGTTTTGCTAATAGAACCTATCTCAAAACTTTCAGTTTTAAGATTTATGGTCTTTACTCTATTCCTTAACAGAGCGGTATTAGTATTTATATTTTCTGTGTACCCTTCCATAGGACCTCTGATAACAGACTCCGTAATAGGAGTACTTACATCTCTAGATTCGTAGGTCTTTATATTAAAGGCTAAAGCATTATCATTGCCATCTATAAATAAAACACAGTTTGCTTTTAAAATATTATCAAGTGCTTCTTGGATTGTATATACTTTTTTAGTATCCCCAATGGATGTTATATTTTTATTAGCAAATTCTATTAATTTATTTTTATTTATTTTCTTTTCTAACTCAGTTAATCTAGATTCTGTCATTAGTGTATTTAGAATTTTTTCAGTAACAAAATTTTTATCCACTATTCCGTTAACATAAACTATAAATCCATCTATTTGCTCAGAACCTATTTTGAATTTTTTTTGAACAATATCGTAACAGTTCTCAAATATCATTTTCAAATATTTAGAATTTTCATCAATACTTTTGCTTATCTTTACCTCATCAAAAGAATTGCTGCCAATATTTTCTATACCTTTCATAGCTTCATCAAATTTTTGGTTGTTTGATAATCCTAAAAATTTTTTCATGATTTAACACTCCATATTTATATCAAATATCAAAAGTCTTCTATAATATCTTAGCTTTTCCTTGGATGCATATAGTATGCATGATGTGAAAACTAAAATAGTAGAAATTCTACCTTCCCCGAGGATGTTAAATATGCATGACTAACATTTGTTATATCATTGATACCATTTTTACTTAATATTTTATTAAGCCAATGGATATCTTTTTTTATCATTAAGAGATTTTTGTCAATAGAAGCTCCATTGAGTATTAAATCTATAGGCAAGGTTAGTCTATGAATTTGTACTAAGGATGAAGCAGATACATTACTATCTGTGTTAAAATAACTCCAAAGGCTGAACTTTTCTCTATGGACTATTGTTTTGTTTGAAGCTATAGAAAATCTATACTTTTTTAGCTTATCAAGTACAATGATTATTTTATAGAAAATGTAGAAAATTATAATTGATACCAAAATATATAATAATATAGGCAATAGTGAAGAAATCATAAAAAAACCTCCTTTATTAGATGATTGACATAATAGTTTGTTATGATACGGAGTAAAATCATTAGTAGATTTTTGATATAATCATATATGAAATTTAATCACATGATGAAATTGTATATTAAAGATATATTTAAGATTATATTTAGTTTGTAAATATGCAATTCTATCATATAAAAGTTTTTAATAGGAGTGATATTAATGGCAAAGGAATTAGAAGTTAAGGTTTTAAATATTGATAAAGAGAGAATTGAAGAAAGACTACAGAGCATAGGTGCTACTCTCTTAAAGAAGGAACATCAAGTGAATACAATATTTGATACTGAAGATAGAAGAATTAAAAAAGAAGAGAATGGATATTTAAGAATAAGAGAGAGTAAGGATATACTTAAAGATAAAACAGAATACATTTTCACTCTAAAGAAGAACATATCAAAGGATGAGTTAAGAGAAAATGTAGAAATTGAAACAAAGATTGAAGATAGCAAATCTCTTGAAGAGATATTAAAGTATTTAGAATTAAGCATTAAACATAGAGGGACTAAAGAAAGAGTATCTTATACATATGAAAATATAAGATTCGATATAGATACATGGGATAAAGCTACATATCCATATCCATATTTAGAAATTGAGGTACAAGAAAAAAAAGATTTAGAAAGAGCCATAAAACTTTTAGGACTTAATCCAGATAATGTAACATCAAAATCCTTGGGCCAATTAAGAATGGCTCTAAATCTAGGAGATATATAAAAGATATAATAATTATCACCTTTACTAATGTTTAACATAAAATATAATAAGGAAGATTTTGACATGTTAAATAAAGATAAAGGTGGTTTACGCAATGATTAAAGGATTAGAAGATTTGGATTTGAAGAGTCTTGCAATATTTGCAATTCCACTTTTACTATTGTTAAGTGATAAGAAGGGAATGAGCTTAAATTTGAAATTTGATAAGAATTTTGAAAGTAAAAGTGAATTGATTGAAAACATAAAACCATATTTCTCATTTCAAGAACAAGATACCTTAAATAAGGTACAAGATATAATTGAAATATTCAACAAAGTAAATAAAATACAAAATTCAAACTATAGTAAAACATCTACAGCCTTAACACAAGGAATATCTAGTGGTGATAGAAAGGAAAAAATTCTTGCTGAAATGTCAAAGCATCTAGAGGGAAAAGGGAAAGAAATAGCAGATAATCTTATTTCAACTAGACAAAGACTTTTAGAGACTTCATCGAAATTAGATAGACATAAAAAGGGAGTAAAGGGGCAGGGAGTTTCTAAAACAGATGAAATGCTTAGTTTAGTTAATTGTCTTAAACCAATCATGCCTGATCAAGGAAAACGAAGAATGAAAAAAATAGAAACCATTCTTGATTTAATGAAGAAGCCCGATAGTGAATTTTAATATATAGTAAAAATACAACAAAATACATCCATTTTTCTTCCCACTATTAGTAATTCTACTTGGCTTTTTCTAGAATTTACTTATGTACAGTGCAAAAAGGTTAGCTTCAATAGGAGCTAACCTTTAAATATTTAATTATGTAATATACTAACTTGAATGAAGCACAAAAATAGTAAAACTATCGTTTATAATTTTAAACAATTATTGAAAAAATATAAAAACAAAGCAGTAAAATATTAAGAAAATGTAAGAAAAGATAAAAAATTCTGAAAATGGAAGGAATATACCATAATGTGTAGAATATATTTAGTAACAAAACTTGTTATTATAAGGGGGAGAAGTAATGCGTGATATTAGATTACA
Source organism: Sporosalibacterium faouarense (assembly GCF_016765695.1). GTDB lineage: Bacteria > Bacillota > Clostridia > Tissierellales > VENL01 > Sporosalibacterium > Sporosalibacterium faouarense. The sequence goes on along the minus strand of NZ_JAETGO010000098.1, from coordinate 80,970 downwards.
AAAGTTAGCTAACTTATTAGTTAATTATTCACTTGAATTAAAGGAAGGAGAATATGTACAATTAGCAGGAAGTACTATATCAGAACCGCTATTGAAAGAATTATATAGAGAAGTTATAAAAGTTGGAGCCCATCCTGAAATAAAAGCAAGCATTGAGGGACTTAATGAAATAATGTTAAAGGAAGGTAGTTCAGAACAAATTGAATTTGTTTCTCCAGTAACAAGGGTAGCAATCCAAGAGTACGATGCCTTAATAGGACTTATGGGAGGAGTTAATACAAAAGCAAACTCTAACATAGACCCTAAAAAGATGTCTGGAAGAATGAAAGCAATGAAGGATTTAGTAAGGATAAGAAATCAAAGAGAAGCAAATGGAGAATTTAGATGGGTTGGTACCCAATTTCCTACTCATTCTGATGCTCAAGAAGGTAATATGTCATTAGAAGAATACGAAGATTTTGTATTTAAGGCAGGGCATATTGATAAAGATGATCCAATTGCTGAATGGAAGAAAATTTCTAAAGAACAACAAAAAATAGCAGATTACCTTAATACTAAGAAGGAATTACATATTATATCTAAAGATACTGACTTAAAAATGAAAGTTGAAGGAAGAAAATGGGTTAATTGTGATGGCAAGGTGAATTTCCCTGATGGGGAAGTCTTTACAGGTCCAGTTGAAGACTCAGTTGAAGGGCATATTAGATTTAGTTATCCAGGTATTTACATGGGTAAGGAAATAGAAGATATTAGACTAGATTTTAAAGAGGGTAAAGTTGTTAATGCTACTGCAGCAAAGGGTGAAGATTTATTGTTGGCTTTACTTGAAACTGATGATGGAGCTAAAAGATTAGGTGAAATTGCTATCGGTACTAATTATGGCATAACTAAATTCACAAAGAATATGCTTTTTGATGAGAAAATAGGCGGAACTATACATGCAGCATTGGGAATGTCAATACCTGAAAGCAAAGGAATAAATGAATCAACAATACACTGGGATATGCTTTGTGATATGAAGGATGGCGGAAAAATATACGCAGATGGAGAATTGTTTTATGAAAATGGACAATTTAAGTATGAGGTTATTGAGAGTAAATAGTTAAGAAAATTAAGTTAAATAAGAGAACTAATTAAGCTCCTACTCTTGTAGAATTCAGTAGGAGCTTTTAATAGAGTTTAAGAAAGTTATACAGGAGGTTTTATGAATGCTAAATAAGTCGGTTATCGAGGCTGTTATGAATGCAGCATTATCTATAGGTGGAGATTTTGTAGAAATTTTTGTAGAAGACAAGAGGAATACAGGGTTAATTCTAATTGGAGGAAATATAGAAAGAGCCATGTCTGGAAGAGACTATGGAGTTGGGATCAGAATATTTAGTGGCACCAATAGTGTATATGCGTATACAAATGATTCTTCAAAGGAAAATCTTATTAAGGTGGCACAGGAAGCAGCTTTGGCAGTGGGAGGAGTAAAGGGGGATATAAGTATTAATCTCATAAGAAGTCATGTTAGAAACAATAATGAAATACTTATAATGCCTAATACTATCGAAAAAATAAAAAAAGTAGAATTAATGAAAAGGGCATATAATGCCGCTAAAAATTATAATGAGTTAATATCACAGGTTTCTGTTAACTATATGGATCGTGAACAAAATGTATTGATAGCCAATTCAGAGGGACTATTAATTGAAGACAAAAGAGTTAGGACTAGAACAGGAATTAGTGCAGTTGCCTCTAAAAATGGAGAGATGCAAACAGGTAGATATGCTAGAGGGGCCCATATGGGATTTGAATTTTATGACACTATAAATATTGAGGATTATGCTAAAGAGTCTGCAAGAATTGCAACAACTATGATAAATGCAGAACTATGTCCAAGTGGGAAAATGCCAGTTATAATTGATAATGAATTCGGAGGAGTTATTTTCCATGAAGCGTGTGGACATGGATTAGAGGCCACTTCTGTAGCAAAGGGTACTTCTGTATATTCAAATAAGATAGGTGAAAAGGTCGCTTCTGATATAGTTACAGCTATAGATGACGGTACTATGGCTAATGCTTGGGGTTCTCAGAATATCGATGATGAAGGAACTCCAACAAAGGAAAATGTACTTATTGAGAATGGTATATTAAAAGGATATCTTGTTGATAAGCTTAATGGAAGAAGAATGGGAGTTGAGTCTACTGGATCATCGAGAAGACAATCATATAAATTTGCACCTACCTCTAGAATGACTAATACGTTTATAGATAATGGCAAATCTACAAAGGAAGAGATTATTGCTAATACAGAATATGGATTATTCGCAAGGTATATGGGCGGTGGCTCAGTAGATACTTCCACTGGAGATTTCAATTTTGCTGTAATGGAAGGATATATTATTAAAAACGGAAAAATTGATAAGCCAGTTAGGGGGGCAACTCTAATTGGAAATGGTGCAGACATTTTGAAGAAAATTGATATGGTAGGAAATAACTTAGATCATGGTCAAGGAATGTGCGGTTCCATAAGCGGATCAATACCAGCAAATGTAGGACAGCCTACAATTAGAGTTAAATCCATGACAGTAGGCGGAAGAAAGGGTGATAAGTAATGACAAAGAAGGAATTTATAGATTTATTGTTTGAGAAAGGCAGATTAGCTGGTATAGAAGATATGGAAGTATTTGTTCAAAGAAATAGTGAATTAGAGCTAATGGTGTTCAAAGGAGAAATAGATAAGTTTAGCAAGGCAGAAGAAGAGGGATTATCCTTCAGAGGAATATATAGAGGAAAAATGGGGTATTCATATACTGAAAAGATAGATGAAACATCATTGAATATTTTAATAGAAGAGCTAATATCAAATGCAAAGGTTATAGATAGCGAAGATATAGAAGAGATGTTTGAAGGGTCAGAAAGTTATAGAGAAGTGAACGTATATGATGAAAGTTTTCAAAACATATCAACTGAAGAGAAAATCAGTTTTATAAAAGCCTTAGAAAAGGAGGCATTTAATTCCGATCCTAGAGTTACAGCAGTAGACTATTGCCTATTTGGAGAAAATACTATTAATAGTATAATGAAAAATACAAAGGGATTAGATATTGAAGATAAAGCAAATGTTGCATATGGATATATTTCAGCAATAGTTAAAGAAGGAGAAGATGTGAAAAATGGAGCTAGATATGTTGTCTCCAATAATTTTGCTGATTTTAATCCTAAGAAGTTAGCGAATGAAGCCGTTAAAGAGGCAGTATCAATGCTAGGGGCTAAAAGTGTTAAGTCTGATAACTATCCTATTATTTTAAGAAACAATGCAGCTGCTAGCCTATTAGAAGCTTTTGCGCCAATTTTCTCTGCAGAGCAGGTGCAAAAGAATTTATCACTACTTAAAGATAAATTAAATGAGACAATTGCTAATGATAATATTACTCTAATAGATGACCCATTTATGAAGAAGGGTGTCGCTTCAAAATCTTTTGACGGTGAAGGGGTAGCCACTAAGTATAAAAGGATAATTGAAAATGGCGTTTTAAATACTTATTTGCATAATATGAAAACAGCAAAAAAAGATGGAGTTGAGTCTACTGGAAATGCCTATAAAGCATCATATAAATCATCTATAGAAATAGCGCCGACAAATATGTATATTGAAGAAGGAGATACTTCTTTAGAAGAGTTGATAAGTACTACTAATAATGGGATATTAATAATAGAACTTCAAGGTTTACATTCAGGACTTGATATTATATCAGGAGATTTTTCCCTTTCAGCATATGGATATTTAATAAAAAATGGAGAGATTAATAGACCAGTAAATCAAATAACAGTAGCAGGTAATTATTATGATATGCTAAAGAATATCGAAGAAGTAGGATCAGATATTAAATTCAATCTTCCTGGATATGGATACATAGGTTCCCCTTCTTTAAAAATAAAAGAGTTATCAGTCTCTGGAGAGTAGTTACATATACTATTATATAAACAAAAGATAATATATTATATTTAATAGGAGGAAAAAATGGAAGAAAAAAAGAAAAAAATTGTTCGTGGATATTATTTTACCCTTGTTTCATTTATAATATTGTATTTTTTAGGGGTACTGGCTTTAAACCTCACAGGTGTATTTATAGTTACTAACAATATACTTTTATTCCTTGTAGTAACTTTTGTATATTATCTAGTTGTGAAAAATGGTTTAGCTGGATTGACAAGAAAAAAGCTTCATGAGATAGATCCTGAAATTAAGGATGGAAAGACAAAATTTAATGAGTTTAAAGGAAAAATGCCTACATCTGATGTCAAATGGTATAAAAATGGTTTTCTAATCTATATTATAATTATTATTGCTATAGTTGTGTTGTATGCTATTTATATGAAATAATTAGGAGGTTTATATGTCTGTAATTAAGGTAGGAATATGCCAAATGATTGTGGAAGATGATAAAGAAGTCAACATCAATAAAGCTGAAAAGCATATAAGAAAGGCTGTTAAAGAGGGAGCAGAGCTTATAGTATTACCAGAAATGTTTAACTGTCCCTATGAGAATAGTTTCTTCCCAAAATTTGCTGAGGAATATCCTAATGGAAAGACTATTGCTTTTTTGTCTGATATGGCTAGGGAGAATAAAATATATTTAGTTGGAGGGTCCATACCTGAAAGGGATTCACAAGGAAACATTTATAATACTAGTTTTACATTTGATCCCAATGGAAATATGATTGGAAAACATAGAAAAATGCACCTATTTGATATTGATATACCTAATGGTATCACATTTAAGGAATCAGATACCCTTAGTTCAGGCAATGATATTACCGTATTTGATACTGAACTTGGAAGAGTTGGTGTGGCTATTTGCTATGATATAAGGTTTCCAGAATTGATGAGAAAAATGGTATTACAGGGAGCTAAAATGATTATTATACCAGCTGCATTTAATATGACTACTGGACCTGCCCACTGGGAGATGCTATTTAGAATGAGAGCTTTAGATAATCAAGTATATATGCTAGGCTGTGCACCTGCCAGAAATAAACATGCATCTTATACATCCTATGGGAATTCAATTATTACTGAACCTTGGGGGAATATTGTTGAAAGATTAGATGAGTCTGAAGGTGTTATTATTCAAAGTATAGATCTTAATAGAATTAATAAAATCAGACAAGAATTACCACTATTGAAACACAGACGAAAGGATATCTATAATTAATAATTTGCCGTAATCAAAAAGGATGGTGATAGAATCAAATCTATCCCATCCTTTTTAAAATTTATTCAACCGTCTCTCTCTGTCTAAAGAGTAAAGTTATTGCATATAATCCAGCTAAACCTACTAGGCCATAAACTATTCTGCTTAAAACGGCATCTTGGCCACCAAAAAGTCCAGCAACTAGATCAAACTGGAATAAAGATATTAGTCCCCAGTTTAAGGCTCCAATAATAACTAGAATAAGAGATAATCTATCCACAAAATCACTCCTTATGTTAAAATATTGTTCTTTTAATATTATCTCAAATTAATTCTTTTCTATTCCTTATTATTTCAAAAACATCTGTTTCTATACCATTATTTTAATAATTAAAGAAATTAAATGTTTAAGAAGTAAATATATTAGTATGCAAAAGTTTAATATATAATTTCCATTAATATAATTTTCTTATTAACATTTTTAAAAATTAAGAATACATTATTATAAATAATAGTGTTAAAAGACAACTTAACTGCTGAAGGTTTAGTTGGAAATGAAAAACAAATTAGTGGGATTGTTCCTGCTTTTTTGTTTTTTTTTGCAATTCAGTTTAGGCATACTTTTTATGAGATATAAACTTTTAAATATAACAAAATGTTTTAATTATATTTCATGTATAATATAATAAGGATGGAAAAGAAAGTAAAATCTATAGGAAAGGAGCTTTTTATGATAAAGATAGATATACCTTCATTTAAAAAGATAGAAATCAAATATGCTGTTTTTGATTATAATGGAACATTGGCTGTAGACGGGAAAGTCACTGAAGAGATAAGAAAATATCTTGATAAATTAAGCGATATATTAGAAATTTATATTTTAACTGCTGACACATATGGAACTGTAAGCAATACTTTTAAAGATTCTAAGTTTAAAATACATATAATTTCAAAGGAAAATGGATCTAAAGATAAATTGAATTTCTTACAGAAACTAGGGGCTAAGTATTGTGTTGCCATTGGCAATGGAAATAATGACAGTCTTATGATAAAAGAGGCTGAATTAGGTATTTGTATCTTGGGAAGTGAAGGTGCTGGCTCTAAAGCTATATTTAATAGTGATATTATACTTAAAGATATAAAGGATTGCTTTGAATCATTACTGAATATAAATAGGCTAAAAGCTACTCTAAGAGGATAACTTCTAATGTATATCCATAACATGATTGCTATATAGTAAATTTAAAACAAATATTAGGAGGAAAAAAGATGAAAAAAGAAATGAGAAGAAAAGACAGGAAAATAGACGATATAGATGTATGTAAAGACATTCTTTTAAAGAACAATTTGGGCTATTTGTCAACTGTAAGTAAGGATAATTCACCCTATGTTGTGCCATTAAATTATTTTTATGATGGAGAATTTATTTATTTTCATAGTGCTATGGAAGGACATAAAATTGAAAATATAAAGAATAATCCAAAAGTTGCATTTTGTGTTGTAGGAGATAATGAAGTAATATTAGAGAAGTTTACCACAAGATATGAGAGTATAATTGTTTTTGGAACGGCAAGTATAGTTGGAGGATATGAAGAAAAGCTAAGGGTATTAAATAATATGATGAGATATTTAGGTAAAGAAGTAGATGTAACCACAAGATATGATAAAAAGTTTATTAAAGACAAAACTTTAATCGTAAAAATAGAGATTGAAACGATGACAGGAAAGAAAAATACAGTTAAGTAACGAGCAAAGGAGAAAAACATGAGTATATTAAAGAAAAGAGTATTTAATGTATTTGATACATATAGAGGACTTCCAAGGAGTATATATTTTTTATTTTTCGCTAGAGTAATAAATAGTATGGGAGCGTTTGTTTATCCATTTTTAACTTTTTTCTTAACTGATAAAATGGGATTAAGTGAACAAGAAACAGGATTTTACTTTATACTAGTTGCAGTGATGAGTGTTCCGGGGTCGTTTTTAGGCGGTTATCTATCGGATCATTTTGGAAGAAAGAAAATAATGATAATCTTTCAAGGCTTATCAGCAATATCATTCGTACCATGTGCTTTTTTAGGAAACTCAATGATGGTACCATGGCTATTAATAGCTGCAACCTTTTTTGGTGGAGCTGCTCAACCAGCAAATAGTGCTATGGTTGCTGATATAACTAATAATAGTAATAGGAAGCAATCCTATTCGCTTTTATATCTGGGAATAAATGTAGGGTATGCCATTGGTCCATTAATAGCAGGATTTCTTTATGAAAATTACACGTACTTGATATTTTTGGGTGATGCACTGACAACTTTGATATCACTTATATTAATTGTTGTATTTGTTTCTGAGTCAAAGCCTACCGAAGAAAAGATAAATGAAAGTTATGAAGTTGATCATAAAGAAAGGGCTGAAAAAGGAGGCTTGTTGGAAGTTCTATTGAGAAGGCCAGCATTAATAGCCTTTGCTATGGTTGCAACAGTGTATTCTTTTGTATATGTGCAACATAGTTACAGTATTCCTTTACAGGTAAAAGACTTATTTGGAGCAGAGACTGGAAGTAAGATGTATGGAACACTAATGACAACAAATGCTTTAGTCGTAGTATTTATGACATCATTTATAACTAAAATTACAATTAGGCTTAAACCGATACAAAATATTGCTTTATCAGGTATAATGAATGCAATTGGATTTGGAATGTTACTCTTTGCACATTCTTATCCTATTTTTATAATATCCACAGTAATATGGACAATAGGTGAAATATTAAATGTTACGAACTCAGGTGTATATATTGCTAATCACACCCCTATGTCCCATAGAGGAAGATTTAATTCTATTTTACCATTATTAACTGGGGCAGGATATGCCTTTGGGCCATACATAATGGGTGGAATTATTGAAAATCACGGAATAAGAACTGCTTGGCCAATCACTTTTGTTTTAGCAATGATTGGAGCGACATTTATGTACATCCTATATCTATTTGAGAAAAGAAAGGAAGAGGCTATTAATAAAACAGCATAATTAAATATATATTATTATTTTTTGGAGGTATATAATGGAATTATTAAATAAAAAACTATTGGAAACCAAATCAATGATTAAGGATAAGGAAAGATTAAAGAATATATTACAAAAGGCCAAAAAACAGTATTATGAATTGGAAAGCAGAAAACAAGAGTTATATGAGATACTAAAAAAAGAAGAACTAGATGTTGAAAAGCTAGAAGGTCTATCAGTGAAAAATATTTTTCATTCTATTATGGGTAATAAAGTCGAGAAACTAGATAAAGAAAAACAAGAGGTTTTGGCAGTTAAGTTTAAATATGACACTGTATGCAAAGAGTTAGACCAAGTAACAAGTGATATAAATGAAATAAAAGATAGGATAAATGATTTAGGAAATCTAGACAAAATATATAATGAACTATTAGAGAAAAAAGAAAAGGCCTTAATTAATTCTTCAGCTGATGTGAGAAATAAGTTAGATAATATAATTGAACAATCGGCAAATTTAAAGAGTAGGATTAAAGAGATTAAAGAGGCTATAACTGCTGGAAGAAATCTAATGAATTCCCTTGAGCACGTTAGACAAAGTCTTACTTCAGCAGGTAACTGGGGTGTTTGGGACATGATGGGTGGTGGATTGATATCAACTATGGCTAAGCATTCAAAAATAGATGAAGCAAAGTCAGAAATTAATAGAGTACAATCTCTATTGAATAGATTTCATAGGGAACTACAAGATGTAGGAGGGTCTGTAGATATTTCTAATATAGAGATAGGGTCTTTCCTTACTTTTGCAGATTATTTCTTTGATGGATTATTCGCTGACTTAGCGGTACAATCAAAGATTAATGATGCAAAGTCTAGGGTTGAGAATACGATATATAAAGTAAATTCAATCATGAGTAGGTTAGAGCAAGATTTATCTACATCTGAGTCGAAACTAAAGAGTTTTGAAAGTGAAAAAAGCAATATTATAATTAATGGATAGTTAAAATCTATTGTTAAATAAATCCCAGTTGAGGAATTTTACTCAACTGGGATTTTATTTTAAACTAATAACTTAATAACTATTTATTAGCTATATCTTATAATATTATAGATGCTCCTGGACCAATTGGTAAACCTGATAAGTACCAAATAGATAGTAGTCCAATTAAACCTATATAAAAGGCAATAGAATATGGTAGCATGGTAGATATCAATGTACCAATTCCAAGCTTTTCATCATATTTCTTTCCAAATGCAACTATAACTGCGAAGTAAGTCATAAGAGGAGAAATAATATTAGTTACAGAGTCACCAACACGGTATGATAATTGTGCAAACTCTGGAGATAAATTTAAACTCATAAGCATTGGTACGAAAACAGGTGCCATAAGAGCCCATTTAGCTGATGCACTACCTATAAGAATATTAATTATTGCAGACACAGTAATAAACACAATGATTAACGGTAAACCAGTTAAGTTTATTGTATCAAGTAATTGAGCACCTTTAACAGCAATAACCATTCCGATATTTGACCAGTTAAAATATTCAACAAATTGAGCAGCTGCAAAAGCAAGTACTATATAGCCACCCATAGAAGACATAGAATCACTCATAAATTTTGCAATATCTTTGTCCGCCTTAATTTCTTTTATAGCAATACCATATGCCACACCTGGAATTAAGAAGAATAAGGCAATTAAAGGTACCATGGCATCAACAAAAGGAGTAAGTGGTGCTCCAGGTTCTCCTCTAAGAATTGAACCACCCTCAGATCTAAAAACTGAATTTGAAGGAAATGTCAAAAGAGCAATTACTGCAATAAAGATAATTAATGAGATTAAAGCAATCTTTAAGGCTCTACCTTCTTCTTTGTTTAATGGTTCTAACGATTGCTGGAATTTACCTTCGTATTTTCCTAATCTTGGTTCAACTATTTTTTCTGTTACAAGCATTCCTACACCAGTTATTAGAAATGTAGATACTATCATAAAGAAATAGTTAGCAGTTGGTAATACCGTATAGCTTGCATCAAGAGTTTGAGCAGCACTTGTAGTAAAACTACCAAGTAATGGATCTAATAAAGTTATTAATAAATTAGAGCTGAAGCCGCCTGATACACCTGCAAAGGCAGCTGCCAAACCTGCAAGAGGATGTCTTCCCTTTGCTAAGAAAATCATAGCACCTAATGGCACTAAAACAACATATCCTGCATCTGCTGCCATACTTGACATAACACCAGCAAATACAACTGAGGCTGTTATTAATTTGTCTGGAGCGTTTAAAACAATTCTTTTAAGCATTGCCCCAACTAGTCCAGATCTTTCTGCCACACCCACACCAAGCATTGCTACTAGTACTGTTCCTAGAGGAGCAAAGTTTGAAAAGTTTGCAACAGCCTTTGTAAAAATCTTTCTGATTCCATCTTTTGATAACAGATTGATAACATTAATTGTTTCATCTGTTATAGGGTGAGTTGCTGATACACCCAGCTTACTAAGTATGAATGATAATACGACGATACCGGCTGCGAAGATAGCAAATAGTGTTACAGGATGAGGTAATCTATTACCAGCAGTCTCAACGACACCAAGAAAACTATCTCCCCAGTTCTTACGTTTTTTTTGGATCATGGAAATCCTCCTTTAGATTTTAATTTATTTATAGAGAGACGCGAAAATGCGTCATTCTATACATTATAGATAGAGAAATGAAAAGAAATAGCAAACCTTTGAATCTTCAGGTTTTTGCAAGCAGATTTGATTATATCAAACAAATTTTTCACTATCAAGATAAAATTCATTTAACTTGTTGATATTATTCATATTTTGAAATGTGAATATCTGAAACGATTGAAAATTCAACGAAGAGTGATTTTATAAAAATATTGTAATAATTGTTAAAATTGTAATATTAATTAATTAATAAAAAAATATAAAAAGTATAACACATTTAAATAAATGTGTTATAATATATAGTAGATAAAAGATTAAAGGGGGCATAAATAAGTGGATAAATGTTATATTAAATGGTTTAAAGAGGTAAATAAAGATGATATATCACTTGTAGGAGGAAAAGGAGCTAATTTAGGAGAGCTTACTCAAAAAGGCATACAAGTTCCACCAGGATTTTGTATTACTTCTAACGCTTATAATAGTTTTATTAAATTATCCAATGTAGAGGATGATATTAGAAAAATAATATCTAATATAGATGTAGAAAATTCATCAGATCTACAGATTAAAAGTCTTGACGTCAGGCGTTTAATTCTTAATGCAGTGATTCCTGATGAGATAAAAAAAGAAATAATTAATAAATATGAGGAATTTAGTAATGGGATAGGGATTATTGAGCCTAGCGTGGCTGTGAGAAGTTCAGCAACAGCTGAGGACTTGCCTGAAGCATCATTTGCAGGACAGCAAGATACTTATTTACACGTAAAAGGCAATGAACAATTATTAGAACATGTAAAGAAGTGTTGGGCCTCATTATGGACTGCAAGGGCTATATATTACAGAGAAAAACATAATTTTAATCACTTTGAAGTATCACTATGTGTAGTTATACAAAAAATGGTTAGAAGTGAGAAATCAGGGGTTATTTTTACTGTAAATCCTGTGACCAACAATTTTAATGAGATAATGATAAATTCTAGCTGGGGGCTAGGTGAAGCAGTGGTATCTGGAATTGTAACACCAGATGAATATATTTTAAACAAAAGTACATTAGAAATAAGGGAAAAGAATATATCGGATAAAAACCTAATGATAGTGGAAAATAAAAACGGGTTTGGGACACAAGAAGTAAAAGTTGGAGAATATTTAAATGCATCCAAGGTTAAAGAAGAAACTTTAAATCATAGTGAAATCATGAAGCTAGGGAAAAGTGCTTTATTAATAGAAAATATCTATAATTCTCCTCAGGATATAGAATGGGGATTAGATACGGAGACAAAGGAATTATATATTTTACAAGCTAGACCTATTACTACTTTGAAGGAGGCGAATATTAAAGTGGAAGAAAATAAGACAACAGAATTAAAGGTTATTGCAAAAGGATTAGCAGCTTCACCAGGAATTAATAGCGGGAAGGTAAAAATGATTGAGGATATTAACGAAATATCTAGAGTAGAAGAAGGAGATATTTTGGTAACTATTATGACAAATCCAGATATGGTTCCTGCAATGAGAAAAGCTGCAGCTGTAGTAACTGATGAAGGTGGGAGAACGTGTCATGCGGCAATAGTTTCTAGGGAGCTAGGTATTCCATGTATAGTCGGATCCAAGGATGGTAGTAAGGTTTTACATGAGGGCATGGAAGTAACTGTTGATGCAACAAGAGGTGTAGTTTATGAAGGAAAGGTACTACAAGAAAAAACGAATAAATTAAATTCTAAAGGTAAGGAAAATTTAGGTGGCGTAGATTTTGATGATTTAGTACATCAAATGGCACCAATAACTGGAACAAAAATTTATATGAATTTAGGCGAACCATCTATAATTGATAAATATAAGAACTTGCCTTTTGATGGAATTGGATTAATGAGAACAGAATTTATATTTAGTAATTTAATAGGCATACATCCTATGTATTTGCTTAAGACTGGAAATGAAAAGTTATTCATTGATAAGATGGTTGAGGGAATAACAAAGGTAGCTCAAGAAATCTATCCTAAAACTATAGTAATTAGATTAAGTGACTTTAGGACAAATGAATTTAGAGGATTAAAGGGTGGAGAAGAGGTTGAACCTATTGAAAATAATCCAATGATTGGATGGAGAGGAGTATCGAGGTACATTTCACCGGAGTATGAGGCAGGCTTTAGATTAGAATGTAGGGCAATAAAGAAGGTACGTGAAGAGTTTGGGTTAACAAATGTTTGGACTATGCTTCCATTTGTGAGAACTACATGGGAATTAGAGAAGGCCAAGGAAATAATGGCTTCAGAAGGTCTAATACAAAGTAATAGCTTTAAAATTTGGATAATGGCAGAGGTTCCATCTGTAGTATTTGCAGCTGAAGAGTTTGCCCAATTAGTCGATGGATTTAGTATTGGAAGTAATGACTTAACACAGCTAATATTAGGCTCAGATAGAGATTCTGGAATCTTAAACAGCATGGGATACTTTGATGAAAGAAATATAGCAGTGAAAAGGGCTATAGGTATATTAATCAAAGCTGCTCATAAATATGGTAAAACCATATCTATATGTGGGCAAGGACCATCATTATATCCTGAGTTTGCGGAGTTTTTAGTAGAGGAAGGTATAGACAGCATGAGTGTAAATCCTGATACAGTTGCCTATACAAGGAGACTAGTTGCCCATGTCGAGCAGAAGATATTATTAAGAAAATTAAGAGGTATAAATAGCTGAGAAAATTCCATTCTAAAGTCTTATTCGAGAATAATAGTGTAAAACTAATGTTTGTGTTAATTAATGGAAAAAAGTGTAGGAGAAAAATCCTACACTTTTTTTATTTTATATGAGAATAATTAAAGATTTTGTTAAATAGTTTCATTTTTATTTTATTGAAATCCATTCTATACTAATGGCGCTAATAGTAATATTTCTTCATTATTGTTATATATCATATCGAATTGGGAAATAGGGAGTGGATTTTCACCTATCCCAACTTCAATAGTATAGCCTGGTCGTCGATAATCCTGTATGAACCAGTCCTTATATCCAGAATAGGAAGCTGTTCCATAAGTTTCAGCTAATTCATATCCACTTACTTGGGCAAAGAGATCTCCAATTCTTCGTGCCACTGGAGGAGCAAGATCTTCAAAGTTCCAAAATATGACTTGACCTTGACTATGATATGCAATGACTAATCTAAAATTATGACTTCTAGTAAAGTCTGCTATAGCCCTTGACTCGGGTTCTGATTCTGGGTATGGACCAGGGTATCTAGTTGGACCAGGACTATCATAGCCCAATTCCCTAGCAACTTCTACATACTCATCAAAAAGTGCATCATAATTGTGATTTAAATCTACTCCTTTAGTATTTGCTTGCCATACTTGAGAAAAAGGTTGACCTGTATTGTTCCATTCAAGAAGTTGATTGTAGTATGGGTTCTCAGGACTAGGACCATTAAGAACTATATCTACCCCATCGGGATTTACCATTGGTAATATATAAATCGTGCTTTGATTCCAAATATCTCTTGGATTGTAACCTCTTATACTTCTTCCTTCTGAATAAGCTTTAGAAAAATTCTCAATGAATTTCATTAATAAGGGGCTAGTAATCCATTCCAATGCATGGTGAGAAGCATTGTAAAATACTTGGTTTGGTCCATTACCTAACTTTATATAAGTTAAATCTTTTCCTAAAACACTTTTTCCAGCACTACCAGTCTCTATAAAGGGATATCGAACATTCAATCCTTCTATATCTCTCTGCATAATCTCATAAGTATAATCAATATTAGTATCTACTATGTCTATGCCATATGGAACAATTATTTCTTGGCCAATCATTAAATTCCTTGGATTGATATCAGGATTAGCTGTAATAATTCTATCTACAGTAGTATAATATCTAGTTGCAATATTGTATAGTGTATCACCTGAACGAATAATGTATCTATCATAGCCTAATAAGAAAGGTTCCAAGGCTCTAAAGGTATTTGGACCAATAACTCCATCAGGAACTAAACCGTAATCTCTTTGAAACGTAACTACCGCTTGTTGAGTTTGAGCTCCAAATACACCATCTATAGGACCGGGATTGTATCCTATTTTAGCTAAAAGTGCCTGCATTTCCATTACATCAGTTCCCCGTGAACCTATTTTTAAAGTTCTCACAAAATCACCTCACTTGTTCTATTATTACTATTTTATTATTTAATTAAGAATTTGTTACACCTATTTGAGTGATATAAAAGTGAGTTGATATAAATTAAATGAGGAAATTGCACGAATATATTTAATTTGTAAATATGCAATTTCTTCAAGTAAAAACATGGTGTAGTTTAAACTTTTTGTGTAAAGGATTTTAAGTATAGATAGAGAAATCATTTATATAGGAAGAATTAGTTATTACATCATAAAAAAATGGGGGAATTTAATGAAAAGGTACATAATGTTAATTGTATTAGTAATTATTGAAGTATATAGTTATTTTCGTGGTCAAATAGAAGAACTTGAGACATTCTTTTTCATATGGGCTTTTATTGGAGTATTTATTACCCTTATGATTTTTATTGATTGGGGTAATGAGACTCCTAATTTTACAGCTGAAATGGGAACAAGTAAAGAGTCTTATATGCTTAATAAAAAGAACTCTGATAGTAAAATAGTACGCAAGACCAAAGGCCTAATTGGGTATATATCTTTTATATTAATAAATGGCCTAGGAACGATTTTGACCATAGAAGGTATAATTTAGGGGGTAGATTATTTGGATAAGAAATATATATTAGCTTTAGATCAAGGAACTACTAGCTCTAGAGCTATAATTTTTAATCATGACGGTGGAGTAATTAAGATTGCCCAAAAAGAATTTAGACAAATTTATCCTAAAGCTGGTTGGGTGGAGCATGATCCAATGGAAATTTGGGGTACACAAAGTGGTGTAGCTAGAGAAGTACTGGATACAGCTGATATTAGTCCAGAGGAGATAGCAGCTATAGGAATAACAAATCAAAGAGAAACTACAGTGGTTTGGGATAAAATAACGGGGAAACCCATATATAATGCAATAGTTTGGCAATGCAGAAGAACATCTGGAATATGTGACGATTTGAAGCAAAGAGGTCTTGAAAAATATGTAAAAGAAAATACAGGACTGGTTGTAGATGCATACTTCTCTGGAACAAAAATAAAGTGGATATTGGATAATGTTGAAGGTGCAAAAGAAAAAGCAAGACGTGGAGAATTACTATTTGGAAATATTGATACATGGTTAGTTTGGCAGTTGACTAAGGGCAAAGTACATGTAACCGATTATTCCAATGCTTCTAGAACTATGCTTTATAATATTAAAGAGCTTAAGTGGGATGAGAAGCTCCTTGAAGAATTAGATATACCAATGAATATGTTGCCAGAAGTTAGACCATCTAGTGAAATATATGGAGTTACAGACTCAAAAACCTTTGGAGGGATTGAGATTCCCATTGCTGGTATTGCTGGAGATCAGCAAGCAGCTCTATTCGGTCAAACCTGTCATGAGCCAGGAACAGCCAAAAATACTTACGGCACAGGATGCTTTATGCTAATGAATACAGGAGAAAGAATGATTCAATCCAATAATGGATTACTTACAACATTGGCTTGGGGCATAGATGATAAGATCCAATATGCTTTAGAAGGGAGTATTTTTATAGCAGGAGCTATAGTTCAATGGCTTAGGGATGAACTGAGATTAATTAATGATGCTAGGGATACTGAATATTTCGCTAGTAAAGTTAAAAATAGTAATGGGGTATATTTAGTTCCTGCTTTTGTGGGTCTAGGAGCTCCCCATTGGGATATGTATGCAAGGGGAACCATGGTCGGATTAACCAGGGGTGTTAATAGAAACCATATCATTAGAGCGGCGTTAGAATCTATTGCTTATCAAACTAGAGATGTTATAGAAGCTATGCAAGAGGATTCAGGAATAAAGCTTAAAGAGCTAAAGGTTGATGGAGGTGCAGTAGAAAATAATTTTCTTATGCAATTTCAATCGGATATTTTAAATGTACCTGTAAATAGACCTGTAATTACTGAAACTACTGCATTAGGTGCAGCATATTTAGCAGGATTGGCTGTAGGATTTTGGAGGGATAAGAAGGAAATAAATAATAAATGGAAAATCGATAGAGAATTTACACCGAAGATGGATAGTAAAGAAAGGGAAAAAAGCTATAATGGATGGCAGAAGGCTGTTGAAAGATCCTTACAATGGGCAGAAGAAAATGAATAATAAATTTTCACAGATAGGCATATTAAAGCATATAATATTATAATTAGTTTTTAAAACTTTATTTTTATAGGATAAGGAGTCGCAAAAATTTTAGCTTAAATAGCTACATGGATTAGACTAAGAGTCTATTTTATGTAGCTTTTTCAATATAACATCTAAAATAGCAATTTAATTGATTGGTAGGAGGTGTGCAGATGTATGATGTAATAATTATAGGAGCTGGAATAATAGGAACATTTATTGGAAGGGAGCTTTCAAAATATAGGTTGAAGATTGCCTTGTTAGATAAAGAAAATGACATTGCCAATGGCACTACAAAAGCTAATACTGCAATTATCCATGCAGGATATGATGCTAAAGAAGGAAGCAATATGGCAAAGTATAATGTAAAAGGAAATAAAATGTTCGATAGAGTATGTGAAGAATTAGGTATAGATTTTAAGAGGATAGGCTCGTTAGTACTTGCTTTCAATGATGAAGATATAAATACTTTAAATGAATTATACAATAGAGGAATAAAGAATGGCGTAACTGGACTAGAAATTTTAGATAGAAAGCAGACACTAGATTTGGAGCCGAATATTAATGGCGATGTGAAGGTAGCTTTATATGCACCTACATGTGGAATTATAGACCCTTGGAATCTTGCTATTGCCCTAGCTGAGAACGCTATTGAAAATGGAATGGATTTATTTTTAAGAACTAAAGTACATAATATTCTTAGAAAGAATGATGTATATACAATATATGCTGGAGAGAAAACATTTGAAGGAAAATATATCATAAATTGCAGTGGATTATATGCTGACAAAATTAGTGCAATGGTTGAGAATCCGAAATATGAGCTGTCACCAAGGAGAGGTCAATACTTTATTCTAGACAAGAAGGAAGGAAAGCTTTTTAATTCAGTTATTTTCCAATGCCCAAGCAAAATGGGGAAGGGAGTTGTGGTTACACCTACAATTCATGGAAATGTAATTATTGGTCCAAATGCAGAAGATATTGATGATAGAGAAGGTTATGAAACTACATATCTGGGACTAAACGAAGTGAAAGAGAAGGCAAATATGACTAGTAGAAAAATTAACTTTAATGAGACAATTAAGCTTTTTTCAGGAATTAGGGCCGAACCAAGTACAGGGGACTTTATAATTAAGGAATCAGAAAATACAAGGGGATTCATAAATGTAGCAGGTATAAAATCACCAGGTTTATCATCAGCTCCTGCAATAGCTGAAGAAGTAGTAAAAATAGTAAATAAATTAGAAGGTGGATTGAAAAGTAATTTGAACTTTAATCCCAATAGAAAAAAGATCATTAATTTTGAAAAATTATCAGATCACCAAAAAAATGAAATTATAAAATCTAATTTTAAATATGGAAATATAGTATGTAGATGTGAAAATGTTACAGAAGGAGAAATCGTGGATTGTATAAATAGAAATGCAGGAGCAACAACGGTAGATGGGGTTAAGAAGAGAGTAAGGCCTGGCAGTGGAAGATGCCAAGGAGGATTTTGTCTTCCAAAAGTAATGGAAATTTTGGCCAGGGAATTGAATTGTGAAATAGATGAGGTTTTGAAAAATAACAAAGGGTCGTATATTCTAACTGGAAGGACTACAAAAGGTGATAACTATGAAGATCTATGATGTCGTTATTATTGGTGGAGGGCCTGCCGGTTTAGCGGCGGCTTTTGAAGCTAAAAAATATGGAGCTAAAGAGGTACTAATCATTGAACGGAATGAAGAGTTGGGAGGAATTCTTCAACAGTGTATTCATAATGGATTTGGTATTCACCAATTTAGGGAGGAATTAACAGGACCTGAATATGCAGAACGATTTATAAATAAAGTGAAAAAAGCTAATATAGAGTGTATGCTTAATACCATGGTTCTAGGTATAAATAAAGATAAAGTAATCACTATTATAAGTAAGAATGAAGGATATATTTCAATTAAAGGAAAAGCTATTATTTTAAGTATGGGATGCAGAGAAAGAACCAGAGAAGCACTTATGATCCCTGGAACTAGGCCATCTGGAATCTTTACAGCAGGGACGGCACAAAGATTTATCAATATTGAAGGCTATATGGTAGGTAAGAAAGTTTTTATTTTAGGTTCTGGAGATATAGGGTTAATAATGGCTAGAAGATTAACTTTAGAAGGGGCAGAAGTAGTTGGAGTTGCAGAAATATTACCCTATTCTTGTGGACTAAATAGAAATATAGAACAGTGTCTTAAGGACTTTGACATTCCTCTTCTTTTACAGCACACTGTTATAGAAGTAAAAGGTAGAGAAAGGTTAGAAGGAGTTGTTGTGGTAGAGGTTGATGATAAAAAGAAACCCCTCTATAAAACAAAAGAATTTTATAAATGTGATACCTTACTACTTTCAGTTGGACTAATTCCTGAAAATGAATTATCAATACAAGTTGGTGTAGAAATAGATGGTAGGACCAAGGGGCCAATAGTAAATGAATCAATGGAAACTAGTGTAGATGGAGTTTTTGCATGTGGTAATGTGGTCCATGTTCATGATTTAGTAGATTATGTAACAGACGAAGGTAGATTAGCTGGCAAAGGGGCCATTAGATACTTAAATAATCTATTTAATAAAGCCAATAAGGGAGATTACATAACTACTGAATGTGGAAAAGGAGTTAAATATATTATTCCTCAAAGATTAAGAATGGAACATTTAAATGAATGGGTTATGCTACACTTAAGAACAGATAAGAATTATGATGATGTAGAAATTCAAATAGTAATTCAGGGTGATATTATTAAAACTATAAAGAAGTCGAAATTATCTCCGAGTGAGATGATAAGACTAAGGATTCCATCGGATTTGATAGTCAATAGGGAAATAGATAATATAAAGGTTGAAATAAATGAGAGGAGTTAAACGATGGAGGACATTATAATTGTTTGTACTTCATGTCCATTAGGCTGTAAAATCAGCATAGAAAAATGTGATTCTGGTTACAAAGTAATTGGGAATAACTGCAGAAGAGGAGAGGTATACGTCATTGAGGAGTTAACTAATCCTAAAAGAATAGTGACATCAACAGTAAAAATTAATAAAAGCTCTATCAGTAGACTACCAGTGAGGACAGATAAGCCTATATCTAAAGAAAAAATTTTTGATTGCATCAATGAAATAAATAAGGTTGAGATTTGTGCCCCAGTAAATATAGAAGATATAATTATCAGTAATATTTTAGGTACGAATGCTAATCTAGTTGCTTCTAGGAGCATGAAAAAAACAGTTAGGGATTAAACAATCATCTTCTATTTATGTTCAATTGATTAAGTTATATTTTGATGAAAGCATTAACAGGTTTAACCAAAACAACATATATGCATAACTTAAAGTATAGGACATTTTGGGAGATGATCAATGTGGTGGTTATAGAAAAAATTAATGAGAGCGACCTAGATAGTCTTTCAGCACTCTATCGTCAATTAGGAGGAAAAGAGAGCAATAAAGAAGAAATAGAAAAGGTATTTCACTTAATAGACAGTAATCCCGATTACTATTTATTAGGAATAAAAAACGAAACTAAGCTAGTAGGCTCAGCTTTTGCTATTATATGCAATGATTTATATTACCAATGTAAACCTTTTATGGTAATTGAAAATGTTATAGTTGATGAAAAACACCAGAGAAGAGGTTATGGAACTATTTTATTTGAAAAAATAGAACAAATAGCTAAAAAGCATAAGTGTTATTTTATTATGCTCTTATCAAATAAAAAAAGAAATAGCTCTCATAAATTTTATAGAAAGCTTGGCTATATTGGCGATGAAAGCATAGCGTTTAAGAAATATCTTTTGTAATTAATCATATATTTATCAAAAAGAATTTAATATTGTATATATTTACTTGTATTACAGTCATTGACTTCAGTGACTGTTTTTTTATGTTATATATGATTTGAATAAGTACAAAATAATATCGAGTAGGAAATCATAAAAAATTATCTAGAAAGGAGTATTTATATGACATTGCAAAATTCATTAAACTTAAATAAGCTTTCTAAAATAGAATTGGAAAATATTAGACATATTGCAGGATCACATCAAATGATGCAGACAAAGTTACAGGACTATGCTAATAAATGTCAGGATTCTCAAATTAAGCAAATGTTTCAACAAGGAGCACAATCAGCTGGTATAACTGCACAAAATTTAACTAATTCATTATAGGGAGGGGCTAAATAAATGCAAGAAAAAGAAATGGTAAATGATATATTATCTATGACTAAAGCTAGTATGGCAGACTATGAAAAAGCAATAAGTGAGTGCTGCAATGAACAGTTAAGAAGTGCTTTACAACAATTAAGAAATGATGCAGATAAATTTCAATATGATTTATATAAAAGGGCAGAGCAATTAGGTTATTATACTCCTTCACCAGAAGCAACTCAACAAGAAAGACAGCAGCTTAAGTCACAATTGAGCCAAGGAAATCAACAAAACAATAATCAAAATATGAATTTAAGATAATTAAATCTTTGAGGGCTCCTAAGGGAGTCCTTTTTAAATAGATAAAGGGATATAATGGAACTTTACTTTTTTTTATGATAGAATTATTTAAAATATAATATTAAAGTGAGGATTAATCATGAAGAAAAAAATAAAAATAAGAGAAATTACAGAAAAGGATACGGAATGGATAATTAATGTTTCAACGACAAATTGGGGGTCAAATATCATTATTTCTAGAGGCATCAGTCATGATGTATCAAAGCTTCCAGGATTCATTGCTTTAAGGGATAATGAAATTGTAGGAATGATTAGCTATAATATAGACAGTGATAATAATTGTGAAATAGTTTTATTAGAAAGTATGGTTGAAAATCAAGGAATAGGTACAATGTTGGTAGATAAAGTATTGAAAATTAGTAAGAAAACTAAGGTAAATAAAATATGGTTAATTACAAGTAATGATAATATAAATGCTTTAAAATTTTATCAGAAAAAGGGTTTTAGCTTAGTAGCAGTACACAGAGATGCCATAACTAAAGCAAGAAGAATTAAGCCAGAAATACCTGAAGTAGGATATCATGATATTCCAATAAAGGATGAAATAGAGCTAGAATATTTAATATAATTGATTGAACTTGACAAAATAGAATATATGTTCTATGGTATGATTATATAGATGGAGGTGAGTTCATGAGAAAGAGACTATATTTGGATAAGATTAAAGATAGATTAGCAGAAGATATGTGGGGTACAATTTTAGAACGGATTGAATTTTTTTCAGGACTTATTCTTTATAAATGTGAATATTATGATGGCTTTATTATTGATGATAAAAATTTTAAAATAGATAATGAATTAAAGAAAAAAATATCACCTGTAACTATTTTTGAGACATATACTTATAGAAATGAAAAATTTATTATCGAACGAACAGATAGAAATGAGGAGATTCCTGATAAATTAATAAAGAAATATGATAATGGTAGATATAATGAAAGAGTAAATCTTTATGCTTTGTCAGATAAGTACATGGATATTTTGAAATATTATCACCGAAGCATTTTAAAGCATATCTTTGAAAATAAGATAGATGAAAAGTCAAAATCATATAGATCTTTACAGGGCTACGTAAATAGTGAAAAAAGAGAAATAATAAAGTATATGGCAATTAATGCTCCTGAATTTATAAAGAAAAAGGATAGAAAAAATGCAAAGAAACATCTAGAAAAGGTACTTGAAAAAAGATTAAAGCTAATTAATAATAAAGAAAAATCCAAGGATGAAAAGATTGAACTGATAAAGGATGATATTAAGCAAAAAATAGAAGTTTTGTATGGGTAGTTACTTTTAAAAAGAGAAGGTGCAGCCATTGGATATTGGTAATTTAAAGCATAAGCTTAGAGAGCTAAAAAGAGTTGAGATTTCCATAAGAAAGAGATATTACTTACCTGTGGGAGAAAAAGAATTAGTTTGGAATATTTTCTTCTCTACAAATAAAAATGATGATTCTGAAATAAAATACCCATTAATTATTTTATCTGCTTTTGGTCCCAATGCAAGAAAACAGGTCTTTGAAGAGTTTTTCTATCAGATGTACTATGAGATTTTTCAATATGGTAATATTAGTACTAGTTCATTATATGATCCAGATTTGTTATCTGAGCTTGGATTAAGCTCAGATGCTTCTAAAGAGGATATTAAAAGTAGATTTAGAGAACTTGCCAAAAAATATCACCCAGATCGTGGTGGTAGTAAGGAAGATATGATTCGTTTATTAGAAATATATGAGCGACTTTTAAAATAAGAAATGCATATTATTGAGAATTATTATACGAGGAATTATATATAACTTCATGCAAGATTAAAACTTCACTTCTTTAAAATTAAGTCACATTACTATTATTATATAGGAAATGTGACTTTTTTATGGTTTTAATCTTACATGATATAAAAAAATATTGAGCAAACTCTATTACTTAACTATATAAAGTATTCCTATGGTATTCGGACCACAATGACTTGAAATTACACAACCAGCGTTTGTAATTATGATATTATCTGCAGCAATATTTTTTTCAAGCGTTTCTTTTATAAAGATTGCATCATTATAGGCCTTTGAATGGGTTATAAAGACATAGTCAGCATCAATTATGCCTTTATCTTGATAAATATTTTTTAATAAGATATCCAGTGCCTTTGTTCTCTTACCTCTAGTTTTTTGACCTAATATCATTTCTCCATTGACGACCTTAACCAACGGTCGTATCTTAAGCATACCACCAATAAAACTTTGCAATGCAGAACATCTTCCACCTTTATATAGGTAATCTAAAGTATCAATTATAAATCCAGTTCTTACTTTTGGGATATATTCTTTAATAGCTTTTGATACTTCCTTTACATTTAGTCCTTGTTCGATTAATTTAACAGCTTTCATTACTAATAAACCTATTCCGGTAGATAGGTTTTGAGAATCTATAATTTCAATATTTACTTCATCAAATTCTAGTGAAGCAAGCTTCGCATTTTGAATTGTTGATGATAGATGAGAAGAAATACCTATATATATGATATCTTTTCCTTGGTCTACATAAGGCTTAAAGTAATTGTAGAAATTACTAGGAGAAGGTGCAGAGGTTTTAGGTAATTCTTGGGTATCTTTAACTTTTTTATAAAGCTTATCTGTATTAATATCTATCGTATCTTTATAGACTTGATTGCCAAAGTTCACGTATAGTGGAACTATAGTGATATTAAATTCATTAATAATTTCTTTACTAAGGTCACTTGTACTATCTGTAAATACTTTAATTTCACTCAAAACAATTCCCCCTTTTATTGTATTTTATATAATATCTATATTACTAAATAATAGTTAAAATATAAAGTATATATAACAAGTTTTGGAAAGAATATTAGTATAATATTTAATAATAGAAATAAATATAGGTTAGCTTTATTAATATGAATAATAATTGTTCCTGTAATTTTTAATGAATATGTTATATAATTATGGAAAGAAGGAGGAAGATTTAATGAAAATGAAGATAGTTGCTGATAGTGCTTGTGACGTAAATAAGGATTTGAAGGAGAGATTAAACCTTGAATTAGTACCTTTAACTATTCAAATAGATGAGAAAAGATATAAAGATGATAAAAATATCAATATAAAGGAACTAATTCAACACATGAAAAAAAGTAAAGACTACCCTAGGACTTCTTGTCCTTCACCTAATGATTTTATTGAAGCCTTTAAGGGTGACGAAGATGAGGATGTTTTTGCAGTAACAATGTCATCAGGTATTAGTGGTACATATAATAGTGCAGTTTTAGCTAAAAATATGGTTCTAGAAGAAATGGGAAATAAGTTTATACATGTTTTTGATACATTAAGTGCCTCGGTTGGAGAGACCTTAGTAAGTATGAAAATATTAGAAACTGCAAAAGAAAACTATGAAAAACTTCAAATTGTTGAGAAAGTAAGCGAATATATAAAAGATATGAAAACATTTTTTGTATTAGAAAATTTAGATAATTTAGTTAAATCAGGTAGATTAAATGCACTTAAAGGAAAGGTAGCATCGTTATTATCTATAAAGCCTATATTAATGGCAAGTGATGATGGAGTAATTGAAAAACTAGAGAATGTTAGAGGAACAAAAAAGGCAATGAGGCGATTAGTAGATATCATTGGCGAGTATGGTGGGAAATTTGAAGAAAAGGTTTTAGGTATTGGTCATTGCAGTTGTTTAGAAAAAGCAAAAAAGCTTAAGGAAGAAGCATTAAAGAGATATAATTTTAAAGAAATAGTTATAGTTGAAATGGCAGGAATAACAAGTGTATATGCCAATGAAGATGGTATTGTAATCTGCTTTTAAATAAATGAAATAACCAAAAAGTACCTGTGGGAAAAGCACCTAAAACTTAATTATTAAGTTCTTAATTGACTAGATATAAGGATGCTTATGCTGACATTACACAGCATAGGCATTTTTTGATTTTAGTTTTAGTTATATATCAACTGTTTTGTATAGAGTTATAATATTTTGAGAGATATTATTATGTGTAAATTGATTATAATAATTCTATACTCTTAACACTCTTATTGTTAAATGAAATAATAAACATAATATATGCAATCAGTTATTTGATATATAATCTGGAATGGAGGTGTTATTTTGTACAATAAATTATATTTCGATAAATGGGCAGGAGACTATGATGAGAGTATATTGAAGGCTATTGATAAATATCCATTTGAAAAATATTATGAGGTACTATCTACAGTGATAAATAAAGGAGAGTTACAGGAGAACGATATTATTATAGATATTGGAATAGGCACTGGCACACTATCACAACCATTATATGATAAAGGATTTAAAATAATTGGGTTAGATTTTTCAGAGGAAATGCTTAAGAAAGCTAAGAAGAAGATGCCTGATATTATAACTTTTCAATATAATATGAAGAATGATATGTTAGATGAAATCAAAAAATATAAGCCCACTAAGGCCCTAACAACATATGCAATTCATCACTTGAATTTTAATGAAAAGATTAGATTTATTGAAAATATTTTGTTTGATATATTAGAAGAGAGTGGAATTTTAGTCATAGGGGATGTTTCATTTAAAACACAAGAAGAGCTCGATCTATGTAGATTAGGTGTAGGCAAATATTGGGATGAACAAGAAGATTATTTAGTGGCTGATAAACTTATTAATCGACTCAAGAAACATAATGTATTTGGAGAATATACTAAGATTGGAAATTGTGCTGGAGTATTAGTTTGTAGAAGAATCAAATAACTATAAATAAAGCTGATAGAGGTGATACCAGTGATAAAAACTAATATTAAGGGAATAGATTTACAGTTTGAAACGTCTAGTGATGTATTTTCACCACATAATATTGATTTAGGAACACTTACTATGTTGTCTACATTAGAGTTTGAACAAGAAGATAAGGTATTGGATTTAGGATGTGGCTATGGTGTCGTAGGAGTTTTAGCAGCAAAAATAATAGGTGCTGAGAATGTAACAATGGTTGATGTAAGTGAAGAAGCCGTTAATTTGGCGAAGAAAAATGCTAAGCTGAATAATGTTCCAGAAGTAAAAATATATCAAAGTGATGGATTACTAGAACTGCAGGAGTCAAATTTCACAAAGATATTGTCTAATCCACCTTATCATGCAAATTTTTCAGTACCGAAGCAATTTATTGAAAAAGGATTCAATAGATTGGAATTGAGTGGAAGGATGTATATGGTCACTAAGAGAAAAAAATGGTATATGAATAAGCTGATTTCAGTTTTTGGAGGAGTTAAAATTACAGAAGAAAATGGATATTACGTATTTATGGCTGAAAAGAAAAGTTATAAGTATGCAAATAAAAAGAGACGAAAATAAAAAATACCTATAGGGTGATTAATCACCCTATAGGTATTTTTTTAGTCAATTAATACACTAGAAAACTCATAGTACTACCCATCTGCCTAATATATCCTTTACTTGCCCAAAGAATTAAATAGTTATATACTCTATTTTCTAGATTAATAGGTTTAGGATACTCAACAATAAGAGCAGCTATATTGTTCATTGAAGAATTTTGATCTTCCGATGGATAAATTAAGCAAGCTGACTGTCCCTCAATATCTGTTGTAATGAACTTTGGATTATTGCCATAATTTCTGTTCTTAGAATAACATTCATGTCTATAGACGCTTCGTAAGGACCTTCTACTTCCAATAGCAGCTACCTGAAAAAAGCCATTTTCACCTTCATATCGTTCTAATTCAACATGTTTCCAATTAGCAGGAAACATAAAACTTACATTATAGCTATCATTTGAGTATACGTCCCAAGTCTTAGGTATACATATACTTTGACCAATATAAATACCATAGGGGTTTAACATTGGATTTGATTCCAT
This sequence comes from Sporosalibacterium faouarense, assembly GCF_016765695.1. Classification (GTDB taxonomy): domain Bacteria; phylum Bacillota; class Clostridia; order Tissierellales; family VENL01; genus Sporosalibacterium; species Sporosalibacterium faouarense. The sequence goes on along the minus strand of NZ_JAETGO010000098.1, from coordinate 53,445 downwards.
TATTTGATGAATTGATATATTGAATTTTAATGCAATTTGGCAAAGTGAATCACCTTCTTGAATTATGTAAGGCATAGTTCCTTTAGGACAACTATCCCAATTTGAATTTTCAGGGACATAAAGATTTTGACCTATTTCAAGATTATTAGGAATTAAATATGGATTCATTGAGAGGATAAAGTCAATTGTAGTATTATGTTTATTAGCTATTTTCTCTAGGGTATCTTCTTTCTGTACAACATATATTCTTTTTCCGTCCAGATAATCTGTACTCATATTCATTCACACACCCCCTTGATAATGTTTTGTTTAGTATAGTATATTCATAAGAAATGAAATTTTTGATAATTAATTTATGAAATTAGATAAAACCATAATATTGATTTCCTTTCATGGCACTTTAAAGCCGATATTGAAATAAGTACCAAAAGGTATTTAGAGCTATAGCACGAATTTGTTATATAGAAGAAAAAGAAAGGAGGGATTAATGTGCTAAATTCTGATAAAATTGTAGATATACTAATTCAAAAGAAGTTTAAGCAAGCTTTGGAGGCAAAAAAAGAAGGGAAATTATACGATTTTAGAAAAGAGTTAAAGAATGAGATTGTATCTAGAAAAGAAGAAATAATAAACATATCTGAAAAGCAATGGAGTTCAGCAGAAAAATTACTTGATGAAATAGAAGAAAATAAAAATATACACTAAAATGCCATTATTTTAATTATTTAAAATAGATCATATGTTTACTTGCAATATTAATACAAAATAAGGGTTAATATTACATATATAATAATTAGTGACAATACTAAGTATTGGAGCTAATTATTTTTTTAGGAAAAAATTTTACATAAAAAGACTGTGATATGATAAAATATAAATATAAGTTTTGTATTTTGTTAAACTTTATAAAATATGTACTGAAAGGACATGCATATGAACTTACTACATCTATTAACAATATTTGGGTTGGTAATTATAATGTTCATATTTGGAGACTGGAGAAATTGGCGTAAATATTATCCAACTATATTATTTTTAATAGCAGGCAACCTATTTTACAATCATATGGTACAAGACATGAGATTATGGGAATGGACTACACCATTTTTTACCCATCAGTTTTCTAGCGCCCTATGGTCATTTACAGTGTATCCCACCATGGTATTGATTTATATGCCATATTATCCTAAAGAAAAGAGCTATATAAAGCAAATTTTATTTATTCTTTGTTATGTAGTTGGATTTTCAATGATAGAATATATTCTTTATTATTTTAAGCATATAACTTATCAAAATGGCTGGAAGTATCTGCATAGCATCGCAGTTTACTTTTTAATGTTTTCTATAATGATAGTGCATCATAGGAGACCAATTATTGCTTGGCTTATATACTTTATAATTGCTTTTTTAGCGTTACGAATCTTTGATATGCCCTATCGAGTTTTACTCTAGAGTATAAAAAAGCAAGGACGAGGTCCCTGCTTTCTAAATTATTGTATATTTTAATTATGCTGCTTTATTAAAGTCTTGCTTATTACCTTTAGTTCTAGGTCTTCTATTTTTCATTTCATAACGTCTATACATTATAAGAGCAACCACTGTAAAGAATAATGGTCCAGCAATACTCCATATTGTAGAACTTATATCGCCGTTCATAGCTGGTTGAATTATAGTAAAGAAATTAGCAAATCCAACAGAGAATGTTACAATGATTGCAGCAATCAGTGCGCTCTTATATGATTTAAACATTTCAAATGGTTTTTCAATTCCCTTATTTTTCTTAAATGCAGGGAATGCACCAGATATAAACATATATGGTAGAGTCATAGCTACATTAGTCATTAGTACAAGTTTGTTAAAGAACTTCTCTGCCGTTTCTCCACCAAAAGAAACTAAGAAAATCATTGAAACTACTAATATACATTGAACCCACATAGCATTTACTGGTATACCATCTTTTGTTTTTGCAATTACTTTTGGCCATAACTCAGAAGGTGTACCTTCGATAATTTGCTTTAATGGTGAGTAAGTTAGTGTAAAAAATGCTCCTGTTAAAGCTAATAGCATGGATATTCCAACGTATCTAGCTATCCAGTTACCAATAGAAATTGAAATAACTTCACTTAATCCAAATGCTTGACCAAACTGATAACCTAGGTTATTCATAATTAAGTAAGATACATTAGCCATATTTACTCCATCAGTATTTAGCACTTTAGCAAAATCGGTGAAAATACCAACAAAGAATATTCCTATAGCATATCCTACTGCTATAGTTATAGCGGCAAAAGCTATACCTTTAGGGAAGGTTTTATTAGGATTTTCTGTTTGGTCTACTAAACCAGCTGTTACTTCAATTCCACCAAATGCAAAGATTGCAAATACTAGGAATGATAGCACGTTAATTGGTGTTTGGTAACCTGGGTTAGGAGATTTAAAGAAATCTGCTGCTGAAGCAATAGGTTGAGCTAGGTGTCCACCATTACCAATTAGTATAGCAAGTCCACCTACTAATAAAACAACATTTAATAGAGCTACTGCACTTCCACCAATAGAAGTGATTTTTTTAATCTTATCTAATCCTTTAGTAGATACAAAAGTAACAAGTACTATCCACATTGCTGCCAATAAACCTAATGTTTGAGTTGGCTGTAAACCAAGAATTGACCAGTTACCTGTTGTATCAGTTCCGAAAATCGCAGTAGATAATACTATCCAAATTCCAGAAGAAACATTAACCATCCAAATAATATAAGAAGCATACCACATGAATGTTCCTATGAATGCATATTTAGGACCAACTGACTTTGACATCCATGAATAAATTCCACCTCTTTCGCTTTTAAAAGCTGATCCATATTCAGCCATCATAAATGCAAAAGGAATAAAGAATGTTATAGAAGATATAATATACCAAGGAATTGCACCATAACCCATTAAGAAAAAGGATCTAGGCATATTTGCAAATCCAAATACTGATGTAAAGATCATCAATACAAGTGAAACTAAAGTTAATTTGTTAGTAGATTTAGTATTTTGTGACATCGTTTTCCTCCTCAAAGACTATATTTTTATAATATTTGTTAACTACTAAAAACAATTCTATAGATATTATTAGAAAAAACAAGAGTTTTGGGATATGTTATAATATTCTGCCTTTTTTGTAAAATCCAAATAATTAAGTTATTGTCAAAATGCTACGATAATTTTTTACATAGTCTATTAATGTTATATACTTAGCTTAAAGCTATTTTTCATAACTAAGGTATACTTTTCTATAAAGATAATTGGTAAAAAGTTGTTAATTTTTTTTCAATCTTGTTCATAATTGTGTAATAGGAAAATATAAACAAAGAAAAGTATAGTTATTTTACAAAACTAAATATTCAATTCTTTAATTTGTCGAAATATGATAGAATATAGAAGCATAGTAATTATTATTATAAATTAGTAAATAAATGATATGATAGTAAGTATACTTTATATTTTTTTGAATAAATATCAATGGAAGCAATTCTAAAATATACTGATTATAGAAATAAAGATTTTAAAAATCAAATTACTTTTTATTGACATATATCTACATAAAATGGAGTGTTTGGAATGGCAAATGTATTTAAAAATATCCTGAAAAATAGAGGTTTGCGTATTAGGGTAATTGTCTTTTTTCTAATAGTTATATTCATACCTATTATGTTAAATATTTATTTTATTTACTCACGTACCTTAGATATCGTAAAGCATGAGAAAATTTTAGCATCCCAGCAGGTGTTAAATAAGACTAAAGAGACGCTAGAATTAAACTTTTCTGATATATCAAGGGATATTTCAGATTATACAAATAGTCTAGGCACTGGAGCTTCAATTGTAAAATATCATCAAGTTACCTCCAAGTATCAAGAAAGTATAGAAGGACATATGTTAAGGGAAATAAAGGCAATAGTTGATAATAGCTATTACATAGATGATGCATACTGTGTTACGAATGATGGGAGAGTATACTCAGCAGCAAATAAAATTAATTTGCATGGGGAAAAATTTTTTGAAAGTTCATTATATGACGAAGTAACCAGAAATGAAGGAGATGAAATGTGGTTCAATGTTAGTAAAAATAGTATTACAGAAGAAATGGGAGATAATGAAAAAATTCTTTTACTAGTTCGGAAAATACGCCACATTATTCCTGAAGGTACAAAAGAGTATGATGAAGAGAATTTAGCAAAAAATAATAAAGTAGTTGGATACATGTTAGCATATGTTAATAAGGAGAAAATATCTGAGATATATAAAAAGGCAACCTTAAATGATGATAATATAATTATAATATATGATCAATCTTATAATCCAATTAAATTTCATTCTGTCAATTTAAGTAATATAGATAGGGAAAAAATACATGAACAAATGAAATCTTCTCCTCTAACTAAGGAGATAAACCTAAGTGGAAAGAATTATGTCATAGGATTGAGTACTATTTCACCTTTGAATTGGCATATTACCAGTATTACTCCAGTTGAAAGTCTGATTGGGGCAATAAAAAATGAATTGCAGAGTAGTTTAGGACTTCTTGCACTTATCAGTATTATTGTATCTTTAATAATTATTATTGAAATATTAGTTTTGTCTAAAATTATTACTCAAAAAGAGATGGTAGATTATAGATTAAGAGTAAGCGAAGATGTTAACGAAAAATTGAGAATGTACAAACATGACTTTATGAACCACTTGCAGATAATTCAAGCTCTTTTAGAAATGGGACATCCCGATAGAGCAAAGGATTATCTAAAGAATGTAGCTCAAGAGGGACAATCCATTAAGCGCAATTATGAGATAGGTATACCAGAATTAGAGGCTACAATTAGCTCAACAATTAAGGATGGAGAGCAAAAAGGCATAGAAGTTGTCGTTGATACCATTGAATTACCTGAGGAATTACCGATTAATCTCTATGACCTTATGAAAATCATAACTAATTTAATAAAAAATGCAATGTATGCTTTATCCCACTCAGAGGATGAGCTGAAAGTTCTTGGGATAAGAATTGACTATAGTCCAGGGGTTTACATATTTGAGATTACAAATAATACACCTATTATATCTAGTGATATTCGTAGTAAAATTTTTAATAAGGGATACAGTACAAAAGGAAGTAATGGAGATGGTCTTGGACTGTTTATTGTAAAGAAACTAGTCAATAAGTATGGCGGAGAGCTAGAATTAATTGTAGATAAAAGTGGGAATAGATTTATTGTCACTATTCCCGAGGATATAGATTAAAAAGGACTGATTCTAACATTGATCTAGAAATCATTGTTAGGCAGTCCTTTTTTTATTTGGAATGAATATTTAATTTAATAACATGTAAAATCCTAAATATGAAATTTCCATATCTGAAAAAATTGACTTAAAGATATTTAGTCCTCATAGAAATCCAGATATGAGTGTTTCTCACCATCTTTTTTCCAGCCTAAAATACGATCCATATTCACATTATTGGCAGCTTGAAAAATGTTGATGTCTACATTCTTAAACTTATCTCCTAACTCTTTTATTAACTCTTTAACTTCTCTACGCTTACTAGAAGTCTTTTTAGCTGCAACTACACAGCCGCAGTTCATTGGAGATAACCCATTGTTTTGAGTGAATTTTTTTATATATTCTTCACGAATAAAGTATAGAGGACGAATTAACTCCATATTTTCAAAATTCATTGCTCTTAATTTAGGTAACATAGTTTTAAAATTACCTGAACATAATATATTTATCAGATTTGTTTCAATGACATCGTCGAAATGATGACCTAAAGCCAGCTTATTACATCCAAGCTCTTGAGCTTTAGAGTATAGAGCCCCGCGTCTCATTCTTGCACACATATAACAGGGATAGTCATTGGCAATATGGTCAACTACTTTAAAAATATCTGATTCAAAAATCTTAACAGGAATATTTAAATGATTGCAATTATCCAGTAATAATTCTTTATTACTTTCATGGAAGCCTGGATTCATTGCTATAAATTCTAGTTCGAAATTTGTTTTTCCATGCTTATTTAACTCTTGGAGAAGTTTTGCCATTAATAAACTATCTTTACCACCAGATATGGCGACAGCAATTTTATCTCCATCCTCTATCAGATTATATTCATTAACAGCCTTTGTGAATTTAGACCATAGGTATTTTCTATAGGTTGTAATAATACTACGTTCTATTTCCTGAAGAGATTTTCTTTCGCTTAAAGGTATTAATAGATCACATCCACTTCCTGATATATTACTCATTTTATCACCTCGTTGTAATAATCCATTATTTATATTATTTTTAATTAGCATATATATATTCAATAAGCAATATATCATTAGTTGGATAAAATGTCTAGTAACTCATTAGAATAAAAAGTGCGATTATAATTAATAATATTTCTATGAGGAGGTGAAGTAATGAATATTAATAAAAGTATTGGATGTACAGTAGATGAATGTAAATATCATGCTAAAAAAGATTCTTACTGTAGTTTAAATCAGATTCAAGTTATAAAACATCATAGTAAAGCTACTAATCCAGAGGGAACAGATTGTGGAAGTTTTGAAGTACAATAATTTAAAATAGTCGAGTACTCTTTTGAGTACTTGACTTTTTTATCATAACCAAAATTCGAAAGGGTATAAATTATGAAGAAAAAAAGCACTTATGGATTTCTAATACTTTTTACTATTTTGATAATATTATTTATTATTTGTTTTATAATCAAAAATCAAATATATTTTATTTATAATACAGCATTTATCTATATTGGCTATTTATTATTAACTTATTTTGAAATAAAAGGAAAAGTAAAAATTACTAGTATAGTTAATTATTTTATTTTTTTTATTGTAATTTTACATTTAGGTTTTGGTCAATATCTAAACCTCTATAACACCAATCATTTCTTTGATAAAATATTACATGTAATTGGATCTTTTACAATATCAATATTGTTCTATCAAATTTTAACTTCATTTTTCACATGGAAGGCAAATTCTAAGATACTAACATTTATATTTGTTATATCAATAGGTATTACAATAGGAGTTTTTCTTGAAATATTAGAATTTGGACTTGATTCAATTTTTAATGCTCATAATCAACATGGTTTGCTTGATACTGACCTTGATATGTTATCGAATATTTTGGGATCTAGCGTTGCTGGCGTATACTTAATAGTCAAATAGGTATAAACTTAAATGTCACGAAAAACTTCGTTACAATGAACTTTTATAGCTTACATGAATATTATGTAGCAAAATGTAGCGGAGGTGAAGATGAATGAAGTATATAACACAACCATGGGATACGATTCAAACTATAGCTTCTAAATTTGGAGTAGACATTGAAGCAATTAAGGAAGCAAATCCATCATTATATTCAAGACAGATTTATCCCGGAATAATTTTAACAATTCCAGGATATGAAACAATTGATCTTCCACCAGAGGGATATGTAGAATATGTAGTTCAACCTGGAGATACGTTATATAATATTGCTTACAGATTTAATTTAGATTATAGAAGGGTTCGTTCTCATAATCCTCAGATAGTTAATCCTAATGTAATATGGCCTGGTCAGATAATCTATCTAATTTATTTAGGATACTAATTTTTAGAATAGAATAAAGGATATATTAATATTTCATGAATAGTAAAGCTTGATCAGAAATTGGTTAAAAACTAATTCTCAAAATCATATAGCTTTTTAAAGAGATATACTTTTGGGGAAGTTAATTTATAAAGGTAAATTCAATGAAGCAATGGGACAGAAATTTAAAATTATAATTATGTCTATAATAAGAATCATATTATCGTGGAGATATTCTATTCTTTAACTCTAGGTTTAAAAACTTCTAATATATATTCTGTCTACTAAAACAAAGGCTATCACACAAATAGTGATAGCCTTTGTTCTCTTTAAGCAATAATGCAAATATACCTTATTTTATTGAGGATTATACATATTTCTGCTTTCCATATATTTAAATAGGTCTTCACCATGCTGTTGCTCTTCTTTTTGAATATGATTTAATGTTTGTCTTAGGTTAGTATCTCTAAACTCAAATATTGCAGTGTTATAGGTACTGGATACATATTTTTCAGTCATCAATAAGTCTTCGCATAGTTGGGCATCCTGTTGATTATATTCACCTGTGCCAAATTGACTTTGACTTCCTTGAGTCCCACCTTGTTGATTAGTTGTATTTGGAATTTGTCCGTTTAAAATTTGATTAATTGTATCTAGATGTTGCTTTTCCTGATTGCTGAGTTGAGTAAATAACTGCTGTAAGACTGGATCCTGTGCTTTCTTAGCAGATTCAGAATATTTTTCCACACAAGTTTTTTCGTGACTCTTTTGGTCTTGTAAGAGTAGAGTTTCCTTTTGAGTTAAATTTAACATAAATATACCTCCTTATAATTCTCAACTACTTGATAGTATTTGGAGTTTTGAAAAAAATATATATTAAATTTTGATTATTAGAAAAAAAGTTTTTATTTTTAGCGAAATAAGGTAAAATATTACATAGAGTGGATTTTAATAAGAGAGGGGAGATAAAATGAGAAGTGAATTAAAGCCTAGAAAAGAAATAGATGTATCTTTAACATGGGATTTAACCCATATTTTTAAAACAGATACTGAATATGAAGAGACATTAAAAGAAGTAGTAGAACAATCTAAAAAAATAGAAAGTAATTTTAAGGGAAAGTTAGATAATGCAGATATTATTTTAGAATGTATCGAGGAATATGAAGAAATGTATAAAAAAGCTCTATTGACAAACACTTATACTTCTTTAGCTGTTTCAGTTGACCAAGGAAATGTAGATAGTCAAACTAAAGATACTAAAAATAATTCAATTTTGTCAGAAGTTCTAAGTAGAGTAACTTTTATTGAAAGTGAGCTAAAGGAGACATCAGATGAAATACTAAATGAAGCTATAAATAAAACTAAAAAATATAGAGTATATCTTGAAGATATAAAGAGAAATAAACCTCACACCTTACATCCAGAAGTAGAAAAGGCATTTGCAGGGTTATCTCCTGTATTAAACTCTCCATATCAGATATATAACCAAGCGAAATTAGTTGATATGGATTTTGGAAAATTTAAAGTAGATGAAGAAGAATATCCTCTAAGCTTTGTATTATTTGAAAATACATATCAAGGTGAGAAGAATACATCTATAAGAAGAAAAGCTTTTGAAGCCTTTTCAAAGAAGCTTAAGGAGTATCAAAACACAGTTGCTACTGCCTATCAAACACAATTGCAAAAGGAAAAAATCATGTCAAATATGAGAAATTATGATTCTATATTTGATTACTTGTTATTTGATCAAAAGGTAGATAGAAAACTTTATGATAGACAAATTGATATTATAATGGAAAAATTAGCACCTCATATGAGAAAATATGCAAAATTAATAAAAGAGATATATGATTTAGACGAAGTAACCTTTGCAGATTTAAAAGTTTCTATCGATCCAGATTATGATCCCAAGGTAACTATAGAAGAATCTAAGAAATACATAAAAGGTGCTTTATCAGTTATGGGAAAAGAATATCTTGAGCTTATAATGAGAGGTTATGATGAAAGATGGGTGGACTTTGCTCAAAATAAAGGTAAGTCTACAGGAGGTTTTTGCGCTAGTCCTTATGGCGTACATTCATATATTTTGCTTTCATGGAACGGCCTTATGAGTGAGGTGTTTACTCTCGTGCATGAATTTGGGCATGCAGGTCACTTTATGTTAGCTCAAGAGAATAATAACCTCTTTAATGTTGATCCATCCCTTTACTTTGTAGAGGCCCCATCAACTATGAATGAAATGCTTTTAAGCAACTATCTTATAAATCAAAAAGAAGACCCTAGATTTAAAAGATGGGTTCTTTCTTCAATGGTTAGTAATACATATTATCATAATTTTGTGACACATTTATTAGAAGCAGCTTATCAAAGAGAAGTATATAAGATAATTGATAATGGCGGAAGTGTAAGTGCAAGTAAATTAAGTGAGCTTAAGAGGAATGTCCTTGAAGAGTTTTGGGGAGATGCTGTAACTATAAACCAAGGGGCAGAGCTTACATGGATGAGACAACCACATTACTATATGGGACTTTATCCTTACACATATAGTGCAGGACTTACAATTGCTACTCAGGTTAGTAAAAGGATATTAAATGAAGGAGAAAAGGCTGTAGAAGATTGGAAGAAGGTATTAGAATCAGGAGGCACAAAATCTCCAGTTGAGCTAGCAAAAATGGCAGGTGTAGATGTAACTACTGATAAGCCACTATTAGCCACTATAGATCATATAGGAAATCTTATAGATCAAATCATCGAGTTAACAGATGAAATAAATAATAACTAATCCTTTGTTTTAGTAGACATAGATTTTTAAAAATATTTGTGATTATAGTAAATACAAAGCAAGTAGCTATTAATAGCTACTTGCTTTGCATTAAACTAAGGTATTACGCACAAATACAAATTTGAATTATAAGGGGATATAGGGAAATTTGGTAATAGAACATCAGTTATTAATGTTCTATGTTATAATAATACCCACTTCATTACATCAAAACCATAAACTTGATATATTTATTTAAGAGCAAACGTAAAAATCAAGATTACTCTTCAATATCATAAGTGAAAGGATATATGGTTTCAGGTGTTCTTCCTAATTTAGAAGCAAAACTGTCAGCATCTATTTGCTGAATGGTTTGACCATCCTTATAAACTTTCATATTCCAAACTTCACCATTATGAACTAGTAAGTCAGCCTTATATTCAGTACCATCGTCAAATCTAACTTTTCCTTTTTTCCAAGCCATATTATATCTCTCCTTTCTGAAAGTATAATATTATTTTCTGTAAACGATTAAGCTTTTATTATTCTAAATTAATTGAAAACCCTTAAGACAATGGTATAATATGAAATATATGGAATTAAACAGATTAAAAAAAATCAATAAAAAAATGACTTGATTAGTCAATTCGTTCTATTAATTTTCTATAATAATTTTATTATAATTGTATTATAATTATATAAAATAGTACTTGATAAATAAATGACTACATAATATGATTTCATAAAAGGTCACGTTAAAATAATAATGTGTTGTTATCGTGATTAATTAAGTAAGAGAGGATGGTAGAATATGTCAGATATTATCGATTATAAGATATATGGAGATGATATGCAAACAGTGGAAATTGAGCTAGATCCAGGTGAAGGTGTTAGGGCCGAAGCAGGCACTATGATGTTTATGGAGAATGACATTGAAATGCAGACATCTACAGGAGGAGGACTATTTAAAGGATTTAAAAGAATGGTCACAGGGGAAAGTTTTTTTATCACCACTTTTTTGCATAATGGAAGAGGCAAAGGACATGTAGCTTTTAGTGCTCCTTATCCTGGAAAAATAATTCCTTTACAGCTTGAAGAATTTAGTGGAAGATTTTTATGTCAGAGAGATGCTTTTCTATGTGCAGCCAATGGAATTGAAATTGAAGTAGCCTTCACAAAGAAAATAGGTGCTGGCTTTTTTGGTGGAGAAGGTTTTATTTTACAAAGATTAGAAGGTAGAGGAATGGCTTTTATACATGCTGGAGGAACTATAATTAAAAAAGTTCTTAATCATGGAGAAGTATTAAAGGTGGATACAGGATGTATAGTAGGATTTGAAACAACTGTGGATTATGATATTCAATTTGTTGGAGGATTCAAAAATGCTCTATTTGGAGGAGAGGGATTGTTTTTAGCAAAGTTAACTGGTCCAGGAACTGTTTATCTTCAAAGTCTTCCATTATCTCGTTTATCTGATAGAATTCTTAAATCAGCTAGATTTAATCAAGTAGGTGAGAAAAGAGGAATTGGAGGACTAGGTGGTAGCATTTTAGGAGATATTTTAAGTGGAGACTAAGTTGAATATTATTCTAGTGAATGTCAAGAAATAATACAATCATAGGATAAAAAAGGTTGTTGGTAATAGTTTTAATCAAAAATATAAGAGAAATTTGAAAAAATGTATTTACTTTATATAATAATTGTATATAATAATATATAACAATTGTACATGAAAGGCTATGATTGAGAGTAGTAAGTAAATTATCCTAACAGAGCGATTTGGGGATGGTGAAAGCCCAATGACTGGAGTTTACTGAATGGACTCATGAGCTTAAATCTGAATTTTAGTAGGATATTACGGCAATCCTTCGTTAAGGGATAGAGTGGGTTTTAAACCAATCAGAGTGGTACCACGGAAGTTAAGTCTTTCGTCTCTATTTTAGAGATGAAGGGCTTTTTTATATATAAAAAAATTATTAAAGGAGGTCACATTATGAGTGATAAAAAAGTTATTTTTAGTGGAGTTAAACCATCAGGCGATTTAACTTTAGGGAATTATTTAGGGGCAATAAAAAATTGGGTTGACCTTCAAGATGAGTATGATTGTTATTATTGTGTAGTTGATATGCATGCCATAACTGTTCATCAAGAACCGAAGGATCTTAGAAAAAGAACTTTAGAAATTTTGGCACAATATATAGCAGCAGGTATTGACCCAGAGAAAAATACTATGTTTATTCAATCCCATGTTAGTGCCCATGCCGAATTGACTTGGGTATTAAATTCCATGTCTTACATGGGACAATTAAATAGAATGACCCAATTTAAAGAGAAATCTAAAGATAATGCAGATAATTTAAATGCAGGGCTATTTACTTATCCTGTATTAATGGCTTCTGATATTTTACTTTATCAAGCGGACTTAGTTCCAGTGGGAGATGATCAAAAACAGCATTTAGAGCTTGCTAGGGACTTAGCAGAAAGGTTTAACAATAGGTATAGTCCAACTTTTGTTGTTCCAGAAATCTATACTTCAAAGGTTGGATCAAGAATAATGGGATTACAGGACCCGACTAGTAAAATGTCTAAATCGGGAGATAATGAAAATGACTATATTTTGCTAATTGATAGCCCCAAAGCAACTGAAAAGAAAATTAAAAGAGCTGTTACTGATTCTTTAAACAAAGTTAGATACTCTGATGATCAACCAGGTATTAAAAATCTAATAACTATATATTCAAAGATGACTGGAGAAAGTGTTGAGAGTATAGAAGCAAAATATGAAGGTGTTGGATATGGAAAATTTAAGAGTGATGTAGCAGAAGTTGTTAATGAAGGGTTACAGCCAATTAGAGACGAATTTGAAAGGTTAATGAATAATAAGGACTATCTCGAAGATGTATATATGAATGGAGCTAATGCAGCTGAAAGAGTTGCTAGAAAAACTCTAAGAAAGGTATACAAAAAGGTTGGTTTTATACCTAGAAAATTTAAATAGGATTAAATATATGAGGAAATTGTATGGGCTTATAATATGCAATTTCCTCATTTTATTATCATATAAAAATGTTTTATAAATAATAAGTTTTAGAATCCTTTAATGAATCTTATCTAAGAAAAAAATATTGTTAAATTATGGATATAAAACACTCTTAAATATTGGAAATTGAATATTTTTATTATATAATGTAAGAGTGTTACTAGACAATATGATAATGAAAATGGGGGAGCTAAATAAGAAAAGAAGCTTATATTATTCTAATATTAGTAATTGGAGCTTTGATAAGTGGTTGTATGTTTAATGGTTTTAGTAGTCAAAGTCATGGAAGCTTCACTGAGCCAAGGAATGACACTAAAATAAAAGATTACACAGTAAAAAAAGAATATAAGAAACTTATTATGGATTTCGATGTTAAAGCAGATAAGGGTAAAATCACAGTTGTGATACTTGACCCAAATGGAATAGTCTATTTTAATAATACTATAATCAGAAAGGATGAATACACAGAAAAGATTACTGTAAAAGATCCTATGCCAGGAATATGGAAAGTAAAGACTATTTTCGAAGAAGCTATTGGACAATATACATACAAAGTGTCAGGAAAATAGCTAGATAGTTTTAAGACTTACAAGGGGGAGTATTTTTGTGAAGCCAAAGAAAAGATCAAAGCTAAGGATATTTCTAGGAATAAGATATTATAGATTAATGCGTTATATTGAATGGTTTTTTGGAGATAAAAAATATGCTAAGGAACTAGGAGATTCACCACTTGAAAATGTTATAGCCACCCATAGAACACCTTTGTTAAGGAAGTTAAAGAATGTTGATATGTGGCTACAGCACAATAAAGTTAAGAATCTAAAAATTGCTACTAAAAAATTGAATGGTATTATTATAAAACCAGGGGAGACTCTTTCCTATTGGAAATTGATTGGAAATCCCACAAAGAGTAAGGGTTATGTTAAAGGAATGAACTTATTCTATGGAACATTTATAGCTAGATATGGTGGAGGTTTATGTCAGCTCTCAAATCTAATCTACTGGATGACACTTCACACACCTTTAACAGTGACAGAAAGGTATAGACATAGCTTTGATGTTTTTCCTGATGTAAATAGGAAGCAGCCCTTTGGAAGTGGAGCTACATGTGTATACAACTATAGAGATCTTCAAATATTTAATAATACTGAAGATACATATCAATTATTTGTTTACCTAACTGATGATTATTTAGTTGGAGAATGGCGATCAGATAATATTTCAACTAGAAAATATGAGGTCTATGAGAAAAAGCATTGGATTACCCATGAGTATTGGGGAGGATATATAAGAAATAATGTTATCCATAGAAAAACATATGACTATTATGGAGAAGAAATCGATGATGAATATATAACTGAGAATCATGCTATAATGATGTATCAGCCATTATTAAGTCAGATAAATAAATCTAAAAAAGAAGACGAAAGTACTGCAAAATAAAACTCGGTGAAATATCGAGTTCTTTTTTATGTTTTTTTATTGAATAGCAACAAATTTCAAGGGGAAAATATTTCTGTAGTTATTAATTTTGTATATGGAGGTACATAATGAAACTAGTATCAGGTAATATGATTTGGACAGAAATAAACAATATCCCTGAAAAATATTTATATTTAAGTGAAGACTTAAGCTGTGATGTAGTAATTATAGGTGGTGGTATTACAGGAGCAATTACAGCCTATTATTTTACATCAGCAGGGATTAATACAGTTTTGGTTGATAAAAACATTATAGGCTTTGGTAGCACCAGTGCATCTACTTCTATACTCCAATATGAGATAGATACTAATCTAATTGGATTGAAAACTATGATCGGAGAGGATAATGCTGCTAAAAGCTTTAAGTTATGTCATAAAGCCGTCTATGACATTCAGAGAATGGTTGAAGACTTAAATGATGATTGTAGATTTGCATTTAGAGATTGTCTGTATTATTCAGAAAATAGAGGGGAAGTAGATTCATTGAAGGATGAATACGACCTTAGGGAAAAATATGACTTTGATGTTGAATTTATAGATAAAGAAAAGGGTGCTGAAAGATTTGATTTTCCATTAGAAGCAGGCATATATTCTAGAAAGGGTTCAGCAGAAATAGACCCATATAAATTCACCCATGAATTAATTAAGAGATCTATTGCTATGGGATTAAAGGTTTATGAAAACACTGAGGTAGCACAGATAAAAAGTGATAGCAAAGGTGTAATTATAAAAACAAAGAATGATTTTAGTATAAAGGCTAGTAAAGCAATTATAACAACAGGCTTTGAAGCAGTTAATTATTTCAATGAAGAGATAGTAAAATTCTATAGAACCTTTACAATAGCCACTAGTCCCTTAGAAAAAATAAAAGGATGGTATAATCAATGTATTATAAGAGATACTAACTCTCCATATTATTATGTCAGACCTACTTTAGATAATAGATTGATTATTGGTGGAGAAGATATACAGATTATGAAAAGAAAAAGTAAAATAGCAAATTTATCTGAGGATAGTCCTCAAGCCATTGAAAAGTATAATAATCTAATTAAGAGGATAAAATATTTGTTTCCTAATATACCTAAATATAATATTGACTTTAGATTTAATGGAATTTTTGGAGTTACAACCGATGGACTTCCTTACATAGGAGAATATGAGAGAATGGAGAATTGTTATTTTAATTTGGGATATGGAGCTAATGGGATATTATATGCAGTGCTTGGTGGTCAACTTTTAAGGGAGTTATATTTAGGGAAAGAATCAAATGACTTAAAGCTATTTAGGTTTCATAGACCAGGTGCAAAAATCAATACAGGAGAATAGAGGGTTACTCCTTCTTGTTTTGATTCAAACATCTAAAAGCATAAATATACTGCCAAGGATATCAACAGATATCCTGAAATAAATAGAAAAAGTGGAGCTATAAATGATAATATTCTACTCAAAATACTTATTTTCATCAATATTGCCTCTACCATATTTATACATTAATTATATCATAAAGACTTATTGATTATAGTATGTTTAAAGATATATGAAAGAATTAACTAGATTTAAAAAACATAAATAAAGGAGTTACATATTTATAAATTTAATATAGGTGAAAATGCCTCAATCAATAAAATCAGGAGATGATTCATCTCCTGATTTTATAATTTATCTAATATTTAATTGATTTTAGCACTAATATTATGCAAGCATTGATTTAATAAACCAAAGATTCTTGCTATAACCTGATACATGATCTTCAAACTCACCAACTACTTCAAAGTCGTCAACTTCGTCTGCAGCATTTCTAATTTCAGTTGCTAAGTCTTTCATTATTTTCAAATCATCTTGTAGAATTTGAAGAACCTCATCACTTGAGAATTCTTCTTTATCTAACTCTTTAATAGATGCATTTTCTAGGTAATCTGAAAGCTTAACTAATGGTTTTTCATCTCTCATTTTTAGTAATTCAGCTACATCGTCATATTTTTCAAAGAAATCATTATATAGTGATTCAGTAAATTCATGAATTTGAATGAAATGTTTTCCTTTAACATTCCAGTGTAAATTATGCAGTTTAGTATTTAGAACAGCTAAATTTGATAAATATACGTTTAAATTAGTATAATCGTTCATTTAAAAAACCTCCTCTTAAAAATTAATTTTATTCATCTGTTCTTTATATTACCCATGCTATTTTATATTAAACAAATTTATAAAGAATTTTTTTAGGTAAGTAGATTTCAATATTCTAAAGGAAAAGAAAGCAATATAATATGGTAAAATTAAACTTGACAAAAAAGATAAAACATTATATTATTGAATTGTAATCGTTACAAATTTAAAACAATTGTAAAATCCAATAATAAAATTAAGGAGATGAAGGAGAACTTATCCGACAAATTATGAAAAATAATATAAGTGAATACTTAAAGAGCAATGGAATAAAACCTTCATTACAAAGAATTAAGATATATGAATACTTAGTAAAAAATAAAAACCATCCTACAGTAGATAAAGTTTATAATGATTTGGTTAAAGATATACCTACTCTTTCTAAGACAACGATATATAACACATTTAAATTATTTATGGAGAAGAAGATAGTTACTATTATTACTATTGAAGAGAATGAAACAAGATATGATGCAGATACGAATTTACATGGTCATTTTAAATGTGAAGTATGTGGAGAAGTCTATGATTTTGCCATTGATGATATACTGATTAGAAAAGATATTTTAAAAGAATTTGAGGTTGATGAAAGGCATTTATATTTTAAAGGTAAGTGTAAAAACTGCCTTTAACTTCTTGGGGAAAAAGTTAAATAAGGCAAAAAACAGGTAGGAATTATCCTACCTGTTTTTTCTTTTTATTTTAATTATATACTTATATCTCTAGATTTCTAATGGAGCCTTTCCATACTCATTAGGGGCAGGAAGTCCCTTTTCAAAAAGTAAGATTAGAGCTATATAAATGTTATAAAGGGGAATAAAGAGTAATAAAATATGTTCTCCAGGTCGGCCAATATCATGTAATCGCTGAATTGTAATACATATATCAATATACACCTTGCCTAAAGTAGACAATATTATGAGAAATGGTATTATACTACTGTCTATCAAGTTCCAAAGCAAATAAAGAACTGTGATTATAGCCCATGAGATTAAGGGTATAAAGAAGTATTTAGCACGATTAATACGACCATCAGGTTTGAAAAATTTACTAATATTCATAACATCACCACCTTAAAAGAAGTACCTGTATATTATACCATATTATGTATAATCATGGGAATACATTTGTAAATATTTTTAAATTTCAATCTAGCTTATATCACTTTTTACATTTAAGGCTGACTTACACAAATAAAAAAGGAATAAACAATAAAATAAAACACTCCATATTTTAAAATTAAAACCATTAAGGAGTGTTCTTATAATTTTTCTGTTTATTTACTTAAAATATCATTACCACTTACTCTTTCATATAATCCAATAATAAACTTACCTATACCTAAGGTTTCACCAATATGATTTGCAATTTTCATAAATATTCTAATAATAAACATAAATATGAATATCATTATTAACATTCCGACAGCTAATCGAAGATATTCCATAATCAAATTCTCCTTTTTAGTTAGTCAATCCAATAATTATATAACTTACAGTATAGCATACTGCAATTAACATATATATACATTTAATATTGTTAAGTTTACCAAGGATAATTATCTAAATTATCATCTTTTAAAGCGGGGAGCAGTTTAGATTTAAGAGGTTCTGGTACGTTTTTTAACTTTGTATCATCAACTCTTAAAATTAGGTTTTGATTCATTCTTAATCTCTCAGCAAGTTGTTTAGCAGTATAGCTTCTATTTTTACGAAGCTCTTTTATAGTTTTATTTTTATTTCTTAAATAGAAAAACATAAAAAACACCTCACCTTAATTATATTAAATAAGAACTGACGATTCAACAATAATGGAAAAATTAAATTAAATAAGATAGATTTTACAATTGTACCTATAATTTATGTTTTGCATATTATTTTTATAGGAACGTAAATATTTATAATTGGAAATAGACATCATGAAGGGAGGGCTTAAAATGGGCAAAATCAAGAAGGAAAATGAAGTATCAGAATGGGCAAAGGAAGCTCATGATTGGATGGTTGAGAATAATATAAGTGATGGAACTAGGCCAAAAGCTACCATTACTAGAGAAGAAATTTGGACTATGCTTTACAGATTAGTAAAAGAAAAAAAGTAATAAATTATGAGAGAGGAAGTGATATAAACGATTTTCAGTTATCTAAAAATTTCAATCTAAAAGAGTTTCAAAGCAATTCTGATAATCCAGTTGTGATGCTGGATCCTAAATTAGTAGATTTATTGCAGAGATTTAGGGATAAGCTTAATAAGCCATGCTATGTTAATAGTGGATATAGAACACCAGAATACAATGAAGCAATAGGAGGATATGAGAAAAGTAAACACTTATTAGGGCAAGCAGCAGATATAAGCAAGAATAATTTAGATAAAACTGATGATGAGTTGATACAGATAGCAGTTGAATGTGGATTTAAAGGCATAGGAATCTATGATACCCATATTCATTTAGACTGTGGATATTATGCATATCCTAATGAATATGGCTACTATTTTTGGGACTATAGAACTAAAAGTGAAGAATAGTATTATTAAAGGCTAAGGGAAACCTTAGTCTTTTAAGTTATTTACACAGTTGTAATGGAAAAATGTGAAATTTGGAAGAGTTTACATTTTTGTAAATAATTAAAAAATAATTGTTTACTTTTTAACAAAATAATGATAATATATTTACGAGATAAATATATTTACTCAAGAGCGCTCTAAGACTATTAACTAAACTAAAGGAGGAAGTGACATGAAAAAAGTATTTTCTTTACTTATCATTTTCGCGTTAATTTTTGGTAGCATGGTTCCATCATTTGCTATTACTTATGAGGAATTACCAGATTGGGCAGATGAAGGGGATATTGAAACTATTTCAAACACTTATACTTATAACCAAGTAAAAGAAATAAAATTAGACTTAAAAGGTTGTAGAAGTGATATAGCTGATGCTATAGATGGTGGTGTTACTGATTCAGGCACTATTATAGGACTAGTAGCAAAGGCAATGCCTACTCAAGTTGTAAGTTCTGCTGGAGATAAGATATTAATACTTTCTGCTTTATTATTACTTGATAGAGCTATAGGAGTTCAAAGAATATATAGCGATATTGATGATGATTATGAATACTATAATGATTTATTAGATGAGATGGACCCAGGTGATACAGTTACAATTAGCCAAGAATTTGAATTTAGAAAAATAAAGTTATGGGGAGATTTTTTCTGGGCTTGGTATGCAAATGGACCACGTGAATATACAATAAACTAATATATCAATCACTAAGAAGTGTAGAATAAGAAGACCTGGAGAAATCCAGGTTTTTTTATTGATAATATATATGAGAAATTACTTTGGAAGCTTAAATTAATAATAAGTTTAAATATCAAGAGTTAGAGAGGATATTCTAGAATATTTTAGGATATTTTCTTTTTATTTATAAGTTGACAAAATCATAAATTAGTTTTATAATAAAACTGTTCTATAGTAAAATCGTTTTAACATAAAACAAATTCTTGAGGAGGCCCACAATGGATAAGAGGGATGTCAATATTTCAGGACAAATCCAAGATTTACTAAAAAGAATTAACATGCGAGCAAGGCATGTAATGATAAAGGAGTTTGATAAAAAAGAGTTGACTATGCACCAAATATTCATAATGAAGACTATTGAGAAGCATCGTAATATAAACCTTACGACATTAGGAAATCAATTGAATCTATCTAAAAGTTCAATTTGTTTGACAATAAATAAGTTAGTTGAAGAAGGATATGTTTTAAGAAAAGAAGATCCAGAGGATAGAAGGAATAAGCTTATACTTTTATCTGAATATGGTATAAAAGCCATGAATGAATCTAAAAATGCAAGTAGAAAAATTTTTAGCGATTTATTAACTGGTTTAAACCATAATGAACTGGAAGAAATAAAAAACAGCCTTATCAAACTAGAAAATTTTATGGCAAACAATGCAGAAAAAGACTACTAATCATTAAAAAAGGAGATGATAGGGAATGAGTAAACAATATAGCAAAGATTTAACAGAAGGAAGTATTTTAAAAAATCTAATTTCCTTTTCTATTCCACTCTTATTGGGGAATATATTACAAGTACTATATAACACAGTAGATAGTATATGGGTTGGAAGATTTATTGGTTCAGATGCTTTGGGAGCAGTTTCCGTAAGCTTTCCGATAATTATGATTTTAATTTCATTGGTTATGGGAATTACTATGGCTACTACAGTATTAGTATCACAATATGCAGGAGCAAAGAATGAAGATATGGTATTAAAAACAGTTAATAATTCGTTACTGCTATTAGGTAGTGCTGCAATCGTAGTAACTATAATTGGTTTGATTTTTAGTGAAAAGATACTATTATTAATGAACACACCACCAGAGATTTTAGAGTACTCTACACAATATTTAAATATATTTTTCTTTGGTTTAATTTTTATGTTTGGATATAATGTAATCAGTTCAATACTTAGAGGACTAGGTGACTCAAAAACACCTTTAAGATTTCTGATAGTAACTACAGTACTTAATCTTATTCTGGATCCTTTCCTTATCATAGGAATAGGACCATTTCCACAAATGGGTATTAGAGGTGCAGCTGTAGCAACGTTAATTTCCCAAGGAATTTCTTTTATGCTTGCTTTAAGGCATTTAGATAAACAAAATCACGTAATTAGCCTTAAACTGAAAAATTTAAAATTCGATAAAGAATTAACATTACAAACAATAAAAATTGGATTACCTGCTGGAATTCAGCAAGTAGTTACATCTCTTGGAATGGTAGTTTTAACAAGTATCATAAACTCCTTTGGAGCAGATACAATAGCGGCCTATGGAGCAGCATCTAGATTGAATCAATTTGCTTATATGCCAGCAATGTCTTTAGGGTTAGCAGTATCAACCTTAACTGGACAAAGCATTGGAGCAAATAAAAGTGAAAATATAAAAGAAATATATAAATGGGGTAATGTTTCAGCGACTGTTATAACAGGAATAACAACAATTTTTGTTATTGTAGCGCCAACATTAGTTCTTAAACTATTTACAGACGATGCTCAAGTTTTAGAAATAGGAAGCAGTATATTAAGAATAGTTGGGATTACCTATGTGCCATTTGCCTTAATGTTTATCACAAATGGGATATTAAGAGGGGCAGGAGATACGTTCCCTACTATGGTGTTTTCAATTGTTTCTTTATGGGTAATTCGTGTACCATTGGCTAAATATCTATCTTCAATGGATTCATTAGGATCAAATGGGATATGGATGGCTATAGCAATTAGTTCTGTACTATCATTACTAATGAGTCAAGTTTATTACGCAACAGGTAGATGGAAAAGCAAGACTCTTGTTAAGAATAATAAATTGAAGGAAGCAGAAGCCTAGAATGTCTAGTAAAGAAAGAGGGGAGAAATCCCTTCTTTTTTTGTTTTCATTACTAATTAGCCAGTAACTGAATAAAGAATGCTATAAGTTAGATATTTTTCAAACTTACATCTTTAGACATGCACTTTAGGAGAAGAGCGTAATAGAGTATTAATATGAAAGTATAGACAGTGAAAGAGAAATGCAATATAATTATTTACTGTAAGGCAATTATATAAAGGGGGGAGCTTTTGTGGAACGAAATACTGTGAATGTAAATGTTAACGTAAATGCTAGTATGATATCAGAGAAAAGCCGATTAGTTGCAACGTTGTTATGTTTTTTCTTAGGAATTTTAGGAATTCATAGATTTTATGTAGGTAAGATTGGCACAGGAATATTATGGCTACTGACTGGTGGAGTCTTTGGATTAGGAGCACTAATAGATTTTATTATTATTGTTTGTGGTTCTTTTAAAGATCAGTATGGAAGAGTAATTAAGCATTGGGAGTAGTATAATTTAAAAGCATTTCTTAGGGGAAGAGTTGATTATTGTATATAATTGGCTCTTTTTTTTCAGTGAATGAAATTCATATTGTGACTTATATTTAATAGCATATATTATAATATGGTATCAATTTTTTATACCAATGAGATAATGTGTTCATAATAAAATTCTTTTGTAGTGAAAATATTATTTAATGTTTTTGATGAGATAATTTCTTACAGAAGAATAAAGCTTTTGAATTGATGTCAAAAACATTGCTGAGATGTAAAATACTATTTATCTTTCTTGAAACTATCATCAGAACTAGACTTACTTTTAATAAACTCTATGTACTCTTCAATTTTTCTAATATCTTCTTTAGATAATCCCTCAATGTTGAGATTATAATATCCTTGAGTTTCGGCTATATTATTATAGTTTTTCATATTAGTTCTATCTAGAAGGTAATCAATAGTGACATCAAAATAACTAGCCAATTTTTTAAGAGTCTCTTGATCTGGAAAACGCTCATCAGCTTCATATCTACCAATAGTAGCTCTGGCAACTTTTATTATCTTTGCTAATTGAGCTTGTGTCATATTCTTTTCTATTCTTAGTTCTTTTAACTTACTACCAAAAGTCATATAATTCACCTCTTTTAAATTATACGTCAATAAGACGCAAATTCCTATAACATGTACCAAAATGTAGAATATTATTATGGAAAAGGTTGACATGTGTCGAATTGGTACTATATTATAATAGTAGTACCAATAGGTGGCTAAGAGGGGGGAATGAAATGAGAAACAAATTGATTGAACTGAGAAAAGCAAGAAACTTAACACAAGAAGAAGTAGCTGAAAGAATTAAAATTTCAAGAGCTCATTATGGAAGGATAGAAAATGGGGAAAGAAATCCTTCACTAAAGTTAGCTATAAAAATAAAGAAGTTTTTTAATTATGTTGATGACGATATTTTTTTAGATAATGATGCGACATAATGGTACGTGAATATATTAATAATAAATGTTAAATGATCTATGAAAATGTATTATCATTAGATTTTGGAAAGAAGGAAATTCAACTCAAGAAAACCTAGTATAAAATCTGAGTAGTATATGAGTTCATTTATGTAAACCCTAAAATTCAAAATATATTCTAAGATAAAAGCTAATAATGAAGATATAAAAATTCTTTGCAAATTAGGAAAGTCTTTTAATTTGATTAAGAGGTGAGAACGATTTCAGATATTATTCATAAACTAAAATTAGAGCTAAACGAAGCTATTGAGAAAAATAAAGGTTTAATATCTCGGGAAGTAGTAAAGAAGAGTAAAGAATTAGATAATTATATAGTAAAGGAACAAAAAAAGAAACTTTTAAGTCTATCTAAGTAATGGACTATAAATAATGATACGGAATGAGTATTTGCATTAAAGTGAGTATTAATAAGAAAAGAGTTATAGCAAAAGAAATCTATATATCAGTTATGTCAAGGAGAGGAGAGCTGCTAATGGAGATAGACCCATTTTGTAGTAATCAGAGAGAGGATAAATACTTAGAAGAGAAAGATCAGCTTAAGAAATCCATAGAACTACTATTATCTAGTTCTATGGATAAAGACCTATCTAATGAGTTAACTAAGGACCTTTTTAGAAAATATAAAAATGAAAATTTGACCAGACTCTTATACCAAAAAGTAGTAGTCGAAGGTATTAAACCTAATGAACTGATTCAGCATTTATATTCAAATGGAGTGATCCAAGATAGAAGATAAGGCTAAAGGAGGGAATACCCCTCCTTATTTGTTGTTTACTATTTATTTAGTTTAACATCACTTTTTATATTTTTAATTAACTTTAATCTCCAAAGTCACATTCTCAATAGCTTTTTCAGCAAATTTAGTAGTAACTACCTTTTCGTAAGGAGCCCTTTTATCTAGCTGTCCAGCGCCTTCCATTATTTCAAACATATGAGTTAATCCATCCTCAGTTAATACAGGGTCTGGTCTCCAAGTATCTTGGGATTTATATCTATTTACTAGCTCAACAAGTATGTCTTTGTCTGTATCTGGGAAATGCTCTTGCAATGCTTCTGCAACATCATCTGCACTATGAGATTGAACCCAAAGCATTCCTTTATATACTGCATTAGTGAATCCTTGAATTATATCAGGATTTTCATCTATATAACTTCTTGTAGCAGAGTAACAAGTATAAGGAATATAACCACCTTCTGCACCTATAGATGCTACTATATATCCTTTGTTTTCTTTTTCCATAGTTGTTGCAACTGGCTCAAATAATGTTACATAGTCACCTTCGCCACCAGTAAAAGCTCCAGCCATTACTGCAAATTGAATATCTGTACGAACATTTACGTCTTCACCAGGCTCTAATCCATTCTCTCTAAGTACATATTCCAATGTCATTTCTGGCATACCGCCAACACGACCACCGATAACTGTTTTACCCTTAAGTTTATCAAAAGTAAAATTAGGATCATCTTCTCTACCAACTAAGAACGAACCATCCTTTTGAGTTAATTGAGCAAAGTTTACTGCATAGTCTTCTTTATCTTGATTGTAAACATAAACAGAAGCCTCTGGGCCCATAAAACCTATGTCAGCTTGACCACTTAATAGAGCAGTCATTGACTTATCGGCCCCTTGACCATTTATTAACTCAATATCCAACCCTTCTTCTTCAAAGAAACCGTTAGTAATGGCTACATATTGTGGTGCATAAAACACTGAATGTGTTACTTCAACTAGTTTAATATTTTCTAGCTCATCATTCTGGCATCCTGTAAGTACTATGGCTGTTATAAGAATAAAAGCTAGAAGTAATGAAATTACTCTAAACTTTGACATTATATCCCCCCTCAAATAAATAGAAAATCACGTATGTTTTATTATATTCACTGCATCAATTTTGGTTACAAAAGAGAAACATGAGATAATAGAAAAATATTGCAGGAATTTAATTATAAGTGTAGAATTTAATGGAAGAGGGGAAAGATATATGAAAACAAAAGAACAGAATAAAATTAAGAGGTGAAATATGAATATACCTAATATCCTAACAGTTATAAGACTCTTGTTAATTCCTGTATTTATCAGTATCTTTTTTTCTTCCATGGACAATAATATACTTTACGCAACCTATGTATTTGCTCTAGCTGGAATTACTGATGTTTTAGATGGGTACATAGCACGAAAATATAATTTAGTAACTAAATGGGGGACAGTGCTTGATCCACTAGCAGATAAGCTAATGCAGATTACTGTACTTATATGTTTTACTATAGCTAAATACTTATCGGTGTGGGTAATTGTTGTTATTGGTATAAAAGAGCTACTTATGATTACAGGGGGATTATTTTTGTTTTATGGAAAGGATAAAACGGTTATTCCTGCAAATAAATTTGGAAAAATCGCTACTATATCCTTTTATATTGCCATATTAGCATTTGCTTTTGAACTTAATCACATTGTAAGTTATAGTTTGATTATTATTACTATCGTATTAACCTTATCAGCCTTTGTAAATTATTTAATTGGTTTTAAAAATGTAAGCATGGGAAATAATAATAAATGTGTTGACAAATAAGGAACTTATGATTTAATATATAATAAACTATTGTAACAATAATATATTTATATTAGCTTTGAAGGAGAGGAGTAAGCAAATATCTTTATAGAGAGTGAAGTACACAGGCTGAGATACTTCATAAAGCAATGTTTGCCGAAGGTAGCTCTGGAGCTTTCAAACTGAAACAATTAGTAAGTTTGAACGGATTAGCCGTTATCTAATTAAGAGTTGAGTATCTATGTTATTTATAGATATTCAGAAATAAGGTGGTACCGCGAATTAAAACCTTCGTCCTTTGTTTAGGATGGAGGTTTTTTTATTTTAGCTTATTATAAAGGAAGTGATAAAGTGTTCACTTTAGGAGCAATTATTTTTATCATAAGTGGATTTATGGTCTTAGGAACTGACAAACTATATAGAAAAGAGAAGATTAAGAGTTTAAAAGTACTATTATTAGTTAAAAGCTCTGGGTTATTAGGTTCAGTTCTAGGTGCTTTAATTATGATGTATGGTAAGAGCTAAATGACAAAATAAGAGATGTTCAAGAAAGGAAGGGATAGTATGGAAAGAAATTTGGCAAAAACTTATAATCCCAAGGATTTCGAAGAAAGACTATATAAGTTTTGGGATGATAATGGATATTTCAAAGCAGATGTTAACAAAGAGAAGGAGCCATATACAATTATGATGCCTCCTCCAAATGTTACAGGTAACCTTCATATGGGTCATGCATTAAATCATAGTATTCAAGATATTTTAATAAGGTGGAAGAGAATGCAAGGATATGAAGCTCTATGGTTACCAGGAACAGACC
The DNA here is from genome assembly GCF_016765695.1 of Sporosalibacterium faouarense. Classification (GTDB taxonomy): domain Bacteria; phylum Bacillota; class Clostridia; order Tissierellales; family VENL01; genus Sporosalibacterium; species Sporosalibacterium faouarense. Next base: position 26,126 of record NZ_JAETGO010000098.1, on the reverse strand, counting down.
ATGCTAGTATTTCCACTGAGGCGAAGGTTGTTGGGAAAATTGCTGAGGAAGGAAAAACTAAAGAAGATTTAGGGAGAGAAGGATTCTTAAAAGAGGCTTGGGCATGGACAGACGAATATCATGCTAATATTACTAACCAGCTTAGAAAGCTTGGTGTATCATGTGATTGGAGTAAAGAAAGATTTACCCTAGATGAAGGACTTAGTGATGCAGTTGAGGAAGTTTTCATTAAGCTACATGAAAAAGGATTAATTTATAGAGGGAATAGAATTATCAACTGGTGTCCAGATTGTGGAACGGCTTTATCCGATGCTGAAGTTGAGCATGAGGAATCCAAAGGAAATCTATGGCATATAAGATATCCTGTTAAGGATAGTGATGAATATATTGTTATAGCAACAACTAGACCTGAAACTATGCTGGGAGACGTTGCAGTTGCAGTAAATCCTGAAGATGAAAGTTATAAAAATTTAGTTGGTAAGACTTTAGTTTTACCCTTAGTAGATAGAGAAATACCTATTATAGCTGATGATTATGTAGATATGGAGTTTGGTACAGGAGCTGTTAAGATTACACCTGCCCATGATCCAAATGACTTTGAAATAGGATTAAGACATGATTTAGAGCAGTTAAGAATTATGAATGATGATGCTACTATAAATAATAAAGGTGGTAAATATGAAGGCTTAGAAAGGTATGAAGCTAGGAAACAAATTATCAAGGATTTAGAAGAACAAGGATTTTTAGTTGAAATAGAGGAGCATGATCATAATGTGGGACATTGTGAAAGATGTGGAACTATTATTGAACCAATAATTTCAAAACAATGGTTTGTTGAAATGAAGCCTTTAGCAGAACCTGCAATACAAGCGCTTAAAGAAGGCAAGCTGAATTTTGTTCCTGAAAGATTTGGTAAAATATATTTAAATTGGTTAGAGAATATAAGAGATTGGTGTATTTCAAGACAACTTTGGTGGGGACATAGATTACCTGTTTATTACTGTCAAGATTGTGATGAAATTATTGTATCTAAAGAAAAACCTAATAAATGTAGCAAATGTAATAGTACAAATTTATATCAAGATCCTGATACATTAGATACTTGGTTCTCATCAGCATTGTGGCCTTTCTCAACATTGGGTTGGCCAGAAAACACTGAGGAATTAGAATATTTCTATCCAACAGATGTATTAGTAACAGGGTATGATATTATTTTCTTCTGGGTAGTAAGGATGGTATTCTCAGGAATCGAACATATGGGAGAAGTACCATTTGATGATGTATTTATGACTGGATTAGTAAGGGATTCTCAAGGAAGAAAAATGAGTAAATCGATAGGAAATGGTATTGACCCACTTGAAATTATCGACCAATATGGATCCGATGCATTGAGATTTATGCTTATCACTGGTAACACTCCTGGAAATGATATGAGATTCCATATTGAAAAAGTTGAATCTAGTAGAAATTTCGCTAATAAGCTATGGAATGCAACTAGATTTGTAATTATGAATCTTGAAGATGAGACTATTAGTAAAGAAAAAGCTAAAAAAGGATTTAAGGAAGAGGATAAATGGATTATTTCTAGATCCAATAATGTAATTAAAGAAGTGACTGATAACCTAGGAAAATATGAATTAGGTTTGGCTGCTCAAAAGATATATGACTTTACTTGGAATGAATATTGTGACTGGTATATTGAAATGGTTAAGGCAAGATTATATGGTGAAGACCAAGAAGATAAAGATGTAGCTAGATATGTACTATTAACAGTACTAAAGAATATCTTAAAGCTATTACATCCATTTATGCCATATATTACTGAAGAGATTTGGCAGCACCTTCCTGAAGCAGAAGGAAGTTTAATAGTTGCTGATTGGCCAGAATATACTACAGATAATAATTTTAATAAATCTGAGAAGGCCATTGATTTTGTGATGGAAGCAGTTAAGAATATTAGAAACATTAGAGCTGAAATGAATGTTATACCTTCTAAGAAGGCAAAAGTGATATTTGTAACTACTAATGAAAATGTGAAAGAGATTCTAGAAATAGGCTCTGAATACTTCACTAATCTAGCATCAGCTTCTACTGTAGAGATTAGAGATAATAAGGAAGGCATAGGTGAAGATGCTATGTCAGCAGTTATTACAAATTGTGAGATATATCTTCCACTAGATGAATTAGTAGATATTGAAAAGGAAATAGAGAGATTAGAGAAGGAAAAAGATAAGCTAGAAGGAGAGCTAAAGAGAGTAAATGGTAAGCTTTCTAATAAAGGATTTGTTGATAAGGCTCCTGAAAAAGTAGTAAATGCAGAAAAAGAAAAGAAAGTTAAATATCAAGAGATGATGGATAAGGTAACAGAAAGACTTGAAAGTCTAAAGTCTAAATAAATTTATTGATAGGAGGTGAATTTTACCTCCTATCTTGTTTTATTCTATAAATAAGGTTAAAATATAGAGGAATGAAACTAATATCAGGAGTGATAGAATGAATTATAATGAAGCACTTGAATATATTCATAGTACAAAAAAGTTTGGAAGTAAATTAGGACTTGAGAATATTACTGAACTGTTAAGATTGATGGACAACCCTCAAGAAAAGCTTAAGATTATACATGTTGCTGGTACAAATGGAAAGGGTTCAACCTGTTCATTTATTACTAGTATGCTTAAAGAAGCGGGTTATAGTGTAGGTCTTTTTACATCACCATACCTTGAGAAATTTAATGAAAGAATACGAATTAATGAAGAGAATATTCCAAATGATGAGCTTGCAAGAATTACTGTTAAGGTAAAGACTATGGTAGAAAAGATGGTGGATGTTGGCTTTAATCATCCAACTGAGTTTGAAATAGTTACTGCAATAGCTTTTCAGTATTATTATGAATTGAATGTAGATTATGTTGTTTTAGAAGTTGGATTAGGTGGAAGATATGATTCTACAAATGTCATAAACAATCCTATAGCTTCTGTTATAACGCCAATAGCTATGGATCATGTTGAATATCTTGGAGATACTTTAGGTAAGATTGCATGGGAGAAGTCAGGAATTATCAAGGATGATAGCTTAGTTATTGCCCATCCTCAAGAAGATGAAGCTATGAAGGTTGTAGAGGGAGTTATTAAGGACAAGAATTCTCAACTTATTATTGTACCTACACATAGTATAGAGATACAAGAGATGAGTGAATTTGGAAGTAAATTCGATTTTTCTTATAATAATAAAACATATAAAAATCTACATATTAACTTGCTTGGTTATTATCAGATATATAACGCATCCACTGCATTAACTACAGTATTTGCCCTAAGAGATAGGCAACTTGTTGATATAAGTGATGAGCAAATAAGAGAAGGTATAAAGAATACAAGATGGATGGGTAGATTAGAGATTCTAAAAAGGAAGCCAACTTTTTTAATTGATGGAGGACATAATCTACAGGGAATACAATCTCTAAAAAAATCTATAAAAGAGTTATTTAACTATAATAAGCTAATTATAGGGACAGGAATGCTAGGAGATAAAGATGTAGATAATATGATTGGTGAGTTGGTAGGAATTGCTGACACTGTTATTGTGACAGAACCAACTATATTTAGGGCTCTTAAGGCAGATGAATTAGCTAAGAAGGTAGCACTTCATAATGAAAGCTATATTATAGAGCCAGATGTTTCAAAAGCTATAGATAGAGCTTTTGAAATTGCAGAAGAAGATGATTTAATTGTTTTTGGTGGTTCCCTTTATTTGATTGGCGATGTCAGAAAGTATGTAAAAAATAAATAGTTATTATTTTCCTCTTATTGAATAAACTAATTATATATCAATAGGAGGTATTTTATGAATATTATAAAGTTTGATCCTTATAAAAAGGTTACGGATGGTGAGCTGATAGATGAAATTAGAACGACAATGGAAAAACTTAGATACCTTCAGAATAACTTAAAGGATGGAGAGCTAAGTAATAATCAAAATTATATTAGCTTATTTATTCAAGTAAATAGCTTAATAAAAGAGGCTAAGAGAAGAAATGTTAAGATAGATAAGGAACGCCTTGCTAGAAGATTATTTATAGAATAAGATACATTGATTATAAAAGATGCTGATTTGTTCAGCATCTTTTTTTCACTTAAACTCTATTACTTGCATAAACTGATATATAGATAATAACAGAATCTGATGGAGGTGATAGTATTGGCTATTGTTAAAGATAAACTTGGAATTGTTAATACAGGAAGTGATTCTATTACAATTCTTGAAATGAACGATAATTTTAGATGCCAAAACTTTTTTCTTTGTGAGGGTAAACCTTACTTAGGGCCCCATCAAATCATACAAGAAGAGAATAAAAACATCTTTTATACTACAAATTCCTATGATAATAGTATATATAAAATAAATATTTATAAAAAAACTATTGAAGACATATTATTAGTTGGATGTTATCCTAGTCATATTGATATTTTAGATAATTATCTATTAGTGACAAATAGTGATTCTAACTCTATATCAGTAATTGATAGAGTAAATTTTGAACTGATAGAAAATATTCCTGTTGGAGAAAAACCCCATGATATAAAGGTGGATAAGAAAACAAAGAAAGTTTATGTAGCCAATAGTAATAATTACACTATAGATGTTTTAGATATATATACAAATAGCATAAATGCGATAAAATTACCTTTTAAACCATTGCATATGTTTTTAGGGAAGGAGAAGGCCTATGTTCTTTGTCCATTAAATAATGGGATGATAAATAGTAAAATTATAATTATAGATTTACAGATGGGAATTATAGAACATTGTATAGAAATTAATGGAGTAATAAATGATATGGTGATAATAGAACAAAACAGTGTTATCTATACTAGTAATATTGATGATGGGTATATGTATAAGATTGATATGGATAAAGATAAACCTTCTGAAAAGTATTATATTGGCGGAATGCCTAATAATTTATTATTTAATAATAAGTACATCTATATTACTAATGTACAGTCTGATTGTTTACATGTATTTGATGTCACAAAGAGGGAAATAATTAAGACGATAAAAACAGGGAAAGAGCCTAGTGGATTACTAGTATACTAAATAAACCCGTGATATCAGAAAGATATCATGGGCCTATTCATGTTTATATTCATCAGTTAAATAATCCATAAACTTTTTATAAATCTTATCGGGACTTTTTTTCCAATTTTCACATATAAGCTTGGCTTGTTTATTAGAAACCACATTAAGGGATAGATCAAAAAGTGTAATTTCATTCTCTATAACTTTCAAGCTTACTATGTATTGAGAATCATTTTTCTTATAGTAATTACCGATAATTTGAGCTTCCTTGATTAAGGTCTGCTTTTTTTTCTCATATTTTTCATCAATTTCTTTTTTAAGTTTTTTTGGAATTCTATTATTAAAATACTCTAAAGTTTCTTTGCCTATATCAGTTAGCTTATAACATTTTTTGTTTTTAACTGTTATAACATGAATAAAATTAGCATCTACCAACTCGCTAAGATATTGTTGAGTCAAAAAGTAATTCATATAATTGTGTTCCAATACAAATTGTGTTATCTCAGCATTATTCATTGGTATATCAATTTTATTTAGTAAGTATAATAGTAAAAGTTTATGTTGTGCTAACTCATTTGTATCTTCTAAGAACATAAAATCACCCTTTAAAAACAGTCTATTTAAATTATAACATAAAAAAAGAGAAGTGGGATAACCCACTTCTCTTTTTTTATGTTTATTATATTATTATTTACCTGACATTGACCTTTCAGCTTGCTCGATTAATCTTTTTACCATATAACCGCCAACATAACCATTTTGTCTTGAAGTTAAGTTACCTTTATCAGTAGCTTCATAGTTACTTAAACCTAACTCACTTGCTATTTCTGCTTTCATTTGATTTAATGCTGCCCTGGCTTCAGGAACTACAACTCTATTATTTCTAGCCATTGAATTCCCTCCTAACAATAGATTAATTTTTCAACATCTTTATTGATGTTGTACTATTAATTTAACCTTTTTTGAAAAATATATGCTAGTAAAAAAAGCTGAAAAGTATATTAAATTCTAGATTAGTATATAATTAATAATTTAGGAAATTTTTATAATAATTTGGGAACTTGAATTCTTAAAGTCGATACAAAATTAGATTTAATTATCAGACATATGAATTTCTCTACTATAAATATAAGAAGGGCTTATGCCCTTCTTAAGTTAATTTATGCTTGATTGGAATCTTTACATCTCCTCTGGTTCCATGTTTATGAACACTTTCCAATTGAGCTTTCTGTGATTTTGCTTCTCTATGATAATGTCTTTCATCATTAGTAATTGTCATAGCTGAATATTCCTTTTGCTTACCTTTAATATTGGTGAAGGTGCTTTTTCTCATTGACATAAGTTTCACCTCACTTTTATTTCAAGGAGCTCATTAATATTTTAACCAAAGTTAAATTTAATAATGCTGTTAAAAATTAACTTCAAAATAGTGTAGAAAACATTTTATTTTTCACATATAATAGAGATATACAAGTGAGGAGGGATATTTTGAGAAAAATATCTAAAGTAATGGTAATAGCTGTTTTATTAATATCCTTGTTGGTAGGATGTACGGGAAATACAAATAATGGACAGGCTAATGACCAAGACAATATTAATAATGATAATACCAACGATGAAACTCAAGATGACCAAGATAATGTAAAAGATGACAATGAGGATGAAGACAAAACAGACTCGAATGATGAAAACAAAAATCAAGAAGAAAATGCTAATGATGAAGATGAAGACGAAGAAGTAAAAAAAGATCCTAAAGAATTAATTGATTTATCTTTAAAACCTAACGAAGCTGGACAAATTATGGTATTAATGTATCATGGTGTGGATAAAAAGGAAGATACTTGGGTGAGAACTCCTGAAAATCTTATGAGAGATTTAGAGGTCCTGTATGAGAAAGGATATAGAGCCATTAGTTTAACAGATTTTGTGAATAATGATATTGAAGTAGAAGCTGGATATACTCCAGTTGTTTTCACTATTGATGATGGGTTGCAAAATGGATTTAATATCATTGAACAAGACGGAGAAAAGGTTATTGACCCAAATTGTGCTGTAGGTGTTATGGAAGCTTTTAAAGAAAAGCATCCTGATTTTAATATGACTGCTACTTTCTTTGTAAATGGATTTAATCCATTCAGACAAGAGGAATTAATAGGATATAAACTAAATTGGTTAGTTGAAAATGGCTATGATGTAGGAAATCACACTACGGGACACAATAATATGTCCGAAGTGAGTGATCCATCTAAAATGCAAAAATACATTGGCGAGCAAGCAAACTTTTTGGAAAGCTTTTTAGATGATTATAAAGTAAACACATATGCTTTAGCTTATGGAGCAAGACCTGATGATGACTTGGAATATTTACTTGAGCAGGGAGAGTATGATGGACATAAATATAAAAATATTGCCATATTAAACGTAGGATGGGATCCATCGGTATCACCTATAGATGTGAAGTTCAATCCTCTAGCAATACACAGAGTTAGAGCTAGTGAGATGAATGTAGATAATGTAGGTATGTATAATTGGTTAGATGTCTTTGATAGATATCCAGAGAGAAGATTTATAAGTGATGGAGATTCTAATATTGTAACAGTACCTAAGAAATATGAAGGCAAAGTTGATAAAGAGAAGATTGATGATAATGAGCTTTACATTTATGAAGTTGAATAAAATATAAATATCTTAAGGGATTAGACTAAGATCTAATCCCTTATTATTTTTTTTGATATTGTAACTAATACTGATGAAAATGGAAGTAATAGAAAAGTAGAAGTAATATTAAATAATGTATGGGCGTTAGCTATCTGTCTTCCTGGATTATTTGGAGATATTAATTTAACTATGTTATATAACCAATCTAAGGCGAAAAAGAAAACAATAACACCGATGACATTAAATATGATATGGATTAATGCTGCCTGCTTTCCAACTTTATTTGTAGCGATACTTCCAACTAAGGTATTTGCACATGTACCTATATTTTGTCCTAGCATTATTGGGAGAGCACTAGAAACAGAAATGATACCTTTGGAAGCCATAATTTGTAAAATTGCAATACCAGTGCTACTACTTTGAATAGTTGCTGTGATTATACAACCAAGGAAGATTGAGATTATTCTATTATCTTCAATATTAACTATTAATCTTGTGAAAAATTGTACAGTTTTAAAAGAGGATATTGAAATAGAGATAAATTCAATACCTAAAAATATTAATGTAAGTCCTAATAGAATATTAATTGCAAATTTATTATTTTTTGCTTTAAAAATAAAAAGGAAAAATATGATTAAAGCTATTAAATAAGGAGAGGATTCTCCAAAGTTAAAGGCAACCAATTGGGCAGTTATGGTGGTACCTATATTTGCACCCATTATTATAGGAACAGCACCATATAAGGTGATTAGACCGCTATGTACTAAACTTATGACTATAATAGTTGTAGCACTACTACTTTGAAGAAGTCCAGTGGCTACAATCCCTATTAATACTCCAAGTAATTTATTTGAAGTAGTTTTTTGCAATAGGGCTTTTAATCTAAAAGAGACAGATGTTCTAAATGTAGTAGATAAGAGTTTAGTTCCGATTAAAAAAACTGTTAGTCCAATAACTATGCCAAAAAAAGAAATGAAATAGTTTGATAAAGGATTATTAATCATAAAGCTCCTCCAATAATTTAATAAAATAAATTTAATAAATCACACAATATGTATATGATTTAATAACCTTATCTATAAGTAAAAAAACTTAGATAAAAGATAAAAACAGTAAAGATGAATAGTTTTTTTGAAAAAATAAAAAAATAAGAATTGGAAAGATATATTTTTAAGGAGTGAAAATATGGAAAATAATAAAATGCAAGCTCAAGAATTAAAAGGTATTGTCAGCTCTTTTTTACAAGAACATCGTCAAGCGTCATTGGCCACTACATTTAACAACAAGCCTAGAACTAGTCCAGTGGAATACTTTGTTGGAGAGGATATGAGCTTATACATTATTTCAGCTGGTGGATCAAAATTTGATGCAATAAGAGAAAATCCTAATGTTTGTCTATTAGTTAATACAGAGTTTATTAATCATAGACAAATAAAAGGAGTACAGATTTTTGGTAATGCAAAAACTAGTGACGAAGATAGTAATATTATAAGTGAAGCTAAGAATTATAGTCCAGAGCCCTATCTGTTAGATAATCATCTTTTGAAAGTAATTAAAATTAAACCTGAAGAAATAGTGTACCTTAATTCCATTGGTGACGGTAATAGGACAAAACAGATACTAAAAAATGATCAAGTATTAGTGCACGAAGATTTAACTCCAAGTATTCATTAATCTATAGGCCCTATCATAAGTTAGAATAAACACTTTGATAGGGTTTTTTATGTAATAATAAGTTTTTTTAAGAATAAATTATATTAATACTAGATTTTATTGAGGGGGGAATAAATTGAAGCTATTATTTTTAAATAAACGAAATTCTATTACCATAATTATCGTAGCAATTCTTGTAGTAGGCTCTATTGCATATACACAGCTCAGTGGTAACGGGGGAATAGTAGGGGCATTTACCCCTAAGAAAGAATTACCTATATATAGTGTAGATACATCAGAGAAAAAAGTGGCAATTAGCTTTGATGCAGCCTGGGGGAGTCAATACACAGAACAAATTTTAGATACTCTAGATGAATATAATGTCAAAACAACATTTTTTCTAGTAGGATTTTGGGTTGATAAATATCCTGATAAGGTTAAGGAAATCGTTTCAAGAGGACATGAAATTGGGAATCACTCATCTAATCATCCTCATATGCCACAGTTAGGTGCACAACAAATTACGGAAGAGTTGATGAATACTCATAATAAAATAAAGGATATTACTGGTAATGATCCGATTTTATTTAGACCACCATTTGGAGATTATAATGACACTCTTATTCAAACATGTAGAGATAATGGGTACTATACAATTCAATGGGACGTAGATTCATTAGATTGGAAAGAAAGAGGAGTTCAACCTGTAGTGGACAGGGTAATCAAAAATGCTAAGGAAGGCTCAATAATTCTTTTTCACAATAATGCAAAATATGTAGCAGAATATTTGCCTATTATTATTAAAGAACTACAGAATCAAGGCTATGAGATTGTACCAATTTCAGAGTTAATATATAAAGATAATTTTTACATAGATCATACCGGTAAACAGATACAAAAACCAAATAATTAGTAAAGAAATTAGAGCGCCAAGAAAATGGCTCTCTAATTTTTTTATATACCTATGATCTACCTAAATTAGTATATAGGTCTTCAATTTTATTTTTTACATTTTTAGCTGCTTGACCTACCTTGTTATTTCCATCAAATTTGATTTCTTCAGCGATTTCTTCTTTAAAATCACTAAAGGCTTTTCTAGCATTTGATGAAATTTTATTCATTTTCATAATTATCACCTCTTGATTATTGTTTGTGTTTTACTATTTATTATTATAGTAAATAATAGAAAAATAGGTTAAGCTACATAAAAATAGTTATATAGTAAAACATAAAACATATAAAATAAAGTTCTTTAAAGGAGAGCTGTTTTTATGATGCTAAATGGAATAAGCATAAAAGGAATTACATGTGATTCAAGGAAAGTAAAGAATGGATACGCTTTTGTAGCAATAAAGGGAGAAAAAGAGGATGGAAATGATTATATAGATAAAGCCATAGAGAATGGTGCAGAACTAATTTATACTGAGAAAAAAATAAATAAGAAATCTGTACCAATTATTGAAGTTGAAAATAGTAGAATAAAACTATCAGAACTTTTAAATGAATTCTATGACTATCCATCTGAAAAATTAAAACTAATAGGTGTAACTGGAACTAATGGAAAGACAACAACAACTCATATAATCGAAAATATACTTGGTAATTCAGGCTACAAAACTGGTATTATTGGAACTTTAGGAATAAGAATTGATAAAGAACATTTTAAATCTGAGCTTACAACTCCAGATGCTGAAACAATGTTTTATACCCTAAGTCAAATGGTAGAAGCAGGAGTAGAAGTAGCTATAATGGAGGTTTCATCCCATGGACTAAAGCTATTTAGAACATATGGACTAGATTTTGATGTAGCTATACATACCAATATAACCAGAGACCACAATGACTTTCATAAGAGTCAAAAGGATTACTTAGAAACAAAGAAAATACTTTTTAGTTCTCTTCCAAGAAATAGATTAGCAATATTAAATATAGATGATGATAATGCTACTAAATTAATTGAAAGTAATGATAATGTTATAGTAATAACGTATGGATTAAGTAAAAAAGCAACTATTACGGCATCTAGTCTGCATAGTAGTAATAAAACAAACTTTAATTTATGTGTACAGAGGGGGATAACTACTATTTATGGAGAAGAAATAGAGCCACTAGAATTTCCTTTAACACTAAACCTTATTGGAAATCATAATGTATATAATACCTTAGCAGCAATTTCAACTGCTCTATACTTTGGAGTAGCCATGGATGATATAAAAAAATCTCTTTTAGAATTTAAAGGAGTTAGTAGAAGATTAGAAAAAATATATGAGAATGAATTTCTTGTTCTAGATGATTTTAGTCATAATCCTGCTAGCTATGAGGCAGTTTTTGAAGCTATACAAGGAATGGAATACAACAGTATTATTTTAGTAAATGCTATAAGAGGAAGTAGAGGAATAGAGATTAACGAAGAAAATGCAAACGTAATTGCTGAATGGACTAACGTTCTAGGTGTTAAAAAGGTAATTTTGTCCTTAAGTAATGATTTCGTTAAGGAAAAAGATAGAGTAACAAAAGAGGAAGTTATGATATATAAGCAAATATTTAACTCTGCAAAATTAGATTATCATATAGAAGAGAACTTGAAGAATTCAATTAGTAGGGCTGTTAGTATAACTGATAGAGATGATATAATATTGTTACTTGGGGCTCAAGGAATGAATAAAGGAAAAGAAATTTTAACTGACATTTTAAAATTAGAGGAAAAGAGCATTGGTTAAAAGACTGTTAATTAGCAGTCTTTAATTTTTTTTATTGTTTTTTTGTTAACCTAATAGAAGGAATTTTTAAAGAAAAGTCAAATATTTAATAATAGGGGTGTTTCAACATAAAAAAATATAAATTATTTTTACCAAAGAAAAAATATAGTTATACTTAGAGAAAAAATCATCATATTATTAATAATTATTGAATAAGTATAATTGTAGATTAGTCCATAATGAAAAACATAAGAATAGGAAGGGGAGTGGGGACTAGATGGTTGATAAAGTTATTGAAACAAATATTGTCACTATCGTTGGAAAAGTAGTAAGTGAAAAGGAGTTTAGTCATGAAATGTATGGAGAGGGATTCTATACCTTTGAATTAGAGGTTCCTAGGTTAAGTGATCACTCTGATGTTTTACCAATTACTATATCTGAAAGGCTCTTAGTCAATATAGATATAGCAGAAGGTAAACATTTAGTTATAGAGGGCCAATTGAGGTCCTATAATAGGTATGTTGATGGCAATAATAAATTATTATTAACAGTTTTTGCTAGAGATGCTTATGCACCTCATAATGAAGAAGAACTTGAAGAATTACTTAAAAAGCCTAATGAAATTTATCTTGATGGATTTATTTGTAAAAATCCAATTTATAGAACAACTCCGTTTGGAAGAGAGATAACTGATTTATTAATTGCAGTAAATAGACCATATAATAAATCTGATTATATTCCTTGCATTGCTTGGGGGAGGAATGCAAGATTTTGTGAAAAATTAAAGGTAGGAGATCATATTAAGCTATGGGGTAGAATCCAAAGTAGAGAATACCAGAAAAAGCTTTCCGATGGTTCAGTTTTAAATAGAGTGGCTTATGAGGTTTCAATTTCTAAGTTAGAATTCTTGGAAGATGATAATAACAGAGAAGAAAAAGAAGAGGATGAAGAATAAAATAGGGTTAATATCACAGACTGTCTTTAGACGGTCTGTTTTTTTGGTATAATATACTTTAAAGGTGGTGTATAATTATGAATATTGAAACAGGAATTATTCTTGGAGTGATCTTTTTCGTAATTTTAATAAGCATTCAATATTCTTTAAATAGAATACTAGTTGAATTAAAGAATATTAAGAAGCTAATGGTAAATAATCAAATAAAAGATAGAGACTAATCTAATGGTGAATGATATGGTAAATCTAAAAGAAAAGCTAAATCTAATTATTGATAAAATTATTGAAGAGTTTGGAAAAGAATATACTGAAGAGTTTATATTTGATTCAGTTATTATCCTTAAAGTAAAAGAATTAAAAGGGGACTATAAAGAGTTTTTAGGATTCTCAGAAGAAAAAATCAATAGAACTACTCAAAGTCCTGTTTTTAATTTTTTAAGTAGCATTATGGATAGTGAAATAATTAGAGAAGATAATCTAATTCCATTAATATATGAACTAGTAGTAAAAAGACAAGAGAAAAAAGAAAAATATAGTATTTATTATACTCCAGATTGGCTTGTTGAGTACATAGCGGAAAATTCCTTAACCAAGGTGATAAATCAAAACTATACAAAAGGTAAGGGAGAAGAATTAAAGGATATAAAAATATTAGAGCCTGCTTGTGGAGCGGGTATGTTTCTTATACATGTATTTAAAATATTGATAAATTGGTATAAGAAGTACACTAATCTAAAAATTGAAGAGATAGTTAAAAGTATTGTTGAAAATAATCTATATGGAGTCGATATCGACTCTAAAGCTTTAGAATTATGTAAATACAATATATACTTGAAATGTTTGGAGAAAGTTGGAGGTCATATAGATCTGAATTTTAATTTCAAATGTATTGATTTTTTAATGGAAAATGAATTAGATATTAATGAATATGATTTTATTATTGGAAATCCTCCTTATTTAGAGAATAGAAGGATAAATAAGCATTTCAATAAGGATTCACTAAAAGAAAGATATATGACTGCTACTGGTAGATTTGATATATATAGCTTATTTATTGAAAAATCTATTGAGCTTACTAGTTGTGGGGGGAAGATAGCATTTGTTTTACCGGGCAATTTGTTGACTAATAATAATTTTACTCCCATAAGAAAGTTAATCCTTGAAAATACATATATAAATGAAATTGTTAATCTTGGTGAAGGAATATTTGAGAGTGTTAGTATGAATATGGCCATAATAATTCTTGAAAAGAAAGAAGTAGAAAGAAAAGAAAATTTAATTGTATGCAAAAACATTATGAAGAGTAAAAATATAATGAAAGATATTAAATATGTAAAGCCGAAATTAATTCCCCAATTCTATTATGAAGATTTAATGAAAAATGTCTTTGATATTCACTCTTCAGACATTACTTTTGAGTTGAGAAAAAGAATTTTTGAAAAGAGTATGTTTAAGTTAAACGATATCTGCGAAGTTATAGCTGGTATTGCCACTGGGAATATTAGAAAAAAGTTATTAACAACTAATGGTAATATTAAAAATACAAAAAAAATACTTGAAGGAAAAAACATATCTGATTATTGTTATTCATGGAAGGGTTTATATATAATTGATGATAAAGGCATAATAGATAAAACAAAGGGAGAATATGCAACATTTATGAGAAAAGAGTTTATTGATGATGAGAAAATATTAATTAGACAGACAGCAGATAGATTTATTTGTGCATATGATGATGAGGGATATTATCTATTAAATACCTTATATTCATTAAAGGTAAGAGATGAGTATAAAGATAAGGTTAATATAAAATATATATTGGCATTATTAAATTCTAATTTTTATAGCTTCTTGTACAGGAGTCTTGTTAGAGAATCGGGTAAAGTCTTTCCTCAGGTGAAAATATTTCATATACAGAACAATCCAATAATAATACCTGAAAAGAATGTTCAGAATGACTTTGCCGAGAGGGTAGATAGAATTATTGAAATGAAAAAAGGACTCGTAAACAATACTAGTTTAGAGTCAAAAAGTTGGCGCGATTTTAAATTAGATATAGTAAGAAATATGCAGTATATTAATAGAGAAATCTATAAAATTTTTGATTTAACTGATAGAGAGATAAATGAAATTGAAAATGAAATGTCTATTTATTGATTTTTTGAAGAAAATCCCTCTTAGCAGTGGTGTGTTTGATATATTCCTCTTCTGTAATAGCACCTTGTGCCTTTAAGTTATCAAGTAAATTTATAATATCAATACACAATTGTTCTAGATCCTTTTCGATTTTTTTCATATTGGGTTTCATGACATTACCCCCTTTAATATATGGAAATAAAAAATTGAAACTATTAATATAATATATTTACCATTATTTCCATATATTCGCTAAAAATGCTAAAATTCCTTCTAGCATCAGAACTTTTTGGAAAAAACATAAAAAAACAATAAAAAACATACATCTAATTAATGAGTTGTTGACAAAGAAGTTTCATTGAGCTAGAATAGGACATAAATATCGAAAGAATACTAATTATAATACTGCTTAAGGAGATGATTTTGGGTGGATATGGATAGGAAAAAAAAGGTCCTATTTTCTGAAAAAGAAATTAAGGCAAAAAATGCAGAACTAGGTAAGAAAATAAGTGAAGATTATAAAGGAAAAAAAATATTAATAGTATCCTTGTTAAAGGGAAGCTTTATATTTACTGCTGACTTAGTGAGAGAAATAAACGTTCCAACTCAAATAGAGTTTATGACAACATCTAGCTATGGACACGGTGAGGAAAGTTCAGGGAATGTCGATATTGTAAATGATTTAGGGGTAGACGTAGAAGGTAGAGATGTTTTAATTGTTGATGATATAATGGATTCTGGATTAACAATGAAAGTTATTATTGATCATTTAAAGAAATCTAACCCTAGCTCAATAAAGTCATGTGTTTTCTTAGATAAACCTGATAGAAGAGTAGCTGATATTGCACCTGACTATGTAGGATATTCAATTCCTGATTTATTTATAGTTGGATATGGACTTAATTATGGTGATTACTACAGAAATATTCCTTATATATTCTCTTTTGAAGACTAACTATTTATTAAAAAATACTTAAAATAAATTAGAGTCACATGTTGATATGCCATGTGACTCTTTTATAGATAGTTTAACATTATTAACCTCTTAAGTCCTCAAGTATTTTAACCTTATCTATAGTTTGAGCATCTTTTTCTTTAATTACTCTAGCTGGGACGCCTGCAACAACACTATTAGCAGGAACATCCTTAGTCACTATTGATCCAGCAGCTACAACTGCACCTCTATTTACCTTGACTCCCTCAAGTAAAACTGCATTTGCCCCTATTAGGACATCGTCTTCTATTATTACTGGAGTCTTACTGGGTGGTTCAAGAACACCCGCTACTACGGCGCCTGCACCAACGTGACAGTTCTCGCCAATTATAGCTCTTGCTCCAATAACTGCGTTCATATCAATCATAGTATTTTTTCCGATTTCAACCCCAATATTTATTATTGCACCCATCATTATTACTGCATTTAATCCTATGGAAACTCTATCTCTAATTACAGCCCCTGGTTCTATGCGAGCCTTTATAGTAGAGATGTTTAATAAAGGAATTGCTGAATTTCGCCTATCGCATTCCATATAATAATCAATTATAACGTTTTCATACTTGTCTAAAATGTTACTTATATCATTATATTCACCTATGAGGATTTTGAAGCCTTTATCGCCAAATGATTTTACATTGGGGAAGTCACTGGAGATATCGTCAAAGTTGCCCTTTATGTATACCTTAACAGGTGTGCTTTTTTTTGAGTCCTTTATAAATTTTGCAATCTTATAAGGATCAGTTAAATCTACTTTTTGTTCTGTATGGGTACTTGAAGGCTGATTAGTCATTGGTTTTCCATCCCCTTTTAAAACTCTTTTATTTGATAATATCTTGCATATCATATAAACCATTGTTTTTAGTAATGAGAAACTTAGAAGCTTTGATAGCTCCTATAGCAAAAATACTTTTTGAAGTTGCAGAATGTTTTATTTCAATTACTTCGTCTGTACCGGCAAAAAGAACCTGATGTTCTCCAACAATGGAACCTCCTCTAATGGCATGAATTCCTATTTCATTTTTCTGTCTTTTATCTTTTTTAGTGTATCTTCCAAAAACATATTCCTTAGAGTTATCTAAGCTATTATTAATCTCATTTGCTATCATATATGCTGTTCCACTAGGGGAATCAACTTTTTTGTTATGATGTTTTTCTATTATTTCAATATCAAAATTTTCCTTAAGAGAGATAGCAGATTGCTTAACAAGATTTAATAATACGTTTATACCTAATGACATATTAGCTGAATAAAAAATTGGCACTTTTTTTGATGCTTGATGAATATTACTCATGTCTATAGATGAAAATCCAGTTGTAGCGATTACTAATGCTGTATGATTTTCTATAGCATAGTCTAATAATCCTGGTAGATAATAGGGGTTAGAAAAGTCTATAATAACGTCTGCTTTTTTCTTATTTTGAAATATATCACTAAATACTGGAAATTCATTATTAATTTTTTCTGGTGTTCTATCAACTCCCGCTAAAATAGTCATCTGAGTATCTTTATTTATTTCTTTAATTAAGACCTGACCCATTTGACCATTGCATCCATTTATTATAACTCTTAACAAAATATCACATCCCTACCTGTAATCCATATAAGTTCATTTCTTCTTTTAATATTTCTAAATTAGAAGTAGACATTTCGGTTAATGGTAATCTTAATTTACCAACATTCATTCCTAGTAAGTTCATGGCGGTTTTAACTGGTATAGGGTTTGTTTCAACGAATAATGCATTGACAAGGCCATTCATCTTGAGTTGAAGTTTCTTTGCTTCTTCTATTTTACCTTCCAAATAATATGAAGCCATATTGTGTGTATCCTTAGGAAGTATATTGGCAACTACAGATATAACTCCTTTACCACCGAGAGACATTAAAGGAACTATCATATTATCATTTCCAGAGTATATATCAAAATCATCTGGTAATAATCTGGCCATTTCAGCTACTTGACCTATGTCACCACTGGCTTCTTTTACGGCTACAATGTTTTTATGCTCAGATAGCTTAACTAATGTTGATGGAAGTACGTTTAATCCAGTTCTACTAGGTACATTATAAACAATAATAGGTAAGTCTACGCTATCAGCAATTGCAGTATAATGATTGATTAACCCTTTTTGAGTTGTTTTATTATAGTATGGAGTAACTATAAGTAATCCATCTACTCCTACAGATTCTGCATATTGACTCATTTCTATAGCGTGTTGAGTATTATTTGAACCAGTACCTGCTATTACTGGAACTCTTTTTTTAGTTGAGTTTACTGCACATTTTATTGTTGCTTTATGTTCTTTTTCAGTCATGGTAGAAGCTTCTCCAGTTGTACCACAAATTATTATCCCATCTGTACCTTCGTTTATTTGCCAATTTATTAGTTCATCTAACTTTTTAAAATCAATCCCATTTTCAGTAAATGGAGTTACTATTGCTACTCCAGAACCTCTAAATAATGTCATTGTTAATCCTCCTTAATAAATTTGATAGTCCATCTCAAAAAATAATTGATGATTTTTACATTTTAAAATATTTAAGTAGTAATTCAGCAATCTGAACAGTATTAGTAGCAGCACCTTTCCTGATATTATCAGCAACTACCCACAAATTAAGTCCATTTTTTATACTATAATCTCTTCTAATTCTCCCTACATACACATCGTCTGTACCTTCACAGCTTAATGGAGTCGGATATATGTTTCTTGATACATCGTCTTGAACAATTATACCTTTAGAGCTTCTAAATGAATTATATATATCTTGTATTTCAAATGTTCTTTCAAACTCAAGATTTATAGATACACAGTGTCCAAATTTCACAGGTACCCTGACTGATGTGGCAGTAATATTAAGAGAGTCATCATCTAATATTTTCTTAGTTTCCTGAATCATTTTCATTTCTTCCTTAGTATAATTATTGTCCATAAAAATATCAATATGTGGAAGACAATTAAATGCAATAGGATGAGGATATTTTTTTGGTTTTAACGAATTAAGACCATTTTCAAGGTCCTTGAGTCCACCTAATCCTGATCCAGAAACAGCCTGATAAGTAGAGAATACTATTCTTTTGATTTTAAATAGGTCATGTAAGGGTTTTAATGGTACAACACATTGGATTGTAGAACAATTAGGATTAGATATTATGCCTTTATGCCAAGTGACATCAGAAGGGTTTACTTCTGGCACAACAAGAGGAACCTCATCATTCATTCGCCAGGCACTACTATTATCAATGACAATAACACCTTTTTCTTTTGCAATAGGAGCAAATCTTTTACTGACTTCTCCACCTGCACTAAACAATGCTATATCAATATCTCCATTAAAGGAAGTTTCTTGAAGCTCTTCAACAACATACTCTTTGTCTTTAAAAGTTAGTTTTTGACCTTTTGATTTTGAGGATGCAAAAAGATATAAATTATCGATAGGAAAATTTCTTTCTTCAAGTATCTTCAGAAATGTTCTACCGACCATTCCAGTTGCTCCAACTATAGCTAAATTAATATTTTTCATGCTAATCCTCCTTATTAAATACTCTATAAATATATATATTATGATGATATGAAAAAAATACAGTAAAGTGACTATTTAACTATATAATCTTTTGTTTATGATGCTACTAACAAATTAGGAAAATTGATATTATAATTTGTGCTAGTTTTAATTAAAATAAATACGTACTAATAACAGTTTATTTGTTTAGTGCATAAATGGTGTATACTTATGGAGTTTTAAAACAAAAAATTTGAAATGAATAACTAAAAAGGATAAAATTATAATATGATTTATTAGGAGGGGTATAATGAGTGAGGATTTGAGAGATTTGTCCAAAAAAATAATTGAAATCAGAAGACATTTGCATAGAATACCTGAAATCGGTTTTAACGAGTTTAAAACCTCAAAATTTATTAATGACTACTTAAATGAACTTGGTTATGAGACAGAGATTGTTGCTAAAACAGGAGTTATAGGTTATAAAAGAGGTAATAGTAATAAAGGAGCAATAGCTTTTAGATCAGATATTGATGGCTTAGAGGTTACTGAAAAAACTGGGAGTTCATTTGCCTCTGAAGTAGAAGGAATGATGCATGCATGTGGTCATGACGGACACATGTCTATTCTACTTGGATTAGCCATATATCTTTCTAATTATGAACAATTAGAGAGAGATGTTGTTTTGATTTTTCAACCTGCTGAGGAAGGCCCAGGCGGAGCTGAAGTTATTATTAGGGAAGGAGTTTTTAAAAAGTATAATATTGAGAAGATATTTGGACTTCATATTTTGCCAGATATTGAAGAAGGTAAGGTAGGTTTTAAATCAGGAGCGTTAATGGCCGCAACTGGTGAATTTGATATAGTAATTAAGGCTAAGGGTGGTCATGGAGCAATGCCACATACAGCTATAGATGGCATATATGTAGCTTCTCAACTAATTAGTAATTATCAGAGTATAGTGAGTAGAAATATAGAACCTATTGAAGGTGGAGTCGTTACTATTGGTAAGATAAAAGGTGGAGAGGCAAGAAACATTATTGCTGAGAAGGTTAACATGGAAGGGACCATTAGAGCTTTTAATCCTAGTGTGTACAATCTAATAAAAACAAGAATAAACGAAATAAATAAAGGTCTTGAAAAAATGTATAATATAGAAATAGATACTAATATTAGAGATATGTACCCAGCGGTAATTAATGATACAGAATTATGTGAGATGTTTAGAAGCATTTTAGACGAGGATGAAATTATAAATATGAAGCCTATGATGATTTCAGAGGATTTCTCATTTTATCAACAAGAGGTTCCAGGACTTTTCTTTATGCTAGGAGCTAGAAATGAAGAATTAGGATATATTCATCCTTTACATAATAATTGCTTTGATTTTAATGAAGCTATTTTAATAAATGGAGTTAAAAAATATATTAAAATATGTAATCAACTAGAAGTTATTTTATAGGGGGCGATTAAATGGAAAATAGATTGGAAGAACCTACTATATTGGAATCTAATTATTTTTATTTTTTTATTGCAATAGTTTTGGTTACTTTAGGAGCATTAGCTCAAAGTTGGGATTTTAATAAAGGAATTTTAATCACTGAATTTGGAATCATACTTCTTCCAACAGTTATATTTACTAAGCTAAGGGGATATAGTTTAAAACATGTATTAAGATTAAATAAGCTATCTTTAAAGCAGTTTTTTCTTGTGCCATTGATTACTATGTTAGCTTATCCTATAGGTGTATTTATTAATTATATAATGATTATTGTGCTTAGTTTACTTGGAAAGGTTAGACCTAATCCGATACCAATTCCAGAAACAGGAGGAGAGTATTTACTTGGATTATTTGTTATTGCTATTTCAGCTGGAATATGTGAAGAAGTAATGTTTAGAGGATTAATGCTAAAGACTTATGAAAGATTAGGTAAAAAGAAGGCAATATTCATTTCTGCTATTTTATTTGGAGCATTTCATTTTAATCTTCAAAATCTTTTTGGGCCTATTTTTTTAGGAGTGTTATTTGGATATATACTATTAAAAACTAATTCAATCTTTGCAACCATGTTAGCCCATGCAACAAATAATGCTTTTGCCTTGACTCTTGGGGTTCTATTAAATAAGCTGTTACAGAACTTGAACGAATCTACAGGGCTAAATCAAAGCATTAGTGAGCAGTCAATGGATCAGTTAAATAGCTTACCAAAGGGAGTCCAATTATTATCTTATAGCTTTTGGTTGATACCTATAGCTGCATTAGCAATCATATGCAGTATTATAATATATAAGCTGTTAAAGATTCTTCCAGATAAGGATAAGCAAAATGATGACATATTTATGATTAGAGAAAAGGAAGTAAAAATAAGAAATTATTTTGGACAATTAAGTACATCTAAGAAGGTATTTACTGTCTTACCTATTATATTGGCAGGTGTATTGTTTGTATATCAAGGATATTTGTTTATAACATTATAGTTGTCAAAAAACGAAAATGACCTACTGGGGGAAGTAGGTCATTTCATATTTTTTAAATCTTTAATATCTATAAAATATTAAAGGGGGGAGTGGGAAAGTAGTACTATTACGTTAGTACTCTTTTGTTAGTATTTCAACATGATTAAGTCTAACACTTTAAAAAAAAGAAATCAAGTAAAAAAGCCATATTTTACGTATTCTTAAAAACTGTATCAACTTGGTAATACTTTAGTAATATTTTTTAAATAAAAAGGAATAAAATCTCTCCTAATCCACATAATAGAAATAAGGAGGGGTATAAATGGCTAAGAAGAAGAAAAAGAAAAAAATTGAGACACCTGAAGATAAAATGAAATATGAGATAGCAAATGAGTTAGGACTAATGGATAAGATAGCAAAGGATGGATGGGGAGGACTGACAGCTAAGGAAACTGGAAGAATTGGTGGAATTATGACTGTTAGGAAAAAAGCTAAAGCTAAAGAAGTAGAGATGAAAAATAAGAAAGAAAATGAAGTAGAAATTAAAGGATAATTGATAATTAGGAACGGGGATGTGATCTTCGTTCTTTTATTGTTTTTCATAAGAATTAGAAATAAATTGTGTTCTTATGAGATGTACAAATAAAACCAGTTAAATTATATTTATTTGAACTTTTATATTTTCATATAAAAAATATTTTACAAGATTATATCTTGGATAGAATAGAATTACAAAAAATATCACATTTACTAAACATGTTTTTATAATATATACTATATATTGAGTGGAGAGTACTATATAATTTTGAAATTATAGATGGTTGTAATTTAGTTTATACTTAAGATTAAAATTACTCTAATAACTGGATTTACTTGAGGATATCCAAGGAGTTGTTTATATGATTGATAATGAGATTAAGGCTGCATGTAAAATGATTAATACTTCAAAAGACACTCTGATCTTAACGGGAGCGGGTATTTCGACTGAAAGTGGAATACCGGATTTTAGAAGTCCAAATACAGGCTTATGGGAGAAAATAGACCCTATGGAGGCACTATCTACTTCAGTGCTTCTTAACAATCCAAGAAAATTTTATGAAGAAGGATTTAAGCTATTAACAGATATGAAAGATGTGAAGCCTAACAAAGGACATATAGCTTTAGCTGAAATGGAAGAAATGGGGTTTATAAAGGGAATAATAACACAGAATATTGATAACTTGCATCAAAAAGCAGGCTCTAAAATCATATACGAAGTACATGGAGATACAAGGAGTGGAAGATGTACTTCTTGTAATAATCAAGTTGAATTAAACAACTTGGTTGAACAAGTAAAAAGAGAAGTAATACCCCCTAAATGTAATAGATGTGGCGGTATATTGCGACCCAATGTTGTCATGTTTGGAGATCAATTACCAAAAGATTTTAATATTGCCTGGGATTTGGTTCAGAACTGCGAATTATTAATAGTTGTAGGCTCAAGCTTAAGTGTGGCACCTGTTAGCTATTTACCTCAAATGGCATCAAGGTTGATAATTATAAATTTAGGAAGCACTCCTTTTGACAGACAAGCTGATATTGTAATAAAAGAAAGAGCGGGAGATGCTTTAGATAAAATTGTAAATGAACTTAAAAAGGGGACTTAAAATGAATGCATACAATAATTTTGCTAAGCTATATGATACTTTAATGGATAATGTTGATTATAATAGATGGTATAAATATATTAAAGAAATATTAAATAAATACAGATATGAACCTAAAACAGTATTAGAGATGGCATGTGGAACTGGAAGTTTAACAAAATTTCTATGTGAGGATGATTATGATATAACTTGCTTTGATTTATCAGAGGAAATGTTGTCTGTTGCTTATGATAAGCTTAGAAAATATAAAAACTGTGAAATATTAAATCAAGATATGACTAATTTCGATTTAAATAAAAAATATGATTTGATTTTATGTCTATGTGACAGCCTGAATTACATAACAGATAGAGAGGATCTTATTAATACATTTAACAATGTATATAATCATCTAAATGAGGATGGTATGTTTATATTTGATATCAATTCATATTATAAGCTGAACAATATTATTGCTAATAATACTTTTGTAGAAGATAGAGAAGAGATATATTACATATGGGATAATTTTTATGATGATGAGAATGATCAATGTGAATTTTATCTGACCTTTTTTGTCAAAGAAGCAGAAAAATATTTAAGATTTGATGAAAATCATATACAAAAAGCTTATAAAACAAATGAGATAATTGAAGTGCTAAAGTCAAGTGAATTCAAAAATATTGATGTTTATGAGGGATTTACTTTTAATTCTATAAATGAAACAAGTGAACGTATAAATTTCATAGCTACAAAGTAATAAGATAAAAATATTGTTAAAGATTGCAAGAATAAATGGCAATAATTTTCGTATTAGGGAAAAAATAGAATTCATAAAAAAACAGGTATAAGATTTTTATAGATGGAAATATTATTTGACAAAGGAAAATAGTTGTGTTAAACTATGGATAATTGTAGTTGTACATAGTGCAGTCTGCAAATTAAATTTAAGTTTTTTTAGGAGGAATGTGTTTCATGGTTAAAGGTACAGTTAAGTGGTTCAATGCCACTAAAGGTTATGGTTTCATCTCTACTGAAGATGGAGAAGACGTATTCGTACATTACTCAGCAATCGAAACTGATGGATTCAAAACTTTAGACGAAGGTCAAGAAGTTGAATTCGAAATCGTTGAGGGAGAAAAAGGTCCTCAAGCTACAAACGTTGTAAAACTATAAGATTAGATAATCATTCGATTTTTATATATAGTTTTTAAACAGTAGCATCTAAAGTCCCATTTCATGGGACTTTTATTTTTTTGCTCTATTTTAATCTCATGGTTTTATTGTAAAATATTATAGGGTATAATAAAATCTGAATGAGGTAACGTATTTTGTGAGGAGGCATATAATGAATATGAAAGATTATGTTATAAGAACTTTGGATAAAGATAAAGCTATAAGAGTATTTGTTGCTACAACTACTAATATGGTTGAGTCAGCAAGAAGGATACATAATACAACCCCAGTAGCTACAGCGGCGTTAGGGAGAACATTGACTGGTGCTGGAGTTATGGGATTAATGTTAAAAGGAGAAAAACACAAAATAAGTATTCAGATAAAAGGTGATGGTCCATTAAAAACAGTGCTGGCTGTAGCTAATAGTAAAGGCCAAGTTAAGGGTTATGTGGGTGATCCAAATGTTGATTTGCCTTTAAAATCCAATGGTAAATTAGATGTGGGTAATGCAGTTGGGAAAAATGGTAGAATGATAATAATTAGAGATTTAGGATTAAGAGAGCCATATATTGGCCAGTCTAAATTGATATCCGGAGAAATCGCCGAGGATTTAACATATTATTTTGCTTCATCAGAGCAACAACCATCTGCTGTAGCTTTAGGAGTCTTAGTAGCTAAAGACTTAAGCGTTAGGGCTTCAGGTGGATATATAGTTCAGATTTTACCTAATATATCTGAAGAAAAATTGAAAAGATTAGAGGAAATATTAAATAACGCTGAACCAATTTCCAAATTAATTGACGAAGGAAATAACCCTGAAGAAATACTTGAAAAGGTCTTTGGAGAATTTGAAATGGAGATAAAAGAAAAGCATGATATTAATTTGACATGTGATTGTTCAAAAGAGAGGCTTGAGAGTGCACTAATAAGTTTAGGCGAAAAAGAACTTAGAGAAATCATTGAAGAAGATGGTCAGGCAGAAGTATCTTGTCATTTTTGCAATACTTCATATAATTTTAATATTGAAGAATTAAATAAGCTTTTGGAAGAGGCTAAAAAGTAAGAAAAATGTTGACAACATGTTCAGGATATTATATAATAACTTTTGTCGTCAGAAATGAAGGCCAAATGCCCAGATAGCTCAGTCGGTAGAGCAGGGGACTGAAAATCCCCGTGTCGGTGGTTCGATTCC
>NZ_JAETGO010000088.1 GCF_016765695.1 Sporosalibacterium faouarense | reverse complement strand
ATGGTACTTGGTGGGTAACTGCCTGGGAGAGTAGGTCGTCGCTGGATTGTTTTATTTTTTTGATTAGAATTCTAGGATGATTATTGTGTTACTCGAACTAAGCGATTCACACCAAATCATCGTATAAAAAATCGTATAAAAACAAGAAGAAAACACCAATAATTGGATTGGTGTTTTTTATTATATAAATAGTATGATAAAGTATATTTAAAAATAATAAGTATAATCTAAAAAAATATAGTAAAATTTAGACTAACTAGAATTAGTAAAAAACAGAGAAAAAGATAAATAGAACTTCTAGAAAAAAAGAAATTGAGATTTTTAAAGATTCTTTATCTATGTAGCTGAGGATACCACCACTTCTAAATAATTTGAATATTATAGATTCTTTCTGTAAACTCAAATAAAAAAGCAAAAAACACCTTTTAACTTTCACTATAAATTTGGTATAGAGAGAAATTTCTAGTATAATTAAAGTAAGGCAAATTATGTAAAGTAAACAATGGGGGCTTTTTTTATAATGGAGATTGTAGAAAAAATAACAAACAATGGAGTAATTATATTATTTATTTTAGTAAAAGAATAAAAATCACTTAAGTATTATTTTTGATGTCACAAACTTGGGATTATAGGGGGAGGATATTATGCAAGATATCATTAGTGTAACCCAAAACAAATGTAAGCAATGCTACTCATGTGTTAGGAATTGTCAGGTTAAAGCCGTACAAATAACCAATGGGCAAGCACAGATAGTACATTCAAGATGTATAAACTGTGGTAAGTGTATAAAAAGCTGTCCTCAAGGAGCCAAAATTGTATTAGATAGTAAAGGAAAAGCTTTAGAAATTTTAAAAAAAGATAAGAAAGTCGTTGCCTGTTTAGCTCCGTCCTTTGCTGCTAGCTTTGGAGAAAACGAAGTAAATAAAGTCATAGGTGCAATAAAAGAGTTAGGTTTCTCAGAGGTATGGGAAACTGCAATAGGGGCAGAGCTATTAGCTAGAGAAATTGATGATTTTATAAAGGTTAATCCCAAAAAAACTTATTTAAATTCATCGTGTCCAGCTTTTGTATCAATGATAGAAAAGCACTATCCAGAGTTAATAAAATATTTGCTTCCTTTTGTATCTCCAATGGTTGCTACAGGGAGAGTAATAAAAGAGAAATATAAGAATGATGATGTTAAGGTTGTATTTATAGGTCCTTGTGTAGCAAAAAAAGCAGAAGCAGATGAACCTCAATTTAGAAGGTCCGTTGATGTGGTATTAACATTTGATGAATTAAAGGAAATGTTTAAGGAAAAGGGAATCAATGTAAATAGGTCAAGACAAGACACATTCGATAGTATTTACTCTAAAAAAGGAAAGCTTTTTCCTTTGTCAGGAGGATTATTAGTAAATTTAGAAATATCAAAGCAATTAAAAGAAACTGAATATTCATTTATTGAAGGTGATAAGGAATGCTTAAAATTAATAGAGGCACTTTCAAATGGTAGAACTTCAATTAAAATAGCAGATATATTAATGTGTGAAGGATGTATTGAAGGTCCTAAAATAGACTCTCAATTAAATCACTTTGAAAAGAAAAATAGAATCTTAAATTACTATGAAGAGTCCATAGAAGTTAATGATAAAAGTCAAGAATCTAGTAAAGAAATAGCATTAAATGCAGATTTTATTAGAAAATATAGAAATAAGAGAAGTATCATGCCATTTCCTTCCGAAGAAGAAATTCAGGAGGTATTAAGACAAACAAATAAATTTGCAAAAGAAGACGAACTTAACTGTGGAGCATGTGGCTACACTACTTGTAGAGAAAAAGCAATAGCAGTATTACAAGGAATAGCTGAAGTGGATATGTGCTTTCCATATTTATTATCTAAAAAAACTAAGCTTTTAGACGAATTGTCTATTAAATTTAATGAAATATCGGAGTTAAAAGAACAATTAGAAACAATTATTCAATCTTCTTATGACGGGTTAGTCGTTACAGATGGTTATGGGAATGTTCAGAAGACAAATAGAGCTTGGAAAAGAATGACTGGATACTCTGATGATAAAGAAGAAACTTCAGTTCAGAAAATAGAAGAGAAAAATATAGTATTTCCGTCTGCAACTATGCTGGCATTGAGAGAGAAGCGAAGAATCTCATTTATGCAAAAAGGGAAAGATGGTAAAAACTTTCTATCTACTGCCACTCCTATATTTGATGAAAATGGGAATATAAAAAGAGTAGTTACCAATATCAGAGATATCAATGAACTAAATAAATTGAGAAATCAGCTTGAAGAAACTAAAAAATTAGAGAAGTATCATAATAGTGATAAAGGTAAGAGAGAAAAAATAGAATTTAACACGAATAATTTAGTAGTAAATAGTCAAGAGTTTGGCGAAGTTCTTCAAATATCAAGTAATATTTCAACGGTTGACTCTACAGTGCTAATACTGGGTGAATCAGGAGTAGGAAAGGAAGTAGTAGCAAAGTTTATACAGAATCTAAGTGACAGAAAAGATAAGCCCTTTGTTAAAATAAACTGTGGTGCTATTCCAGAAAATTTAATAGAGTCAGAGCTCTTTGGATATGAGACAGGAGCCTTTACAGGAGCCAGAAGTAAAGGGAAACCTGGATTGATAGAATTGGCCCATGAAGGAACTCTTTTTCTAGATGAAATTGGAGAGTTGCCATTAAACTTACAAGTCAAGCTTTTGCGATTTCTTCAAGAAAAGAAAATAGTACGTATAGGAGGAACTAAAGAGAAGAATGTTGATACTAGAGTTATTGCTGCTACTAATAGAGATCTTTACAAAATGGCAATGGAGGGTAACTTTAGATTGGATTTATACTATAGATTAAACGTTGTACCCATAGAAATTCCTCCTCTAAGAAATAGAAAATCGGATATAATACCTTTGTGCTATCATTTTATAAAATATTTTAATAAAAAGTATTCCTGTAATAAAGATATTACTTCAGAGGTTGAAAAGGTTTTATTAAATTATACATGGCCAGGTAATATAAGAGAATTAGAAAATATAATTGAGAGATTAATAGTTACTACTACTAAGAATATTATTGATGAAAAAGACTTACCTTTATTTTTATATAATGAAGGTAGTGGAGTTTACCAAGGAATAATGGTGGAAGGAATTATTCCTATAAAAGAAGCCGTAGAAATAGTTGAAAAAAAGCTTGTAGAGAAAGCATATGCTAAATATGGAACGACATACGAGATGGCTAAAGCTTTAAATATAAATCAATCCACTGTGGTAAGAAAGATACAAAAATATATTAAAAATGATGCGCTAGAGCATAATTAAATGCAAAACTGCATTAAAAATAAATAAATATATTAGTCTTAAAGGAGTCACATTCTAATGTGGCTCCTTTATTTTTTATTATATGACTAGATAAAGTTTTGTAGGCAACGTTAGTAAATTAACAATCTTTTTAAGTCATGGTAAAGATATATGAAAAAATCTTTAAACTAATTTATGATTTGGCACGCTATATGCAACTTATATTAGTAAATAATGATTGGGGGGTTAGAAATGACAGATTTAGAAATGTATCAAAGACTGAGAAAAGCAGCTGAAGAAAATATAAGGGAAAAGCGAAAAAAAGGAAAAATAAGAGCTGTTTTAGGATACTCAAAATGTAGTGTTAGTGTAGGAGCAGGTAGTGTATTAAAAGCCCTTCAAGAAGTAATATCAGAAGCTGAAATAGATGATGTAATCATTGAAACCACGGGATGTATTGGATTATGTTCGAAGGAACCATTATTAGATATTTTTACCTCAGATGGTGAGAGATACACCTATGAGCTCGTGGATGCAAAAATGGCAAAAGCTATAGTAATATCACATTCTTTATATAATGAAAATATTGAGGATTGGCTTTTAAAAAACTAAGGGGGTGCGTAAAATGATTGGGAAAGATAAGTTAATTGAAACCTTAATCAATGTACAGAAAAATTCTAAAGGTCATTATATTTCCGAAGATAAATTAGAGGAAATATCTAAAGAATTAGGAGTATCATTGAGTAAAGTGCATGGAGTGGCTAGCTTCTACTCCATGCTTTCAACAAAGGAAAGGGGAGAATATGTAGTTCAAATATGTAATAGTGGACCTTGTTATATACAAGGGGCGAATAATATAGCAACAATATTCGAAGAAGAATTAGGAATTAAAATGGGGGAAGTAACGGAAGATAAAAAATTCTCATTGGAATTCACAAGCTGCATAGGAGCATGCGACATAGCACCGGCAGTAAAAATAAATAATGAAGTATATGGGGGATTAAATAAAGAGAAAATTAGAGAATTGGTTGAAATGTTACGAAAGGAGGGGAATTAATATGGTTAATTTAATTTCTAGAGCCTGTGGGAAAATAAGTCCTTTATCTATAAAAGAATATAAAAACAATGGAGGATTTAAAGGACTCGAGAAAGCATTGTTTAATATGACTCCTAAGGAAGTAATTGATGAAGTTACTAAATCATCACTTAGGGGTAGAGGTGGAGCAGCATTCCCAACAGGATTAAAATGGAAATTTGTTGCAATGGAAGAAAAGGATGAAAAATATATTATTTGTAATGCTGATGAAGGAGAACCAGGAACATTTAAGGACAAAATTCTTCTAGATGGATGTCCCTTTCAAGTTATTGAAGGAATGATTATAGGTGCATATGCTATAGGAGCAACTAAAGGATATATATATATAAGAGGAGAGTATCCAAAATCAAAGGAAATTTTAGTAAAGGCATTAAACATTCTTAGGGAAGAGGGGATATTAGGAAATAATATAATAGGTCAGAATTTTAGCTTTGATATTGAAGTTAGATCAGGAGCTGGAGCTTATGTTTGTGGAGAGGAAACCGCATTAATAGAATCAATAGAAGGAAATCCTGGCAGATCTAGATTTAAACCTCCTTATCCACCTAATAAAGGACTATGGGGAAAACCTACTTTAGTCAATAATGTTGAGACACTAGCTAATATACCTATAATAATGGAATTAGGTGCTGATGAATATAAGAACTATGGAACTGACTCAAGTGCGGGAACAAAGTTAATATCAGTTTCAGGTAGTGTTGTGAATAAAGGAGTCTATGAGATTGAGTTTGGAACATCATTAAAAGAAATAATATATGATGTTTGTGGTGGAATAGAGGAAAATAAGAAAATTAAGTTTGTACAATTAGGAGGTTCATCTGGAGCCTGTCTTCCAGAAGAATTATTAGATACAAAGCTAGACTTTGATGAACTTAGCAAATTAAATATAGGGTTAGGTTCAGGAGCTATATTAGTGGTAGATGATTCTATTTGTATACCCGACTTTGTTAAAAATACTACAAAGTTTTTCGATCATGAATCATGTGGAAAATGTACTCCTTGTAGAGAAGGGAATAGACATATTATTAAAATTTTGAATAAATTTACAGAAGGAGAAGCTACAGAAAGAGATTTAGAGTTAATTAAGGAAATATCCAATGTAATGAAGGAAGCTTCCCTATGTGGACTTGGGCAAGCAGCACCAACTGCTTTAATAACAACTATTAAGTATTTCAAAGAAGAGTATGAAGATCATATTAACGGAAGTTGTGAAGTAGGAAAATGCAAAATGAAAAAGGGGGTTGCAGCTAATGCCTAAGGTTGAAATAAACATTGATGGAGTTAATGTATTAGTAGAGGAAGGAACGTCAATACTTGAAGCTGCTAAAATGGTTAATGTAAGGATACCAACCCTATGTTATCACCCAGATCAAGCAGTTAAAGGAAGTTGTAGAGTGTGTGTAGTCGAAGTAGAAAACCAAAGAAATCTTGTGGCTGCTTGTTGTACACCTGTGAGTAAAGGAATGAAAATAAAAACTAGAAGCAAGAAAGTTCGTGAGGCTAGAAGGACAATTTTAAATCTTATTTTAGCGGATCATAATCAAGAATGTCTAGCCTGTGTGAGAAATGGGAACTGTGAATTGCAAAATCTCTGTATGGAGTTAAATATAAGAGACACAAAATTAGAAAAAATAAATAAATCTTTGCCAATAGATAATTCAAATCCATCTATAGTTAGAGATGAAAGCAAGTGTATTAAATGTGGAAGATGTATAACTGCTTGTCATGAGGTTCAAGGAGTAGGAGCTATATATAACATAAATAGAGGAAGCGAAATGAAGATTAGCACTCCATTAAATAGGAAGTTGAGTGAAGTCGCTTGTGTATATTGTGGTCAATGCATAAATGTCTGTCCTGTAGGTGCAATATACGAGAAAAACGATATAGATAAAGTATGGGATGCATTAGAAGATGGAAGAAAGCATGTGGTAGTACAAATAGCACCAGCTATTAGAGTTTCACTAGGAGAAGAATTTGAGCAAGATCCTGGGAGCATAGTAACTGGTAACATAGTTGCTTTCTTAAAGAGAATTGGATTTAATAAGGTATTTGATACTAATTTTACCGCTGATTTAACTATAATTGAAGAAGGACATGAGCTTCTCCATAGGTTAAATAATGGCGGCAAATTGCCGATGTTTACATCTTGTAGTCCAGGATGGGTAAGATATATAGAATATTTCTATCCTGAATTATTAGATAATGTATCAAGCTGTAAATCTCCTCAGCAGATGTTTGGAGCATTAGCAAAATCTTATTATGCAGAGAAAGAAGGATTGGATCCAAAGGATGTTGTTGTAGTATCTATCATGCCATGTACAGCTAAAAAAGCAGAAGCAGTTAGGAAAGAGATGAATGATAGTGGGTATCAAGATGTGGATATAGTTTTAACTACTAGGGAATTAGGCAGAATGATTAAAGAGTCGAGGATTCAGATAAATGAATTAGAAGAAGAAAATTTTGATGATCCACTGGGCATATCAACAGGTGCAGCTGCAATTTTTGGTGCTACAGGAGGGGTAATGGAAGCTGCATTAAGGACTGTATATGAAGTTGTAACTAAGGAAACACTAGAAAATATAGATTTTAAAGATTTACGTGGTCTAGCAGGTTCAAAAGAGGCAACTGTAAATGTTGGAGATTTAGAGGTTAATGTTGCAGTAGCAAATGGTTTAGAAAACGCAAGGAAAATCTTAGATTTAGTGAAGGAAGGAAAAGCAAATTATCATTTTATTGAGATAATGTGTTGTCCAGGTGGATGTATAGGTGGCGGTGGTCAGCCAATACCTGGAACTAATGAAGTTAAAGAAAAAAGAATAGAGGCTATCTATAATGTAGATACACTTTCTGAGTTGAGAAAATCCCATGAAAATCCAGTTGTAAATATATTATATGAGGAATTTCTCAAAGAGCCCTTGGGAGAAAAATCCCATAAATTACTTCATACACATTATCATTCAAGAAGCTAAAACTCCATAATTGATATATTGGGTACTGGTAAACAACTGTTCCAGTACCCACCCCTATTTATAGAGGAATTTTTGAATAAATTATATATTGATCAAATCAAGAAAGTAGATGAATATTGAAGTATCATATATAATTAAATCATACAAAGAATTGGAAACTAATAAATGAGGTGATGTAATTGGACTTAAAAAATATAAAAGGATTTGTACTTGATATGGATGGAACAATTTACTTAGGAGATAGGCTTATTAATGGAGCCAAGGAATTTATAGATTTACTAAGAGAGCAAAATAAGAAATTTTTATTTATGACTAATAATTCTTCTAAGAGTGCAATGGAATATAAAATAAAGCTGAATAGGTTAGGAATAGAGGTAGAGGAGAAGGACATATTTACTTCTGGAGAGGCAACTTGTATATATATAGATAACAACAGTACCAAGAAAAACGTATATTTACTAGGTACGGAGGAGCTAGAACAGGAGTTTATTAGATATGGATTTAATATTGTAAATAATAGAAGTATTGCTCCAGACTTTGTTGTACTAGGTTTTGATACGGACTTGAATTATAAGAAATTATGGAAAGCATGTGACTATATAAGAGAAGGAATGCCTTTTATAGCAACCCATCCTGATATTAATTGTCCTTTAGAAGGTGGAAAATTTATGCCAGACTGTGGAGCCATGATAGAAATGATAAAGGCATCTACAGGGGTAGAACCTAAAATTATTGGAAAGCCAAATCAAGAAATAATTGAAGGTATATTCCAAAAAACAGGGCTAACTAAGGAAGAACTTTGCATTGTTGGAGACAGATTATATACAGATATAGCTACAGGAATAAATAGTGAAGTAAATACGGTTCTAGTATTATCGGGAGAAACTAAGCAGGGAGATTTAGACAAATCTCCAATAGGGCCAGACTTAGTTGTTAATTCTATAGCAGATATATATAATACAATTAAATAGAAAAAAGTATTATAGAACAAGCCTCTTGATTCATACAATTAAATAGTGAAAATAAGGAGGCTTATATATGGAAAGTAAAGGCTGGGGAAAAATAGCTAGTGTTTACATAGGTACGATCATCGGCGCAGGATTTGCATCAGGACAGGAAATTGTTCAATTTTTTAGTATATATGGCTACAGAGGAATTTTCGGTTTGATTATTGCTACAATACTTTTTTCATCAATAGGAGCAATAGTTTTAAATAGGGTTTATAAAAATAAAATAGAGGGATATGAGGAGTTCCTCTTGCCTCTCTTTGGTCGTAGATTAGGTAAAGGAATAGAGCTTATTATCACTTTATTTCTTTTTACAAGCTTCTGCGTTATGCTCGCAGGCAGTGGAGCAATATTTCATCAGCAGTTTCATATATCCTATAATGTAGGAATTTATATAATGAGTATATGTGCTCTTTTAACATTTATGTTTAGCGTTAAAGGAATAACTACAGTTAATTCAATTTTGGTTCCATTGCTATTAATAGGAATAACTACTATGGGAGTAATGGTCATTCTAAGAGAAGGGGTAGTTTTTAGTAATTACAATGGAGCAGAGATAACAAAGACAGGTAATTGGATTACATCTTCTATACTTTATGTCAGCTATAATAGCATATCTGCCATTGTAATTATGACATCGTTATTACCGATAATTCATACAAGGAATGCTGCAATCAAAGGTGGTATTATGGGTGGACTAGGGTTAGGGTTGTTAGCATTATTTATAATAATACCTACGTTGATTCTATACACAGATATATGTAAATTAGAGATTCCAATGTTGAAAATAGCCGGTAGTCTTGGGAAAAATGGTAGTATAATATACACATTAATTCTATGGTGTTCTATGTTTACTACAGCTGTGGCCAATGGATTTGGCTTTGTTAGGAGAGCATCTTCTTTCTTAAATACCAATCAAAGATTATTAGCAGTAGTATTTTGTATAGTTTCAATTCCTCTGGCTAAGCTAGGTTTTGCAAACTTGGTTACTAATCTTTATCCAATCTTTGGATACATAGGATCTTTTATGTTATTTATAATAATAGGTAATTTCATACTTAGAAGATTAATATAAAGTATATTAAAATTAAGGCAGGAATTTATCTTTACTGAGAGAATTAATGAAGTAAGGAGGGAGAAAAGTTGAGAGAAAGTGAACGAGAAGAAGTACAAAAGAAGAAAATTGGTAGAGTAATACTTGTTTTTATCGCACTATTAGTAATAATTTCTAATGGTAGCATAAGAAGCAAGCTTAAGGAGTTTATCTCTAATAATAATGGAGAGCTTGAGTCAAAAATGCAAATAGAAGTAAACTTAACTCAAAATGCTGATATGGATATATTAAACGATAAAGTTGTTTTGGTCAATGATACAACAATTAGTACTTATGATTTAGATGGAGATGCTAAGAATATAGCTCAAATTGATAATAGCTCAATTGTTAAAATTAAAAATGAGAAAATATATACTGTGAATAAAGCTAATGGTAGGATAAAAGTATTTGATATAGATGGAGAACTGATTTGGGAATATGAATTGAATAAAAGTATTAATAACATAAAGGTAGGAGATAGTTTATTAACTGTAATTAGTACAAGTGAAAATGGCAATAGTATTTTAGATATATTTAATAATTCAGGAAAGCATCTTATTAAAGAACAAGCAGAAAATGGACAAGTTGTATCAGTAGATTTTCTGAATGAAACAAATGAATATTTAACTTCTATAATTAAAGTTGATGAATCTAGCTTAATAAGTAGTTTATCTAAGCATTCTCTATCTGGAGAAATGGTATGGGAGGATAGCTTTGAAGATGAAATTATTCAAGAAGTTGTAGCAACAAATAAAGGCACTATAATTTTAATAACTGATAAGAAAATATATTGTATTACAAAGAATAAAGAATTGCTTTGGAATAGAAGTATTGATGGGGATATTTGGGATGTAGCAGTTGACACTGAGCAAGGTAAAATAATAGTATTAACTGGTGGAAATAAAGGGTACCTTGAAAGTATAGATTTTGATGGTAGAACAGAGTATAGAATAAAGGTCAATACTGAATATTCGAAAATAAAAATAGCAGGAAAAAACATACTATTATATGGTGGGGATAAGATAATTGGAATTAGTTCAGGAGACCAATATATGGAGCATAATTTTTCTGGAGATATAAAGGATATTGAATTAAGTAACAAATATATATATGTATTACTACAGGATAAGATTAAAATAATGAAAAGAGTTTAAAATTAATAGAGGTGTATAAAAGTGTCATGGATAGATATTGCTATAATAATAATAATTTTATTTAGTGGAGTTCAAGGAATGATTAAAGGCTTTATTATTACAGCCTTTGATTTAGTTGGATATATTCTTGCAGCTATAATAGCTAAAATATATTATCCTATAGTAGCAGAATTTATTGTTAAGAATACAAACTTTTCAAATTTTATAAATGATAAATTATCAGAAAAAGTTAGTGGTTTTATCGACTCTCTTTATGATAGTAATAGCTTTAGCTCAATAATGGATTACTTTAAAATACCAAGGGTTCTCCAGGATGGAATGACTAAAAGTGTTGAGGCTCAAAATAATATGGAAGGATTAACCTCATCGGCAGGAAATTATATTTCTGATACATTGTCACATTTATTTATTAATATAATTAGTATAGTTGTAATTTTTATACTTGCGAGAATGGTATTAGTATTAATTGTTAATATAGCAAATAAAATATCTAAGCTACCAATTCTAAATACAGTTAATAAGACATCAGGATTGTTTCTGGGAGTTATTAAGGGAGTTTTAATTATATTTATCATCTTTACTATACTAACTCCTTTTATAATTATTTCTCCAGAAGGGACTATTGCTAGTCAAACCTATCATTCCACTTTGGGCGAGTTTTTTTATTCAAATAATATCATTATAGGCTTCCTTAAAGAAAGAGGATTCTTAAAAATTTAAATGGGGGTATTTTATGACAAAAAAAAGAGACTATACATTAGGGGCTGTTCTGATACTAATAGGAGTTGTGATCCTGCTAGCGAATCAAAATTTGGCTTTAACAGACCTATTAATAGTAGCTATAGGTACAGTACTTCTTATAAGATATTACACTGAGCGAAATAGTTTCTATCTTGTGTTAGGTATGATTATGTTAGTAATAGGAGGTTCATCGTTAGTAGAAAGTCATTTATCAACATCTATAGACCTAGAAGGTTTTATGTTTATGACTGGTTTGGGAGTAGTCTTTCTAATATTATACTTTACTAAAAAGATTAGTGGGTTTATTTATCCAGCTTGTTTTTTGATGACCTTTGGAATATTCATTCTTATTAAAGAAGTTTTTACAGTAGATATGGATTGGGCCTTCTTTATTGCTGTAGGTGGAGCATTTTATATGATTTATTTTATAGAAACTAGAAAATATAGCAGCAAATGGCCTTTGATACCAGGTACAATTCTAATTGCACTATCAGGACTATTTTACTTAATGAACCATGATATTATAAAAGATAATTTTTGGGAAATAATAACCTATGCTTGGCCAATTATTCTAATATTAATAGGTATAAGAATTATATACAATAATATAAGACATAAATAAAAGGAAGGGGTTCCCTTCCTTTTAAGATTAAAAGAATACTTGAGTCTTTTTATTCCACTATTATTTCAACTTTTTCCCCATTTTCACTCTCTATATCAACAATTTTACCATGAGCGCCGTTCTTAATAGCTTCAGCTATTTCCCTAAAATCAACTCCATCAAGGCTAGAATCCTTTAATTCAGGAGAGAATTTTGTTGCAAACTTAAGTCCTATATCTACTAAAGCAATAGGAATATTCACATTTACTTTCGTTTTATCATCTGGATCAAATACTCTTACTTTCAACCATTTAGCAGAGCTTACAGGAATTGCTTCAGCTTTATCTTCAAGTGCATTTAAAAGCTCTAATCCATCCTTTGAACTAACTTTACCAGATTCAATCATTTTTAGTATTTCCATTTTTTCCTCTTTTAAATATTCACTCATTTACAAAACCCCCTAAGAAATTTATTGAATTTTAATTGATCCATTTGAAGTGTTTGCAACTATTTTAATACCCTTATCCCTTGAATAATCAGGACTATGTGCTAATATTTTTTTAGAACCCAGTTGTCTTTGATCGTTTAATTCATAAATAAGATTTGGAATATTAACATTTATATGTCCCATAGAAGTTTTTGCATCAATATTAAATAACGCATCAGTATGCTTAAATGAAGCATCTATAGATGAATTAGTTGTTTGTGCATAAACATCATTAATTAAGTCAGTATCAATATTATCTAAAAGTATTTTACTATTAGAAGTAATAGCATTAATTGAAGTAGTAGCACAATTAGTCATATTAATTGATCCATTTGTAGTTTTAGCTTTAATTGTTGTACTTTTCAAGTTCTCCAAAAGAATTCTTGCATTTTTAGTAATAGCTTCTATAGCTTCGCAGCTAGATTCTTTAAGATCAATTGTAGAATTAGCAGTATTTAATGAAAATCTTTCGCCATTTGTATTATCTATTATAATTCTCCCATTCTTAGTGCTTAGATAAAGGTCTTTTGTATCAATATGTGATAAAATAATTGATGAATTAGTCGTATTTAAAATTAAATCATTGGAAGTAATATTATCAGCTTGTATTTTACCATTAGTAGTATGAGCCTTAATCTTTTTATAATCTTTTTCAGGTAAATTTACAGTAAGCTTAGTACCAATATTACTAGTATAGATAGGTTTAAAGATAACTTTATTACCCTCTTCAACAATAGTGTAAATAGATTCTTTAATATCTAAATCCTTTTTTTTGATATTACATACTGCTTTTACAACAACCTTGTCTCCTTTCCAAGGCATTAAAGCTATTTTACCATTTACAGCTTCGAAAACTAATTCAACATCATCAATTTGTGAAATGTCCTTTTCTAATTTTTCTTCTATAGTTTCATAGCTTCCAAATAAGTTAGTGAATGAAGTATTGTCGACAATATTATCCACTAGATCAAGTATTTTATCTGTAAAAGACATTGTACCTTCAGCAATATTTTCACCAAGCTTACCCATCTTTTCACCGAGATTTTCTCCGGTTCTTTCCATTTTTTCTTCAAAATCTTTTCCGAATTTGCTTTCCATCTTCTCACCGAACTTTTCCATCTTTCTTTCGAAGGTATCTTCCCAGTTATTTTTAGTGGAATTTATTTTATTTTCATCGGTTACTTTAGATGTAGAAGTCGCTTCTTCAGAGGAACTGTTATTAAAATTTAATGTTTTTAATTCCTTTAACTCTGCTTCATCAAGTGCTTCAATAAGTTTGGAAGCTTCTTCACTAGATATCTTTCCTTCTTCTAACATTGCCAAAATCATCATTCTCTCATCTTTCAACTTAAACCCTCCCCGAAATATAAATATTATTCTTATCTTTTAAATTATTTACTTGTGAACTAAATTATTCTTTCAATAGCTTAACAGCTTCTTCAGCAGTTATTTCACCTGAACTAAGCTTATTTAATATATCTTTTTTATCAACCTTAGGAGTGTATTTAGCATTATAGCCTAATGCCTCAATCACATTTTCAAGCTTATTTCTAACTGTAGGATAAGAAATACCAAGCTCTTTTTCAATTTCTTTAATATTTCCTCTATTTTTTATAAAAACTTCCACAAAAAACTTTTGTTCGTCTTTTAACTTGCAAAATTTACATAATGAAAACTTACCTTCAATAGTTGTATTACAGTAATCACAGTGTAATTTAGTGATATCCATTCCATGGTCACAGACTGGACATCTACCAATAGCTTCTTTTTTCATAATAACACCCTTTCTAATCATAATATAGATATCTTAACCATATCCCCATCTTCTTCCTCAACATTGACTAATTCAAATGGTCCATGGGACTTTAATTCTTCAAAGATTTCCCTTAAGTCAATGTCATCTAAAACATTTAGATATTCTTTGGTTTCATCATCGATAGTATCTGACCGTTTAGCTGCAAATTTACCAATTTTTAACCCCATATTTCCTAATGAGGTAATCAACCAGAAAGGTATAGCAGGTATTCGAATAGTCTTACCTTCTCCTTTATCAATAATTAAAATTTTTAGCTTTGAAGCTTTCTTTCTTATTTCATAGTCATTATTTGGGTCATAATTTTTGATTAAGTCTATAGCTTTCTTAGTAGATATTTGTTCTGATTTTAACTGTTCTATTATGGACATAATGTCATTATTCAAAACATTCCCCCCCTTTTAAGAAAATTAATTATTGGGTATAATATAAATTGATATTATGTTTGTATATATTTAATATTAGTTTGAACTTTTTTAATAATATTAACTTATACTTATATATTATTACTGATTTTTATTATTGTCAATATAAATTTTAAGAAAATTAATAATAATATCAAAAATATTAATTTGAAATTTAAATCTAAGGAAAAAAACTTTATAATTTATAACTCAGATGTAAGCATTAAGAAAAGGTAGTTAATGTATAAGAAAGATATACTATAGATAATGCTTATGAGAAAAGCCATATGCATAATTCTTATCTATAGTACAACTATAGCCAATAATAAACTAGTATACTATTAAATATAGGAGCAACGAGTATAAGAAAATCTGAATATAAAGGAGGAGAAAATATGAGAAAAGAAGTAGATGCTAGAGGACAAAACTGCCCTAAACCAGTAATAATGACTAAGAAAGCTTTAGAAGAAATAAATGAAGGTACTATAAGTTGTATAGTGGATAATGAAGTTGCAAAGGAGAATGTATCCAAACTTGCTAAAAGCTTAAACTTTGAGTACGAAGTGGACAAAACTAAAGAAGGGCATTTCTACGTACATATAACTAAAGGAGAAGGAAGTCAAGAAACAGAAGTGTGTATACCAGACACACTTAAGGATATGACGATTGTATTTGGAAGCAACAGAATGGGTGAAGGAGGAGAAGAGCTAGGAGATATTTTAATGAAAGGTTTTATATACACTCTTACAGAATCCACTCCATATCCATCAACTTTAGTTTTTTTAAATAGTGGAGTAAAACTTACAACTCAAGGATCAAAGTCTATAGAGGATTTAAAAA
The DNA here is from genome assembly GCF_016765695.1 of Sporosalibacterium faouarense. Lineage (GTDB taxonomy): Bacteria > Bacillota > Clostridia > Tissierellales > VENL01 > Sporosalibacterium > Sporosalibacterium faouarense. The sequence continues at coordinate 19,296 of NZ_JAETGO010000088.1, read as the reverse complement.
CTTTAGAAGAAAATGGTGTAGAAATATTATCATGTGGAACTTGCCTAGATTACTATGGGATTGCAGATAAATTGCAGATTGGTGAAGTAACAAACATGTATACTATAGTTGAGAAGATGAAAAATGCAACAAATACTATAAAGCTCTAAGCTTTGTGAAAACATTTGAAATAATGAATTTTATAATTAATAGAGAAGATTTAATATGTAATTTTGATATTTGAAATACTAGCTTTTGCTAGTATTTTTTTTGCAACTGACTTATGGTATAATTAAATTTGTTATAGACCTCTAAGAGTATTTAAGAATTAATTTAAAATATATTGAAAGAGAAAGAGTGATTTATATGAAAGAAGAACAATACTGTGTTATAACATTTAACTCCACTCATCATGCAATAAAAGGCGAAAAAGTGTTAAATGAAAAAGGATTAGATATTAGAACTATACCTACCCCTAGGGAAATAACTGCAAGTTGCGGTCTTTCAATAAGATTTGCGACGGAAGACTTAGAGAAAGTAAGGAAGATTATAGGTGATATTGCTTTGGACATAAAGGGTATATACGAAGTCAAGAAGATGTTATCAGATAAGATAGTTACAGAAGTTTAAAAATTCATCTGGAGGTGTTTTAGTGAAGGAATCAATAGTAAATACTTTTAGTAAGGTAGTCTCAAGGTTTGGAACTAACTCTCAAGATATGACAATATTAGAAAAAATGATAAAAATAATTATTATTCTAATAATAACTAGGATAGTTATTAAAATAGTGTCTGTTGTTATTGATAAATTTTTCAAAAAACAGAGAGATTTTAAGTATAAAATGGAAGATAGGAAAGCTAATACCTTAGCTGCTATTCTTAAAAGTATATCAAGATATGCGATATACTTTATTGCAATAGTGCCAATACTAGAATTATTTGGAATAACTCCAGCTTCAGTCTTAGCTGCAGCAGGTGTTGGAGGTATTGCTATAGGTTTTGGAGCTCAAAGTTTAGTAAAAGATGTTATCACAGGATTTTTTATATTATTTGAAGACCAATATTCAGTAGGGGATTTTATTAAAACAGGAGAATTCGAAGGTATAGTTGAGGAGATTGGATTACGAACTACTAAAATTAGAGCCTTTTCCGGAGATTTACATATAGTACCTAATGGAAATATAACAGCAGTTACTAATAGGTGCAGGGGATCAATGAGAGCTTGGGTTGATGTAAGTATAGCCTATGAAGAAGATATAGAGAATGCACTGACTGTTCTAAAAGGATTATGTGAAGATATAGCTAAGAATGATGACCGTATAGTTGAGGGACCAACAGTTTTAGGAGTTTCTAGTCTTGGAAGTTCGGACATAGTCATATCCATAATTGCTAAAACCAAACCCATGGAGCAGTGGGCAGTAGAAAGAGAAATGAGAAAAAGAATAAAAGAAGAATTTGATAGAAAGAATATAGAGATTCCTTACCCAAGGAGAGTTGTAATTAATAAGGAAAGTTAGGAGGTAGTAGGATGCAAGTTAAATACAATGTAGGGGATGTAGTGCAGATGAAGAAAGCCCATCCTTGTGGAGAAAACAGATGGGAAGTTATGAGAATTGGAGTTGACTTTAGAATAAAATGTCTAGGCTGTGGAAGACAAGTTTGGGTGCCTAGAAGGGATTTTGTAAAGAAGGTTAAAAAGATTTTAAGTCAAAGTGGCTCAGAAGAAAGCAAGTAAAAAAATTAAAATATTAATAGAATAAATAGACAATTTCAATGAAAAATAGTAAACTAGTACTGTAGGAAAACGTTTTTTTATTGTTCTAAATTTTTTGGGGGTGTATTAGGTGAATTTAAATTTTTCAAAGCGAATGGATAGAATAAAAGCCAGTGAAATTCGTGAGATTCTCAAGCTTACTGAAAATCCGGAAGTTATTTCATTTGCTGGGGGGCTTCCAGCTCCAGAACTTTTCCCAGTAGAGAAAATTAAGCAGGCATCTATTGAAGTATTAGATGAGTTAGGTACTAAAGCGTTACAGTATAGCACGACTGAAGGCTACCTTCCTCTCAGGGAGAAAATAGTTAAACGAATGGATAAATTTGGGATAGAGGCTGATGCAGAAAATATACTTATAACTAGTGGATCTCAACAGGGTTTAGATTTAACTGGAAAAGTTTTTTTAGACCCAGGAGATGTTGTATTATGTGAAAGTCCTAGTTATCTTGGAGCATTAGGTGCATTCAAGCAGTATCAGCCCACCTTTGTTGAAGTGCCAACAGACGATTCGGGAATGATAATGAAAGATTTAGAGGAAATAATTAAGACTACTGACAGAATAAAAGTTATATATGTAGTTCCAGATTTCCAAAATCCTTCTGGTAGAACTTGGACGGTAGAAAGAAGGAAGAAGCTTATCGAAATAGCTAATAAATATAATCTTCCAATAGTTGAAGATAATCCATACGGTGAATTAAGGTTTGAAGGAGAAATACCACCATCAGTTAAGAGTTTTGATACAGAAGGTCGAGTAGTATTCCTTGGAACTTTCTCAAAAACCTTTTGTCCAGGCTTTAGGCTAGGTTGGACATTTGCAGATAAAGCTGTTATCAATAAATATATCTTAGTTAAACAGGGTGTAGATTTGCAAACTAGCACTATATCACAGATGCAGCTTAATAGATTCTTAGAAAAATACGATTTAGATGAACACATTAAGAAAATAATTGATGTATATAGAAGAAGAAGGAACTTAATGTTAAAAACGATGGAAGAAGAATTTCCAGCAGGGGTTGACTTTACAAAACCAGAGGGTGGTTTGTTTACTTGGGTAACACTTCCAGAGCATATCAATGCAAGAGAATTAGCTAAGTTAGCCATAGAAAAAAAGGTTGCATTTGTTCCTGGAGGATCATTCTTTCCAAATGGAGGAAACGAAAACACCATGAGAATTAACTATTCTAATATGGACGAGGAAAGAATAGTTGTAGGAATTAAAAGATTAGCCGAAACAATAAAAGAAATGCTATAGTAGAATTTGAAAGAGAAGCTGTAAATAAATCGTTGCTTTAGAAGATTTCTTTACAGCTTTTTTCAAAATACCTTGATATATATACTGTTTAGTGGTATAATAAATCGTTGTTGTATGTTCCTTGCTCTTTTTTAGAGCCGTTAGTCCAAAAGGGAGGTGAAATTGATGAAAAAATATGAAGCTATGATTATTTTTGCACCGGATACTGAAGAAGAAAAAAGAAATAGTATAATGGAAAGATTTAAAGGAATAATCGAAGAGAATGGTTCCGTTGACAGTGTCGACGAATGGGGAAGTAGAAAGCTTGCCTATGAGATAAATGATTATAAAGAAGGATACTATATAGTAGTAAACTTCGAAGCAGGTGCAGATTCAGTTAATGAATTAGACAGAATTGCTAAGATAACTGATGATGTTGTTAGACACATGGTAGTTAGAGAAGAAGAGTAATTATTAGGGGGGTTATTAAATGAATAATGTTACACTAGTTGGCAGATTAACCGCAGACCCCGAATTGAGATTTTTACCAGGAAATGGAACTGCTGTAGCGAGTTTTACTATGGCTATAGATAAAGATCTGCCTAGAGAGAAGAAGCAACAGATGGAACAGCAAGGAAAACCGACCGCAGATTTTCCACGTATAGTGGTATGGGGAAGACCAGCTGAAAACTGTGCAACTTATCTAAATAAAGGCAAATTGGTTGCTGTCCAAGGAAGAATACAAACTAGATCATACGACAATAATCAAGGACAAAGAGTATATGTAACTGAAGTAGTTGCAGAGAAGGTACAGTTCCTTGAATGGGGAGACAGCAACAATAACAATAATAATAATAATTCAAGAGGATATTCAAATTCAGATAGAAATAATAATAATGACCACGGAATGGGTGGAATAGATACAGATGGTTTTCAACCAGTAGATGATGAAGATATTCCGTTCTAGAAGGAGGGAAAGAGAATGGCTAAAAGAAATTTTAGAAAGAGAAGAAAAGTTTGTAATTTCTGTGTAGACAATGTAGAAAAAATTGATTACAAAGAACTAAACAAACTTAAGAAATATGTAACAGAGAGAGGTAAAATATTACCTAGAAGAATTTCTGGAAACTGTGCAATTCACCAAAGACAATTGACTAGAGCGATTAAAAGAGCAAGAAACGTTGCCCTTTTACCATACACAGCTGAATAATATTAAAATTAGAAGTGGGAAACCACTTCTTTTTATTTGCCACAAAAGCGACGAATATATATTCGTCGCTTTTGTGTTTGTTTTCAGATATCATATAGACTATATAAAAAATTAATCTTAAGAAAATCTTAAGAAATTCATCAGATATATCTTAAGAATTAGTTGTTATTATTAAATTAAGAAAGTTAAGGAAATTACGTAGTAAAATTTTATACAAAATTATACTTAAGTCGTAATTATACAAAATTCTTAAGTTAATAGTTAATAGGGGGGTGTGGTATAATATGTACAAATTAATGTTTGGGGTGATTGAACATGAATGTACTAGTATGTGATGATGAAAGAGAAATAGTAGATGCTATCCAAATTTACTTAGAAAATGAAGGGTATACGGTATTTAAAGCTTATAATGGTTTAGAAGCTCTTGAAATCATCGAAGATAAAGAAATTCACTTGATATTAATAGATATAATGATGCCTAAAATGGATGGACTTAGAGCAACAATGAAGATAAGAGAAGATAGAAATATTCCAGTTATAATACTATCAGCCAAATCAGAGGATACAGATAAGATAATGGGTTTAAATATGGGGGCTGATGATTATATAACCAAACCATTTAATCCATTAGAGCTTATAGCTAGAGTTAAATCTCAGATTAGAAGGTATACATCATTAGGTAGCTTTGAAGAAAAAAAGAATGTTTTTAAAACCGGTGGCTTGATAATTGATGATGAAAGTAAATCTATAACTGTTGATGGAGAGGATGTACAACTTACACCAGTTCAATATAAAATATTGAAGCTCCTTACAGAAAATGCGGGACGTGTATTTTCAATAGATGAAATCTATGAAAAAGTATGGAAAGAAACTGCTTATAATCCAGAAAATACAGTAGCGGTTCATATAAGGAAGATAAGAGAGAAGATAGAAATTAATCCTAAAGAACCAAAATATTTAAAGGTGGTGTGGGGAATTGGGTACAAGATTGAAAAAATTTAGTTATTCTTGTATAGCAAAGACAATAGCATTTCTAATTGTAGTAGTTTCCTTTAGTGGAGCCTTAGGTGTCCTTATAAATTATGATTTAAAAAATGAAAATAGCGGTTTGGGTATTATTTATGAAAATAATTATTTCGAGGGATATGAATTTAGAAATGAAGTTAGTTCTACTATAAACAATTTGATTTATCTTAATGCCAAATATAAAAATGAAGAATATATTAAGGAAGGCAAAACTATTAATAAAGAAGAGATTGAGAGAAGAGAAACAGAGCTCTTCTACAGATTTAGAAACAATTCGATTAAGTATGATCCAAATTTATCTCGTGCAGAAAACTATAAAATTTTTCAAGAAGAATATGAAAAAGAGATAGAAGATATTAAAAATGATATAATTGAAGAGGACTTGGACAATTACAATAATATTTTGCGAAAACTAGAGAAAAGTGAAGGTATTGTGTATTGCTATAAAAATAAAAATGGTGTATTAACAAATTCGTCTAGTACAACAAAAGACTATTTCAAGTCATTTCCATCTTATGTTATTTTAAGTATGTATGATGGAGAGGTTTATCCAAAGGAAGTTAAAGAGAGTCAAATAAATTATTGGATTAAATCCAATAGCTTTGGGATAGAGAGATCAAAGGATTCAATATATATTGCCTTAACTGATGATTACTTGGAGACAGAGATGAATAAATGGATATATGACAAAGAGTTGGCTATGAAAAGTTTGTATTGGATTTTAGGGCTTGCATTAGCTTTCCTATTAGCTTTAATCTATTTATTAGTTGTCATTGGTAGAAATTCACAGGATAAGAAGTTACACCTTAATACCTTTGATAGACTATACGTGGATATTAATTTGATACTTTGTGGAATAGTTCTTTTTTCATGGGTTGGATTTATGAATACAATAGGGTATTATAGAGCATATGAAGTAGTCATACCTATTACTATAGTCTTTAGTAGTTTAGGGCTATTACTGTTTATGTCGTTAATAAAGCATATTAAAAATAAAACATTTTTAAGGCATACTTTTATATATAATATAGGACTAAGAATAGCAAAATTTGTAAAAGACCTTTATAACAGTGGAAGTGTGGGAGTTAAAATTATACTAATTGTCATAGGCTATCCGATATTAGTAGCGTTAACATTTTTCATGTTTCCGGTGACTATAGGTGTTGCAGTATGGCTTGCATTAAAAAAGGTTAAGGAATTTAATTCTATAAAACAAGGAGTAGAAGAGGTTAAAAATGGGAACCTTTATCACAAAATTAACGTCAAAAATAATGGAGAGTTTGGTGAACTTGCATCCAATATTAATAGTATAACCGATGGCTTGAGTAAAGCCGTTGATAACGAACTCAAAAGTGAGAGGTTAAAAACAGAACTTATAAGTAATGTTTCTCACGATATAAGAACACCTCTTACATCTATTATAACCTATATAGATTTATTGAAGAATGAGAAAGATACAACGAAGGTAAATGAATATACAGGAATATTAGAACGAAAGGCTCAAAGACTAAAAACTTTAACAGATGATTTATTTGAAGCGTCTAAGGTAACTAGTGGAAATGTCCCAGTTAATTATGAAAAGATTGATATAATTTCACTCATAACACAAGGATTAGGAGAATTAGATGATAAGATTAAGGAATCAAAGTTAGATTTTAAGATAAACTATCCAAATGATAAAGTGTTTATGAGGGCTGATGGTAAGTTAATATGGCGCTCCATAGAAAATCTATTATCAAATATATTTAAGTATGCTCTAGAAAAATCAAGGGTATATATAGATATAAAAGATTTGGGCAATCAAGTATCTTTAACGATAAAGAATATATCTGCATATGAATTAAATATATCTGAAGACGAGCTTATGGAAAGATTCACTAGGGGAGATGAATCGAGGACAAGTCAAGGAAGTGGATTAGGACTTTCTATTGCAAAAAGCTTAATTGAGTTACAAGGAGGCAACTTTAATATAGCAATAGATGGAGATTTGTTCAAAGCAATAGTGATACTTCCAAAATGGAAGTAATATAATTTATTAATAAATCTTCAAGCCCTATCGCTCAGTATATTTGGTAGGGGTTGAGGATTTATAACTAAGGATAATTATGTGAGAATAAAGGGGGAGATAGTATGACTAAGAAGGAATCATTAAAAAATAATAAAAATGATAAAGTAAAAGAGTTATATAAGTTAATAGGAATAATGATACTAATATCATTAGTTAAAGTATTAATATTATACGGGTTCACTAATGAGAAGCACATTGTCATAGCTTTCTTGAGAACGATACCTGCTATCTTATTATTCTATAGTATATTAGCTTTTATTCCAGTTAAGAGGCTTAGAATATCTAGTTTTATAATACATGCACTAGTTGGAGGAATACTTTTTGTAGATTTAGTATATTACCAGTACTATGGATTCTTACCTTCAGTTACAATGTTTCTTTTTGTAGGTAATGTACCTACGGTATGGAAAAGTATATTATTCATACTAAGACCTATTTATTTTGTAATGCTAGTAGATCTTATACCTTTAGGTATATTATTGAGGAAAAAAGAGATAGACTACTCTATATTTAAATTTAGAAATAGAACTTTTATGAAAGTAGCAGTATCTTTATTAGCAGTATTTATGCTATTTCCTGGAGTCTATATAAATGGTAATACTACCTACGCTTATAATAATTATGGTGTATTTACTTACCATATATATGATGCATACACTAAACTATCAAATAGAAATGAAGAGTTAATAGATCAAGAAGAATTAGACAAAAAAGTTAAAGAAATAGTAGATGAACAAAATGAGGGCTATAATAAAACTGAAAACTATAAAGGAATAGCTAAAGGGAAAAATATTATAGTAGTTCAGTTTGAATCACTTCAGAACTTTCTTATAGGTAGTGTATACAATGGGCAAGAGTTAACACCTAATTTAAATAAATTTATGAAATCAGATGCCTTTTACTTTGATAACTTCTACCAACAGGTAGGTCCTGGAAACACTTCAGATGCTGAGTTCATATTGAACAACTCATTGTATCCAACGGATAGTGTATCTACATTTAAAAAATATAATCAGAACTACTTTTATAGTTTACCTAAGATTCTTAAAGAAAATGGATATAGCACATATTCATTTCATGGAAATAATGCAGAGTTTTGGGGAAGGTCTGATATGTATCCTAGAATTGGAATTGATAATTTTGTGAGCCTAGAAGATTTTCAATATGATGAGGATGACTTAATAGGATTAGGTATTAATGATGTAGATTTCTTTGATCAAGCTGTGGACCATTTAAAGGATGCTAAAAAGCCTTTTTATTCTGTACTAATAACATTGACTAGTCATCACCCTTATGATATGCCTGAAGAACTTATAGATATCAAGCTTAAAAAAGAACATGAAGACACTTTATTTGGGAATTATATACAGAGTATAAACTATTCAGATAAAGCTTTTGGCCAGTTTATTGAAAAACTAAAGGATGAGGGATTGTATGAAGATTCAATGATAGTTTTATATGGAGATCATTCAGGGCTGTACCCTGCTAGAGCTAAGAATAAGGATATTATGAGTGATTATTTAGGTACGGAATATACTTTTGATGAGTATATGAATATACCACTAATTATCAATATCCCTGGAAAAGGAATAAGTGAAACTAAAGAAATAGTTGGTGGAGAGATGGACTTATTCCCAACTATACTGAATCTTGTAGGTATAGATGATTTAAAAGGTAAGAGATATGGTAGAGACCTTTTAAATAGCGAGAAGGGTTTTGTAGCCAACCAATATTATATACCAAAAGGATCTTTTATAGACGATGATATAGTATTTGAGATGTCTAAGGATGGTATTTATGAAAATAGTAGGGCTTGGGACAGAAAAACTAAGGAGCCTATAGATATAGAGAAATGCAGAGAAGGATATTTAAGAGCAATGAGAGAAATAAAAGAATCTAACTTTCTGTCAGATTATGACCTAATAGACGATATTATAAATGAGCAAGAAAATAGCCAGAATAATTAATTATTCTGGCTATTTTCTTGCTTATATAATATGGAAGTATTTTGAAGTATATTATATAATATATATGAGAAGTTAAAATTGGATTAATATTAAGGGGGATTACCATGAATGAAAATTTTACAGTTCAGTACATAACTAGAACAGCTGTACTATTAGCTATATCGCTTGTTTTTCAAATTGGACTGAATGGACTTGGACAAGGAGTCGTTGGGCCGTTGGTGAACTTTACCTTATTGGTTAGCGTAGGATTAGTTGGAATACTGTCAGGTATAATAATAGGATGCTTCACGCCACTAATAGCATTCTTTGTTGGATTAATGCCATTGGCTCCAGTAGTGCCATTCGTTATTATAGGCAATTCTATCTTAGTTATTTTATTTGGATTTATTAGAAAGAGAATTGCAAAAAATGGTGACTATATTGGAATTATTGTGGCAGCTATAGGTAAGTTTGCATTCTTAGCTATTTCGGCTAGATATCTTATAGGTTTATTTACTAAGGTTCCAGGACCACTTGTAACTGCTCTAAGCTTACCTCAATTATATACTGCATTAGTTGGTGGTGTTTTAGCAATTATAGTAATGAGATTACTTCCAAAGTCTACTTTTATAAAGAGTTAAGAATGAGAAAATAAAATTTTTTAAATTAATATTTAGGTTATCTAATCCATGTGAAATTAATGGAATTAGACAATATAAAACTTATTATATCCTGTGAGCGCGTAAATGGAATATACATTTATGCGCTTTTTTGTTATGATATCAAATAAATACTTTTTATTTGACATAAGTATATATACTATATAGAATTTTAATGTAGCTAGTATATATTACACATCTATATGTTGTAGAGTTTAGGTTTAACTTAGAAGTATATATATTTCAAATATATAATGTATAGATATAATCAGCTTACATTTGTTATAATGTATCTAAGGGGGAGTATTAATGGGATATAATAAGAACGTAGATATTACGAAGAATATAAGAGTAATAGAATGGCTAAAAAGTGAAATCCTGACTGCAGTGGCTACTTTATTTCAATTACTTGTAAAAGGAGTACAAAATAGTCAAGAGGCAATACTAGATGTATTAGCTAATATTATTCTTGTTACATATTTACTAGGTAAGCGTTTAGGAGTTAGTTTTGAAAGAATAGATGAAAAGCTAGAAAGTAAAGTTAGATTAGGAATAGTAGAAGAACATAAGATTGAAAAATGGTATGGAGATTTAAGTAAACTATTAGATTATTTTAAAAGAACAAGAGGATAGAGGTGGGTATTTTGAATTTAGGAGAAAAAACAAGAGCTATAGCAGAAACTTCAATAACTACAACTTTAATGGTGGCATTTGCACTCATCGGATTATACTTTATTCCAACTGTAATAATCTTTTTCCCTATTCCATTTATAGTAATAGGGGTAAGACATGGTACTAAGTATAATATATTAGCTTTAATTGCATCTAGCTTACTTATTGGAGTGTTAACCAATTTGATTATAGGATTATTAATGTTTATTACCTTTGGATTTTTATCAATTTCTTTTTCATATATGCTTAAAAGAAAGTTTAAACAAAATAATGTTCTTATATTTAGCTTTGGGGTAGCATTGGTATCGATATTACTATCAATAACTATGTTTGATGTTATTAGTGGAACGAGTTTGATAGAATCAATGGAAGGGTATTTAAATGATGTTTTAACTATGCAAGTAGAGGGCCTAAAGGGATTAGATATTTCTAGCTATGAATTATCTCAAATGGAAGATTATATGAAATCATTATTTGATTACATGTTAGTACTTTTTCCTTTTTTCATATTGACATCAGCAATTGTAACTACATATGTGGTTTATTGGGGAGCAGTTGTTGTATTAAGAAGATTTGGATATAAGAATATTACATTAGCTAAATTTAAATTATTCAATCTTCCTAAACATATTATTTTAGGTTCAGTGATAATGATTTTAGGATCTATAATAATAAAATATATAAAGGTATTATACTTTGAGAGTATCTTTATAAATATAACAGCTATAATAATATTTGTGTTCTTCCTTCAAGGGTTAGCTGTAATTATATACTTTATGGATAAATTTAAATTGAATAAAGTTTTAAAAGTGATTTTAGTAATTTTAGCTATCATTAACTCTGCTGTAATTTCTCTTGTAGGGTTAATAGATGTATTATTTAATTTGAGAAAGTTAGGGAAGTCTAATTGAGTTTTGGGAGGATAAATAATGGCCAATAAAAAAATATTTAAAATTTTAACTCCAGATACAAAAATCTATTTATGGATAATTGGTATCTTGATAGGAGTTATAGCGTTTTATGAGCCTAAAATATCAGCGGTAGGGGTTATCGTTCTAGGATACTTAATATACTATCATTGGAACAATGTCCATATGAAAAGAGTAGAGTGGACAAAATATATTGAAGGATTAACAGAAGAATTTGATTCGGCAACGAAACATGCAATTTTAAATCTTCCTATTCCTCTAGTAATGGCTGAATTAGATGGATCTATAAGCTGGTATAATCCAAAGTTTACAGAGGTTACAAATAAGCAAGGGTTATTAAATAAAAATATTAATGATATTATACCTGACTTCAACATAGATAAAATAATGGAAAGTAAAGAAGATATGTCCATGGAAGTTTCTATTAATGACAGGTACTATAAAGTATTATATAATCTAGTAAAAAGTAAACGCAGAAATGAGTCCAAGGATAATTATATCATAATGCTTTACTGGATAGATACCACCAATTTCTCGTTACTAAAGGAAAAATACAATAATGAGAAGATTGATGTGGCTTTAGTTCAGATTGATAATTATGAAGATGTAAAGAATAGTACCGATGAAGCTAATAGACCTATAGTTTTAGCTGAAATAGATAAGAAGTTAAACACATTAGCTCAAAGAATGAATGGTTTAATTAGAAAGTACGAGAATGATAAATATATTATTGTTTTTGAACATAAGAATCTTGATTTACTAGAAACAAAAAGATTTGATATACTAGACGATATAAGGGAAATAGAGCAAGGGAATACTATTCCAGCTACCTTGAGTATAGGGGTAGGAGTGAATGGCAAAACACCAGGGCAACTATATGAATTTGCCAGTGCGGCAATGGATATTGCTTTAGGAAGAGGTGGAGATCAAGCAGTAGTTAAGAAAATAGATAAGCTCAGCTTTTATGGTGGAAAAAGTAAGGCTGTTGAGAAGAGAACTAAAGTAAAGGCGAGAGTAATTGCTCATGCCCTAAGACAGCTTATAGATCAATCCGATAAGGTTTTTATTATGGGTCACAAGATTGCTGATATGGATAGCTTTGGTGCTGCTATAGGAGTATATAGGGCTGTCGTAAATAGAGAGAAAACGGGATATATAGTTTTAGATGGTGTAAATCCATCGATTCAGAATATCTATGGGAAAATTCAAAAAGAGCATCCAGAATATTTGGATCATATAATAACTTCTGAAAGGGCACAGACATTAGCTAATAAATCATCATTATGTGTTGTTGTAGATAGTCATAGACCTAATTTTGTTGAGGCACCAAAGGTATTAGACATAGTAGATAAAGTTGTGGTAATAGACCACCATAGAAGAGGAGCAGAGTTTATTGAAGATCCGGTGCTAGTATATCAAGAACCATATGCTTCTTCCACATGTGAGTTAGTTTCAGAAATATTATATTACATGGGAGATAAGCTTAAGATTGAAAAGTTTGAGGCTGAAGCCCTATTAGCAGGAATAAGTGTTGATACTAAGAGCTTTACCTTTAAAACTGGAGTTAGGACCTTTGAGGCTGCATCCTTTTTAAGAAGAGCGGGAGCAGATACAACTACAGTAAGGCAATTGTTTCAAGATGATTTAGAAATTTTTGTGTCTAAAGCAGAAGTAGTTAAAAATGCTAAGTTTATAGAAGAAACTATAGCTATCTCTAGGCTAGAGAAAGAAAGTGAGGATGCTATATTAATTGTTGCTCAAGCAGCTGATGCACTGTTAAATATTAAAGGTATTACTGCTTCCTTTGTACTAACAAATAACGAAGGGAAAATTCATATTAGTGGAAGATCCTTAGGAGACCTAAGTGTACAATTAATTTTGGAAAAATTAGGTGGTGGTGGCCATCTAACTGTGGCTGGGGCTCAGCTAGAGGATGTAAGTTTAGAAGACGCTGAAGTTATGTTAGAAAATGCAATAAGAGAATATCTAGAGGAAGGTGAGGATGAATGAAAGTAATATTACTTAAAGATGTAAAAGGACTTGGAAAAAAGGGAGATGTAGTTAATGCCAAAGATGGGCATGCTAGAAACTTTTTACTTCCTAGGGGATTAGCAGAAGAGGCAACTCAAGGAAACGTTAAGGTATTAAAGGAGCAAAAGCAGGCTAAAAAACTAAAGAAAGAATCAGAGCTAGAAGAAGCTAAAAAATTAGCTGAAAAGCTATCTAAGATTACTGTAGATCTATTTAGCAAAGCAGGGGACAATGGAAAGCTTTTTGGATCAATAACTACTAAAGATGTAGCTCAATCTTTACAAAAGCAACATAAGATAAAAATTGATAAAAGAAAAATTAATTTAGATAATAATATTAAAACATTAGGTGTTACTGAAGTAGAAGCAAAGGTTTATCCTAATGTTACTGCTAAATTTAAGGTTCATGTAAAAGCCAAATAAGAATACTTGGTGTTTATATAAAACTAAATATGGCAATGTTTATAATATAGACAAGCATAAAAGCGGCGTAGTTGCCGCTTTTATTAAATCCATAGGAGGTGTTAAGGTGACAGCTGATTTAAAAACCTTAGGGAAGATTCCACCTCATAGTATAGAAGGGGAACAATCTGTTTTAGGAGCAATGATATTAGATAAGGATGCTATAGTGGCAGCTACAGAAATTTTGTTATCTGAGGATTTCTATAAAGAAGCTCATAAGGAAATATTTGAATCAATTGTTGAAATATACGATAGAGATGAGCCAGTAGACCTTATAACATTATCAGAAGAACTTAAGAAAAGAGGAACTCTAGATGCTATAGGTGGTGTAGTGTATTTAGCTGACTTATCAGAGGCTGTCTCAACAACAGCTAATATAAAGTATTATTGTGAAATAGTTGAAGAGAAATCAGTATTAAGGAAGCTAATTAAGGCTTCTGACGATATAATAGCTAAAGGCTATGAAGCAGATGATGAAATTAATAATATAATTGATCTGGCAGAGAAAAAGATATTTGATATAACTCAAAGAAGAGGTCATGAAGGATTTGCCCCAATAAAGGATGTTTTACTAGACAGTTTTAATAGAATAGAGGAAATGTCTAAAAAGAAGGATGGTATAACTGGTTTAGCCACTGGATTTATTGATTTGGATAATAAGACTTCAGGATTGCAGAAGTCTGATTTAGTTTTAATTGCGGCTAGACCATCAATGGGGAAAACAACTTTTGGTATAAATATTGCTCAAAACTGCGCATTGAGATCAGATGCGTCTGTGGCAGTATTCAGTCTTGAGATGTCTAAAGAACAGCTTGTTCAGCGTATGCTAAGTACGGAATCCCACGTAGAGCTTGGGAAGATAATAAACGGTACATTATCTGAAGATGAATGGCCTAGGTTAGTTAGTGCCATGGGACCTCTATCAAAATCTAAAGTTTTTATAGATGATACACCAGGAATAACTATTATGGAAATGAAAGCTAAATGTAGAAAGCTGAAGGTTGAACAAGGGTTGGATTTAGTTCTAGTTGACTATTTGCAGCTGATGCAGGGAAATGGAAAAATTGAAAGTAGACAACAAGAAATTTCAGCTATATCTAGAGGCTTGAAGGGTTTGGCTAAAGAAATGGAGTGTCCTGTTATAGCTCTATCTCAGCTATCTCGTGCTCCGGAATTGAGGGCTGATCATAGACCAATACTATCTGACCTTAGAGAATCTGGAGCCATAGAGCAAGATGCTGATATAGTAATGTTTCTCTATAGGGATGAATATTATAACGAAGATACAGAAAAGAAAAATATAGGTGAAGTAATTATTGCAAAGCATAGAAATGGCCCTACAGGGTCGATAGAATTAGTATTTATGGGTCAATTTACTAAGTTTGTTAACCTTGAAAAATTCAGAGATTAATGAGTTAGAAAAGAAATTCAAATACTTAATATTATCTTAAATTAAGGGTAAAGTAATTTATAGCTCAATAACAAATAAAGATATAAAGTTAATAATATTGTTAAGAATAGCCCTATTACAGACTATCCTGTATAAATAATAATAATGAACAAAATTGGTTCATAAACTATTATATATAGGCTAGTCTAAATTTAAAAAATGTATAGGGGAGAAGGATTATGTTTATTGCAGAGTCTAGTAGTATTAAGATACGTCATTTGCTAGTCGAAGATGTATATGCCATGCGTGATTGGGGGAAGCACGACGATCCATTATTTTATGATTATAATTTTCCTAAGTTAAATGATATGGAAGTTAAAGAATGGTTCAATATTAAAACAGGCAGGAAGAGTAAAAAATGCTATTCTATATTAGATAATTTCAATAGAACAATAGGGTACTTAACAATAAAAGATATAAAAAAGTTTAAAAAAAGTGCTACTCTTGGTATTGTATTTGATCCGAATTTCATTAATAAAGGATTTGGAACGGAAACCATTAACCTTTTCTTAGACTATTTTTTTAACAAAATTAGAATGCGAACAATGTATCTTGAAGTTGCAAAGTTTAATAAGAGAGCTCTAAGATGCTATAAGAAATGTGGATTTGAAATCATAGATGAATATAAAGAAAAGATTGATAATGATGATATTAGGATATATAATTTAGACAAATATGTTGATACGGAATATTTCTTTCTAGAAGATGGGGATATATATTGTTTTCTTTACCAAATGAAAATTGAACATAAAAAGTTCTGTGAAATGAGGGAAGCTTTAGCAAGCGAATAACACCGAACATATGTGCATATCTCTGTGGATATGTGGATAACTTTTGAAGGAGAGATTGATTAGAGATGAGAGTATTAAAAGACAAAGAGCTGAATGTGAACCTGAGTCAATTACTATTTGCATTTTCTTTAGCATTAGACATAGCAGAAAACAGAAATTTTGAGCACTCTAGAAGGACTGCTTATATTTCTTATAACATAGCTAAGCATATTGGATTAAATGAGGACAAGCTAAATAATATATTTTATGCAGCATTAATTCATGACATAGGTATGACAGGGCAATTATCATCTTACACTATAAAAGAAATACACTATAAAAGCAAACTAAAAGAGGAGCATTGTTTTTTAGGGTCTCAAATAGCTGAAAAGCTTCCATTGTCTGATGATATTTCAAAATATATTTTATATCATCACGAAAGTTGGGATGGTAGTGGAGTGTACGGTTTAAAAGGAGATGAAATTCCAATAGAATCTCAAATAATTAATCTTGCTGACTCCTTTGATATTGATAATTGCAATATATTAGAAACTAAATTAGGTAGAGAAAATTTTGGAAAGTGGTTAGAAAGAAAGAGTGGACAAGCAAGCAATCCTTTACTAGTAAAAGTATTAGGAGAGATAGCTGAACAAGATAAGTTTTGGTTCGATATTAAATTTCATAATATGCATCAACTTTTGAATATGATTATGCCAAAAGAGGAAAAGATAATAAATATGGATGATTTGAAAAGAATAGCAGATGCCTTTGCTTTATTAATTGATAATAAAAGTAAGTTTACCCATAGGCATTCTAGAGGTGTAGCTAAGATATCAAGAAAGATGGCAGAATATCTTAAATACTCTAGTAATGAGATAGAAAAGGTGGAAATTGCAGGATTATTACATGATTTAGGTAAGTTAGTTGTTCCTAACGAAATATTAGAAAAGTCTTCAAAGTTAACTAAAGAGGAGTTTGAGGTTATCAAGTCTCATCCATATTATACGAAAATTATTCTTCAACAGATAAATGGCTTAGAGGACATAGCAGAATGGGCTGGCAATCATCACGAAAAGTTGAATGGAAAAGGGTATCCTGAAAAGCTAGATGCAATTAGGATGACAAATGAAGATCAAATTCTTGCGGTTGCAGATATATATCAAGCATTGACAGAAGACAGACCTTATAGAGGAGGAATGTCTCGCAATAAAGCAATGGAAATATTAAAGAGTATGGGCAAGGATGGTTTTATTTCTAAGAAAATGATAGAAATTCTTGATAATGTAGTATAGAAGTTTAAAAGTTATTCAATTCATTATTTTATTAAATCCTTAATAAAAATTAAGCCCTGAATAGGGTTTTTATTTTTACAATAATTAACGAACGATATAAATGGATAATGTAAAATAATTCGTATTTCAATTGACTTTAAAGGTTGTATTTGATAATATAGTAAAGGGAAATTCGTGTTTTGCGAATACAACTCCGTTTTACTTACAATATTAATTTGTAAAGGAGAGGATTATATGTCAACTCTCGTAATACTAGGTGCCCAATGGGGTGATGAGGGTAAAGGAAAAATAACAGATTATCTTGCTAATAAAGCAGATTTTGTTGTTAGATATCAAGGTGGTGACAATGCAGGACATACTGTGGAAATCGGAGAAAATCAATATAAACTTCACTTGATACCATCAGGGATTTTTGCAGGTGATAAAATTTGTGTTTTAGGAAATGGATTAGTAATAAACCCTAAATCTTTATTAGAAGAGATTAAATACCTTAATGATAGAGGGATAAATACAGAAAATCTTAGAATCAGTGATAGAGCTCATATCATTTTTCCATATCATATTTTACTTGATCAGTTAGAAGAAGAGAAAAAAGGAAAGAATAAGATTGGTACTACTGTTAAAGGAATAGGTCCATGCTATAGAGATAAGGTTGAGAGAACAGGAATTAGAATGTGCGATGTTTTTCATAAAGAATTTTTTGAAGAGAGATTAAGAGAAAACATTAATAATAAAAATGAAATAATTGAGAAGCTGTATGGAAAAGAAGGTCTTGACGCTGATGCTATAATTAAAGAATATAGCGGTTATTTAGAAGAGATCAAAAAATATATAGCTGATACAACGGATTTACTGAATAAGTCTTTAAAAGAGAATAAAAAAATATTGTTTGAAGGAGCCCAAGGGACATTGCTAGATCTAGACTTTGGAACTTATCCTTATTTGACATCTTCTCATCCAATATCAGGAGGAGTATCAATTGGAGCAGGGATTAGTCCATTTGGATTAAAGAGTGCTTTGGGAGTAGTTAAGGCATATACTACTAGGGTAGGTAGAGGTCCATTCCCTACTGAATTGCATGATGAGATTGGCGATGCAATAAGAGAAAAAGGACATGAGTTTGGTACAACTACTGGAAGGCCTAGAAGGTGTGGATGGCTAGATGCGGTTATGTTAAAGTACTCAGCTCAGATAAATGGATTTAGTTCATTTGCTGTAACTAGGATAGATACTCTAGCAGGATTTGATAAAGTTAAAATATGTGTGGGATATGAGTTAGATGGTGAGAAAATAGAAGCTTTCCCAGCTAGCTTAGAGACTTTGGCTAAATGTAACCCAATATATGAAGAGCTGGATGGATGGTCTGATGAAGAAATGACGAATGTTGAGAAATACGAAGACCTCCCACAAACTGCTAAGAACTATCTAAAAAGAATAGAAGAACTAAGTGGTGTAAAGGTAAGCATAGCATCTGTAGGTCCTAAAAGAAGTGAAACATTAATAATAGAAGAAATATTTTAATCTTAAATAAAGTGAAAAAGTATATTGAAAGCTGATTTTTCTATTTGTATTAAGTTATATTTAGGGAATCAGCTTTTGTTATTTTATGATATATGAATAATAAAATAACTACTAAAAATTGTTATACAAAAAACGACAAAAAATCATTCAAAGTGTTGACAACGGATAAAATATCATGTATCATATATAAAGTGCTCATGAAGAAGGGCATAACCAAGACCCATTAGCTCAGTTGGTATAAGTAGAGAACCAAAATCTATGATTTTGTGTGAATCACT
>NZ_JAETGO010000073.1 GCF_016765695.1 Sporosalibacterium faouarense | reverse complement strand
GTGGTAGAGCATCGCCTTGCCAAGGCGAGGGTCGCGAGTTCGAATCTCGTCTTCCGCTCCATTATTTTTTATAGAACTATAAATAGAGTGGCGGCATAGCCAAGCGGTAAGGCATAAGTAGAGAACCGAAATTTCAAATTTCGTGTGAATCACTTAGTCATATACTTTGAGTATTGCAAAAAATTATAATGAAATTATAAATAGAGTGGCGGCATAGCCAAGCGGTAAGGCAGAGGACTGCAAATCCTTTACCCCCAGTTCGAATCTGGGTGCCGCCTCCATAAACTTCAGAGAAAGTCTTCCATTAAATAATGGTAGACTTTCTCTTTTTTTTGTAACTTAATGAATTTAAGTGTAATATTATAGTTATAAGTGAATGGAGTGATGAAAATGGGCAAAAGACAAAATCCTTTTATTCCAAAAGGAAAGGCAGACCTATTCGTTGTAGATGGTAGAGCAAAGGAAATAATATCGGAATTAGAAAGAATGAACACAAAAGTTATTTCTACAATTAGATGCCCTAAATTATATGATGCAATTTCATATCATCCTGATATTGTAATGCACCCAATAAGCCATAAAAAGATTATTGTAGCTCCTGAAGTGTATGAGTATTATAAGGAGAAGCTTAA
Source organism: Sporosalibacterium faouarense (assembly GCF_016765695.1). Lineage (GTDB taxonomy): Bacteria > Bacillota > Clostridia > Tissierellales > VENL01 > Sporosalibacterium > Sporosalibacterium faouarense. The sequence goes on along the minus strand of NZ_JAETGO010000073.1, from coordinate 7,979 downwards.
AAAATATGGATTCAAAATATTGAAGGGAGAAAAAAAGCTTAAAGAAAAGTATCCTAATAATATAGCTTACAATGTTGCTAGGATATTTAACTACGCTATACATAATTTTAAATATACTGATGAAAAATTAAAGTTTTACTTAAAAAAAGAAGGAATAGAATTAGTAAATGTAAAACAAGGGTATACTAAATGTTCTGTTAGTATTGTTGGAGAAAAGGCTATAATGACTTCTGATATATCTATATATAAAACTTTGGGGAAATTAGGAATTGATACTTTATTAATTGAACAAGGATACATAGAATTACCAGGTATTAATTATGGATTTATTGGTGGGTCAACTGGATTACTTTCGGATAAAGAATTATTATTTACTGGTAGATATGATGATCACCCAAGTAGAAACAATATAAATAATTTTTTGAAAAAAAATCAGGTAATGGCAAATATTATTACTTCTGAAAAAATTATTGATTTAGGTTCAATTATTCCTTTAAATTGCAATTAATGCATGGGAAAGTAATGCATATACACATATCTAAAACAAATACTACTAATACAGTAGAAAGGAGTGAAATAATTGGAACTTCTCTGTATTGGAATTAAAGGTGAAGTTAAAGAAATAGATAATATTTTGAAGAAGAAAATAGATATCTTCGAAAAAGAAGATTTAGATATAAATAGACAAATAAAAAAAGTTGGAGAAACAACTTATCTTGATTATTCCCTTGCAAATGAAAAAAAATGTAAATATCCAGATATTAGAAATATATTTAAGCATTATATTGCAGGTGGAATTGCAGATATAATACTAGAATTTTATCAAGAGAGAATCATAGAAAAAATTATAGATGATAAATGTTTTTATTTGGACTTTGAAGAAAAAAGTAAATTGAAAGAAAATGCGGTTAAATATTTAGAAAACAATGATTATGTTATAACAGAGGGAATAACGTATAAAGTAAGTAAAAAAGCAAAAATATTAAAAGCTATTTTAGGTTATTTGGAGTTTAGTAATGAAATTAATATAGATGGATTTGTGAATTTTAGACTAAAGTTTTTTATTGATATGGTAGATGACGCTATAGATAAAACTTTAGAAGACTTTATTATTGAGAAAGAGTATCTAGAGTTTATTAAGATATTACAGTATTTTGTTGATATACAAACACCTAAAAAAGAATTAGTCAATGTAACCCTGGAGAGAAATAAATATACTTTGTATGACGAAAAAATGAATTTAATACAAAATGAATTTATGGAAGAATTTGCTGAAGAAATGTTTGATAATGACATGAATTACGATGATTTGCTAATTAGCTCTTTGATTACCATAGCACCAAATAAAATAGTAATTCATGCAGATAAGCATAATAAAGATAATCAAGTAATAGAAGTTATTCAAAATATTTTTGCAAATAAAAGTACTATTTGTGAAGGTTGTCAGCTATGTAAATCACTATCAAATTCACAAATAAATGGAAAAGCAAACAAAGAATAATGAAATAAACATATATCACCCTTTTCAACATTTAGCTACATTATTTTACTATTTTCATGAATGTGGTATAATTATGGAGTTAAAATATATATTGGGGTGATATTATGCTATTAGATATAATTATACTAGCCGTTATAGGAGCATTAATTGGATGGCTTACAAATATAATTGCCATAAAATTAATATTTAGACCACTTAATCCCATATCCATTCCCTTACTAGGTATTAAGTTTCAAGGGCTGATTCCTAAGAGGAGAAAAGAAGTAGCTAAAAGTATAGGGGAAGTTATTGAAGTTGAATTATTGTCAATGAAGGATATAGTAAATAAGTACATAGAAAATGAGGATTTTTCCCAAGTCAAATTTCTAATTTTCAAAAGGGTCCAAGAAATCATTGATGAAAAATTGCCTGCTATTATTCCAAGTAGTTTTAAGAAATCCATTTATAATTATTTAGAGGAAAAGATAAATGAAGAGGGAGATAGAATAATTAAAGACCTTGTAGAAAAGATGGTGGATAAGGCAGCAACAAAAGTCAGCTTAGCAGAAATAGTTGAAGAAAAAATCAACGAGTTTGATATTGAGAAGATTGAAGAAATTGTAATAGCTATTGCTAAAAAGGAATTAAAGCATATAGAGGTGTTAGGTGGAGTTTTAGGGTTTATAATTGGAATTATTCAAGGTGTGATAGTACTTGTAATAATGTAAAATCAATCTACTGTGTAGATTGGTTTTTTTATTTTTTCTTATGGTATAATTTAACTGAGGTGATCAATATGGTACAAAGCACAAAACGAGTAATAGCTGATACTCTAAAAGAATTTATGAATACAAAACCATTTGATAAGATTTCTGTAGTTGATATTGTTAATAAATGTGAAATTAATAGACAAACATTTTATTATCACTTTCAAGATAAATATGAACTCTTAGGTTGGATATTTAAGGAAGAAGCACTCTCTAAAATAAAGAATTATAAAACATATGCTACATGGCAAGAAGGATTCTTGAAAATATTTTTATATGTAAAGGATAATCGCAAGTTATGTATGAACACATTTCGTTCATTGGCGAGAGATCATCTCGATAATTTTCTCTATGATATTACATTCAAATTATTAATAGATGTAGTAAATGAAATTGCAGATGAATCAGAAGTTCAAGATAAAGAGCTTAGATTCATTGCAAACTTTTATAGTTTTGCTTTTATTGGGATATTAACCAATTGGATGATTGAAGGTATGAAGGAAAATCCAGAAGAAATAATAAATAATATTAACAAACTAATTGAAGGAGACATAAAAAGAGCTATTGAAAAATACAAGTAAAAAAACAGTGGAAACGACTTATTCAGTAAGAAATCTATTTAAGAAGTAACTTTTTTACAATCTACTTTAAGTGTATAAATTTTTGACAGAGTCACACTAATGTCTATATTAAAACAGTTTATAATCCATTATATTGTAATCATAGGATGTTAATAAATTAGAAAATTTATTGGAGGTATGATTCTATGAAAAGAGACTATGGAAATAAACATGTTTATTTTGTAGGTGGGGGAATTGCTTCACTTGCCGGAGCAGCTTATCTAATTCGTGATTGTGGTCTTGATGGTAAAAATATACATGTGCTTGAGAGTATGGACATACTAGGTGGAAGCAATGACGGTATTGGTGATAAAGGAAGTGGCTTTGTATGTCGTGGAGGACGTATGTTAAATGAAGAAACCTATGAAAATTTTTGGGAGCTATTTTCTTCAATTCCTTCAATAGAAAAAGAAGGAATGTCTGTAACTGAAGAAATTCTAGAATTTGATAAGGAGCATCCAACTCATTCAAATGCTCGTCTTATAGATAGGAATGCTAAAGTTTTAGATGTTATGTCAATGGGCTTTAATAACGAGGATCGTATTGCATTATTGAAATTATTACTCACTCCTGAAGAAAAGTTAGACAATTTAAAAATAAGCGACTGGTTTGCTAAATCACCTCATTTCTTTGAAACAAATTTCTGGTATATGTGGCAAACAACCTTTGCTTTTCAGAAGTGGTCAAGCTTATTTGAATTTAGACGTTATATGAATCGTATGATGTTAGAGTTTTCTCGTATTCAGACCTTAGAAGGAGTTACAAGAACTCCTTTAAATCAATATGATTCAGTTATCTTGCCTCTTAAGACTTATCTAAATGATCATAATGTGGATTTTAGCTTAAAATGTACAGTAACAGATTTAGATTTTAAAGACAATTCTGATATAACTGTAAAAGCTATTCATTATACTAAAGATGGTAATAATGACGAAATAATTGAACTTCAAGAAGGAGATTTATGCATTGTAACTAATGGTTGCATGACAGACTGTGCAACTTTAGGAGACTTTGATACTCCTGCTCCAATGAAGTCTGACAGACCAGTTGCCGGAGAACTATGGAAAAATATAGCTGCAAAAAAAGATGGATTAGGTAATCCAGAGCCTTTCTTTGGCAATCCTGAAGAAACTAACTGGGAGTCTTTTACTGTTACGATGAAAGGCGATAAACTATTAAAAATGATTGAGAAGTTTAGTCGTAATATTCCTGGCAGTGGTGCTTTGATGACATTCAAAGACTCGAATTGGCTAATGTCTATAGTTGTAGCAGCTCAACCTCACTTTAAGGGTCAAAGCGAAGACGAAACTATTTTCTGGGGATACGGACTATATACAGATAAAGTGGGAGATTATGTTAAAAAGCCTATGAGAGAATGTACAGGGGAAGAATTACTAATTGAGTTATTGTATCATCTTCAATTTGAAGATGAAATAGATGATATAATGAAGGATGTTATAAATGTTATACCTTGTATGATGCCTTATATAGTTTCGCAATTCCAACCTCGTGCTATGTCGGATAGACCTGCTGTTGTTCCAGAAGGCTCAACAAATTTTGCCATGATTAGCCAATTTGTTGAAATTCCTGAAGATATGGTATTTACAGAAGAGTATTCTGTACGTGCTGCAAGAACGGCTGTATATACTTTAATGGGGGTTAACAAAAAAATATGTCCTGTTACACCTTATCAATATGATATTAGAACATTATTTAATGGGTTTATTACATCATTTCGTTAAGAATAAACAATACAATAGTAAATTTAAATGCCACTTTTCTAATTAAGTGGCATTTTTTAATGGAACCTTATATCTCTTGTATATTGTGTCTAATTCATCGCCAGTTAAACTTTCTTTTTCAAGGAGATAGCTTGCTATATCATTAAGAATCATCTTATTGTCTTCAAGGATTTTTAAAGTATCCTCTAAGCAATAGTCTAGAATTTTTTTTATTTCACTATCAATCTTACTCTGATTATATTGATAATTTTCCTTTATTACAACATGACCAAATGAGCTCATCCCATATGTACAGACCATTTGTCGAGCAATTTCAGTTGCTTTCTCCAAATCGTTACTAGCTCCTGTAGTTATTTCTCCAAATGTAATTTCTTCAGCTGCTCTACCTCCTAAAAGAACTTTAATTTTATTTTCAAGCTCTTGTTTAGTTACTAGATATCTGTCTTCATCTGGAAAATTTAAAACATAACCTAGTGCTTGGCCTCTAGGAACGATAGATATCTTTTGAATCATATCAATTTTTAATATCTTTCCTATTAATGCGTGGCCAGCTTCATGATGGGCAACAATATTTTTTTCTTTTAGTAAAACTGAAGGATGTTTAACCTCTAATCCTGCCACTACTCTCTCTATGGCTGAATCAAAATGTACTATATCAATTTTCAGTTTTTTATTTCTTACTGCTATTATGGCAGCTTCATTAGCAATATTTGCAAGCTGTGCTCCTGAGAAACCGTGGGTTTTCTTTGCTATATCTTTGATATTTACACTAGTGTCTAATGGCTTATCCTTAGTGTGCACCTTAAGAATTTCTTCTCTTGAACGTACATTAGGATTGCCAATATGTATATGTCTATCAAATCTACCTGGTCTTAGAAGGGCTTCATCTAAGAGATCTAATCGATTGGTAGCTCCTATAACGACGACAGTGCTATTATCATTAAAACCATCCATTTCTACAAGAAGCTGGTTTAAGGTCTGATCTTTTTCATTATTGCTTTCAAGATTTCTTTTAGTTCCTATAGCATCAATTTCATCAATGAAAATTATGCTAGGAGCATCCTTTTTAGCCTTTTCAAATAAGCTTCTAACCCTCTTGGCTCCAACTCCAACATACTTTTCTACAAATTCAGATCCACTGGCATAAAGAAAATTTGAATTTGTTTCTCCAGCAACAGCCTTTGCTAATAGAGTTTTACCTGTACCTGGAGGACCATAAAAAAGAATTCCTCTAGGAATCTTGGCGCCCATTTTCATATATTTTTCTGAGTTGTTAATAAAATCAATAGTCTCTTGTAGCTCTTCCTTTACTTCATCTAGTCCAGCAACATCATTAAATGATACATCTGGTTTGTTATCATCCTTTGCTTTATCATCACTTTTCTTTTTTTCAGCGTTTATTGTAGCTGGGACTAGTTGTGGGCTCTGGTCTAGTTTTAAGTAATATACTAAAAGCCCTAAAGTAGTTATCCAAATTAATATCTTATCTCCAGCTGTTACATTACTGAAGCTTATATTATGAAAATAATCATTATAAGCTAAAATTGATGATAGGACGACACCGATGATAAATAAAGTAAATATAATTTTCTTTTTCAAAATATAACCACCTTTATTTATCTAAATTTTAATTAAAGATATTGTTCTTTAATTAAGATATGTAGTATTAGTTTAACCAATTGTTTTCTTAATATTAGAGAGTATTTTTAGAATATAACAGGAAAAAAATGAGAAAATAAAGATAGGAAATAGATATTATTTTTGTGAAAAATAAAAAAATATAAATTTTTCTTAAATAATCTTTTTGCGAAAAAGGGTTTTAAGTAAGATTATAAGGTGTATAATATTCTTAGATATTATATTTTAAATTTAAGTGTCATAATCATTAAGTTATAGGGGGTAAAAAAATGAGTTTAGAACAATTGATTAATAACTATAAAGATGAAATCGTCCAAAAGACTCAAGAACTAATAAAAATTAGAAGCGTAGAAGAAGAAGGCAAGCCAGGTATGCCTTTTGGAGAAGGACCTAATGAAGCATTGGAGTATGCCTTAAAGCTATCAGAAGAACTTGGTTTTAAAACAGAAAATTTTGATGGATATGCAGGACACGCTGATTTAGGTGAAGGAGAAGAAACAATAGGAGTTCTTGTTCACTTAGATGTTGTTCCAGAGGGAGAAGGCTGGACATATCCACCTTATGCAGCAGAGATACATAATGATAAAATTTATGGTAGAGGGACAATTGATGATAAAGGGCCAGCTATTGCAGCACTTTATGCAATGAAAGCTATTAAAGAGTCAGGTCTATCTTTAAATAAAAAGATAAGAATTATATTTGGTACTAATGAAGAAAGTGGATGGGGCGGAGTAAAATATTATTTTGATAAGGTTAAAGCTCCAAATATGGCCTTTACTCCTGATGCAGAATTCCCTGTTATACATGGAGAAAAGGGTATAAGTATATTTAAACTTAAAAAGAGTTTTGAGAACCAATGTAATGGAGATATTAAGATTAAAAGTATTAAAGGTGGAAATAGACCTAATATGGTTCCAGATTCTTGTACAGCAGTTTTAGAAGCAAATGGAGAATTACATGATGACATGAAAGATGCATTAAGTGATTTTGTAAGTAAAACAGGATATAAGATTACTCTAGAACAAGGAGATAATGAGGTTGTAGTGAGGTCAGAAGGGGTATCTGCCCATGGTAGTCTACCTCAATCAGGTAAAAATGCTGTATCTCAATTACTTCAATTCTTAGGCAGTGCAATTGAATGTGAAGGAGATATGATGGACTTCATTAAAGTATATAATGATAAAATTGGCATGGAATACAATGGTCAATCTATAGGTTGTGGTCTTGAAGACGATGTTTCTGGTAAACTTACATTTAATGTTGGTGTAATAGATATGGATGAAACTCAAGCAGAGGTCGTTGTAAACATCAGATATCCAATTAAGCATGAGCTTGAAAAAATTTATAATGGTATTAGAAAAGAATTAGATGGAACTAATATTGAGCTTGAAGAGGGAACTGATATGAAGCCTATATATGTACCAAAGGATCATCCATTAGTATCAAAGCTAATGAAGGTTTATAGAGAAGTTACTGGTGATGAAGAAACAGAACCTATTACTATAGGTGGAGGAACATATGCAAGGGCTCTGGATAATGCAGTTGCATTTGGACCATTATTCCCAGGGCAAGAAGAATTGGCTCATCAAAAGGATGAATATATTGAAATTGAATCCCTTATAAAAAATGCTTTAATTTATGCAAAAGCACTATATGAATTAGCAAAGTAAACTCGTTCTGCTCAAGCAGAACATCGGGACTTCAGATGGAGACTCCACTCCACCTGAAGAGA
>NZ_JAETGO010000092.1 GCF_016765695.1 Sporosalibacterium faouarense | reverse complement strand
GATTTTATGGTGCTTACATCTCCCACTTATAGAAGATGGGAGACTTACGCACTAGTGGTTAAAACTCTATTTTAAATTATTATAGTTAAGTATATAAGTGAGTGTTATACTAATAATAAATTCAGAAGTTAATGGATATCTAAATATTTTAATATCTAAAGGATGAATATATTCCTAGACCAATTGCTTTGACAAGGGATAATGGATTTTTGGACAATTCAAAAAGAATAAGGGCTACCTAGTATTAGGTAAAAACTTAAATACCAAACTTCTTTAAGTAGGGGAGGGTTCAAGAAAGATCATATTTAGTTTATAAATATGTAATTTAAACGTTTAAATTTCAAATATATAATCAAAGGAGGAAAATTATGGCTTGTAAAAACAGTGAAATAAAGATATTTGCGGGAAGTAGTGGAAAAGTTTTTGCAGACAAGGTGTGTAAATATTTAGATATTGATTTAGGCAAATCATATTCAATGACTTTTTCGGAAGGAAATACCTTTGTAAAGGTAGAAGAAACAGTAAGAGATAAAGATGTGTATATAATTCAGCCTGTAGGATTAAGTCCAAATGATGATTTTATGGAATTGCTTTTTTGGTTAGATGCTTTTAAAAGGGCAAGTGCTAATTCAATTACATTAGTAATGCCCTTTTTTAGCTACGCAAAAGCTGATAAGAAGGATGAGCCTAGAGTATCAATTAGAGCTAGAGTTTGTGCGGATGCTATTGAGGTTACTGGAGTTGATAGAGTAATTACCATGGATTTACATAGTCCTCAGATACAAGGGTTTTTTAAGGTTCCAGTAGACCATTTGCTTGCAAGGCCAGTGTTATGTAATTACATTAAAGAAAGCAAGATAAATAACTTTGTTATTGCGGCACCTGATGCGGGATTTGCTAAGGATGCTAGAAAATATAGTTTGGATTTAGGAGTTTCAACTGTAATTGGAGCTAAAGAGAGAAAAGCAAATGATGAGAAAGCAGAAATACTAGAGATAATAGGAGATGTAAAAGGAAAGAATGTAATAATAGTAGATGACTTTACAACTTCGTGTGGAACTTTAGCAGATATGGCAAAAGGTCTAAAAAATATGGGAGCTCAAGATATTTATGCATGTGTTTCCCATGGCTTATTGCAAGAAAAAGGACTCCGTGTTTTAGAAAAGAGTCATATAAAAGAGTTAATAATTTCTGATAGCATATATAATCAATTCACTTTGAATCATCATAAGGTTACAACTATTTCGGTAGCACCACTTTTTGCAGAGGCAATTAGAAGAATACATAATAGAGAATCTATAAGTACTTTATTTTAATATGAAAAGCATGATAATGATATATAAACTAAGGAGGAAATAGTAAAGAATGGTAAAGAAAAATGAAATTATTGAAGTAGTAATAGATGAAGTGGAATTTCCTAATAAAGGAATAGGTAAGCTTGATGACAAGAAAGTCTTAGTTAAGAATACTATAAAAGGACAGAAGGTTAAAGCTAGAGTTAAGAAAAAAAGAAAAAATAAAATTGAAGCAAATTTAATAGAAGTAGTAGAAAAAGCGTCTATAGAAGGGGAAGCATTGTGTGAGCACTTCGGGATATGTGGAGGATGTTCATATCAAAATATATCCTATGAAAACCAACTAAAAATAAAAGAAGAACAAGTTAGAAAGCTTCTTGATAGTGCAGATATAGGAGAATACAATTATTTAGGAATTGAAGGGAGTCCCAATGAGTTTGAATACAGAAATAAGATGGAGTTTTCCTTTGGAGATATTGAAAAAGGAGGACCATTATCTCTAGGAATGCATCAGAAGGGTAAATTCTATGAGATTGTAACTGTGCATGGCTGTCAGATTGTAGATAAGGACTTTAGAGATATATTGGTTACTATACTTGAATATTTCAGAGAAAAAGATGTTTCTTTTTATCATAAGAAGACTCATAAAGGAGTGTTAAGACATTTAGTTGTTCGCAAGGCTATAAAGACAGGAGAGATGTTAGCTAATTTAGTTACTAGCTCTCAAGAACAGTTGAATTTAACGGAACTAATTGATAATTTGAAGGATATTAATCTAGAAGGAGAGCTTAAAGGATTTTTACATACAATCAATGATGGTTTAGCAGATGTTGTAAAAAGCGATGAAACCAATGTTTTATATGGTCAGGACTATATAGTGGAAGAAATATTAGGATTAAAATTTAAAATATCTGCGTTTTCATTCTTTCAGACTAACTCATTAGGAGCAGATAAGTTATATTCAATTGTAAGGGATTTTGCAGGAAATACTGACAATAAGATATTATTTGACCTATATTGTGGAACAGGCACAATAGCTCAAATTATGGCTCCAGTAGCAGAAAAAGTGATTGGTATCGAAATAGTTGAAGAAGCTGTTGAAGCAGCTATAGAAAATGCTAAAATAAATAATCTAGACAACTGTGAATTTATCGCAGGAGATGTGATGGAAAAGGTTGTAGAATTAAATGAAAAACCAGATTTAATAATTCTTGACCCACCAAGAGATGGAATCCATCCTAAAGCTATAAATAAAATCATTGATTTTAGCCCTGAACAATTCATATATGTTTCATGTAAGCCAACATCATTGGCTAGGGATTTACCTATATTTGTTGAGAAGGGATATAAGGTAACTAAGATAAAATGTATGGATATGTTCCCTCATACACCTCATGTCGAGTGTTGCTCGCTACTGACTAGGAAGGAATAGTAGGTGTGATAGTTGTAGGTTACAGCCTTGGAAATACAAGGTGAATATGAATTATAAGTAAAGCAAAGCTGATAGGATTTTAATAATCTTGTTGGCTTTTTTGTATGGAAAAATAACAATAGGGAGGAAGTTTTGATATGAGCGAGATTAAATATGTTAGAAAAGGTGATTATTATTATCCAGAGATTGATTTTGGGATTGATGAAAATGTGGAGTTTAGAAAGTATGGTAGGTTGAGGTATAAATATTTGAAGGAGAATAAGCCGTATTTGTTTTCTAGGTTGCTTTTAGAAGGGGAGTTGATGAAACATGTTATTGAAATAGAAAAGCAGGCTTATGAGAGGTTTGAGAGGATTCAGCAAGAATATCTTAGGGAACATCCGTTGCCTGCTGATGGGAATTTTGTGGAGAGTTATAAGATTAGGCAGGAGGCTCATGATGTGGCGGAGGAGGTTGTGTTGGAGGAACTGATTTATGATTAGATGTTATATTTTAAATAAAAAATGAATATGTAATTTGTGTCACCAGTGGTGACACATTTATACTCATATCATAAATATCATGACCGCTACTAGAGAGAATGGATATACATGTTTAGCAACAGAGCCTATAGGATTTTAAAATCTTATGGGCTTTTTATGATTAGATAATCTGTATTTCATTATTATTGACTTTTGTATCTCCATAAGCTATAATGGTTTTGGAGATACAAAAGGAGGTGAATATTTGTCTGGGAAAAAAATAGGTCGTCCTACGGACAATCCAAAGAATATCTCAGTACGAATAAGAATGGATGAAACTACAGTTAAAAAACTTGATAAATGTTGTGAAGTTGAAAAACTAAATCGTTCAGAGATGATTCGTAAAAGTATTCACAAGTTCCATGACGATCTAAAGGATAAATAAAAAAGCGGTGGTCGCTGGCAAGCTAACACACCACTTTTTATCCACCACTATCAAGAATAGCGGTAAATCTATTATACCCTGTTTGAGATAGTAATTCAAGAAATTATCACAAGGAGGGAATTATGTCAACCGAATATATAGAATACTTAAAAGGATTATTTTTTGACATTCACGAGGATATAATGAAGAATATGCGTGATACTGATAAGAAGTATAGTGAATTAGTAAGAAATAGTACAGAAGAAAGTGTTAGAATTCAGGAAATATTGAAGTCACTTAATGATGAAGATAGAGCATTTATTTTAAGAAATAAGGATTGTGCTGGAAGGATTGAATGGATAGAAAGGGAGACACTTTATTTTCAAGGATATAAGGATTGTATTAAGCTTTTGAATGTCCTTGAGCTTATATGACAGTTACATAATAAAATAGTAGAAAAGTAAATAGCAAGAAATTGATTTGACCGATAAGGCATATTATAGAAGGCTTTATCGGTTTTTTTATATGTTAAACAAATAGTTTGTTTTGTTAGGACAAAGCTTATTAGAGAATAGTAAAGTAGTGTTGCTATTTGAAAGATATGTAAAAATAATGTATAATTTTGGTATGAATTTAAGATAAGATGCAACTATATGGATGAGTAATAATGTAGTGTGACAAATGTCTATAATGTGTTTTAAATTTATTAAGGGTAGTTAAGATTTTATTTGGTACAAACTTGAACAAAAGTTCTTTGATGATATTTTGTGCTGTTTAGTTTGAAAGAGAGGATTATATGAAGAAGCGTGCGGATTTATTAATTAATGGGGAATATAGAAGGATAAACATTTGGGATGTATTACATTGGAAGCAGAGTAAGCCTGAGTTTTGGGAGAAAAACAAGGATTATATTTTTAGTACTAATAAAAATATAGAAGATAAAGTACAAATGGTTTTTCAAACTGGTAGAAATAATAATTTGGGGAAAAGTTATTTTAGGTTTAAAAATATTGATTCAATAGGAGTCCTTGAAGGTTATGAAGAAACCTATCAACACGAATTTTTCAAGGAATGCTTTTCTAGATTAAAAGTACTTAATTTAAAATTTGGTAAAGATATCGTGAAAATATATGTTGATGAGGCGATTCAAGAAGAAGTAATTTATACAAAAAATGATAGAAAAAGAATTGTAGATGTGATGATAGAATTTTCAAAATCAGAGCCAATGATATATGTTGAAAAATGGAATGGGAAATTAGCAGTTGAAGTATTTCAAACTCATAAAGTAGATGAAATTAAAATAAAAGAATTCAAAGACATGGAAATGGCAATGGTAGAATTTGATGCCTCAAAGTGGAAATATATTACTGACAATTTTCAATCAGAAGAAGAAGAAGAAAAACAATTTGAAAAAATTATTAGTAAACTAAATAATATTGTGTATGTAAGCATATTAAGCGATCCAATATCAAGAAAATATTTTTCTTCAGTTAAGTTAGAAGAAGAAATAGCTAAAAATGAATTATACAAAAAAGAATTAATTTTAATGAAAAATAAAATCTCGAGTCTTAAAGATGAAAATCAAAACTTGTTAGAAGAAATAAAAATAATACGAGAAAATGAAAAAATATTGAAACTTAAAATGACTAATATTACAAAAGAAAATGAGTTGTTGAAAGACAAAATTAATAATATTCAATCAAAATTTCTGTACAAGTTATTATATAAGTGGAAGAAATAGTATAGATAGAATTCTGGAAACGATTAGAGAATAAATAAAGTAACTATTAAATAACCAAGGTGAACCGTACCACAAGTAGGTTTCTATATAACCTTTGAAAGCATTGAAAATACAATGTTTGTAGAAATATAGAGACTTCCTGCTATTTTCACATTTACAAAATCTCTTTAATTTAACAGGAAGTATTTTTATATAATCAATTAGTTTGAGTGATTATTTTGGTATTAAGTAAGGAGAGTTTTGAGTATGGAATATAGATATCAGCATTTTGTTCCAAGGACATACTTAGAAGCTTGGCAAAATGATAATGAAAAACTTAGAATACGGAACGCTAAGACAGGTAAAGTATTCTATAGACCACCAAAAGAATTTATGGGCAAGAATGAATATTACACAATTACAGCAGATGATTTTCTGATACATACTGAAGAAGATTTAGAAGCAATATTCGGAGAACTTAAAGAGTATAAGATTATAATAGGTGGCGAAGAAATCACTGATCTAAAGCTTTTCTCTGATAACTATAGAACCATTGATGATTGGGAGATATACAATCTTGATGGTTCTGAAGCTGATAAAGAGATAATCAAAGGTTCTCTTAAGAAAAAGAGAGTGCTGGATATAGAGTTTGGTTTCCATGCCATTGAAGGCGATTGGAATATCATTAGAGATGAAATTCAAAAGACAGTTGATAGTAAGGGTTATAAGCTAAACATTGAGGTAGCTGACAGGCTGGTAGACTTTATCGTTACTCAAAAGGAACGTACTGAGGGGCGTAAGAGAGAATACCAAGAAATCTTAGACGTAATGATGGGTGACTTAAAAGGTACTTTTGGTGAAGAGAATTACAATACAATCTTCAAAGAATATTTAAATGCTTACTTCAGGAAAACAATTCGTAGATATCAGAACGGTGAAGAAGAGCATCATGCAAAGAAATCTAAAGACCTGTTGAGGCAATTGCATACAGTAATCTACAAAGCTACTGGCAATAGAACCTTCATTACTTCAGATAATCCTGTTTTTAGAATAACAGATAATAGCTTCTATAAAGGTAAATATAATGGTATATACATGCCAATAACACCTAATATAATGGTTGCCTTATATAAGGGCGATAATATGTCATATACCATTGGACAAATGCCGGTGAATTTAATTAAAAGAATCAATAGAAAAATCAAAGAAGGTGCAACTAGATTCTATGTTGAGAAAGATAAGTAAATGGATAAATAAGCAATTAAAGGAGAGATTATGTCAAAAATAATAGCTATTCTTGTAGGGGTTAGTAATTATTACATTCAAGATGATATTGATTTACCATTTTGTGTGAATGATATATTTGCAATGAAAAATGCTTTGATTAATGGTCTGAAAGTAGAGGCTAACAATATCATAATGTGTGGAGAAAACGGTGATGTATGTGAATCTAATTTTATAAGTACCTTAGGAAAGGCAATGGCTAGTATTGGCGAAAATGATACATTAATATTCTACTTTTCAGGACATGGTACAACCATAGATAATGAACATTATTTAGTGCTTAGTGATAAGCTTATTGGAACCCAAGATGTGCTTGCTTTTCTTAAGAACATTCAGTCAAAAAGCAAAATCATATTTCTAGATTGCTGTTTGTCAGGTAACTATAAAGTGAAAAACTCAGCAACATTAAACATAGAAAAAACCGTTGAAGAATTTCATGGAAGTGGTTACGCTGTTCTATCTTCAAGTAATGCAATTCAAAATTCGTATGGACATCCAGATAAGCCTATGAGTGTATTTACAAGCTTTTTGTGTGATGCTATTCAAGACAAATATATGATTAGGGAAGGGAGAAAATCACTATATGATATTAAGAAGCTAGTTACATTATATTTGGATGTTTGGAGTAGAAAAAATCCTGACAAACCTCAATTTCCGATTTATAGGGCTAATATGGGTGGAACAATTTTCTTTGAGATTCAGAATTATGTACCATATATACCAACAGATGCCTTCAAGGAATATGATGATTATATTATCTATGAAGTCGAAGCTTCCCATAACGTCAATGTTAAAAGATATGCTGTAAAAGCCATTTTGAAGGAACCATTTTCACTCGAAGAAATTGCTAACATATCAGAATTAATTGCTAAAGATGTAAAATCGATTGAAGTATATAATAACAGTACTTCTGAGAAACGATTTAGTGGTAGACCTGCAAATATTATTTGGGTTTATTTTTGTCGTAGTGAAAGTGACATTAACCAAGGTAACTATATTTGTCATACCACTTGGGTTGATGATAGTCAGGATAAAGATTGGTGGTATCAAGTGGACACGCAAAACAAGATGTTCATTAAAAATGTCCATTTTTCTATTCAACCTTATTATGAATATTTAAGAAGTTTTATAGTTGATAACACTGGCGAAAGAGATGCATTGATTTCAGAAACAAAAGACATTTTAGCAAATATGGTCACTCTAGCTGAAAAAGTAATATATCTATTTAATGAATATAGAAATGGCATAATTAATGAAGATGAATTAGTCGATAAATTGGTTCCGACACTGAGTGAAATTGATAAATTTTATTTCAAAAGTACAGAACTTGATATAGCTGATGATAGTATTCATGACTGGGATGATGCATGTACAATACTATTTGCAACAATTCATAATTTCACGTTGTACTATAGCAGAAAATATCTATTAAGCAGAACTACTGAAAATAGGATTGCTTGTATGGAGATGACGATAAAACAATATTATTCCGATTTAAGTAAAGTTAGTGAATTAGAAAAGCAACTGGTGATACAGTAAATAATAGATAAACTTGATAGAACAACATATTAATGGAGGACTGGAGTGGCAACATATAAAGAGATATAAGGTACATCGGACAATCAAGTTATTCATTGTCTATATTCTCTAACTCTTCAACTGTGAACGGAAGAAGAATAGGGTTATCATTGGATAGATTTTACAAATACCATATTATAAGGAGTTTATGAACTCATTCAAAAGTAGAGTGGGATTCAATTCCTTCCTGCTTTAAAATTGTATGGTGAACCATATCATAAATAACCATAAACTTATTTAACTTCTTATTATCCATATAATAATCATGAAAAAAAGTTCTTAACGGGTATACTACCTAGCAAGAATTTTTTTCTTTTCTAATATCCTTCTTTCATGTCATTCAAAATAT
This sequence comes from Sporosalibacterium faouarense, assembly GCF_016765695.1. Classification (GTDB taxonomy): domain Bacteria; phylum Bacillota; class Clostridia; order Tissierellales; family VENL01; genus Sporosalibacterium; species Sporosalibacterium faouarense. The sequence goes on along the minus strand of NZ_JAETGO010000092.1, from coordinate 11,049 downwards.
ATAAATCTAGTATTGAAGCTCCAAATCCAACTAACAACTCTTTCAGAGTTGGCAAGCTTACTAAATGTAATACATTTAGTTGCTTGTTGGGAGAAAATCTCCCAAACCCTCTGTAAAAATATTACTTTCACGAAAGGAGAATCGAATGAACAAAACCAAATTAATCACTCTGCGAGTGACAGAAAAAGAATATGAAACCATTAAGAAAAAAGCTACGAAATCTGGTATAAGCTTAAGCAGATTCGTAGCTTTTTCAGCTTTAGGTAAAAATGTAGTATCAGTAAATGGATTACCAGAAGTAGCAAAACAGCTAATTAAGATTGGTACAAATCTCAATCAGCTTGTTATGCTATGCCATCAAGGAAGGATCACATGTCCAGACCTAAGCCTAACTAGAAAGGAGCTAAATAATATATGGCAATTATTCAGTTTCTTAACCGATCCAACAAAACCCTTACAGGATTAAGAAAATCAATAGATTACATTACCAGTCCAGAAAAGACAAAGCCTCATTTAATATGGGGAAAAGATTGTAATGCTGATAACGCCTACATAGAAATGACAACCATTAAACGAAGCTATGGTAAAGATACAGGAAGACAGTTCATTCACTTTGTACAATCCTTCTCACCATATGATAGACTAACCTCAGAAACAGCCAATGAAATAGCTAGAAAGCTATTAAAGCTAGATTGCTTTAAAGGCTTTCAAATAGTAACAGCAACTCATATAGATAAAGACCATATGCACAATCATTTTATTATCAATACCGTTAACTATGAAACAGGCTATAAATGGCAACAGAACCCAAAGGATTTACAAAGGCTAAAGGATTATTCCGATGAACTCTGTAGGCAATATGGATTAATGGTAATTCCATCTATGGATAAAAGCAACTATACAAAAGCAGGAGAATACAGAAGCAGTCAAAGAGGAATGAGTTGGAAATACGAGCTATATCTTGCAGTCAATGAATGTATAAGAAATTCCACATCTAAAGAAGAATTCATAAGCAACATGGAAAAGCTAGGCTATAAAGTCAAGTGGACAGATACAAGAAAATATATCACCTTCACCACTTCAAGCGGTAAAAGATGCAGAAACAACAAATTATACAAGGCAGATGAACTAACCAAAGAAAAAATAGAAAACCGATTACAACTAAATGCTAGATACGCTGATAAAAGAGAGCTACAGCAAAGAATAAATAATCTTCTTAATGCTGTAGCTCTTTTATTATCCCAAAAATCTAATAATCAAGGAAATTCTAAAAGTCATAAAAACTATCCATTATCAAAGCTTGAAGGTGATGCATTAATTGAAAGGATAGCAGAACTAAAGAAAGGCAGAGGATTAGACTGGGATAATCAATATAACGATAATTATGAGCAAGAGTGGTAGAAAAAATTAATACTAAAAAATTTACGCCCAACCCCCTTACTTTTTCCTTTATAAAGTGAGGGGGATTTACTTTTGAAATATTACATTTGTGTTACAAATGACAGAAACTTTCGGTCACTCCCTTGTTTTTTTCCTTAAAGAAGTAAGGGGGTTTTTGTTTTTAAATTACATTTCTATCACAACAGCAAAAAAATCCGTAAAAATACCTCCTAAATATCCTAAAGGATGAAGGGGATATTTTTCTCTTTCATATGCACATTGAAAACTGAATATAAAAATATTTAAGTACGTTACTCCTATGACCCTAAAGGGAAAGCGACATAAGGGAAAACGCCGTGATGAGGTTAGAGCCTTTAGCGACAAATTTTTGCCTTTAAATTATTTTTAGTGAAAATAAATCGCCATGATTCATAGGAGCAAATAATGATACTTCTACTCAGTCCTAACCATCGTCTGGAGAGTAGCCTGCCTGTAAGGGAGGAAAATGCACGTCTATATTTGAGAGATAATATAGAGGCCTTTTATGAAGCAGATTAACTAACTGCTGCTTAAATATTTTAAAATCTTTGAAAAAAATAGAAAAAATAATTATAATAAAGACAACAACATTTTTATGGGACATATGTGAACTGTTGCATATTTTGCAACAACTGAGCTGGTACTAATTCTAGAGTTGGATACATACAGGGAACAATGTGAAAGTAGGTGAACTAATGGAAAATCAATTAAATCAAAATAAAATAATTCTATATCAAACAGATGAAGGTAAAGTAAATGTTGATGTTTACTTTTGGGAAGAGAATTTTTGGTTAACCCAAAAAGCTATAAGTGAGCTATTTAATGTGGATGTGTCTACAATAAATGAGCATCTTAAAAACATCTATAAAACTGAAGAATTAGAGGAAGAACAAACTATTGGGAAATTCCCAATAGTTCGATTGGAAGGCAAAAGAAAAGTTAAAAGAGAGTTAAAGTTTTATAATCTTGATGCAGTAATTGCAGTTGGCTATAGAGTCAATTCAAAAAAAGCAACAAAATTTAGAATATGGGCGACCAATACATTGAAAGAATACATCATAAAAGGCTTTGTAATTAATGATGATATGATGAAAAATGGTAAACCCTTTGGAAAAGATTACTTTGATGAACTATTAGAACGCATTAGAGAAATCAGAGCATCAGAACGTAGAGCTTATCAGAAGATAGCAGATGTATTTGAACAGTGCAGTAGCGACTATGATTCAAAATCTAATGAGACTAAAAAATTCTATGCCTTTGTACAAAACAAAATGCACTATGCCATAACTGGAAAAACTGCTGCTGAAATAATACATGATAGAGCAGACAGTGAGCATCCTACAATGGGACTAACAACATGGAAAGCTTCACCAGATGGCAAGATTATTAAAAGTGATATTAAAGTTGCTAAAAACTACTTAAATGAAAAGGAACTAGATAAACTTAATAGAATTGTAGTTATGTACATTGATTATGCTGAATTCCAAGCATTAAACGAAAATATTATGACTATGAAGGATTGGATTGAGATAACAGACGAATTTCTAAAATTTAATCGTCAAAAGGTGCTAACAAATGCAGGTATAATTAGTCATACAGATGCAATAGAAAAAGCCAATAAAGAATATGATAAATTTAGAGTTAGGCAAGATAGAGAATATATATCAGAATTTGATAAAGTTATGGACAAGTATTTGAAAGGGAAATAAGCGAACATTATCAGGGGGATGCTATATGGATAATAATAAAATCATAGAATTGTTCAAAGATGAGCAATATGAAGAAATACAAGAAATTTTGGATAAAGAAGATAATAATAATCCTTGGTACTATCTATTCATTGGATATTTACATGAACAAAAAAACTTTAATGAATTTTCATTATTGAAGGCAAGGCAATACTATCAAGAAGGTACAAAGTTAGACGATACAATACCTCAGTTATTTTCGTTTTTAGCTGAATTGGAGATGAAAACAGAAGATTCAATAATAATATTAAAAAAGGGTTTAATGAAACATTCTAAATCGGAACGATTAGCAGTACAACTTTTAAATATATCGGAATGTGCTGAATATCCCCAATTACTAGATAAGACTATAAACATAAATAAGCTATCTACTAATGAAGAAATAATTCCAATGCTATTAGTAGAATATTTTAAAAATAATTGTTTTGAGGAAATAATAGAAGTTGATAAGAAAACTAATTTAACAGAGTATAAATTTGGAGATAAGTTTGTTAGTGCAAGTATAATAGCATATTCATATTTTGAAAAAAAACAATATAGCAAAGCATATGAAATATTTAAACATATAAAAAAATATGATGCTAAAAATATAATGAACTATTTTTCCGATATTGGATTGATACTATCTAGCATTAATCTTAATTTATTAGATGAATTAAAATTATTAATTGATCAATTGCCATATTCACTATCAGATTATCCAATAAACTGGGTAAACACATATATATCTTTCGATAAATATTTTGAATTATTTTTAACAAAAGAGATTGAATTAATTAAAAACGATAAACCAAGATATGCTAAATTAAGAGGGATAAAAGGATTAAGACACCATGAATATGGAACGGGTAGTTGTATATCGGATATAAAATTTGCTTTAAAGAATTATGGTAAAAAACCAGAATATCTTTATGCTTTATCATTAGAATATGAAAATAAATCAGATTATAATAAAGCATATAAATTTGGGTTCGATTATTTATTAAGTATAGGAAACGTAGAAAAATCATATATTAGTTTTTATTATTTTACCGATATGGAAGAAAATGAGTTCTATAAACTTTATAGTAGAATTAAAAATGATATAAATAACAATTTATGGAATAAAGAGTTATTTATTACAACCATTGTAGTAAGTGTAGTTGAAAGACTATTTAAGGACAAAAAGTATGATGAGGTTATAAGTTTCTCTTCAAAGTTTAGTTTTGAACAGTTGAAGAATGAAATCGGATTTGAATTAGCATATTCACTGAATGAGCTTAAAGATAAAAAAACAGCCAAACAATACTATGAGTATCTGGTTTCGCTAGATAATACTAGTTGTGCTGTATATAATAATTTAGGTGTAATTTATAAGGAAGAAGGTAAATTTGAATTAGCTATAGAGCTGTTTACAAAAGCATTAAATATTTCACCTGATGAAGACCTGTATTTAAGAAATTTGAAAAACGCGAAAAATTTACTCGAAAAAAGATTAAAAAGATACAAAAATGAAGAAAAAGCTATAGAACAGTATAAAAAAGAAAATGCATGGATTAAGAGAATATTAATGAATTTTTTTATGTATCAAGATGAGCAAGGATATATTGAATGTTCATATAAGATGTTACCAAAATATTTGAGCTTAACCGAGTCCAAAGCAATCGAAGTAATGAATAATTTTCTTGATAAGAAATATATATATAAACTTAAGAGAGATGAGCATAATTTAGATACAATGTCTACAGTATATCAGTTTAATAGCTTGGTTAGAGAAGAGTTAGAACAGAGTCAACTAGAAACAAGTATTTATAATGAGATTTACGATTCTGTTAGTGGATTTACAGTAAATGCGTATGAAGAAATGGGATATAACGTTGAGCTAAAGAAGAAAATAGGTTCAATAAAAAATTCGGATTTTAAAATAATGATTGAAAGAGATGTCAGAGAAAATTTTGTAGCAATAATGTCAAAATCATGGAAATCTTCTTTAGTATTAAGTGGTAGTATCATTGAAGCATTAGTTATGGATAAATTAAGAGAATGTAATATTAAAAAGTATGATGTACAATTTAGAGATAAAAGTAAGTCTAAGAAGGTTGAAACTATGGGTCTAAATGAATTACTTTTTGTAGCAAAAGAAGAAAGGCTTATGACTCATGAGCTATATCATCATTCACAGGCTATAAGAGGATATAGAAACCTTGTGCATCCAGCTGTTGAAGAGAGAAAGAGTAAAGATACACCCCAAGTTACAGAACATAATGCGAAACTTGCATGGGATGTTATGAGAAAGGTCATTAAAGAACTATAATGGCAAATGTATAAATTAATACCAAAAAGGTATTTTATTACATATAACTAAATAAATTGAAATATATAAGAATCGACTAGCTTCGATTCTTTTTTCTTTTCAATAACTAAATTAATATTTAAACCTTATCCCCTATATCTCTATTAGAGAAGTAGGGGGATTTTTTTTAAAAAAATAAATGAAAGGAAGATGCTAATGAAAATAATTAGAGAATACAGTGGTAAAACCACCTTTGAAGATATACTAAAACTTTACCTTGAAAATATATCCAACAAAGTTATTGAAAATAACAAAGAAGATAAATATAATAAAGATACAACTATCACACCTCATAATGGAAAAAATGAGGTGGTTGATGAATGAAAGCGGCGATATACATACGTGTGTCAACAAAGCACATAGAGCAAGAATCTTCACTGCAAAATCAAAAAGATATGTTTATAAAGCACATAGCTACAAAAGGCTGGACACTCTATAAAATTTATAAAGATATTGACTCTGGTACTCATGCAAAAAGACCCGGATTTAATGAACTGGTTGAAGATGCAAAGGCAGGAAAATTTGATGTAGTATTAGCAAAGGAGCTATCAAGGCTGGCAAGAAATATAGGGATAAGCCATGAATTTAAACAAGTGATACTAGCAAACAACATTCATATAGTTTGCTTAGATGGCTCAATCAATACCCTAGAAGATGACATAAGTAAATATGGACTATTCGCTTGGCTTTATGAAGATGAAAGTAGAAGAATATCTAAAAGAATAAAAGCTGCTAAACGGTCAAAGGCACTTAGGTCAGAATTTCTATCCGGAGACCCACCCTATGGTTATACCATAGATAAGGGTCAACTTATCCCAAGAGAAGATGAAACGGTAGAAGTAGTCAAGAAAATCTATCAAATGTACATAGATGGACATGGAACAGAATACATAGCAAGAGAGCTTACAAATGCTAAATACCCGACCCCTTCTCAAATAAAAGGCAAAAGAAATGCGGGTAGGAGATGGCATGGGACAACCATAAAGCTAATATTAAAAAATATCCATTACACAGGCGTTCTAAGCCAATGTGTATCAACAACAAGGGATATAACAACAAAAAATAGAATACCAAATAATGAACCTATCATCATAGAAAATAGCCATGAGCCAATCATATCAAAAGAAAAGTACATGCTAGTAAAACAAATCATGGAAGAAAGAAGCCAAAAATCCAGAGGCAGAGCAACACCTAAAAAACACTTATTTAGTGACAAGCTATTTTGTAGAGAATGTGGAAAAAAGCTTTGGTTAATAAAAAGTCATAAAACCTATTATTGTGGAACATATAAGAAATACGGAAAAAATCATTGTACTCCCCATAAAGTTAAAGAAATCATACTAAAGGATATATTACAAAAAGACTTGAAGAAATTTGCAAATAAATTCAATGACTATGAAAAAATCAAAGTGAATCTAAACAAGAAGATTCTAGCCAGTGAAAAAACAGCTAAAGTCAAATGGACTAAATACGAAGCAAGGCTACAGGAGATAAAGGAAATAAAATCAAAGCTGATTATAAAATTCAGTATAGACGAGCTATCCAAAGAAGCCTATGACCTTGCAACAACAAAGCTAGACGAAGAAAGCAAAGAATTAGAATTAAAGCTGATAGAGATAAAAAGCATATTGAATCGGAAAATTAGGCAGCACGAGGAGTTAAATAGAATTAGTAAGCTATTTGACAAATACAAAAACTTTGAAATCATAACCAGAGAAGTAGTCAATATGTTTATAGATAAAATAATAATAGGTGAAAACCAAGAAATTAAAATCATATACAATTTTGCTGAACTTATAAAATAGTAGTGAAATGAAGGGTTTAGGGTGTATTTGCAAATTTACATCCCTTAGCGACCATAAACCCACTCATGTGGAGACGGTGGTAAAACTACAACGCCATAACCCTTGATTTTACTAGAGTCCAAGTACTTCTACGACTTCTTTAGTTTCAGTAAAAATAGCGAAAATTACCACCAAAAAGACCTAAAAAATAGTATCAAAATCGCAATATGACCTGGTACGTGGGAACACGTCTACTAGTAGTAGATTTTGAGAGTTAAAATTGGAATTTTAGATAGTAAAATGCCCTAGATTAAGTTAGTAGAATCTAGGGTTTTTTGGTGTCTAGATTATGAAAGGTGGAGGGAATCTTTTGATTAGTTCCTATGTGGATTGTCAACACTAAATTAGGCAGTTTTTTAAAGGTTATGTAGTTTATGTTCTCTAGGACTTAAATAGCCTAGCATTGAGTGAATCCTAATGTTATTAAACCAAATAATATAATCAGATAGCATGGAATCTAGTTCATCCATAGTATTAAAGTGATAATTTTTGGCAAATTCAGTCTTAAATATTTTAAATGTAGCTTCAGCTACAGCATTTTTCATATAATTTCACCATTTATGCTTTGAATTCATCAGTATATGTTCTTCTTTCTCTTTTAGTCATATAAACGATTCTCCTTTTGGTATATTATTTTTAGTTTACATGACCTTAATTTAGTTGTCTAGTTAATTGTAATCGATCCAAATGGGGACGAAAAAATTAAGTAAGTTATTAAGCCGCATCTAATAATCATTTTTTAATGTGTGTTTTGTGCTTTAATGACTAAAAGCTTTAATAATTTTGCCACCTAAGGGGTACATAAATGCACAAAATAGCGTTACTAGATTAGTACACGATGACTTTTGCGTAAGAGGATAAATGTCAAGAAATAAAATAAATCAATTAACAAGCAAGAAAAGTATTTTATCATACATATAGAAAAATATAGTTGACAAATAGTCTAATTAGACTATAATATTTATATACACTAGTCTAATTAGACTAGTGTATATATGGTAGTTCTTGTGTCTATAAGAATTTAATGAAACAATGAATTAAATAAGTGAGTAATTGATTAATATTTATTGAGAATCAGAAACATTTCTTTACAAATATTAAATAAAAGGAAAGGATGAAAGAAATGGTTAAATCATTTTTAATGTTAGGACAATCGAATATGGCTGGTAGAGGCTATATTCATGAAGTAACTCCAATTTATAATGAAAGAATACAAATGTTGCGTAATGGGAGATGGCAAATGATGACTGAGCCTATCAATTATGACCGTCCTGTTTCAGGAATAAGTCTGGCTAGTTCATTTGCTGACACATGGTGTAGTCAAAATAATCAAAACCCAAAAGATACTATTGGCTTAATTCCTTGTGCTGAAGGTGGGAGCTCACTTGATGAATGGGCTGTAGACCAAGCACTTTTTAGACACGCAATAACTGAAGCTAAATTTGCTATGCAAAGTAGCCAGTTAACAGGAATTCTATGGCATCAAGGAGAAAGTGACAGTATGAATGGTAACTACAAAGTATATTATAAAAAGTTACTTTTAATTATTGACTCCCTTAGAAGGGAGTTGAATGTTCCAAATATTCCAATTCTTATTGGTGGTTTAGGAGATTTTTTAGGTAAAGAAGGATTTGGAAAAAGCTGTACTGAATATAATTTTATTAATCAAGAGTTACAAAAGTTTGCTTTTGAACAAGATAATTGCTATTTTGTCACAGCTTCGGGTTTAACTTCTAATCCTGATGGTATCCACATTAATGCAATTTCACAAAGAAAATTTGGTTTGCGATATTTTGAAGCCTTTTCTAATAGAAAACATGTAATGAAGCCATTAATTAATGAGAATGAGTTGCTAAGTTTAAATCATGCTAGAACACATACTAAAACAGAAAAGATGTATATGAAAAGTATGGATTTTGCTTTAGGAAAAATATCATATGATGAATTTCTATCGCAAGTCATGGAAATCAACAAGGACTAAACCTTATAATTATAAAATAACTATTAATGTAATTTTGATGAACATAAAGGAGGTGTTTTTTTGATACCATTACTAATCTTAGGTTTATTAAAACAAAATCCAGGTTCTTATGGATATGAATTATTAGCCTTAATGGAAGAGAGACACTATAAGTATATAGTGAATTTTACTAAAGGGTCATTCTATTATAATCTTCAACAATTAGAAGAAAAACAGTATATTGAAAGAATTGACCAACTAGACGATACTAGAGAGACGCATAATTATATCATCACTGAACTAGGAGATAAAGAATTTCAAAAATTAATGTATAAGTATGGCTCCAGGACAGATTATATAAATTTGTCTTTTTATGCTGCAATGCTATTTGCTAATGAATATAAAAGCGAGGAACTAACAAGACTAATAGAAATACAAATCGAACAAACAAAAAAGAAAATTTGTTTATTAGAACAATCTCTCGAGCATAATGATACTATTCCGACTTATTTTAGAAAAATGTTGGAAAATTCACGTTCTCATCATTTAGTAAATGTTCAATGGTTTAAAGAACTGTTAAAAGATATAAGAAAAGAAAATTAATTTAAGTGAATATCAGTCATTGAGAAATGGGTAAGATTAAGTTGAAGATGGAGATAACTTAATCCTCATACTCTCTAAAAATCCCCTTGAGTATAAGTGGAATATTTTTGCATATTTGTTTATGGGGATAGAGAAAAATGACTTCATTCTAGTGCGGGTTAAACATTATAACTCTCTACTATACTGTCAGGACTTATTTTCTATAGTATAATGAACTTATAACAGAGTAAGATCAAAGGAGAGATATCATGCCAACAAGGGTTAAGATAAAGATATTCGACAATAATAAATTAAGACAGGAAATAGATGAATTATATGAAAAGACTAATCAAATTGATTTAGCAAAATGGTCATTGTTAATAGCAAAACACATTTTAGATATTGTAAATATAGACTATCATTTGATAGACGAAATAATTGATGGATTTAAGGTGAATGAGTTATGGCAAATAGGTGAAGCGAGAATGTATGATGTGAGGCAAGCAGGTTTTAAAATTCATAAAATTGCTCGTGAAAGCAACTCAGAAATAAAGAAGACAGCATTAAGAGTTGCTGGGCAAGCAGTAGGGAGTGGTCATATGGGAGAGCATGCGATGGTAGCATCAGATTATGCTATAAAGACAATAGGTTTAATTACTTCCAATGATTTTAAAGCCGTTACTTTAGAACGAGAATGGCAACTAAAAGAATTAAGAAAGATTGTTAATGGCAAAATTAATCTAGATGATATGCCATAATATAAGTATAAAAATGACCGATATGTAAATTGTCTAAGTACAAAAGGTGCACATTGATAATCTTATCAGTGTGTTTTTCTTTTATAAACAAAATTATATTAGACCCTCCACTGTCCCACTAAGGTATAAGTTGTATGTTATAATCAGAAATACAATTTGAGTAACCAAAGAAGGAGGTATTCAATGAGAAGCTATAGAACTTCTGAGATTGCTGGAATATTTGGTATACATCCAAACACTGTTATATTATATGAGAAATGGGGTTACATTGCTCCTGTGAAAAGAGAAGAAAATGGATATAGAGCTTTTAACCATTAGTGCGTAAGTCTCCCATCTTCTATAGGTGGGAGATGTAAGCACTATTATTATTTAGACTCGATGTCTAAATAATAATAATTTGACACCA
>NZ_JAETGO010000003.1 GCF_016765695.1 Sporosalibacterium faouarense | reverse complement strand
AGGTACCAGCAGCTAATAAAATGGACATATTAGAAGATGGAGAGATAGTAGGATTGTTCTAATGGATAACAAAGAATCTGGGGAATAGTATTCCCTAGCTTCTTTGTAAGAGAGTATGAAAACGTTTTCGCAACCGTTTGAAAATAATTAAAAGGAGAGTGAAATAAGTTATGTTTGATGTTATCATTAAAAACGCAAGGATTCCTAAAGGGGAAAATGATACGATTCTTACTAATATTCTTGTTAAGGATGAGAAGATAGCAGGTTTTATTGATTCTGTAGAAGGTATGGATGCAAAAGAGATAATAGATGCAGAAAATCATCTAGTTATTCCAGGTGGATTTGATTCACATACACATTTTATGGACCCAGGATTTACACACAGAGAGACTTTCTTAACAGGTACTTCTTCAGCAGCAGCAGGAGGACTTACTACAATAATGGATATGCCTTGTTGTTCAAAGCCTTCAGTAAGAAGTGTAAAAGAATTAAACATGAAAATCGATGCAATCAAGGATAATGCTGTTATCGACTATGCGATGTGGGGCGGAGTAACTGGAGAAGATGTAAGAGAAGGAAATCTACACCATGTTCAAGAACAAGCAGATGCAGGAGTTTGTGCATTTAAAGTTTATATGACTCCATCAGTACCAACATATCCAAGGGTAACAGATCCAGAGATGCTTGAAGCATTTAAAACTGTTTCAAAAACTGGACTTCCAATAGGAATCCACGCTGAAAACTTTGCTATGGCTGATTACTATACAAAGAAATATGAAAAAGAAGGTCGTATGGAAGGACCAGCATGGGCAGAAGCTAGAAATACACTAATTGAAAAAGTTGCAATAGAACTTGGAATTAGTTTTGCTGAAGAAACAGGAGCAAGACTTCATATAGTTCATATGAGTACAGGAATTGGTGCCAAACTAGTTGGAGAAGCAAAGAAAAGAGGAATTGACGTAACAGCTGAAGCAACTCCACACTACTTAACAATTAATTATCAAGATGCAATGTCAGAGCATGGAGCTTTTGCTAAGATTGCTCCACCATTAAGAACTAAGAAGGATAATGAAGAGCTATGGCAAGGATTAGCTAATGGAAGCGTTGATTTCGTAGGAACAGACCATGCTCCTTATGAAATTGCAACTGAAAAAGATGCAGAGGGAATGAATATTTGGACTGCTTTCCCAGGAATCCCTGGAGTAGAAACAATGATGCCAATCCTAATAAGTGAAGGATACAATAAAGGAAGATTAACTCTAAGACAATTAGTAAACGTATCAAGTACTAATGCAGCAGTTCAATATGGACTATATCCAAAGAAAGGTGCAATGGAAATTGGATCAGATGCCGACTTTGCAATTGTTGACCTTGACTATGAGTGGACAATAAACCAAGAAGAAACTGAATCAATGGCTAAATATAATCCACTTCATGGATTAAACTTAAAAGGAAAACCAATTAAAACTATAGTTCGTGGTAAGCTTGTTTATGATCTTGACAAAGGTATAGTTGGAGAAAAAGGTTATGGACAATTTGTTAAAAGACAAAGAATCAGTAAATTAGCAAAGAACATAAGATATTCCTCAAGAGGAGAAGAAAACTTCACAAATCTACAACACAATTGGATAAATACTAAGTAATAAGTAATATGTAATTAGATCTTGGTGGAAGGGAATATTTCTTTCCACCAAGTTAAAAAAATAATTTTATGACTAAAGGGAGGATATAAAATGGCAAGACATGCGATAGTAGTAATAGATATGTTAAATGACTTTGCAGATCCAAAAGGAGCTTTATACTGTGAAGCAGGAAAGAAGATAACTCCAAATCTTCAAAAATTATTCAAGTGGGTTAGAGAAAGAAATGCAAATGGAAATGATGATGTTCAATTAGTTCATATCCAAGAAGCTCATAGAAAAAATGATGCTGACTTTAAGGTTAGACCTGTTCATGCTGTTAAAGGAACTTGGGGGTCAGACTTTATTAAAGAGCTTTATCCAGAAGAAGGCGAGTATATTGTACAAAAAAGAAGACATAGTGCATTTGCTCACACTGATTTAGATCTTTATTTAAGAGAAGAAAACATAGATACAGTAGTTGTTACAGGTACTTGGACAAATGTATGTGTAAGAAGTACTGCTTCAGATGCTTTATATTATGCTTATAAAGTAATCACTTTAAGTGATTGTACTGCTTCTAAGACAGATGAAATGCATGAATATGGCTTAAATGACCTAAGTATATTTACTAAAGTAATGACTTTAGATGAGTATATGGATGCATGGGACAAAGGAGAAGATGCATGGTTAGGCGGAGGAGATCAAGCCAACCAAGTAAAATAATAAATTAAATAAAATAATAGAGTAATCTTGAAAGGCTGATTATATTTTTATTCCACATGAAAATTGTAGAGAAATAAAGATATAATTAGCTCAGATTACTAACTTAACAAAAGAAATACATATAATTATGATTTATTCCTTTCATCAAAATAGATGAAAGATTTTCTTGTATTATATTATATTGTATAGAGGTCTTATGAAAGAGAGGAAATTAAATGAGAGTTATAGTAGGTATCTCAGGAGGTAGTGGAGCAATATATGGTGTAGCTCTCTTGAAGGTATTAAAAGAGATGGATATTGAAACCCATTTAGTGATTTCAAGGATGGGTGAGCAGGTTACCGAACATGAGTGTGGAGTCACTTTAGATGAGTTAAAAGACCTTGCGACATACTGGCATGACAATAATAATTTGGCGGCTCCTATAGCTAGTGGATCTTTTAGGGCAGATGCCATGATTGTAGTTCCATGTTCGATGAAAACCGTATCATCTATTGCTAATGGTTATTCTGATAGCTTATTGACAAGGGCAGCTGATGTAATCATTAAAGAAAATAGGAAATTAGTTATTATTCCTAGAGAAACTCCATTAAGTGTTATACATCTGGAGAATATGTTGAAATTGGCTAAAATTGGAGTAACTGTACTGCCAGCAGCACCAGGGTTCTATAATCACCCAGAAAGCATTACAGATTTAGTTGCATCTATTGTAGGAAGAGCATTAGATCAAATAGGGATAGAAAATAATCTTATAAAGAGATGGGGAGAATAGATTAAGTTAAGTAAGATAGAAAGGAGGGGTAGGTTGGAAAGACAAATGATGAGGGCAGTTATAGATAAGCTTAGTAAATTAGATGATTTGAAGGTTTGTAATGTGGCTGTAGACCCTGAATATGAATTAGGGGCAGTGCTTTCATATTTTGAAAATGAACAGCCTATATTATTTAATAAGGTTAAGGGATATGATATGCCTCTTATTGGTGGAGTTTATGGTAACCGTAAAATTTACTATGATCTTATGGACGTAAGTACTGAAGATAGGCTATTTAAATTTATGAGTGGCATTGCAAATCCCATAGCTCCTAAGCTTTTAAATAATGGTCCTATAAAGGAAAACATCATCACAAGAAACATTGATATTAGAAACAAACTACCAATCCCTAAATCTAACGAAAAGGATGCTTCTAGCTTCATAACATCAGGAATGTTAGTTGTAAAAGACCACGATACTGGTAAGGTATATATGGCAGTAAGAAGGTTTCAGATCAACGGCAAAGATCATATGAATGCCTTAATTTCACCAGCATCACCATTATTAAGAGGTCATTTTGCAGAACTAGAGAATAAAGGAGAGCCATTAGAGTGTGCAGTAGTACTGGGCTATGATGCACAATATCTTTTAGCATCTCAAATAAGCTCTGAAAAATATGGAGTTGATAAATATGGTGTTGATGGTGGGCTTAGGGGAGAGCCTTTAGAGGTTGTAAAGTGCCATTCTGTAGATTTAGAGGTTCCTGCCTATGCTGAAATGGTTCTTGAAGGATATCTAGTTCCTAATAGGAGAGATGTTGAAGGTCCTTTCGGAGAATTGATGGGATATTATGGAGAAGTTGCTCCAAATCCTGTAATGGAAATTAAAACTATAATGCATAGAAACAATCCAATCTTCCAGCATGCATATCCATCTAGAGAAGAACACTTAGCTAATGGATTAATTAGGGAGATGGAAGTGTATAATTGTATCAAAAATATGATGGTAGATGTAAAAGATGTTCGCATTACTGTAGGTGGTGGTTGTAGGTTCCATGCCATTATCTCTATAAATAAGAAAAGCGAAGGTGATGGTAAGAGTGCAATCTTAGGTGCCTTAGGTAGTAGTAAGGATATTAAGCATGTACTTATTGTAGATGAAGATATTGATATATATGATTACAAGGAAGTAGAGCTTGCACTGGCTTCTAGGGTTCAAGCATCTGAAGATGTAGTTATAGTACCAAGAGCTTTAGGTTCAGGTCTAGAAGCATCCCATGTGGCTAGAGGAGTCACAGATAAAATGGGAATAGATGCCACTAAGCCTTTAGGAGAAAAAACAGAGCTTTTTGAGAGAGCTGTTATACCTGGATTTGAAAAACCTAAAGAAATTAATATTGAAAGATATTTTCCGGAGATAACAAAAGCTTCGAAAAAATAATTATGAAGGTGGTAATAAAGTATGAAGCAAGCCATAGGTATGGTTGAAACGAGAAGCTATTTAGCTGCAATACAGGCTGCTGATACTATGGTTAAATCTGCAGATGTTACTATTATTGACATGGAATTTGTGGGCTCAGGTGTTGTAAATGTAATAGTAACAGGTGAGGTAGCAGCTGTAAAAGCAGCAGTAGAAAATGCGATAGAAACAGCTGGGCAGTTAGCAGAAATAATTTCAAGTAATGTTATTGCTAGGCCCCATGATGAAGTTGATAAGATTCTATAATAATATAATGGTGGTGGTATAATAATGACAGACCCTTTAATCAGGACAATGATGAATAATGTAGCTAATCAAAGTGGTAAGGTTAGTTTAAAAGACAATGTAACTAATGATAGCTCAACTTCAAATATGCATATAAACGAAAGAGAGAAAAAAGAAATATTAAATATTATAAAAAAGAAAGATTATACCAAGCCAAATGATTATAGCTATAATAGAAATAGAACAAATAGGAAAATTCAGCTGGAAGATTTAGTAGGAGATAACAAAAAATCATTCAATCAACAAAATAATGATAAAAGAAATAAGACTATGATGTCATTAGATGATTTGGTAAATAAATCAAAAACAAATTCTTCTAGTAAAACAAAAGAACAAAAGGATAGTAAACATAGCGAGCCTTATAAAAAGACTAAGGAACAGAGTTATGTAAAATCCAATGTAATTGGAAATTTAGAGGCTTATGTCCCTAAAGTATCACTAAATTCGATAGGGAAAAAAGGCTCCTTAAGGTAATTAAAAGATAAGGAGGTGTGATCTTGAAGTCAGCTTTAGGGTTAATAGAAACTATAGGTTCAACAACAGCCATAACAGCATTAGATGCGGCTAGTAAAGCAGCAAATGTTCAATTGGTAGGATATGAGAAGGTTATTGGGGTTGGAAAGGTAGTGAGTGTCACTGTTCAAGTAGCAGGGGAAGTTGCAGCAGTAAGAGCTGCGGTGGATGCAGGTGCTGAGGCTGCCAGTAGAATAGGTCAAGTTGTTTCTCAACATGTTATTCCTAGACCCCATGAAGAGGTTAGCTTTTTGATAGAGAAATTTCAAAATGAGATGAAAGCTAAGCAAAAAAGCAAAAAGAAGGAAAGCACCAATGCTAAGTCGAAAAATAAAAAGACAAGTACAAAAAAAACAACGTCTTCTAAAAAAGACACGACTACTGAAGATGAAAAGAAATAAAGTACATGAATAATGGAGACTTTAAAAGAATAATAATTGTGAAAAATTCAAACAATTAAAGGAGGAATTATAATGAGTCAAGCTTTAGGTATGGTAGAAACAAAAGGATTAGTAGGAGCAGTTGAGGCTGCAGATGCAATGGTAAAGGCTGCTAATGTAACATTAGTAGGATATGAAAAGATTGGATTTGGTCTTGTTACAGTAATGGTAAGAGGAGACGTTGGAGCAGTAAAAGCTGCAACAGATGCAGGTGCTGAGGCAGCCAGAGGTGTAGGAGAATTACATTCAGTTCATGTAATACCAAGACCACATTCAGAAGTAGAAAGAGTAATATTGGACAATCAGCAATAGATTATATTAGGCCTATAATTAATGAGGTGTTAGAATGTTGAAAAAATACAACCTAACAAAAGAAATAATTGATCAGTTAACTTTTAAGGTTAATGGAAATAGTGGGAACTCATCTATTATCACTAATAACCATAGCAATAAAAAAGTTCCTAGTATGGTTAAGGAAAATGTATATAAGAACAATATGTATAGAAGTTCAGAATTCACTAATAATTATGGTTTAAATAACTATAATGCTTTAGATAAGTCAAATAAAGTTTTAGCTGTGTTTACTGGTACAGATGTTAACGTAGAGAATGCAATTAAAGAGTTAAATGAAGGTAAAAAATATGGACTTACTTTTGATATTGCAGTATCAGAGAGCGCAGAAGAAATATTAGAAATTGATTTTTTGAAAAAGAATTTAAAACCAGAAAGAACCTTTACTGAAAAGGATAAATTAATCACAGAAAAGGTATTAGAAGGAGTATCTGGAGTTATTGTTCCAATGACTACTCAGAACACCATTGCTAAGTTAGCCTTAGGAATTCAGGATACATTTATTTCTTTTGCTTTATGGCAGAGTCTATGGCACGGCAAGCCTGTGTTAATTGACTATGCTAATGCTATTCAATATAGAGGAACTTATTCGAAGCAGCCTATGCTTCAAAAAATTGTAGAAGATCATATTAAAACAGTTAATAAGATGGGTACAATAGAAGTTCAAAGAGGAAAATATGTAAATGAGCTCTTAAAAGCATTAAAGATAAATAATAAAAAAGATTTTAATGTGAAAAATAGCTATGACTCATCTTATTCTAAAGAAGAAAATAACTCCATGGGTCAAAAGGTAGTTATTACAGAAAAGGATGTACTTCAAATGGGTAATCAAGGGGGAGAGCTATCTGTACCCAAAAGGACAATCGTTACTCCTCTAGCCTATGATACTGCGAAAAGTTTAGGTATAAAAATTATAAAAGTATAAAAGAGCAGATTAAGGTAAAGGAGGGGTAGTGTGAGACTAGGAAGAGTAATAGGTACAGTTGTAGCAACAAGAAAGGACGAAAGTCTTACAGGAAATAAGCTGATGCTTACTCAACCTCTTGATTTAGACTATAAGCCAATAGGGGATGCTTATGTAGCAGTAGATACAGTTGGTGCAGGGATAGGTGAAATTGTTATAACCACCCATGGTACTGCATCTAGGAATGCTGCTAATAAGAAAAATTCAGCTATTGATTCTGCAATTATAGGAATTGTGGACAATATCGATGTTTATAAGGAGTTATTAGATGAATAACAAATGAAAGGAGGGGCAATATTGGTTGACGCCCAAAGCTATAAACGAGCTATTGAGAATAGACAGTTAATTGACTCACTAATGTCTGATAAACACTTTGCAGACGTAGTTTTATATAATGGAAATGTTGTTAATACAATAACGAGAGAAGTATATGTTGCTGATATAGCAATAAAAGGGAAATATATATTAGTAGTTGGAGATGCAGAGAAATTGATTGGACCAGAAACAATTGTAGTGGATGTTTCAGGAAAATATCTTTCCCCAGGATTTATAGATTCACATATGCATTTTGAAAGTAGTATGTTAACAATTACAGAGTTTTCTAGATTATCTATACCATCAGGGACAACAACTTTAATCGCTGACCCCCACGAAATTGGTAACGCGTTGGGACAGACGGGGATGAAAGCTATGGCTGACGAAGCAGGTACAGTTCCCAACTATGTGAAGCTTGTTGTTCCAGCTCTTACACCTGACTGTCCAGACCTTGAAACTGCTGGTTATGATATAACATCTAAGGATATGCCTGCTTTATTAAATTATCCAAATATTGTTGGAATAGGTGAGCTACAAGGCTTTAGTAATGCTAAACATGTATATAGAAATACACCTGAAATAATTACGGACTTGTTAGCATCAACAACATATGCTAAAAGCTTAGGAAAGGTAGTTGATGGTAATGCTCCAGAGCTTTTCGGTAGTGAACTAGCGGCTCATATTATATCAACAGGAGGAAGATGTTCTTGTCATGAAACAACCTCTAAAGCTGAGGCAATGGAGAAACTTCGTCAAGGGGTATTCTTATTCATGAGAGAAGGTTCAACTCAGAGAAATATGCCAGAGTGCATAAAAGCTGTTACTGAAGAGGGAATGGATTCAAGAAGATGTGTATTAGTATCTGATGATATGGTGGCCGAGGACTTAGAAAAGTCAGGTCATATGAATGATATAATTGCTAGAACTATAAGAGAAGGAGTAGATCCTGTAGAAGCTATACAGATGGCAACTATTAATCCAGCTACATATTTTGGTCTCCACGATAGAGGAGCATTAACACCTGGGAATGTTGCTGATATAGCTGTAATAAGCGATCTTAACACAATGAAAGTTGAGGCTGTATTCTTAGGTGGAAAATTAGCTGCATCTCAAGGTGAGATGGTAATAGATATGCCACCTTATACTTATCCAGATTCTGTTAAGAGTTCGGTTAAGATTGGACCTATATCTGAATCTGATTTAGAGATTAAAGCCTCTGGAAATAATGCTAAGGTTAGATGCATTGAGTTAATTCCTGACCAGAACCTAACAGGAAGTTTAGAATTTGATCTTAGAACAAGTAGAGGTATTGTTGAACCTGATACTAATCAAGATGTACTAGAAATAGCGTGTATAGAGAGATACGGTAGGACTGGCAACATAGGAAAGGCATTTATAAAAGGATTCGGACTTAAAAGAGGAGCCTTTGCAGAAAGTGTTGCCCATGATACACACAATATTCTTGTTGTAGGAACAAATATTAAAGATATGACAGCTGCTGTTAATAGAGTTATTGAAATGGGCGGAGGAATAGCAGTTGTAGATAATGGCAGAGTTCTTGAAGAACTAGCTTTACCAGTTGGAGGTCTTATAACTGATGAGTTAACTGGCTCAGAGGTAAGTACTAAGATTGCAAACCTTGAAAGAACAGTTCAAGAACAGCTAGGTGGAACAGTTCATGCTCCATTTATGCATCTATCATTTGTATCTTTATCAACAAGTCCTGCATGGAAGATTACTGATAAAGGATTAGTTGATGTAAACAACTTTGAAATATTATCACCTGTAGTAGAATAAAAAATAAGTAAGGGACTAGTTTAAAACTAATCCCTTACTCAAAAAAGGTATATTTGACAGTTAAAAAACTTGTATACGGTGATGAAAATCTAAGAAAACATTTGCAAAAAAAACGGAAGTAAAAAAAATAGTTATGTTAATAACTATTTCAGGGGGAACAATAAGTCAAGTAAGCTCTATTTTTTTAAAATGAAAATTTTGAAAATTCTTTATTATAGAAGTTTATGGTACAATATTACTAAGAAAACAATAAAAATTGTTGTTTTATGTCAAATCTGACATATTCATAAATATTAGAGAAAGGAGGATAGTACAAAAGTTAATCATTTTGTTAGTAAACAATAGAATTAAAATAAACTCGAGGGGGAGATATTTTGAGTACTTCAAAAGGCTTTTTAGAAAAGACTTTTAAACTTAACGCTAACAAGACAAACGCTAAAACAGAAATAGTTGCAGGTATTACTACATTTATGACAATGGCATATATCCTTATAGTTAACCCATTGACATTAGCAGATGCTGGAATGAATTTTGATGGAGTATTTGCAGCCACAGCTATATCAGCTTTTGTAGCTACACTAGTTATGGCATTCTATGCAAACTATCCATTTGTATTAGCTCCAGGTATGGGACTTAATGCATTCTTTGCATATTCAGTTGTTTTAGGAATGGGATATTCTTGGGAATTTGCAATAACAGCAGTTCTATTAGAAGGTTTAATATTTATAGTTCTTTCATTCTTTAATGTTAGAGAGGCAATAGTTAAAGCAATTCCAATGAGCTTGAAAAATGCTGTATCAGTAGGTATTGGTTTATTTATAGCTTTTATAGGTTTATCAGGAGCAGGAATCGTAAAAACTGGTAAGTTAATTCAAGAAGGTTCAGAAGTTATTCCAAATTCTGGTGGACTAATAGTTGAACTTGGAAATGTTACTAGCCCAGGAGCTATTGTAGCTATTTTGGGAATTATTGTTACAGGCTTCCTTTTAATTAGAAAGGTTAAAGGAGCAATATTAATAGGTATTATATTTAGTACTATAGCAGGTATAGTAGCAGGAATAACAGAATTACCACAAAATATTTTCACTGATGTATCAACTATAGGGGATTCACTATCAAAGGTTGCATTTAAGTTCCAATTTGACCAGATCTTCACTATTGATATGTTAATAGTATTATTTACTTTCTTATTTGTTGATATGTTTGATACCATTGGAACCCTAGTTGGAGTTGCTTCAAAGGCAGATATGCTAGATGAGAATGGAAATCTTCCAAAGGCAAAGCAAGCATTACTTGCAGATGCAGTTGGTACTACAGTAGGTGCATGTCTAGGAACAAGTACAGTAACAACTTATGTTGAAAGTGCTTCAGGTGTAGCTGAAGGTGGTAAAACTGGTCTTACAGCTTTTACTTCGGCGATATTATTTGGTGCAGCATTATTCTTAGCTCCATTGTTTGGAATAATTCCAACTGAGGCTACTACACCAGCACTAGTTCTAGTTGGTTTATTCATGATGTCACCAATCCTTAAGATAAACTTTGAAGACTTTACTGAAGCAATACCAGCTTTCTTAACTATTATTATGATGCCTTTAGCTTATAGTATTGCAGAAGGTATAGCATTTGGTATGATTTCATATGTAATATTAAAAGTATTATCAGGTAAATTTAAAGATGTTTCACCTGTAATGTACATTTTAGCAATTCTATTTGTTTTGAAATTCATAGTATAATAATAAATTTAAAACTTGCATCCGCTCCCTTGGGAGCGGATGTTTAAAAAATCAGCTTATCTAAGAAAAGTAATCTTAGGGATATTTTAAAATATAATTAATTCTAAGGTTAGTTTTTTTAGATAATAAGTATTTCATTAAATATCATGCTTATAAATCTAATTTATTAAACTTCTTGTTCCCCAAACAAGCTTCTACGAAAGTTAAGTTACACGTAAAACTTATAAATAAATGTATTCTTAATAAGAATACTATCTATATTCCAACAAGCACTTCCCACATATTGTTTTGTAATTCATTGTTTTATCCTAAATGTAATAATAGAGTTATTTCACAATCAGATTAATTAATATATTTAATTAAGATAGGAGGTAAAATCCCATATGAAAATAAAAGAAGTAATCAAAGCAAAAGATCTAAATGAAGCTTTACTGTCTTTAGATAAGTATAGGGATAAAAGCAAGTTGATAGCAGGAGGAACAGATATAGTAATAGATTTAAAGCATAAAAAAGTGCTACCTGAGGTTCTTATAGATATATCTGATGTTGAAGAGTTATCTCAAATAAAGATAGAAGAAAGTTATGTAGAAATAGGAGCAGCAGTAACATTTACAAAGATTGAAAAGAGTAAGAAGTTAGATAATAGATTAAAGGGACTAAAAGAAGCTTCAAGACTTGTAGGTTCACCTCAAATTAGAAATTTAGGTACAATAGGTGGGAATATATGCAACGTATCCCCTGCTGCGGATACTGTACCACCTTTATTAGCACTAGATTCCATAGCTGTTGTTATGTCGGTAGAGGGGAAGAGGGAAGTTCCACTACAAGAACTATTTCTTGATAAAGGAAAAATAGACTTAAAGGAAAATGAATTGTTACATTCTATAAAGTTTAGCAAGCTGCAAAAGAATCAAGCTTTAGGCTTTAGTAAATTAGGACTTAGAAAAGCATTAGCAATTTCTAGAATAGCAACGAGCGTATGTATAGAGATTGATGAAGATAATAGATGTAAAGAAATAAGAATAGGAAGCGGCGCATTAGGTAAGTATGGATTAAGAGAAAAAAGCACAGAGGATTTTATTAGAGATAAGATATTAGATGAAAATTTCATTGAAGAAAGTGCACGTTTCTTAAAATCTGAAATAGAGAAAAGATTAGAAGGACGTTCTAGTAAAGAATTTAAAAGTGAGGCTGTAATGGGTACATTCAAGAAGGCCATAAGAGAAGCAATTCAATTGATAAAAGCCTAAGGTTAGAGGAAGGGTGATATATATGAAGGAAATTAATCTTACTGTAAATGGTAAAAAACATAGAATTAAAATAGATGAGAACATGAGACTTATTGATTTATTACGGGAAAAGCTTAATTTATTAGGGACGAAAGAAGGATGTGGCGAAGGAGAATGTGGAGCCTGTTCTATAATAATGGATGGAGAAGTGGTAACTTCATGCTTGGTTATGGCTTTTCAAGCTGAAAGCGCGGATATAATAACAATTGAAGGGCTAGAAAAAGAAGATGGGACACTTCATCCTATTCAGCAAGCATTTCTAGACGAAGGTGCAACACAATGTGGATTTTGTACACCGGGTATGATTTTATCGGCTAAAGCTTTACTAGATAAAAACCCAAGGCCTACAAGGGTAGAGATAAAAGAAGGAATATCTGGAAACCTATGTCGCTGTACAGGATATAACAAGATAGTTGATGCTATAGAGAAGGCAGCGATACTTCTTGAAAAAGGAGGAAATTAAATTGAAACTAAATGTTGTAGGGAAAAATATTATTAGAGTGGATGGTTTGTCCAAGGTTACTGGAAGAGCTGTATATCCTCAAGATATTTATATGGATAATATGCTATACGGTAAAACTTTACGTTCAGATAAACCCCATGCAAATATAAAAGTAGATATAAGTGAAGGTGAAAAAGTAGAAGGAGTAGTTAAGATATTAACTGCTAAAGATGTTCCAGGACACAACTATCATGGAGTATTGTTTAAAGATCACGAAGTTTTATGCGAGACAAGAGTAAGAAGAATAGGAGATCCTATCGCTTTTATAGTTGCAGAAACAGAAGAAGCAGCAGAAGAAGCAATGGATAAAATAAATGTAGAATATGAAGAACTTGATGGAGTTTTTGACCCTATTGAAGCAATGAAAAAGGGAGCTCCAAAGGTTCATGAAGATGGTAATATCGTATATCATTATAAAATAAGAAAAGGTAATGTAGAGGATGCATTTAAAGAGTGCGATGTAATAGCTGAAACTGAATATAAGACACATATGGTTGAACACGCGTTTTTGCAACCTGAGGCAGGTATAGCATATGTAGATGATGATGGAATGATTATAGTTGTCGCTTCAACTCAATATCCTCATTTTGACCAGTTAGAGGTCGCAGAAGCGATGGGAATACCTACCGAAAAAGTTAGAATTATTAATCCAGCTGTAGGAGGAGCTTTTGGAGGAAGAGAAGACATAACATTACAAATACATTTAGCTATGGCAGCAAAGGCTACAGGTAGACCAGTAAAGTGCACGTATTCAAGAGAAGAATCATTTGTAGCTCACTGTAAGAGACATCCTATGGTTATGAAGTGTAAAACTGGGGCAGATAAAAATGGAAAACTTCTTGCTATGGAAGCAGAAATTGTAGGAGATACTGGCGCATATGCTTCTTGGGCAATAAATGTTTTAAGAAAAGCAGGAGTTCATATAACTGGACCATATGAGATACCAAATGTTAAGGTAGATAGTTATGCAGTTTATACAAACAACCCATTTGCCGGTGCTATGAGAGGATTTGGTGCTACTCAGGTTCCAATTGCCCACGAACAACAAATGGATATTTTAGCAGAGAAATTAGACATGGATCCAATGACAATAAGAATGAAAAATATGTTTAAGTTAGGTTCAGAGACAGCAACTGGACAGATACTTGAAGAAAGCGTTCCTTTGGATAGATGCATACAAGAGGTAGAGAAGGTAATGAACTTTACACAGGGTAAAAAAGGCGGTGAAAGGGAATGAAGAAGAGAGGAAAAGGAGTAGGGATTATTTTCTATGGAACAGGATATGGAAATGGATTTCCTGATATATCAAAGGCAGAGGCAGAGCTGCAAGATGACGGAAAGGTTGCTATTTATGTTGGTGCAACAGAGGTAGGGCAAGGTGCTAAAACTGTAATGACTCAGATAGCCGCAGAAGCCTTAGGATTAAAAGTGGAAGATATTATATTTATTAATGAAGACACTATGGTAACACCAGATTCAGGTACAGCAGCTGCTAGTCGTCAATCATACAACACAGGTAATGCAATAAAGAAAGCAGCAGAGGCACTTAAAGCATTAATAGTAGATAAAGCAGTAGATAAAATGAAGTTAAATACTAATATAGGGTTAAAAGTTGAGAATGGCAATGTATTTGTTAAGACCTTTCCAAGTAGAAAAATATCCTTTAAAGAAATAGCAGAAGACTATAAGGAGAATCCCTTAAAAGTTGAAGAAGAGTTTATAGCTCAAACTACAGAAATGGATGAAGAAACAGGTCAAGGAGCACCATATTGGCCATATACTTTTTCAGCCTGCGGAGTAGAAATAGAAGTAGATACAGAAACAGGGATCGTTGAAGTAATTGATGGAGTTCTTGCTCAAGATGTAGGTAAAGCACTTAATCCAAAGTTAGTAGAAGGTCAGATGGAAGGTGGCTTTGCCATGGGCATGGGATACGGTATTTTTGAAAATTTGAATTTAAAAAAAGGTAAGATGAAGAATAATAGCTTTACTAATTATATTATTCCTACAGCTTTAGATATGCCAGACATTAAAAATGTAATTGTTGAAGATCCAGAGTCTACTGCGCCTTATGGAGCTAAAGGAATAGGTGAACCAGTTATGATACCTGTAGCACCTGCAATATTAAATGCAATACATGATGCTATAGGAGTGAGAATTACTGAGACACCAGTTACTCCTGATAAGATACTAAAAGCTTTAAAATAGTGAAAGAATGAAAAATAGTTATTAATTATATGTATCGGATAAGTACATTAATAAAGAGAGGTGATTATATGAATTTAGAAATTAAAAAGAAAATAGATTTAGCTGCAGGTAGAAACGAACCAGAGTTAGTTTTAAAGAACGCTAAAATAGTTAATGTTTTCTCCCATGAAATAATACAGGGAGATGTTGCAATAAATGAAGGAAAAATTGTTGGAATTGGTGAGTATAAAAGTGAAAATGAAATAGATATGGAGGGCAAGTATATTGCACCTGGATTAATAGATGGTCATGTGCATATTGAATCTTCTATGGTTGCGCCACCTCAGTTTGCTAGAACTGTAGTTCCAAGAGGAACCACAACAATAATAGCAGACCCCCATGAAATAGCAAATGTCCTTGGAATGGAAGGCATTAGATATATGATAGATACTAGTGAAGGTTTGCCTATGAATATCTTCTTTATGCTACCATCATGTGTACCAGCCACTTCGTTTGAACATTCGGGAGCAATCTTAGGGGCAGATAAATTAGAAGAATTAATTAATCACGATAGGGTTTTAGGACTTGGAGAACTGATGGATTATCCATCAGTTATAGCTGGAAACGAAGATACTATACAAAAAATTGAGATTGCAAAGAACAAAATTATAGATGGTCACGGGCCGGATATTTCAGGTAAGAACTTAAATGCTTATGTTATAGCTGGAGTAGAAACTGAACATGAGTGTTCAACAGTTGAAGAGATGATAAATAGGCTTAGATTAGGTATGTATATTCTAATAAGAGAGGGTTCTGCAGCTAGAAATCTAGAAACATTAATTAGAGCGGTAAATCAAGAGAATTCTAGAAGATGCTTATTCTGTACTGATGATAAGCATCCAGAGGATATATTAGAAAAGGGTCATATAGATTATAATGTACGCTTAGCAGTGAAAAATGGGGTCGATCCAATAACTGCTATACAAATGGGAACAATAAATGCAGCTGAATGCTATGGGTTAAAGAATATTGGAGCTATAGCACCAGGCTATGATGCAGATATTATAGTGTTTGACAATCTAAAGGAGTTTAATATCCTAGAGGTATTTAAAAAAGGTCAAAAAGTAGCGGAAGATCAAAAAGCATTATTTGAAGTTAAGGAAATAGACAACTCGAATGTTGTTGATACTGTAAGGATTAAAGAAATATCTAAGGAAGATCTTGAATTGAGTATTACTTCTGATGTAGTTAATGTAATAAGGCTATTGCCTCATAGTTTAGTAACTGAAAAGGTCGTAAGAAAAGTTGAAAATGAAAATGGTAAATTTAAATATCATAAGAACTTAGATATACTTAAGATGGCAGTAATAGAAAGACACAATGCTACATGTAATATAGGCTTAGGACTTGTTGAGGATTTTAAATTAAAAGGTGGAGCTATTGCATCAACCATAGCCCATGATTCTCATAATATTATCGTTATAGGAGATAATGATGAAGACATGTTAGCTGCAATAAATGAAGTATCAAGAGTGGGTGGTGGTATTACTATATGTTCGGGTGGTAAGCCAGTAAAGACTTTACCATTACCAATAGCAGGGCTTATATCTAAAAATTCTATGGAAGATGTAGATAGTGAGTTAAAGGAAATGCTTAATATTGCCTACAATCAATTAGGTGTTAGTGAAAAAATAGATCCTTTTATGACACTAGCCTTCCTTGCACTTCCTGTTATTCCAGATATCAAAGTGACAGATAAAGGGCTATTTGATGTAACTAAATTTGACTTTATAGATATAAGTGTACAGAATTAAAAGAGAGAAGTACATAATTAATGATATAAAAAATAAGAAAAAAGGTACTTCTATTCATAGAAGTACCTTTGCTTAACAGGCATATGGGTTGGTTTGGGAGGCTAAAATGAAAAAAATAAAAGTAGATAATTCAATAGGAATGGTAGTAGCTCATGACTTAACTCAGGTAATACCAGGTGAATTCAAAGGAGCTGCCTTTAAAAAGGGACATATAATTAAAAAAGAAGATATTGATAGACTCAAGGATATGGGAAAAAACCATATATATGTTTTAGAGCTAAGTGAAAATGAGATCCATGAAAATGAAGCGGCTAAGAGGATAACCAAAGCAATAGACAGTGGTGGACTATATTATGGTGAGCCATCAGAAGGTAAGATTAGCTTGAAGGCTTCCTATAAGGGAATAGTTAAGGTTAATGTGGAAGGTGTAAATGAGATAAATGATATTGATAAAGTCATTTTAGCTACTATTCATAATAATTCTTTGGTTGATAAGGGACAAACTGTGGCAGGGACAAGAATTATTCCACTAGTTACGGATAATAATAGGATTAATAAAGTAGAAGAAATATGTAAGGACAAAGGAGAAATAATAAAAGTACAAGAGATAAAAAATTTAAAAGTTGGAATATTAATAACGGGGACAGAAGTGTTTGAGGGAAGAATCAAAGATAAATTTGGACCAGTATTAGAAGAAAAAATTGATAGGTATGGAGGTAATCTTATAGGTATAGAGAAGGCTCCTGATAGCTTAAAAGAAATAGAAAGCGGGATAAAAGAGTTTGTTGAAAAAGGAGCAGAAATAATACTAATTACTGGAGGAATGTCTGTAGATGCTGATGATGTCACTCCAAATGCTATTAAGAACGTAGCTGATGAAGTAGTAACCTATGGGGCACCTGTTTTACCAGGAGCAATGCTAATGTTAGCATATAAAGGTGAAGCATCAATATTGGGAGTTCCTGCTTGTGGGATGTATCACAAAACGACGGTATTTGATTTAATATATCCAAGATTGTTAGCAAAGGAAAAAATCAAAAGAAAAGATATTACTATATTAGGGCATGGAGGACTTTGCTTGAATTGTAAGATATGTCATTATCCAAGATGCTCTTTTGGGAAATAGAGGTTAAGGGAGTAGGGTACATTGGAGATTTGTGAAGCTTTTGGAATAAATTTAGATATGAAAGAAATGGTATGCCTAGTAGGAGGTGGGGGAAAAACCTCCACTATGTTTATGTTAGCTAAAAAACTAAAGAATATTGGAAAAAAAGTGTTAGTTTCAACTACGACGGCAATATATGAGCCAATTAAAGATGACTATGATGAGTTAATAATAAATTTAGATAGTAAAAAAACAAAACTTCTTTATGGGATACCAAAGAGAACAATAACAGTGATAGGCAGTGAAATATCAAGTGAGGGAAAGTTACTAGGGTTAGACAAGGAAACTATGAATAAGCTTTTTCGAGAGAATATATTTGACTATATAATTATAGAATCTGACGGAGCTAAGAGAAAATCTATTAAAGCACCTGCTTCTCATGAACCTGTAATTCCAGATATGGTAACTAAGGTAATAGGGGTAATAGGTCTAGACAGTATGTATAAAAAGATAAATGAGGAAAATGTTCATAGACCTAATATATTATGTAATGTTGTTGAAACCGAAATCAATGATATTATTGATGAAGAAATTATTGTAAAGCTTGTATTGTCACAGCAAGGATTATTTAAATCTTCACCTAAAAAGAGCAATAAGGTTTTATTTTTAAACAAAGCTGAAGAAGGAAGAGCTAAATATGGAAATGAAATTTGTAAGAAGTTATTAGGAAGCAGAAATACGATTGATAGAATAGTAGTAGGAAGTAACTTCAAGAGAAAGTATGAGGTGTTTATATGATAACTGGAATTATCCTAGCTTCAGGTTTTTCTAGAAGAATGGATAAGGAAAAATTACTTTTAGGGATTAATGGAGTTCCTATCTTAGAACATGTGCTAAAATCTATTATATCTTCAAAAATAGATGAAGTAATTTTAATTTATAGAAAAAATGAGATTAAAGATATCGGTAAGAAATATGGAATTACAACAATATATAATGGATTTGCTGAAAAAGGGCAAAGCGAGTCTATTAAGCTAGGAATATTTTCAGCTAAAGAGGAAACAGATGGATTTATGTTTTTTGTTGGAGATCAGCCCTATCTAAATACTGAAACTGTTAATAATCTGATAAATATGTTTAATAGTCGGAAATATGAGATAGTAGTTCCTAGTTATAACGGCAAAAGAGGAACTCCAACTATATTCTCATCTATATTTAAAGAAGAGCTTTTAAATATAGAAGGCGATAAGGGTGGTAGAAACATTATTAAAAGGAATCTAGACAAAGTAGGTGTTTTAAATATAGATGAAGAACTAATCGGAATGGATATAGATACTATTGAAGAATATATAAGCTTAACGAAATGGAGCTGAGATGTTTTGAATGAAATTGTGATAGTAAGAGGTGGTGGAGATATTGCCTCTGGAATAATTCAAAAACTTCATAGAAGTGGATTTAGAGTATTAGTATTGGAAATTGAGCATCCGATGGCGATAAGGCGAAAGGTATCCTTTGCTCAAGGAATTTTCGACGGTGAAACAAGTGTCGAAGGGATAAGATGTATTAAAGCTAATGATATAGACGATATATATATGATATGGAAACAGGGACATGTACCTATAAAAGTAGATGAAAACTGTTCGATTTTAAATAAAATTGAGAGTGATGTGGTGGTAGATGCAATCTTAGCTAAGAGAAATATGGGAACCAATAAAGCTATGGCTCCTATAACTATAGGCATAGGACCAGGATTTGAAGCAGGGAAAGATGTAAATATAGTGATAGAGTCTAATAGAGGACATGACTTAGGGAGACTAATTTTTAATGGATTGCCTCAGTCCAATACAGGTATTCCTGGCAATATAGCTGGCTATACATTAGAAAGAGTAGTAAAAGCCCCATGTGAAGGCAGGATAATTAATAAATGTGAAATAGGAGACATGGTAGAAAAAGAACAAGTAATAGCAGAGATAAATGATACAGAAGTAAAGAGTAAAATCAAAGGTGTTTTGAGGGGATTAATTATGAATAATACATATGTAAAGGAAGGTATAAAAATCGGAGATGTAGATCCGAGGGGGATAAAGGAAAGCTGTTTTACTATATCTGAAAAGGCTAGGGCAATTGGAGGAGGAGTTTTAGAAGCAATCTTATATATGCAAAATAAAGGCTGAAGTATAATTAATTCTATTCATAACATATAAAATTTTAATATGTAATTTTTTCGCTTAAAAATTTTTAAAATAAGGAGGATTCTTTATAAGTTAGAGAAAATAAAGACATATGAAGAATAATCATAAGTAATTGTACAATACATGCTTCACTTCTAATTACCATAGGCATATAATATGATATAATAAATGCATATATTGTTATGTGGAGGTGACAAATTTGATTTATTTAGATAATGCAGCTACGTCATTCCCAAAGCCTGAAAAAGTTTATGAGGCAATAATGAGTGTAATGAAAGACTATGGAGCTAATCCTGGTAGGTCTGGTCATAAGTTAGCTCTTAAAGCAGGTAGGGGAATATATGAAACTAGAGAATTACTTAGTAAACTTTTTAATATAAGTAATCCTATGAATATTATATTTACCTCTAATGCAACCGATGGACTAAATTTAGCTATAAAAGGAATATTAAAACCAGGAGATCATGTAATTACAACATCTATGGAGCATAACTCAGTTTTAAGACCTCTTAAGGCTTTAGAAAAACTAGGGATAGAAACATCCATAGTTCAATGCGATTCTAAAGGCTGTATCAGTGTTCAGGATATAGAGGATAACATAAATGAAGATACTAAGTTAATAATAACAACCCATGCTTCTAATGTTACAGGAACTATTTTTCCAATAAAAGAAATAGGGAATATTGCTGATAAAAATAATATTATTTATATGGTAGACGCAGCTCAAACTGCAGGAGTATATGATATTGATGTAGAAAATATGAAAATAGATATTTTAGCTTTTCCTGGCCATAAAAGTCTTCTAGGACCACAAGGAACAGGTGGTGTCTATATTAGAGAAGGCATAGATGTTATGCAGATGAAAGAAGGAGGAACAGGCAGTAAGTCAGATTTACTAATACAACCTGAGATGCTTCCAGATAAATTTGAAAGTGGCACTCCAAATACTCCAGGAATTATTGGTTTAGGTGCAGGGGTTCAGTATATATTGGATAAAGGTATAGAAAACATTAGAAAACATGAGAAGAATATGACAAAATATTTCTTAGATGAATTAAAGAAGATTGAACTAGTAAGGATATATGGACCATGTGATGCTGAAAAGCAAGCGCCAGTTGTATCAATTAATATAGGAGATGAAGATTCTTCAGAAGTAAGCTATATACTTGATAAGGTTTTTGATATAGGGGTAAGACCTGGACTTCACTGTGCACCATTGGCTCATAAAACTATTGGAACATTTGAGCAAGGGACAGTCAGATTTAGTCTAGGGACATTTACTACACATCAAGATATAGAAAAAGCTTTAGAAGCTATAAAGAATATAGTAAATGAAATATAAATAATAGCAATATAAATGCCTAGGCATTTATATTGCTATTATAAAAGTGGACAAGTATGTAACTTAAAATAGTTTCATATTTAAAGCTTTGTAGTCAAAAATTTAGCATTGAAAGGAGAGCCCAATGGAAATAATTAAGGAGTTTATTTCAAATTATAATTTTGAAATTATTTTAGGTATGGGAATTATATTATTTGTATTATTAATATTTAATATCGTTAATCAGTTTAGAATTTCTTCAATAACGAAAAAGTATGACAGGCTTGTAGAGGGTGTAGAAGCTGGTTCTTTAGAGAAAATTATATTTCAAAGCTTAGATAGGGTAGATGAAGTAAGTGAAGATATAATTAAGTTAAAGGATTTTTGTTATGATTTAGATGATCGATTAAAGCTTTCAGTTCAAAAAGTAGGTTTTATAAGATACAATGCTTTTAGTGAAATGGGGAATGACTTGAGCTTTTCCATAGCAATGTTAGATGATAAAATCAACGGATTTGTTATAACTAGCATATATGGTCGAGATGAATGTAACACTTATGCAAAATCCATTATAAATGGAAAATCAAAATATAATTTATCAGAGGAAGAGATAGAGGCAATAAACAGAGCAATAAACAATAAATCGTTTACTGAAGAAATAGCGAGATCATAGTGCTTACTATAACTAATGATGGAGGATAATAAATTGAAAATATTATTTATTATAAATCCTATAGCAGGAAGAAATAAGTCGACAGACATTGCCAAACTTATTAAAGCGAAAATGAGTGATAGTAATAAAGAATATAAAATTGAGTATACTAGAGCTCCAAGGCATGCAATTGCATTAACAAAAAAAGGTCTTAAAGAAAATTATGGAACTATTGTTGCAGTTGGTGGAGATGGAACTATTAATGAAGTAGCAGAAGGAATATTAAATATTGGATATGGGAATTTAGGATTGCTTCCAATGGGAACAGGCAATGACTTAGCAAAATCATTAGGTTTGGTAATGGACCCAGCTAAAGCATTAGATGTTATAATTAAAGGAGAACTTCACACTATAGATGCAGGGAAAGTCGATGGTAGAATATTTTTAAATGTCGGTAGTATCGGATTTGATGCAGAAATTGCAAAGAATACAGAAAATATTAAAACACTTTTTAAAGGGAAAATAGCATATATTCTAGGGCTATTGGTCACTCTCTTTAAGTATAGAAATAAAAAAGTATGTATAGAGCTTGATGGTGAAATTTTAGAAGAAGAAATATTACTGGTTGCTATAGGTAATGGCAAATACTATGGAGGAGGAATGAAAATTTGTCCTTCAGCAGAGCTGAATGATGGTTACTTTGATGTATGTATAATAGATAAAATATCTAAATTAAAGTTATTATTTATATTTCCATCGGTTTTTAAAGGTAATCATCTTAAGCATACAAAATATGTTAAAAATTATAAAGCAAATGAAGTGAAAATAAAATCTAAGGATAGGATGTATATTAATATAGACGGGGAGGTCTTTCATTTCAATGAGAAAGATATATTCTCCATGCACGACAATAAGATTGATGTTATCTGTGGATAGTTTATGAGAATTGAATAAATTAAAATATTAGAATAAAAAAGCACACCACTGAAAATAATATATTCATTAGAAATTATTAATTAGGGGTGTGTTTCTATGTCTAAAAAAATAGCGGTACAAAAAGAGTTATATAGTTTGCGATCCCAATTATCTAGTATAGGGTATGACATATCAGATATTGAGGATAATGAAAATGTAGAAGCAATTATATATATGACAGATGGATATGATATCCCATATGAGAATCAAATGATAAGCATGGCAGATGGAGAAGATATGGATAATCACCAAGCTGCTATATTAATAAATGCTACAGGAAAAACTGTAGATGATATTGATAATATAATAAGTAATAGGATATACAGTCCATTATTTGAATAAGGGTATTTATACCCTTTAATTTTTTGCTGCTTTATTGCTCTTAGTAAATCTCCACAGAGCAGTTATAAAGCTAGAGGATATCACGTCTGCCATTCTCATAACTACACTTAATCTAGTGTTTTGTAAAACTACATACTCCATAAATCCGCTCAAATTTACAACACCAGTTATATGCATATCTCCAATTTTAGGCAAGTCTTTATTAACACCAGCACCTGGTTTTAGAGGGCCTAATGATAGAGAAATATGTCCGATTCTTTCTACATTGCCTAAACAAGCATCAATGGCTACTATAAAGGGGTTACTATATAGAAGGTTAATATCTTGTATTCTTTCGGACAGGTTTTTCGCATGTACAGGATCATCTAGAGTTCCCAATACATGAATATTGTCATATCTTTTTAAAGAGTTGAAAAGTTTATGACCAGTTAACGGACCTAGACAGTCACCAGTCGATCTGTCAGTTCCGATACAAACAATAATAAGTTCGTCATATCCATGATTATAATGTGTTGTTAAATGTTCCAAGATCATATTACTAAATTTTGAAACCGCCATAGGCTCATATGAATCAATGCTTGAGATTTTCTTTCTAGTTAATAGGTTCATATTAATCCTCCCAGAATATTAAAATTGAAAAGCATATCCTTCGATATAGAAAGATATTAATTCTATCATGAAGTTTTTCCTAAAAAGGTTTTATTAATTCAGTTAGCTTGAAATAAATATAAGAATTAATTAAGCAAGAAATATTATTTGACTCGAAGAATTATCTATGTTATATTAGTATGCGTCGCTTAATAAGCGAGTAAAATTTGTATTAGCTTATTTATAAATGTTTCTTTTATTATGTTTTTCCTTTCTAAATAAGTAGTGAGTTGGAAAAATTATGTTTAATATAAAGTATGTTTTAAACACAAAAGAAATACTTGAAGAAAAAACAAAAAAACATTTGACAAAGAATAATAATGCTGTTATAGTATTAAGAGTCGTCACAA
>NZ_JAETGO010000039.1 GCF_016765695.1 Sporosalibacterium faouarense | reverse complement strand
CACTCCACCTGAAGAGAAATCTTCTCTCCCACTTATAGAAGTGGGAGTCTTATCAAAAGATTAAAAGGCTTAACTCTTTGTTAAGCCTTTTTGTGTGTCAATATACTTCATCTCTCATATTATGAATAGTATATAGTCTTTATTTGATATATGTTAGAGGGGGATTTCTATGTTTTTTCAAAAGAAGTATAACATAAATAATATAAGAAAGCATGTTATAGGGATTGATACTAAGATTCCATTAAAGAGTGGAAAGAAAACTACTTATATAAATTTTGATAATGCTGCCAGTACACCAACTCTATTACCAATTCTTAACAAGGTAACTTCTTTCTTAGAATGGTATTCTAGTATTCATAGGGGAACTGGATATAAATCTAAAATTTCTACATCAGTATACGATAAGGCTCATGAAATTGTATCTGATTTTGTCAATTCTAGCCATGATAAAAATACTGTTATATTTGTGAAAAATACAACAGAAGCTATAAATAAACTCTCCTATCGTCTAAACTTAAGTCACGATGACATTGTGATCACTAGCCTTATGGAACATCATTCAAATGACCTCCCGTGGAGAAACCATGCAAAAACCATACATATTAAAGTTTTAAAGGATAGTAGTCTTGATTTAAATGACCTTGAGTATAAGTTAAAGAAATATAAGAATAATGTTAAATTAGTAGCGATTACAGGATGTTCAAATGTTACAGGAATAGTAAATGATATACATCATATAGCATCTATATGTCACAGCTATAATACAAAACTCTTGGTAGATGGAGCTCAGTTGATACCCCATCGTGAAATTAATATGTCGGGATATAGTGATGATGATTATATTGATTTTCTTGTATTTTCAGCCCATAAAATGTATGCTCCTTTTGGTACAGGAGTACTAATCGGCCCAAAATCTATTTTCCTCAAAGGGAATCCTGAATATGTAGGTGGTGGTACTATTACTAGTGTTACCCAACATAATAGCTATTGGGCAGATTTACCTGATAAAGAAGAAGCAGGGACGCCAAATGTAGTTGGTGCAGTGGCTTTAGCTGAAGCAATAAAGATAATGAGTGAAATAGGCATGGATGAAATAAAAGCTCATGAGTATAAACTAGCTACATATTTCATGTCTAAACTCAATAAATTTGATGATATAGAAGTATACTCTAATGTTTTACATGAAAAGAATAAGGATATTGTTGGAGTGATATCATTTAATGTTAAAGGGGTACCCCATGGACTAATAGCCTCTGCCCTTTCTTATGAGGGAGGTATTGGTGTAAGAAACGGATGTTTCTGTGCCCATCCATATATTCATCACTTATTAAACCTTTCTTCAGGTGATATCTCAAGTCTACAAAAGAAATTAATCTTTGGAGACTATTCTAATGTACCTGGTTTAGTTAGAGTTAGCTTTGGGATGTATAACACAAGATCTGAAATAGATACCTTTATTGAAGTATTAGATAATATAATGTCTAGCAAGACTAAGTTGCTCAATAATTATAATTTAATTGAAGAAACCGGTGAATACACTCCTAAATTAAATTACAAAAATATTCTTAAAGAATTTACCTTATAAAGTCTACTAAAGTGTAGGCTTTATTTATATTATAT
This sequence comes from Sporosalibacterium faouarense, assembly GCF_016765695.1. Taxonomy (GTDB): domain Bacteria; phylum Bacillota; class Clostridia; order Tissierellales; family VENL01; genus Sporosalibacterium; species Sporosalibacterium faouarense. The sequence continues at coordinate 22,864 of NZ_JAETGO010000039.1, read as the reverse complement.
GGTATAATAAATAGTTGAAGAAGTATGATTTGGACAAGTATACTTAATTATATATATATAGAAAGGGCATAAATATGGCGAAAAAAAGACGAAGTTTTTGGAAAAGATTTGATTATATATTATTACTTTCTGTAATATTACTAGCTGTATATGGACTTATTATGATTTCAAGTGCTACTGCTAATTCTACTTATGGAAGCTTTCCGTATCTTAAACAACAAGGACTTGCCCTTGGTTTAGGACTTATAGCAATAATTGTTCTATCTTTGATAGATTATGAATGGTGGGGCAAGCTTTATTTGGTAATCTATTTTGTTTGTAATGGATTATTACTCGCTGTATTGTTATTTGGTTTTGGTGAAGAAAGATGGGGAGCAAGGAGTTGGTTATCTATAGGTGGATTCACATTTCAACCTTCTGAGATAGTTAAGATCGGAATAATCATCAGTGTAGCAAAGTATATTGATAATAACAAAGAAAATTTAAATGAATTGCCTACTTTAATAAAAGTTTTAGCTTTTGCAGCAGTTCCAATTGGTTTAATTGCAAAACAACCTGATGCTGGTACTGCAGCAGTGTATGTTTTCTTTATTGCAGTTATGCTTTTTATAGCTGGATTAGATTGGAAGTATATATTGTATTCAGTTTTAGCAGGTGTAATGAGTGCTCCTATCTTGTGGTTTACACTAGAGGGTTATCAGAAGAATAGAATTTTAAATTTTATAGATCCCACAAGGGATGTCCTAGGTTCTGGTTACCAATTAGATCAATCTATAACAGCTATAGGATCTGGTAAAATTTTTGGTCGTGGATTATATGAGGGTGTTCAGACTCAATTAGGCTTTCTCCCAGAAGTTCAAACGGACTTAATCTTTGCTGTTATTGGAGAAGAATTAGGCCTTCTTGGAGGATTAATATTAATCACCCTATATGCTATAATGCTTTTAAGACTTGTACGTATTGCCAGAAATACTGAAGATCTCTTTGGTTCACTAATAATTATAGGAGTTTCATCAATGATGACTTTCCATATATTCGAAAATATAGGAATGACTATGGGACTACTTCCTTTGACAGGTATTCCCCTTCCATTTATGAGTTATGGCGGAACTTTCTTACTAGTAAATATGGTTTCAATAGGTATGGCTTTAAGTGTTGGAATACGGAAGGAAGGACTTAATTTCTAAAGATAGAAATAGGCAATGAATCTATTAAGTAAATAGATTCATTGCCTTATTTTTTAATCTTCTTCAGCTGGATTTATACTTTCTCTTGTAAATGGTTCGTCAATGATAAAATGTCCCATAAGAGTACCTTCACTTTCTCCATCAACTAAAAATTTCACCTTATCTATGTAATCTAATTCAGTTAAAGACATAACTATAGAGTCTATTAAAAATCTTTCTTCTGTTGATCCTCCAGTTAAATTTTCACTAGAAATGTTCACAAAAGCTGTAGCATCAGTTACCTCAACATCAATTATTTCTATATTATCTCCAATAGTCGGTCTATGTCCTTGTTCGTACTGTGTTGGTCCTTCCTGTAACTTTTCAATAACGACATCTTCCAATGGTCTCTCATCCATAGGCACAACAACTCTTTCTGACACCATATCAATTGCTTGTTCATCAGCAAAATAAAGAGTAATCTCTTGCCCAATTTCTTTATCTCCATTATTGTCTTCTATCTCATTATCATCGATATTATCATTTCCATTGTCTACACATCCTCCAGAAAACAATATAAAAGCAACTAACGTTATAACAAGAATAATCTTCTTAATCATATTATTACACCTCACTTTTTAAGTTCTATTATATTTTTACACTATTCTATTAATAATAAACAACATAAGAAATTTTTAAAATATGTAATACAAAAACGAAATTATGAAAAAATAATATTATTACATTTAAAGGTGGTGTTAAATTTGAAGGAAAATGTTGGAAAACTTGACTCGTATCTAAGAATAACTGGTGGCCTAACTATGTTAGGTATTGGTATATCAAGGGACTCAGGTGCACTTATTACTTTAGGTGCTATGAAAGTTGCCGAAGGAATAACTAGATTTTGCCCAGTACTTTATCTCATGGGAAAAACAACAAATAATGATGAAACAATTATTGATTTTGCCAAAAACTTCTCAAAAGATTTTGAAGAAGATGAAATTATAGATTCATAATCTTCAAAAACTCAAATGGGATATGACTGTATTTAGAAGTCATATCCTATTTTTAATACAATCTAGGTTTATTATAATTCCAAAATTTACATTTTTCCTTCAGTACTTTTAATGTGATTTAAAACTATTTTATATACATCATCTTGATAGGATATATCCTCTGGTAACTCTGTAAATAGTTTAACTAAGTCTGTCTCACTCCAACTAGGCTTAGGTTCAAATCTGTCTATTTCAGCTTTATAAATGGCATATTTCAACTTCTTATCTCCATTATTAACTGTATAATATCCTAAAGCCTTCACATTTTTAAGTATAGCGCCAGCCTCTTCAAAGGATTCTCTTTTTGCACATTCCAATGGAGTTTCCCCTTCTTCTCGAGTTCCAGCAGGAAATTCCCATCCCTTTCTTTTCATATGAAATGTCATAACAAAATTATCATTGTAGAAAGGAAAAACAAGACTTCCTGAAGAATCCTCAATATCCCCAGCTGATTTAGGAGAAAGGCTAATCTGTATATTACCATTTGTTCCTGAGATATTCACAACTAAATCCAAGTTTACCACCCTCTTAAAATACTTTCTCTCTAAAACCATTGTATACAATTTAGTCTGATATTGATAATAATTTTTAAAAAATACTTAGATTAAAGTTCCTCGATAGATCCTTTAAAATGCCACAACCACCTATAGAATTCCCCTTATCATCTAATGCTGGACCATATGCTCCTATTCCCATTCTATGGGGAACTGAAGCCATAATTCCTCCACCTACTCCACTTTTAGCCGGTATACCTACGTTTATTGCAAACTCACCTGAAGCGTTATACATTCCACAAGTAACCATGAAAGTTTTTACTATTCTTGCTATATTTTCCCCAGCAATTTGCTCCCTTGTACTAGGCAATCTCCCTCCGTTTGCTAGAAAAAGTCCTATTTTAGCAATATCTATACAATCTACCTCTATAGAGCATTGCTTGAAATACACATCTAAAATTTCATCTACATTCCCTGTAAAAATACCTGCCTCTCTCATAAAATAAGCCATAGACCTATTTCTATCTCCTGTTTCTTTTTCTGATAAATATACTTCTTCATTAATACCTAGATTTTCATTACCAGATATCTTTCTAAAAAAGTTTAACAATCTCTTGAATTTCTCATCTGTTGAATTTCCTTTGATCATTGAAGATACAGCAATAGCTCCAGCATTTATCATAGGATTCAATGGTCTAGAGGGTGAAACTATTTCTAGTTTAATAATAGAGTTAAATGCATCCCCTGTTGGCTCCATTCCAACTCTATCAAATACATATTCAATTCCATTATCTATAATGGCAAGCATAAGTGAAATGGTCTTTGATATACTCTGTATCGTGAATTTTTTATTATAATCACCAGCCGTATAAATATTCCCTTCTATATCAGCTACACATATGCCTAATTCATTTGGATCTGCTTTCCCTAATGCAGGGATATATTTAGCCACTTTACCATCTATAGTTAAGTTTTTATTGTTTTCAACTAGTTTGTTTAGTAATTCATTCATTAGTTTCAACTCCCTATATAAGTTTTATATAGCCTATAAATATACTATTAATACTTGGCTTATCCATTATATAAAACTTATCATAAAAAATCAAAGGAATAGTTTAAAACTATTCCTCGGTAAAACAGCTTCCCCCTATAAATTCTCTAATAATTGATGTGCATGGTATTTCCTGTTCCTCATGTACGCTTTTAAAATATTTTATGAATTTTTGAAGTCTTTTGCTTTCTGAATAGAAGCTATTACTCTTATCTATTTCCATAAGTAGAGGCTCAACATATTTCCTTAAAATTGCTAGTTCATATACTAGAGCTGAATTAAACATTACATCAGCTTCTTCTTGGTATGGAAAAATATTTCTTTCTTCTCCTCGTCTTACATTATCCCACAATTCCAGTGTTCTTAGTGCGTCATTCCCTCTAAAGTTTTTATCTCTTACCATTCTTCTAATTAGCCTTGTATCAGTAGTATGTATTCTATTATGTCCATCAATATTAAGCTGTGTCAATGCACTAACATATATTTTAAATTTGTTTTTCTGCGGTATTGAAGGAGTTAGCTTGTTATTTAATCCATGTATCCCTTCAATAATAATAGGATGATCCTTATCAGCCTTTATCTTCTTACCCTTATATTCTCTATGTCCAGTAAGAAAATTAAAAGTAGGGATTTCTACCTCTTCACCCTCCAAGATTTTCACCAAATCCTCATTAAAGGTCTTTATATCTATTGCCTCTAAAGCTTCAAAATCAAACTTCCCATTCTCATCAATTGGAGTATCTTCACGGTTAACAAAGTAATCATCTAAAGAAATAGATATGGGCTTCTTCCCATTAACTTTAAGCTGAATAGCCAGTCTTTGTGCAAAAGTAGTCTTACCTGAAGATGAGGGCCCAGCAATTAATATAAGTCTTTTATCTTTATCTTCACATATTTTGTCAGCGATATTTGCAATTTTCTTTTCATGGAGAGCTTCGGAAATCCTAATGATATCTCCAATGGAGTTATTAAGTATTTTTTCATTAAGAGAGGATACATATCCTACATCTAAAATATCTCCCCAGGTTTCTGCCTCCTTAAATATCTTTGCTAGCTTACTTTGCTCTTGAAATTCTGGTATTTTAAAATCACTTTCTTTTCTAGGTAATTGAATGATTACTCCTGGATGATAATACTTCAAATCAAATTCATCAATAACACCTGTAGATGTAGCTAAATAGCCATAAAAAGTATCATAATAACCTTCTAAATTATATACATGCTTAGTATCTTTATCTCTTTGGTTTAAAAGTCTAACCTTCTCTTCCATATTCATATCTTTAAATATCTTTATGGCTTCGTCCTTAGAAACTAACTTTCTTTCAATTGGGATATCTTGTTTTATAATTTTTCCCATTACATCTTTTATTCTTTTAATATCATCTAGCTCAATATTCTCTACATTATATAACTCTGTATATAATCCTCTACTTAAAGAGTGTTCAACGGTTACTCTACAATTCTTAAAAAGGTCACTGCACGCTTTTATATATATAAAGGCTAGAGTTCTAGAATATATTCTCATTCCATCCTTATGGGTCAAATCTAAATACTCAATATCACTATCTTCTTTCACTTCATAATCTAGTCTTTTCACCTGATTATTAACTATTGCACCTAAATATTTTTTCTCATTCTTGATATTCAACTCTTCAATTATTTCATCTAGACTAATACCATTTTTAACATCATAAACTCCAAAATTTTTAACATTAATCTTAATTGTATTATTTTCCATTCTTTTCCCCCTTAAAGCTTAATATTTAATAATTATTACATTTATTACTTATACTTTACCCTATGATTATACCCATAAAATCATTAATACAAAATTAAATCTATATTCTATTTTTAACTTTATATAATTGAAGAATTTACATATTTAAGGTACAGAGAGATTCTCTGTACCTCTTTTATTACCTTAAATTACCTGATGGATTGCTTGGTTCAGAAATATTAGATAAAGCGTCTCCTGCTTCATTTACATAAATATCTCTTATCGCCAAGTCACCTATAGCAAGCACACCTACTATCTGATTATTCTCAACTACAGGTAGTCTCCTTATTTGATTTTGCGCCATGATTTTTGCAGCTTCGTGTACATCTGTTTCAGGAGTAACTGTAACTAGATTTCTTGACATTACACTATTTACAGAAGTATTACTATCTGACCCTTGAGATACATTTCTAATAACTATATCTCTATCTGTTACTATTCCCACAGGCCTCTTAGAGTCATCACACACAGGTATAGATCCTATATTCAAACTCTTCATCTGATTTGCAGCGTCCCTAATTGAACTATTCATTGACACAGTTGATACATTTGAAGTCATAACTTCTCTTACTTTCAAATTATTCACCCTCCTTAGTTATTAATCATAATTAGGATATGTAATTTGAAACTTTTTAAACATTCTATTATTCTCCAAATAAGTCATCTTCTATATTTTGAAGTTGTTGTGTCATAGGAGCCGAAAAGATTTGACCATTTAAGTAATTCAGTGGTTTTTCTACATTTTTAAATCCGATTTCATGAGCATGTAGAAATTGACTCTTTAATCCATATTTCTTTTTGAAAAATTCATTAGTTTCTTTACATCCATATTTAATATCACCAATAATAGGATGTTCAATAGATGCTAGATGAGCTCTTATTTGATGAGTTCTACCCGTTATTAACTCTATTTCTAATAACGTAAAATCATTATTTGTCTTTATTGGATTAATAATTGTTTGTATTCTTTTAGAATTACTTAGTTCTTTATTACTAACTTTAACAATATTATCCTCTAAATCTTTAATTATATATCCATTTAAATACCTATCCTCATTAATCTTTCCTCTAACTATACATTTATAAAGCTTTCTAATGCCATTATTCTTTATGGAATTATTTATTACCTGCAATGAAATGTGATTCTTTCCACCTATAATTATACCACTAGTATTTCTATCGAGTCTATTACATATAGATGGCACAAAGGTTTTTTCTTTTTTTGGGTCATATACTCCTCGTTTATGAAGATAACTTATTAATTGTTTTACTACTGTATTTGTACTATTTTCTGTGGCAGCATGGGAAAGGAGTCCTTTGGGCTTATTAATTAAAACTATATTTTCATCTTCATATACAATTTCAAATGTAACAGAGATATCTTCAACTTTCTTGTCTTCTTGAAATTTGTTGATTGTTTCTTTTGAAAGGTACAATTGTAAAACATCACCCTTATTAAGTATATCTTTTGGCTGAGCTTTACTATTATTCAATTTTATCCTCTTTTTCCTAAGCATTTTATATATAAATCCCGATGATGCCTTAGGAAAGAATTTTTTTAAAAACTTATCCATTCTTTGATTATGTTCATTTTCATTTATTCTAACTTCCTTCACTATTAATCATCCTCATATAATATTATTCTTCTGCTATACTATTTTACTATACTATTCATTTTATTATATTATACACCCTTCACTTCAAGATATTAAATATCTTCTATATATATACTAATATTAGTTCCCAAATTCTTCAAACTTAATTTCATTATATATACAAATAAGTAGTATATACTTACATTACAGATAGATTACATTAGTTCTAATTTTGTTGAAATCAGTAGACATAATGTGTTATTATAAAGTTAGAAGTTATCTAGAGTAGAGGTGAATACTTTGAAAAAATTTATCGACAATTTAAAAGATCTATTTTATGATTCTGTTGATGTACTTCTAGTTATTGTAATATTCATAGCAGTAGGTGGAACTATTTTATGGAGACTAGATATTCTATTTGCTCCTGATGTGGACAAGGCTCCATTAGAACAACCAGCAGATATTGGAGAACCTAAAGACGATTCCACAGCCAATAATGATGACAATACTAATAACTCAGATGACTCTACCCAGAATCAAGATGATTTAGATGAGACGAATCAAGGCAGTCCTGAGAACAACAATCAACAAGATAATCAAGGAAATAATCAACAAAACGATAATAACTCCAATAATGATTCTACTAATGTTAAAACTGTAACCGTAGTAATACCTGAATCATCATCAGGGCCGACAATCGCAGACATATTAATTAATAGTGGTTTGATATCAACTAGTGATAAGTGGACTTTCTTAAATAGAGCTGTTGAAATGGGCTTAGATACTAAATTCAAACCAGGTACATTTGAGATTAAAAACGATGCTTCATTTGATACTATAATAAAAACAATTGCAAAAAATTTATAAAACGACCTGAAGGTCGTTTTATTTTTTTCTATCATAGATTTTATATTAATTTAATAATTTATATGGTATTAGTACTTTTCATTGATATATCCATCAATTAATGATTTTTTCTTACCTGATATAAATACGCCTTCTTCTTTTAGTATCTTTAATAGCCAATTACTCTTCGAGTGAAAAATTGCAAATTCATAATCCTTTAAAACAATTTCGTATAACTTATCCTTTAATCTTTTAGATTCGACTTTAATAAAATATGCCTCTACATTTTCAAACTCTAGATGTCTTAAAAGCTTTAGAGTTGATTTATCCTTCTCATTATAATAGTAATGAGCCTTATTTAAGTGATGTTTAAAATAGTTATAATGCTTTCCTTGTCTCTTCATATCTACTCCAAGCATAGTATAATACTTAGCCAATACATTGTAGTATTGATAATTATACATTCCCTTTTCATAGCTATCAATTTTACTGAAGGGTTTAACCCTCATCTGCTGAATAAAGTCAAAGTTTAACTGTAAAAATTCTCTCTTTGTCATATCACCATTTCTATACTGAATTATTAGTGAATCTCTGTTTTCAAAAAACTTATCAAAAATATTTTTCTTTTTTAAACGTGACAAAATTAACACCCTATCTAAATATGTGATTTCAATTCTCTTATTCTGTACTAATATTATATATTATATACTTCCACTTAGCAAACTAACTATACTTTTATACAAGTATTTCATATAATTCCTTTTTTAACCTTATTGGAATTATAGTCAAGACAATTATACATCCATTCCCTTCAAAAGCTCTATTTCAAACTCTTCTAATTCCCTATATTCTCCTAAATTCAAATCTTCATCAAGCTCTAAATTTCCCATTGCTATCCTTTTGAGGTATATTACACTTTTATCAACGGCTTCAAACATTCTTTTAACCTGATGAAATTTACCTTCTTTAATAGTCAGGTATACCTTAGAAATATTGTTAGATTCTAATATTTCTAGTTTTGCTGGCATGGTTTTATAATCCCCATCAATTATAACTCCTTCTGACATAGTATTAATATCATTTTCTCCAACTCTTCCATCTACTTCTACATAATATGTTTTCTCAACATGCTTTTTAGGAGAAAGTAAATTATGAGCTAGCTTTCCATCATTAGAAATTATAAGTAACCCCTCTGTATCCTTATCTAATCTACCTATTGGGAAAGGCTCAAATATACGGTATCCCTCTTCTATCAAATCTATAACAGTTGTATCTCTAGGATCATCTGTCGATGATACAACTCCATCTGGTTTATTCATCATGAGATATATGTATTCTCTATATTCAACAGTGTTTCCATCTATAATAATCTCTGCTTCATAAGGATCAACCTTAACTGAATTACTCTTGACCACTTCTCCATCCACTGTTACCAAACCTTGCTTTATATATCCCTTTACATCCTTCCTACTTCCGTATCCCATATTCGAAAGCACCTTATCTAACCGTTCTTTTTTAGCCATAAAATCCTCCATTCATGTTCTCAATATATAAAATTGAAATATCTAATTTCTCAAGTAGTTATTTTCATAAATACTATAGTACTATTCTTCCAAAATTGCAATGATATTATAGAAAAATTGATTTAATTTATAAAGGGGCAGATCTAATCTGCCCCTTCTACATAAATTTTTACTTAATATATTATTTAATAATTAGTGATTTCAATTCATCAGGGATTTTAACTTTGTCTGAGTCCACTCCTATGACAAAGGCTATATTGAATTTATCAATTTTCTTTTGAATTAAATCTTTAAATTCTTCAATATTTACATCTAGCATCTTAAAAAAGCCATCTATATAAATCTTTTCTATATCATAGTCTTCTGCAATAATTCCACATAAAAAGCCACGGAAAGTATCAATACTGTCAATATTGTACTCCATGGCATTAATATATCTTACTTTATGATTTAAATTAAGCATATGACTATTATCTACATCAACAAACACGATATCACCTTTGGACTGCTTACTATCACTGTTAGCCATCTCAATTAGCCTCTTTGTTTTTCCTGATCCCTTGGGACCACTCACAAACTTTATCATAGCTATCACCCTCCTGAATATAATAATCGTTATTAACAATTTTCTATATTATATATATTCTACAAAACATGATATAACCCTTTTAAATTTTCAAACTATTCAATGAATTTCTTTACAGCCTTTCCATTTAAATAATTGCACGCTTTTCCTTGATAGGTATTTCTTTCCATCATTTCGTCTATAATCATGTCCTTTATCTTCCACCAACTAGTATTCCAATTGACAAATAGGGTGTTTTCTTCTGGAGCTCTACCAATTAATCTCTGAACGACAATATCTTCTTGCAAAAACTCTAAAAATACTACCACTCTATCAACATATTCGTCCATTGAAATTAAGTCTATCTTATCATCTTTATACATCTGCCCCAATGCCGTGTTTTCAACAACATATAATGAATGTAGCTTTACTTGATCCACTTCTAATGATGATAAGACCTTGGCATTCTCCACTACATCATCCATATTATCCCAGGGTAGATTAAGAATAAGATGGGCACAAACTTCAAAGCCTCTTTTTTTAATCCTTAAAACTGCATCTATAAATTCTCCTAAAGTATGTCCCCTATTTATTTTCTTTAAAGTATGGTGATTTACAGATTGTAATCCTAATTCAATAGTAATATTTACTCCATAATTTTTTTCAATATCTTCTAAGAAATCTAAATGAATATCTGAAATACAATCAGGTCTTGTAGATATTGATATCTCCACAACATCATCAATAATAGAATTCTTTATAGCTTCTTTAAAAGTTTTTATATCCATATAAGTATTCGTGAAATTTTGAAAATATGCAATGAATTTTTTAGCCTTATATCTTCTTCTAATATAATCCATATTTTTCTCCATTTGATCTTTAACCGGTATAGAATTATCTAGATTCTCAAAACCTGCCCCTTGTTCTCCACAGAAGATACATCCTCCTGTTCCTACACAACCATCTCTATTGGGACAAGTAGTTGGAAGATTAATAGGTAGCTTATATACCTTAGTTCCATACTTCTCTTTTAAATATTGTGAGTATACTCTGTACAACTTTTTTTCATCCATTGTTTTCCTCCAGTTTTCTACTTTATCTTAAGTATGTAATGTATAATATCCTATTTTTTTTTTAATAGAATATATAAACCAAATAATACAAATGCAACTCCTAAAATTAAATTAAAGCTCAGTATATCAAAAGAAGAAGATAATCCAAATAAACTTATAATGGTAAGAATTCCTACAGGAAATAGTAGACCTCTTTCCCTTCCACCAAATATAAAGAGTTGGAATAGGCCTATTGCAACTCCTAATGGATATACTGCCCATGATTCTACTAAATTACCTATGGCATCCATTTCTATGGCATAGAAATATAATCCATATATTGTTAAAATCCCCCCTGGAACCAAAAGCCCTGGATCTTTTCTCCTAATAAAATAGCTAATCTCAAATATTAAACCAGGAACTAATAGAAATAGTGGCCAATGCAATTCAATATCAAACTGAATAATATCAAAATTGTTTAGTAAAAACACCCCACCTATTATTATTAATATAATCCCTGTAATATAGTCTCCCCTTCTCATAACTTATACCCCCTATAATTTTATTATATTTTCTTTTTATTTAATTGTTTCCGATGAAGTTTCCTTGACATCCTTCATTACTAATGAGGCTATTATACTAATTATGCCAGCTATAATAACAAAGCTAAAGGCATGTCTATAATCTTTCAGATTATACACCTTAACTCCATCAATCAATTTTCCTGACCATCCTCTCTCTAAAATTAGTCCTATGACTAAACTTACAAGTGCACTTCCAACAAATTCTCCTACATTGACAATTGCTGTAGCAATTCCAGAGAAATTCAAATCATTAACTTCCTTAACATTTGTAAATATCAAAATGTGAGTTATTACACAGAGGCCAATAACAAAAAACAGCACTGGTAATTGCTCAATGGGTGGAATACCTTTTTGAATCAACAATATATATATCCATACTAGAGTAAATATTGTTGTAGAAATAGCTAAGATTCTCTTTATTTCACCATTTAACATATCTGAAAATTTCCCAACAATAGGTGCTCCAGCTATAAACCCAAATGAAATAAATGATAAATACCATGATGCCTGCTGCTTAGTCACTTCATATACATGTACTATATAAGAAATTCCCCAAAGTCCTAATATAGCTGTAGTAGATCCTACCAAAGTAAGTATTATAAAGAAATTTGGCCATGTATATTTATTTTTTACCACATCTTTTATACCTTCAATCAGCTTTTTATTACTTTCCCTCTTATGTACTGATTTAAATCCTAATTCTTCTGGAGTATCTCTTACTAATATAAAAATTCCCATTGCCAAAACTGCTGTTATAACCCCCAAAAACATAAAGGTGTTTCTCCACCCTAAAGAAATAACAAGGTATGTGAGAGGAAATGTTGCAAGTAAAGCTCCTAGATTACCAAAAAAGGAAGTTAATCCTGATAAAGTAGAATATTTCTTCCTAGTAAACCATTGAGATTGGACTTTCATAATTGATACAATTATTACAGACGTACCAATCCCAACTATGAATCTAGAAAAATATGCTATTCCTATGCTACTAGATAATCCAAATAAAATAGAACCTAAGGCAGTTAATGCCATACCAATAGAGCATATCTTCCTTACTCCTATAGTATCTACCATAATACCTACGGGTATTTGCATCAAAGCATAAGAATAAAATGTCATTGATGTTAGATTTCCTAATGTGGCACCACCAATTCCTAATTCTTTACTTAAATCATCAGCTACTGCTCCCATAGATAATCTATGAAAAAAAACAATAATAAACGCGCCAACTAGGATTCCCCATGTACTCCATCTATGAAAATTATAACTTCTTTTTGTCATTAGTTTTCTCCTTTCACATATGCTGTCCCTTCAACTATATCATATAGAAATTACTAAAAATCCACAACAGTATTTTCTTATCTATTGTATAAACAATTGACTTTCTTTATAGTTATACTTAACCTCTTTGAAAATGTTTATATAATGAAACCAACCCAAATAATAAATTATTCGGATTGGTTTTCAGTTAATATATACTACTGTTCATATCTTCCTAATATTTGCTTTGTGTCTCCGATATATATTTTAAATTGATTTGTATCATACCATATACTTGCATAGTTAAAATATGTACTATCTAATAATCTTGCATCATCCCAGAATACAACCATCATTGAATTGTATTTATAGTATGGATTTTCCATTATAAAAGCCCCATGTACATCTCCTTTTGCCTTTACTACTAAATCATCCATCAACAACCAATCTGAAGACCTATTTATAGGAAAATATGATTGTAAATCCTTAATTAACTCATTTTCATTGAAATCACCCAATAAAATTATATTTTCCCTTAAATCACTTTTAACAGCTTCACTCTGCTTTTTAACTTTATATTTTATTCCCGAGCTTTCAAAACTTCTTATGTAATATCCAAGAAGCCTATCTACACCTGTTTCACCGTCATAATAGTTACTAGGGTCTTTTGGTATCATAGTCTTATCAGGTACTATTAGATAGATTGTTTCTCCCTCTAATCCCTTCAAATAAATATTTGTAAATGACATTCCAAATTCTTGCTGTCTTTGCTTTAATTCCATTAACTGCTGTATTCTATTTAGCTCTTGATGTTCCTCTTGAGTTATCGTAACATGCTCTGGATAATAGAATTCTGATGTAAGAGCTTCTTCTATTTTTTCCTTTACATCATCACCAGCTTTTTCAGATATCACTTCTAATAATTTCTTTATGCTTCCATTTTTAAATTTATTTCTTTCATAGTATGTACTGAGTATATCAACAAACTCTTCTTCTCCTACTAGTTCTCTTAAGTCTTCTAATACTATTGGTCCAATGCTGTATATTACATTACTATATTCACCCCAATCCTGGAAATCGTCTACACTGGAATCAAAAGAAGTTCCTTGATAGGGATGAACTCTGCCTCTAATCTGCATTAATGTTGCATTATTATGATATTTACCAAAGTTCTTTTCAAAATAGTATGCAGTTGTATATACTGTCATTGATTCGTCCATAAAAGGTTCTTCGTACTCATTACTACCAACGGTTACATACCACCATTGATGGATAGTTTCATGTACTGCAGCTTCAATCAGAAATGGCACACGATTTTGTTCTTTGTAGTTCTTATCCAGAGCACCATACTTACCCATTTGTATAAGCTGAGGATATTCCATCGCTCCACCAGAAAGATAAGTTTCCATAATATCAAGCTCTTCATATGGATACTCACCAATGGTTTCATTTAGGAACCCTACTGAATCTGCTACAATCTCTAGTAGAATTTCTGCACTTTCTTTACTGGTTTCTGAGTTTTCACTTTTTAAATAAAAGCTATTTATTTTTATGCCATCTACTTCTGTACTAATTACTCCATAATTTTCACTCATCACTATAACAAAATCTCTCACATTACTAGCTTCAATATTTACTGTTTTTGTTTCTTCATTAGCTTCCTCATTAACAGTAACTCCTGTAGATGCAACCTTCATTTCTTTAGGTACTATTAAAGATACATTATAGTTGGACACATGGCTATAGTTAGATTCTCCAATAGGATGATATGGATTTTCATCCCATGAATTCATATTTTCATCATAAATAGACATTATAGGATACCAATTTGTTAATGATACTACATTTTCAAAATAACCTATTCTATTTCTACCTTCTGGTAAATCTACAGTAAATTCAACAACTAATTGAATCTCATCTCCAGATTTTAAAGTCTCATCAAGTTCTATATCTAAAATCTGATTATCTTCGCTAAATGATAATTCTTTATCATTAGCCTTAACTCTTAATATGTCTATATTACCAAACATACTCTCTGGAAGACTTTTCTCATCCTGTACTTCATAATGTCCACCTATTAAAGGCATATCATTCAAGCTTTCATAAGAATCAGGATATAGATGTAATACGAGTTGATTTAAATCATCTCCATAAATATTAGTAAAATCTATTGTTTCTGTAACCGTTAAGCTTTTTTCTACATTATCATATAAAACTTCCATTTTATATTCAGTCAACTGATTCTCTAAACCATCATTGTCCACAGCAAAGCTTCCCTGTGTACTAAATAATAGTGTAACTATCATTAATACACTAATAATTGACTTCAAACTTTTTTTCAATTTAATCCCCCCAAATGTAATTTTATTAAAAACTTTTAACAGTTATATTATATATTATTTACATTATCTAATTCCATAATTATCCACATTGTTAACAAAATGTAATAAATCATTAATTTGTAAAATAGAATTCATTTTCTCTTTCAATTTAAAATTAATTTATAAATATAAATTTCTGTTTTTTTGGATTACTAAGTAATTTACATAGTGATCTAATCTTTTATTATTTAATGGTAAATATATGTATGAATTACTATTAATAGATTATTTCTATATAATTTCCGCTAATTTAATACAAGCACTTTGAGAAAAATAATATTGAACCTACCGAATTAAAAGATAGGAGGAGTATAATGCAAGCTAGAGAAGGTTTAATACCTACAGTTTTAGGTACAGCGGTTACAACTTCAGGTTTCGCAATGAAAAAAATTCTTCCTGGACCATTAGCCTGGGGGTTAGTTGGTTTTGGACTTGCACATGTAGTTTTAGGCTCTATAGATTTAGTGGAGCATAAAGAGACAGCTAGAGAAGAACTATACTAATTAATAAGGCCCTTTGACAGGATTGTCAAAGGGCCTTAAAAGCATTTATTCGTTAATGCTTACTTCATATTTATTTTTCAATTCTTGACTTTTGTTTTGATATAATTCGTTTTGCTTCATAGAAATCATTTGATTTGTTAATTGATCCTTAACTTCTTCATACTCTCTTATTGATTCAGGTTGCTTATCAGTTACCTTGATTATATGATATCCAAATTGAGTTTTTACTGGCTCACTAATAGTATTAGTATCCATGTTAAATGCTGCTTCTTCAAATTCTGGCACCATTTTTCCCTTGGAGAATTCTCCTAAGTCTCCACCCTTTTCCTTTGAAGGACAATTAGAGTACTTCTTAGCTGCTTCTCCAAACTCAAGTCCATTATTTATTTCTTCAGTTATTTCTTTAGCTTTTGCCTCTTCATCAACTAAAATATGACTAGCTTTAACACTTTCTGGACTTTTGAATTTTTCTCTATTAGCTTCATAATAATTTTTAACTTCTTGTTCTGCTATTGTAGCATCATTCAACGTTTTTCTTATAGCATACTGCTTAAGTAAATTTATTCTAGCATTTTCTAATTCATTCTTATATGCTTCTTCTTGATCCATACCACTTTCTTTAGCATCTAAATAGAACAACTCTTGATTTATTAATTCATTTAAAAGTTGTTTTTTCCCTTGTTCTGATTGGAATTGCATTGCTCTCTGAGGTCCTAAGCTCTGTAACAGTGCATTTACATCCTGCTCAGTTATTTCTTTTCCGTTAACTGTTGCTAAAACTTTGTTTTCACTCATTCAATAAACTCTCCTTTATTTGTTTAGTCATGTAAATGATAACAGAAAAAGACTCTTTTGTCCAATAACCTAGTCTTTTACTAGTTTTCCCTTTCTCATCCTACCATAATAATTAGTCCCCCATACTCCTAACAGAATCATTCCTCCACCGACAAAATGAAACCAATAGAAGTCTTCTTTTAAAATAACAACACCAGCAAATATTGAAACGATAGTTGTAAGATTTGCAAAAACTGCTGACTTTGAAGCCTCTATTTTAGATAACATATAATTTACCATGAAAAATGCAATTACTGATGACAATATTCCTAGATATAATATAGCTGTTATTACGCTAGTATTTGTTAAAGGTTGTAAATAATTCCTTAGATTATTATTTCCAATATGTTGAATTATAGCTATAGAATTAAACACTATAGTTCCTATCCACATCATTACAAAAGTAATTTCTACAGGCTTAAATTGAAAAGATGATTTTCTTGACAATATATTAAAAAATCCTGCTGACACAATTGCTCCTAATAATACAAAAATTCCATTAATATTTCCAGATACATCTGTACTTCCCTTCATTAAATTGATAAATACCACTCCAGCTACAGATACTAGAATAAAAATTAATTGTCTCAATGTTGGAGTTTCCTTCAAAAATACTGTTGCTAAAATAGTGACAAAAACAGGTATTAGCGCAATCATCATACCGGCTTCGGATGATGAAGTCATATTAATTCCTATAGTTTCACATATGAAATAGGTTACTGGTTGAAAAAAAGCAAGTAACATCAATAGGTGCAATTTCTTGCCTTTAAAGTTAATTTTAATTACGCCAATTAATTGAAGTATAGTTAGCATTATGGCTGCAAAGGCAAATCTAAACCCCAAAAGATGGAAGGGCGTTAAGAAATCCAAAGTTTTTTTAGTAAACATAAATGAAAATCCAAAAATAGTAGAATATATTACTCCCGCTATATATGGCATAATTTTTTCATTACCCATTCAGTCACGTCCTTTACACTTATTTAGTGTTCCGAAATTTTATCCAAATATTATTCTATATTAAAGTCTGTGACTTTTCAACAATGTAATGAAATTTCAAATAATTAAATTGTTTAATACTTCCCTTAATATCTCCCCTACGCCACCTTCATTATTAGTTTTTTTAGTAATAATATCTGCAACCTTCTTAACTTTATCAGAACCATTTTTCATTCCTATGCCTAGTCCTGCTCTTCTTATCATTTCTATGTCATTATTATCATCACCAATAGCTATTATTTCCTCTGACTTTATACCTTTACCTACTGCGTAATCTTTTAATGTCAACCATTTTGACCCTTTAGGATTCATAATCTCAAGCAATCCACCAGGCATAGTAAGTTGACTCATAATATGAGAATTATATCTATTCGGATAGGATTTTTTCAAATGCTTTTCAAAACTCTTAAGTTCTTCTACATCTCCCATAAAACAAGCAACCAATACATTTGCATCTTTATAATCTAAAAAATCATTAACTCTTTTATATCTTTTAAGATTCTTTGACATATATGATGAGTATTTAGAGTGTTCAGGATCTAACTCAATTAGCATATCATATCCATCATGATAGTGGTCTACATGTAATATAGGAAAGAGTCCTACTTTTCTTCCTTCCTTGACCAGATTATAAAAATCATTCATATCCATGTATTTAGTCACAATTAAAGTATCATCCTTAGTTTCTCTAACAATATTTCCATTATTACCTAAAACAACTAAGTCTAGCTTTAATTCTTGGATTAAATCCTTAGCAGACCAATATCTCCTACCTGTAGCTATTACAATCTCCAAACCTTTTTTATACAATTCCTGCAATATTTCTATATTTAGTTTTGGTATCTTTTTCTCGTCATTGAGTAATGTGCCATCTAAGTCTATAGCAATCAATTTATAATTCATATGTTTCACCTCATTATATAATCATTCATAGATAAAATACCCTTAATTATTATTTTAATCACTATATAGTATAACATACAAAATTTTCCTTATAAAATTTAAATGTTTATCTATATTATGAACTAATTTACATAGATAGAATATTATAAAACAAAAAAACTATAGGAGGTATAAAAATGAATAATCCTTACTGGTATTTCATTCCTAATAATAATTACCAAAGATATTATAGCAATACGCCCTATACTAATCCCAACTATAATAGTTTTAGATATAAAAATATGCAAAACCCTCAAAAATCTGAAAAATATTGTGACTATTTTAATCTAGGTGATAAGGCCCCTGAATTTACCCTTGATGCTATAGTAAATGGTCAGCCTACTAAGGTTTCTTTATCCGACTATCTAGGACAATGGGTAGTACTATTCTTTTATGGCTCTGACTTTACATTTGTTTGACCTACAGAATTGGCGGCAGTTGCCGACAGAATAAATGAGTTTCATAGCTTAAATACTGAAGTATTAGCCTTAAGTACAGATAGTATTTATTCCCATAAAATTTTCATGCAAACCTCACCTTCCGGCAGAAAAATAAACTTTCCTTTAATGTCAGATAGAACACAAATGGTATCTAAAAAGTATGGTGCTCTCAATGAAAAGGAAGGATTTGCTTATAGAAGTGCATTTATTATTAATCCTGAAGGAAAAATCATGGCATGGTTAACTAATCCTCAACCAGTTAGTAGAAATATTGATGAAATATTAAGAATAATTGCAGCACTTCAATATAATGAGAAAACTGGACTTGCAGCACAAGCTGGATGGCAACCTGGAGATCAAGGAATTAAAACTGGATGGGAATATGTGGGGAAATATTAATTTTTATCCCTTATTAAAAAAAGAGGTTGAATAAGCAGTGCCCATCTAACCTCTTATCTTTATTGGGGAAATTGCATATTAAAATCTTTTATAACTTTATATCTGATTTGTAAATATGCAATTCCCTATCTATTAAACAATTTATTCTTATTTACAATTTGAAAAACTCATCAAAGGATTTTCTAATATAATAATGATCTAAAACTCCTCCAAGCTCTCTAATTGAATGCATTGCTAACATGGGATTTCCAATGTCAACTGAACGTATATCCATTTGAGTAGATGATATAGGTCCAATTGTAGATCCTCCCCTTACATCAGAGCGATTAACAAATTTCTGAACTGGTACGCCTGCCTTCTTACATACCATTTCATAAACTGTATTAGAATCACTATCTGTTGTATAAGCTTGATTAGCATTGATTTTGATAATAGGTCCTTGATTAATCCTCGGTCTATTAACTGGATCATGTTTTTCAGGAGCGTTTGGATGAACTGGATGAGCCATATCAGCAGATATAATAAATGAACTATATAATGCTCTATAAAAATCTTCTTTATCCTTACCTAAAGCATTTACTATTCTCTCAAGGATATTTCTCACCATAGGAGAACCTGCTCCTTGCTTAGTTCTACTGCCAATCTCTTCATTATCAAAACAAATCATTACATTAGTCGCCTTAACAGGTTCAGAATCCACTAATGCAGTGATTCCTGCATGAACCATGGCTAAATCATCTAGTTTACCTGTTGATATAAATTCATTATTTAATCCTATTATACAACCCTTTTCATATTCATATAAATTTAAATCAAAGTCTATTATATCTTCGACATTCACTTGTAATTCTTCTGCAAGTAATTTGATTAAAAAGTTCTCTTTTTCAAATTCCTCTGATATTAATCCTAACATTGGTATTGTATCTTTTTGTTTATTAAGTTCAATACCTTCATTTAGTTTTTTATTCATGTGAATAGCAATATTAGGTATTATTAAAATAGGTTTTTCTATATTAACTAATCTGCTTTCTGGGTATAATAGATTATCTGTTTTTAAGCTTACCCTACCAGCAATGGAAAGGGGTCTATCCATCCATGTATTTAAAATTGGTCCTCCATACACTTCTGTATTTAGTTTTAAATATCCATTTTCTGTCATTTCAGGATTTGGTTTTATACTAAATCCAGGTGCATCTGTATGACCAGCAATCAATTTAAATCCTTCTTCTTCTATTTCACCATTCCCAACAACAAAAGCTATTAGAGCAGAGTCATTCTTAGTTACAAAATATTTTCCACCCTTTTCGATTTTCCACTTTCCCCTCAGTTTTAATTCATTAAAACCTTTATTAGTTAAAATACTTTTAGTATTTTTTACTGCATGAAAAGAACTTGGGCTATCGTAAATAAAGTCAATAAGCTCTTCAGCAAATTCTAACTCCTTTGACATTCTTAATTCCCCCTATTACTCTTTATCGTCATCTTCCTCATCACCAAATAGTTCATTAAAAGCTTCTGAAACTATTTCGAATTCATCATCACTCTCAATATTCTTAAGTTCAATTTCATCTTCATCAACCTCTACATATTCATACAATAATACTCTTTCATCTTCCTCTGGAAGTAAAGCTATGTAGGATTTCTCCTCTACTTCAAATGTTCCAAGCACATAACAATTCAATTCAGAGTCATCATCTAATGTTAAATATATCATTTGATACCCTTCATGTTCATGTTCATGTTCACAACCGCAGTCATCATGATCATGTCCGTGGTTACAACCACAATTATCATGATTATGCTCATGATCATGATTATTTTCACAACCACAACCGTTATTCATCTCTTTCATTTTTAGCCCTCCTAATTTAATTTAGATTTTAATATTTTAGTTTATGTTAAAAATAATTAAGCTATACAACTCTCTTCAGTGTATAAACACTTAATCGAAGATACTATGTCTCACAATAAAATTTAGTGACCCTAATAAACCCCATTATCTCATTTCAACATAAAGTTTTAAAATCCTTTATTTAATTTATGTTTATTATATACTTTAACATATACCTAAATCAATTTATTTCTATTGGTTGGTTTTTCATCTCTAGTTTATCTTTTATAGGTTTGTCAATAATTCCTCCGCCTAAACATATATCTCCTTTATAAAATACAACTGCCTGACCCGGAGTTATAGCTTTCTGTGGCTTATGAAACATAACTCTACATTTATCATCGTCCAATATTTCTACTTCTACACCTTGATCTTTTTGACGATATCTAAACTTGGCACTACATTTAAATTTTATTTCTTTCCCAATATTTGAAATCCAATTTACATCATTTGCTATTAATCCATAGGAAAATAATTTTGGATTATTAGCTCCTTGTACAACATAGAGGATATTTTTCTCTAAGTTTTTATCTGCCACAAACCAAGGTTCACCTGTTCCAATCCCTCCAATACCTAGTCCTTTTCTCTGTCCCAGCGTATAATACATTAAACCATCATGTCTTCCTAATACTTTGTTATCATCATAGTTTCTTATTTCGCCTTGTTGAGCAGGTAAATAATGACTTAAAAATTCATTAAAATCCCTTTCTCCTATAAAGCAGATACCTGTGCTATCTTTTTTATTGGCAGTTTTAAGCTTTTCTCTTTTAGCTATCTCTCTAACTTCTCTTTTATTTAACTCCCCAAGGGGAAACATACTCTTTGATAATTGTCTTTGATTAAGGGCACAGAGAAAGTACGTCTGATCTTTATTAGAGTCTACACCTTTCAATAGTTGATATTCACTATTTTCATATTCTAATCTAGCATAATGACCTGTTGCAAGATAATCAGCTCCTAGCTTTAGAGCATATTCAAGAAAAGCTTTAAATTTGATTTCTTTATTGCACATTACATCTGGATTTGGAGTTCTTCCCTTTTTATATTCCTCTAAAAAGTATGTAAAAACTTTATTCCAATACTCCTTTTCAAAGTTTACAATATAGTAGGGTATACCAATTTGATTACATACATCCCTCACGTCCTGATAGTCTTCTTCAGCTGTGCAATAACCAAACTCATTTTCCTCATCCCAATTTTTCATAAATATACCAACTACATCATATCCTTGCTCCTTTAGTAATAATGCTGCAACAGAGGAATCCACTCCACCTGACATTCCAACTACAACTTTAGTGTTTTCATGTTTCTTTTTCATAAATTTCAACCTTTCCCATAGATTCTATATCTTTTATTGAAATAATAACAGCTCTACGATGATAATTAATTATCCTATACTTTATAGTACCCTTTTCATACTAAAAATCATTCCTCTAGCAAAATTTTCTAAAAGTGAACTCGTTCTGCTCAAGCAGAACATCGGGGCTTCAGATGGAGACTCCACTCCACCTGA
>NZ_JAETGO010000089.1 GCF_016765695.1 Sporosalibacterium faouarense | reverse complement strand
CACCTGAAGAGAAGTCTTCTCTCCCACTTATAGAAGTGGGAGTCTTATCAAAAGATAAATGAAGTAGGTTAGAAGTTTATAAATAGCTTACTTTAAATAAGTAAGTTTATGTAAACATGTTGAGAAGGTATTGCAAATTTGAAAAATAGATTTGTGATACCTTTTTAATTTTATATCCTTATGGTTTATAGATTAGGTTGATAGAATTATATTATCTGCAAGAAAATACTATTAATAGCAATTTTAATCTATCGTTCGATAGAAAGCGACAAAATATTTATATTTTGTTTGGTATAATGTAAGGGTGTGGAAGGGGTTATGGGATTTGCGACATGTAGCTGGACCTAACTTTATTCTTGTTAATGCAGGCTGGTGTAAGATAGTTACGGGTAGTAAGGTATAAGTTAACATTGCATACCATCGTATTAAATACTACATCGTCTTGCTAATCAAGTTAGTTGCTGTGCTAAGTATTTGCATATTGACGGATATTAGTAGTTCCTTATAAAACTCACGATGACTGGAAGACAAAAATTATACATGCAATGGTCAGCGAAGGAATCTATATGATGATTATTGATAAACTAAAAAGGGGGAGATATTTTTGAGCAATTCTATATTTTTGAGTCATTCAAGTGCAGATGAAGATTTAGTTGAAGAATTTGTTTACTTGCTTAATGCTGGTATGAAGATTAAATCAGATAATATTTATTGCACGTCAATAAGAGGTAATATTCCAACAGGTTATTCATTTATAAGACATATAAAAGAAAATATCAATAATGCAACATTAACAATTTTATTAATAACAGAATCATACGTTGAAAGTTATTTTTGTATTGCTGAAATGGGGGCTGCATGGGCACTAAGTCATGATATTTATCCAATTATTTTTGAGCCACTAAACTATGAAGTTTTAAATAGAACACCTTTAAAAGATATTCATGCAAAAAAAATAAGAAAACAAGAAGATATTGAACATATGTATGAAGAGCTTTTAGATAGAGGATATGCTAAGAAGAGTTCAAAGATTGAATTTATTAAAAAAGCAGATGACTTTATAAAGTTTTTGAGAGATGAGAATGTTTATAATAATAAAATATTATTAAACTTTAGTTGTTATCCATCAGAAAAGGAAATAGTACAAGAAATAGTAAAGGTTGAAGCTGTGGAGTGTCATAGGTTTAATGTAAGTTTTGCAGATAGTAGTGAGAGCTGGTGTAGTAGCGTAATTAAATTCAATCCATTGAAAAATTGGAAAGGGTTAATACAGGATGAGAGAAAATTAAAAATAGTAATTCGTGGAAGTGCTGGGATTGATAAAATTGCAATTGAGATAAAAGATGGCAATCTTAGACATATTGAAGATGAAAGTAAGAACACTATAACTTTATCACAGGATTTTGAAGAAAAGATTATATCTTTATCTTCTCTAAATTGCAATAATAAAAGTTGGAGTGAAGTTGCTGAGCTTTGTTTTGTTATACATAAAAATAGAATAAATAATGATCGTGGTTATTTTGATATTAAAAGTATAGATTTTGTCTGAGAAACAACTGACTATTGCATATAATTGGATGTTATCATGAAGGTGTGGTGTAGAGATCTGAGGGATTATTGAACCACATCTCTCTATTACAAAACTTACAATATTTTTAGAGTAGATAAATTAGTAAGCTTTGCGACATCCCTAGCGGACGAAAATGTCTGTAACATATGGATATTAGTGCACCAATAGACCAAGGAGCAGACTATAATACTTGAAGTATATTCAGCCCCGTTAATCTTGGTTCCGAAAGGAATAAAAATGAATATGACGAAGTTTTAACGTTACGGAAGTCAATACTAAGGAATCGAAAAGTCAAGATTCTGGAGGGTCTGTCGGGGACAAAGCATGTGGTATGTATGAAAAGTAATGTTAGGAACTTGGGAGGTCTCACAGTCACTTAGGGAACTAAGAATCAATATACAATCGAAAAAGAAGATATTGTATTGTAAAGACAGTGAGAATTCGGATTTCCTCATAGTACTCTGAGGGCAGGAAAGCTGTCTACATGGGGAAGGGGGAAACAGGAGCATGAATTATTCAAAGGAAAGCAAGATATAAGAAAAACCATAAGTTTGAAAATCTGTACAGACTACTGAATAAGTGGAATCTAGGACAATCATGGCAGTATATGAATAGAAAGGCATCAAAAGGTATAGACAAAATCAGTGCAAAAGAGTTTGAAGCAAATCTAACCAAAGAAGTAAATATATTAGAAAGGAACTTAAAAATAAGTCATATCACACAAATCTAGTAAGAAGAACCTACATAAGTAAGACAAATGGAGATCAAAGACCACTTGGAATACCAACAGTAAGAGACAAACTACTACAGACAACATGTAGTAAAATACTAGAAGTAGTATATGAATCTAAGTTCTATGAGACACGATATGCATACCGTAAAGGTAGAGGAGCAAAGGATGCAGTAAAGCACTTAGGAAAAGAACTCAACTATGGAAAATATGGATATGTAGTAGAAGCAGATATAAAAGAGTATTTTCAAAATATAAATCATGAAAGGCTAATAGAAATGTTAGCCCATGACATAGCAGACAGGCCATTTCTTAAATTAATAAACAAATAGTTAAAGTCGGGTATTATGTTAAAGGAAAATATTATAGAAAAGCCTCACAAAGGAACATCGCAAGGTGGTGTAATAAGGCCGATCTAGCTAATATATACCTATATTATGTTTTGGATATATGGTTTGAAAAAGTAGTTAAAAGTCATATAAAAGGTGTGCAGAGAAGTTCATGATTGCACTAGAAAAACGTTTCAAAAAGTTTGGCTTAGAGCTTGCCAAAGAAAAGATTAAGGTCATAAGGTTTAATAAATTTAGCAAAGTTAGAAATGAAGAATTTGATTCTTTAGAATTTACCTTTGGGTGGTTTACATCACGGAAATGAACAGATATTATAACTCACACAAAAAGCAAGAATAAGTTCAAATCATCAGTACAAAAGATAAAAAAGTGGATAAAAGAAAACAGAAACAATAGACTCAAAACTATAATAGATCTGTTGAACATAAAACTAAAAGATTATTATAATTATTATGGGGTTGTAGGAAACTATAACATGCTAGAAAAGATGAATTTGATAGTTAAAAGATTGTTGTATAAGTGGATGAACCGAAGGAGTCAAAAGCGAAGCTTTAATTGGAAAGAGTTTAATTAGAAATTAAAAGAAAAACATCCAATACAAAGACCATTCACAGAAAGTCTAAACAAACAAATGGGAATAATTATATAAGCTGGAGAGCGGAAGTAGAAATATACAACTGAGGAGCCCAGTGCGGGAAATCCGCACGCTGGGATCTGTGCCAGGAGCAATGACTATCGGCTCTATGGTGATGGTGGCATATTACTCATAAATTAATTAATAGTACAATATCAGGGGGAATATGGATGAATAAATTTAGTGAAACTGCTAGTAGAATTTATTTAAATTACTTTATTATTTTTAAATCGGAGCCATAAAGTCAGTATTATTCGTCAATAGTTGATATAGAAAGTATTAAAGCAGAATCATCTTATCACTTATTTGATAGTGATTTAAAGGATATTATACCAGCAATCGAATTTTGTCTTCACTTACCTCGGGTAAGTTTAGATACTGTAAATATAAATATTGATCAAGTAATGGCTGGATCGTATGTTCCACACAACATTGTCATGATACCATCTGATATGGCTCACAGTATATGTAAAATCAAGTTACCTGATTTTGAAAAACCAACTCTTATTATTTATCAAGATGAGTGTATGAATGAAGCTAAAGAACTTGAAGATACTTTTATGCCTAAAATGAAATCACTTTCTGTTAGTAATCTAAGTAGTGTTTATTTGTCTAGTATTTGGAACGAATTATCAGCTTTAACTACAGGTGTTGAAGGAGAACTATGTGTTCCAAATTTTGAGGAAGAAAGACTTAGTGACATCAATATCAGATTATTACCTCAACTATTCATTGAGAATCAGTTTGGGACAGTTGGGTCATACATTAGTAATCATAATTCTACTGATATTGACTATGTAAAAATTCTAAATCAAGCGGTATTTCAAAAAGCGAAGTTACAGGCTTTAAGCGATTTGGAGAAAGGTCTATCAAAAACTGAGCCAGTAGAGTTAATAAAAGATTATATTCCTAAAGCAAGAATTCCTCTAACTATATCATTTCCTGGCATGCCACCAAAGTATAAGAAAGCAGCTTGTATAAGTAAAATACCAGATATTGAGAATAAAGCAATTAGCCTGATCTCTGCACACCATGCAATATCAAAAAATGGTTACTATTATGATTGTGAACCTGTTGCTGATGAGTTGTATTCATCTTTAAATAATTTAGAGGATCATTGTTGTAAAGATAGTCAGAAAAATAGTTATGTATGGAAAACATTAAAGGAGATCGGTAAGAGATTAGCAATTCAACTAGGAGAAGATGGTGTTCAAGCTATTAAAAGAGCCTCAAAGATAACTGCTTTTACAAATTTTCCTGTGGGACTTGCTATATTACCAGAAACTACAGCACCACTATGTTGCCATAAACCAATATCATATAGTCCTTTAACTCCGCTAACAAGAGCAATGCAAATGGAGTTAGTCAGAACTCCTAGCGTATATATAGGTAACTCATGCAAAGTCATAATAGCGGAGTGTTTAGAAAATAATGATCACATCCGACCTTATTCAGATCATATATGGTCATTAGTAGATAATCTTTCTAAGAGTAATCAAAACTTCAATGTAATAAAAAAAAATATCACATCAATTAAGAGTATGAAAGAATTTTTAAAATCTAACTCAAATGCTGATATTTTGGTAATTTCAGCACATGGAAAGTATTCGAAGGAAAGTAATTTGTCAGGTATAGTAATCGGGAATGAGACGTGGTTTGCTCATGAAAATGAACATATCATGCCACATTTAGTTATGCTAAGTGCTTGTCATGTTAGTCCACGTGGAATTGGTTCATATAGTGGCGATATTATTTAAAAAGGGGGTATGCCTAATAGATACGATAACTTTATGGGAGAATTGTACTTAGCATATGACGATAAAGGAGTCGTTTTTTCTACGAATACAGTCTTATATGGTAGTGAAATTCAATATGCAGATGTTATATGGATAGGTATTTATGGAGACAACAAAGAAATTTGCAATGTAAAACTTGGAATGACATCTAAAGAAATTAAATCAGTACTAGGTGAGCCAAGTTACCAGAATAATCCATATGAGAATGAAGCAATGGAACTTTATGATGGAGAGTGGACTATTGAATATGAAGCAAATAGATAGATGCTAGTTTTTGTCGCAAATGGATTGAATGAAACTGTAAATGTAGCCTACTTATTACGGAGGTTATTTTACTGAGAAGAATAGTAAGAAAGCTATATAAAGACTATAGCAGATTACTGAAGTGAGCATATCTGAGGGACCCGGGTTTTGGATGCCGTGCATACCATGATTCTCAAATATTAAAGAATGATAATACTAAGGCGATATAATTGAAATATGAGGGGAAGAAAAAATGAAGAAATCGAAAAATATATTAATAGTTCTTTTATTAGTTTTAAATGTTTTTATAACAGCTTGTTCTAATTTTAGTACAGAAGATATTTCAGAAGCAAATAATACAGAAAAAAGTACTGTAGATTTGGAATTCAATATAGGTAATGAAAAAGTTTTACTACAACATAAAAAAATTTTGAATGATAGGATAGAAATTCTTATCCCTAAATCATTTAATCTTATGTCAGAAGAAATGGCAAAATTTAAATATCCATATGAAAGAAGGCCAAAATTAGTATATACAAATGATACAGGCTCAGTTAATATAGCTTTTAATTATACTCAAAGTAAAGTAACAAATAATCAAATCAAAGAATATAAAGACTTCTTTAAGGAAACTCTGTCAAAGCTGCATCCTTCAGCAAAATGGTATCGAGATTATTTAATTCAAGTAGATAATAGAGATATAGGAGTACTTGAATTATTAACCCCAGCACTTGATACAAAAGTTTATAACTTAATGTTTTTTACAGATTTAGATGGAAAATTGCTAATGATGACCTTTAATTGTACAGAAAAGGAAATGAAGGATTGGAAGCCTGTAGCAGAGTGTATTATGAATTCACTAAAACTGAAATAGATTCAATTTTGCTTATCATAGGATATAGGAGTAAACAATGTGTTTGCAGTGTATCATGGAAGAGTGTACATTTTTGCTGGTATTGATGGATTGAGCCACCAAACTATTGTAACTAATGGTTTTGGTCTAATTACTAGTAAACATACACCATTGTGCAATATTAAGATAAATAAGAATAGAAATGATCTGTTTATCATAAAAATTCAGATAGAGCAAAGAGGAATTTAATGAGTTTATTATTGGAATTATCAAAAAGTGCATTATTTAATTTCGTGCTCGACATTCTAAATAACACAACAAGGTAGTACATTTAAAAAAAGGAATTTTCTATGACAAAAGATGCTGTGTCAGATAATGTATATCTTTATCTTAACTCTATAGTTCACTCAAAATAGAGAAAAGACCGTTACGTGGGGAGAATGTATAGACTTAAAAAATTTAGCATAGGGGTTAGAATTAAAAAGGAAAGCGACATAACTATTAAATTTTGATACATCTAAAATAGTTTTTTAAACAGGTTTGACTTAATAATAAATGATGATATGCGGAAAGCTTTTTGAGGGTCTTAATTGAAAAATATTACAAAGAGATATATGTGTTTATGCGTATCTGTACAGTAATAAGTGTCAATGATTATTTATATAATAGGAGGATAAATACATGCATAAAATAGGTATACTTTGTGCTGGTGACGAAGAACTTAAGCCTTTTTTATCACACATAGAAAACATAGTAGTGACAGAAAAAGCTATGTTGAAGTTTTATGAGGGAAATATAAATAGTGTATCGGTTGTTGCACTATACAGTGGTGTATGTAAGGTTAATGCGGCAATTGCATCTCAAATATTAATAGATACTTATTGTGTTGATTCAATTATAAATGCAGGAACAGCTGGTGGAATGGATAATAGTATAAATCTTTTCGATATTATAATTTCAACTCAAGTGGTATATCATGACGTTGATGATAGTATATTAACTGAATTTCATCCATGGCTATCTTCTATATATTTCAATGCTGATAAAAACTTCTTAGATATAGCTAAAATGACTTGCAACAAATTTAGCAATGTACATTTTGGACGAATGGTAACAGGAGAAAAATTTATTGAAGATAATAATCGTGATAGAATAAACCAAAAATATTCGCCATTGTCAGTTGATATGGAGACTGCAAGTATTGCCCATGTATGTTATGTGAATAAAATACCTTTTATTTCAGTGCGATCCATAACAGATACTGCAATACATTTGGGGATAGAAAAATTTGAAGAAAATTGTACACAAGCTTCTATTATAACTAAAAATTTTGTCTTAGAGTTTTTAAAAGAATTAAATAAAGTTAATGATAAATGAGTATTATCTTTGGAGTGATGTAAAATGCATCATTATAGTCTATAATAAAGATTTTGCACAGGAGTTTTAAGAGTTCTAATTATAAGAATATTTAAAATAAATCAGAGGGGATTTTATAATGGGAAAAGAAAGTAACATGGTATACGAAAGAAAGGTTAAAGTAATGGTATTGGGGACATTTCATTTTAAAGAGAATGATCTTCATACTGTTAAAGATAAGCCAAAGGATATTATGAGTGATGAAGCTCAGAGAGAACTAAACGAAGTTTTAGATAAACTAAAGGAATTTAAACCTAATAAGATAGCTGTAGAAGTAAAGATTGAAAATAGTAAAGTATTAAATGGTCAGTATAATAGATGGTGTAGTGGAGATCTTAT
The DNA here is from genome assembly GCF_016765695.1 of Sporosalibacterium faouarense. Classification (GTDB taxonomy): domain Bacteria; phylum Bacillota; class Clostridia; order Tissierellales; family VENL01; genus Sporosalibacterium; species Sporosalibacterium faouarense. The sequence goes on along the minus strand of NZ_JAETGO010000089.1, from coordinate 181,641 downwards.
TGAAGAAAAAGATAGAGAGGAAATTACTGATCATAGAGATGAAGTAGAACAACTTGGGTTTAAATTAGCTAAAAGTCTTAATCATAAAAGAATATATCCTATTGATGTGGTTGGTATGATACCTTTTGAAGAAGCATTTGAGTATGCAAATAAGAATAAACCAGAATTTATGGAACATTTTAATGAAAAGATGAAAGAACTAGAAAATGAAACTAACTATATGCATAATAATTTAACTATAGGAGAGATACTGAAAAAATTTAATGATCCTAAGGAAATAAAAGAACAGCATAAAGTATATATAGACTTCTGTAGATTAGGGTCAGGAGATAATTATTGTGGATCGGATGTTCTCTCTAAATGGTATGAAAGAAATATACGTATTTTTTCTAATTTACAAGATATATCAGAGGAAGATGACAGAATATTAGTTATATATGGAGCGGGACACTTGGCGACACTGAGGGAACTTATAAATGATTCTAGAAATATGGAGTTAGTAGAGGCAATAAATTATTTATAATTATAAAAGTTATCATTATTCAGGTATATAATAGTTAAGTGAAATAGTTACTCTAGGGTAATCTTATTGAATCTAAGAGTAGATGAGAAAAGAAGATAATAGTAAAATTTAGGATAAAGAAAAACATATCAATTAGAATCTGTCAATAAAAAGCATTGATTGACAGGACATATAATGCTTTAGGTGTTATTATATTTGGGAAGGGGAGATGGAGATTGGAGCATTTAGGGAAGTTGAATGACAGTATTGATTATATAGAAGAAAATTTATCTAAAGATATTGATATTAAAAAGGTAGCAGAGGTAGCCTGTTTATCAAAATTTCATTATCAGAGAATGTTTCACATACTAACTGGGATAACAGTAGGAGAATATATAAGGAAAAGAAGATTAACATTGGCAGCACAAGAATTAGCTATAACTAACTCTAAAGTAATAGATATAGCTTTAAAGTATGGTTATTCAACTCCAGAGTCATTCTCTAAAGCATTTAGCAAATTACATAAGATAAGTCCTTCTATTGTAGGTAATAGCGAAAATACTCTGGAAGCATATCCACGTCTTTCCTTTAATATACAATTAAAAGGAGCTGAAAAAATGAAGTATAAGATTGTTGAAAAAGAAGGTTTTACAATTGTCGGAAAGGGGATTAGAGTTTCTACTGGTAATGGAGAAAACTTTAAACGTATTCCAAAATTTTGGGAAGAATGCAATGAAAATAGTCTATGTAGTAAGTTATCAGAGAAAATGGGTGAGTTAGGACTGATGGGCGTATGTACAGATATGGATATGGAGAATGATGAATTTACCTATATGATAGCAATCGAAAAACCAGACGAATCTTTAGAACTGGATTTAACTGAAATAGAAATTTCTGCTTCAACCTGGGCAGTATTTGAAGCAATAGGGGCAATACCTGATGCAATTCAGGATGTAACCAAAAGAATATTTTCTGAGTGGTTCCCTTCAACAGGATACAAGCATGCCGATGGTCCTGAACTTGAAATATATTATCCTGGTGATGTTAATGATGAAAATTATAAATCAGAAGTATGGATACCAATTATTAAATAGCTAATAAAATCAATATTACAGATTCAAATCGGACCACCGGGACACATGATTTTTAGACTTTATTATACTAGATTAATGGATAAATAAGGAAAAGCAATTTGTATGCCACTATACTTGCTTTTCCCTATTTTTTATTGAAAAGAAATTATTATATAATAAACTTAGAGATAGTTTTTTCAAAATAATAAAAATTAATAAAGAGAAGGTGATTATTGTGAATGAAAATCTCCAAAAGGATCTTAAGATTATTTGCGATGAAGATTGTGGAAATGCACCAAAAAAATTGTTTCTGAGAGAATTTATTCTAGCATGGGTTAAAAATAATCTTACGTTCATTGAGAAGAATATTTCAGAAAGTGTTTGTTGGAATATTATCGGAGACAGGTCTGTTCAAGGTAAAACTAATTTCTTGGATACATACAAGCAAATACAGACCTATTTTGTTAAGGAAATAGAGATTAGCACTATTATAACACATGGAAAAACTGGAGCTATTAATGGAAATTTCACTTATGAACAGGGCAAGATAGATTTCTGTCATGTATTGACTTTCACTAGTGCGGGTAGAAATGGAAAAATAAAAAAATTAACAACATATGAAATCATAAACTAAAAAGACTAAATCATGTAAATTCTTAGTAAAGCTAGGAATGAAGTTAGATGAAAAAGTTAATATATTCCAATTGGAGCTGGGCGATCAATGGTATTTATTAAAAGGAACATATGAAATAGCACTAATCAACAAAATATATAGAGCTCAATTTCATATATACTTATGACTAGTATGGATGATTATTTATATTGTATGAGAGGTGAAAAAATGTGAAAAGAATTCCAATTGTAAAGCAATATGTAGATAATATTATAGAAAATATCATATCTACGGAAGAACGAAGAAACGCATATATTCATGCATACGGTGTTGCTCAATGCTGCTCAATAATCGCTGACAAAAGAAGATTAGATTCCGAACTTGCATATATAAGTGGTCTTTTACATGATATATATGCTTATTTTACAGGAAGTCACTTATGTCATGCTCAAAGTGGTGCAGATATGGCTCGTGTCGCCATTAAAAGGATGAATATTTTTTCAGACGATGAAAAGAAAATTATTTTATCAGCAATTTTTTATCATTCTCATAAAGAACTTATTCATGATAAATACGACGAAGTTTTAAAAGATGCAGAGACTTTACATGCTTTTTTAAATACTTCATCTTTTAATCTATTTCATATTGATGTTCCTCGCCTTAATAGAATTCTTGGTGAATTCGAAATTATTGTAAAACCTATTGAAAATGAAATGAAAAAAGGAACTTCAGTAAAAAAAGCATTTAAAAGGTCCGAATTTGCAGATATTGCGGAAGAACTTGCAGCTAAAAATATATGTGGCGAACGAGACAATAATATTTATATGGATATTATCAAATATTATCCTGAAGCTAGTGCTTTTGACGAACTGAAAAATAGTTGGTGTGCTGCTTTTGTCTACCATTGTGCATTAAGAGCGGGGATTGAACTTCCTATTAAGCAACCACCATTTAAATATAGGTTTGCGGGGGTGGGAACTTGGTATGAATGGGGAAAGGATAATGGTTTTTGTTTTCACGACAATGAGGACTTCATACCTTCGAGAGGTGATATTGTAATTTATAATAATATTGTTTCGCCAGAGAACAAACCTGAAAATAGCCCATGGCATGACCATACAGGTGTAGTGCTTTCTTGTGAAAGTGAATATCTTATTGTAGCAGAAGGAAATATAAACAATCAGAATGTTTCAGGGATTATAAAACGAAAGCGTGATGGTACAATTGGTTGTTTTATAAGAATCCCTGATGATTATAAATACAATGATTACAATAGTGATTACAAGGAATACTTGACTACGGTAATATAGGAATCTTTCAGAGGCGTCTAGGGAAGTAGATTCAAATCTAAAACAACTAGAAAATAATTAATATTATTAAAGGAGTTAGTTATGAAAAAAATAATAAACTATTTGATTGAAGAAGGCTGTCCTTCTATCAAATACAGAATAAAAAAAGAAATTTTTAATGAAATAGATTCAAACTTATATAAGCAAATATTGAATGATCAAAAAATTAAGGAAATTGTAGATAGACAAAATAAAATAGGGTGGATAGATGAAGATTTTCATAGTGAAAGTGGAGTTGAAACAGCTGCTAGAGTTTTCTTTGAAAAAGGTATAGATATTAGTTACTCGCCCTATAAGAAAATGCTAAATGAATTAGAACGAAGAGATGAAACATTTGATAATGGCTCTTTATCTAAAGTAGGAAAGATTTTAGATGAAGAAGGATTTGGTGGTTCAAAATTAATGAGAGCAGTAGCTTTTACATATGCAGGATTAGACAACAAATCATTTGTAAAAGAAGAAATTAAAAATACTCTAGATTGTTTTAGATATTTAACTAAAGTTAGTTCAGTAAACCAGATAACAGAAGAGTATAAAAATAAACTAATTTTTTCAGAGGGAGTAAAGTGGCCAAGCATATATCACCTCAGACTCCTTGCATATTCGAATAGTTGGCGAAATAATAACAATAAGAACATGATTATTGATTCCATAAAAAAATTAATAAAGTTTTCTCCTATTCCTGATATTAGTGTATTTAAAAATCATCAATTTATATCAGCAGCTTCTTTTTGTATGAATGATTTTGATTCAAACTTAGCTGAAATAGATGATAAAGAATGGATGATGTGGTTTCATCGTATGGAACTATTGTCTAGATTGGGAGTTGTGAATGAGATTCAAGAATTAAGAAATCAAGTTAAAACTCTTATTACACTTATAAAAGAAGATGATAACTTATTTAAAAAGAAACTAAATCATTATTATTTCAGAAAATGGTCTCCATATATAGGTTTAGCACTAGAGAAGGATTGGAGATCATCTAAGAGAAGAATTAGTGATTTAAGTTTTAGAAGTCTATTAATTATTTTCTATTCTGGAATAGGTATATAAGTACCTGCTGATTGGTATGTAAGATACCTTATCAAAAGAATTTTAAGGAGAATTTAAGCATGGATAGACATTTTACAGTTTCTGTATTTATAGTTCATAAAAATAAAGTATTATTACACTTACATAAAAAAGCTAAAAAAATGCTTCCATTAGGTGGACATAATGAAGGAGAATCTAATTTGTTAAAATGGTATAATAAGGAAGAGCTGAATAATACAGATGATATTCAGGATAATATTTTAACAATGGCAAATGAAGCCTTAGATATATTAAGTAAAAACTAAGTTATTGAATATCACTATAATTAGAAGGTAGCGTTACATAAATAGGATGTAATTGGATAACAAGGAGCATTATTATATTTGGGTATTCTGGCGCAGGAAAGACTACATTCCCAATGGACAGCTTTAATGCTCCATTTGTTATTTTCTTCTATTTAGCTGCCTTGAACTCTACACATGTAGAGCTAAGAGTTTAGATTAGTATAAAAGTGTTAAATGAAGGAGTTGTATTGCCATGTGGAAAGAACAGAAGTGGTTTACAGTTGAGATGATTGACAGTAATACATATGCAATAAGTGAGTATAAGCATTGGGAAAAAGTACATTCTTACTTATTGATTGGAGAAAGGTATGCCTGTCTAATTGATACGGGTTTAGGAATTGGCAATATTGGAGATGTAGTAAAAAGCTTAACTAACAAACCAGTCAGAGTAATCACAACTCATTTTCATTGGGACCATGTTGGAGGACATAAATTTTTCAATAATATCTATATTCATCAAAATGATAGTAATTGGATGGAAAATGGACTTCCAATTCCAGTGAAAGATATCAAACAAAAACTGATGAAGGGACTTCTTCAAGACCAAATACCTAATGACTTCAATATATCAAACTACACGATTTATAAAGGAAAGCCAAATATTAAGTTAAAAGATGATGATTATATAGATTTAGGAAAAAGAGTTTTGAGAATAATACATACTCCAGGTCATTCACCAGGCCATATATGTATTTATGAAGAGGAAAAAGGATATCTTTTTACTGGAGATCTAATATATAGTGGAACACTTTATGCTTTTTATCCAAGTACTAATCCTATTCATTTTTATGATTCTATTGTAAAAATTAATTCTTTACAAAAAATAAGTAGATTATTACCAGGGCATTATAACTTAGATATACCAGTAAAATTACTTGAGAAAGTGAAATTAGCCTTTGAGGATATAGAGAAAAGAAAAAAGCTATTTCAAGGAAGTGGCACACATATATACGAATCATTCAAAATTAAGCTTTGAATGTGATAATTAGTTTAGTCATTATATATTTTATAATCAAATGCTTAGTTTATTGAGATTTATGAGGTAGCAAATAGATTATGTGTAAGATTAGCATTAAGGGAGGGCCCAAGGTGAATATAAAAATTCAGAAATTACTAATTTTAATAAGTTTAATTTTATTAGTTGTCTGTATAATACTGTTTACTAATAATCGTGATATGAAAACCCAGTTGAGTCAAGAAAAATCAGAAGTTTTGTTATCAGTGTTTAGACTAAGTGGAAAAAGTGATAATTGGAAAATTAATGATGGAGTTTTAGTTAATACGACTAAGCATGTCCATTTACGAATAGATTCAGTTGATTATATTGGAGATGAATATTATTTATCAGAAAATATATCTTTTACTCTTCGATTTAAGGATAAAAATACAGATCAGAACGAGAAGTTTTCAACTGGAAGCATGTTTAAATCGGAAGAGCTTAAAAATTTTAAATCAGGAATTGTGGGCATCTCATATCCCCTTGAAATGATGAGTTATGATGAACACAATATTGTGGTAGAAATAGAATACGATGATAAGAATGGTAATCCAATATTAGAAGAAATTGAGATTACACCAGTTTGGAGCTTTGAGTATTAATAGAAAGCTTATTGTACTAATTAATATAAAAGATAATCTATTATATTAATATATGAATATTTTAATTGCAAAGATAGATAGAGGAGTCTAGAAGAAAATGTGTAAAATAAATTATAAGATATGGACACTTATAGATATATAAGGGGTAATAGTATGGCTTATTCTATTTCTATTACTGGACTTAGCTTTATAGCTTATGGTGTTTTCTTAATATTTAGTAAAAAAATCTTCACTCTAGATATTTTCAACAAATCTTTTTTTACCTTTTAAGTATTAAGGAAAATGAATTTGATGCAGTTGTCAGTTGTTTAACTTTTCATGAGGTTAGTGATAATGAAAATAAAATTAAAGTATTAAAAGTGGCATTAAGGGTAATTAAGCCTTGAGGCGTAGGACAGGTATAAAGGATTTAAATTACATTGCTTAAAACATAGAGGGGAGTACAAGACATGAATAAAAAAATTGATTTATTTCAATTTGGTGATTGTGGGTCATTTGATGAATATAATCCAATAAGGTTTTATAACGAAGAATATGTACCTGAATTATTATATTTAATAGCTAACGGGAATCGATACGAGTTTAATAGCTTTGATTTATCTAAGAAGCTTAGTGCTAACCATGATATTATCAAACAAAAATTAGAGAAAACGAATAGACTTGGTATGACAGAATCTAATAGAGGCTATTATAGAATTTGTTTCACTGTTTTTTTAAATAAAGATATTGAATATATAAAAGGCTTTTCTAAAAGTGTATCCCATAGCATTAGTGATATCATACTTAGTAATAGAGACAAATTATTGGACATAGTAAAGCAAATGAAAATCTATGGAAGCTTTGATATGGAAAGAATACTCTATCATTTGATTGGTGATGGAGTATTTGATGGAGTGGCTTTAGATTACTTTTCTGATAAGGGATTGTTTAATATATCTAAACCACAAGTTGATAATAGAGATTATATATTAATCGGATATGAATCATCCAATGAAATTGAGAAATTTAGCAAAAAGTTACTTTGTAGTAGTAATAATAAAGTAAGTGGTAAATATAGATTTAATAGCTTTGGAGATGGAAATGGTAATAGAAAAGATATTTATAGATTTTTTCGTCAAAATCAATTGGCTATTGATAAATCTACAGATAATTATAAATTGAATCAAATATATAATGAAATCAATGAAGGATATAATCAAAACTTATTAAGAAAAATTGGAGAAAGACTTGAGAAAATTTCTACTAATGAATATGTTTTTGATATTTATACTGATTTTATGAAAGAGATAGGATATGTTGATATCACTGATAAAGAAACAATAGAAATTAAAGTGCCAATTTTCAAAGGTAATGATGTAAAGCTTAAGAGTAAGATTGAAAATATTGTTCTAGAAATGATAGATAGCGAAGTGTGCTCTTATTTCAACGGTAATAATGAGATTTTAAATAATTTAACACCAGTAAAACATAATGTATCAATAAAAGAAATTTCAAATGAATTATGGCATCTAGTCTTTGGTGAAATCAATGAGTATCTTATTAAGAAAGGACTTTTTGCTGAACTTGAAGATATTCAAGGGCAAGGAAGATTTTTACAAAGTATATATATAGATTAATCAAATGTAGAATTACTTATTAGTAATGTTGAGTTTTGAACAAAAGCTAAGAACATAAAGATTTTCAAAGATGAGAGACTTATGATATAAGTAAAATTAATTATTAAGTGGAGTGATTTTTTTGATTAATAAATGCTGTAAATGTGGCAAAAAAATAAGATGGTCATCTAAGTTAGGTTCATTGATGAAGGGGTATGCACCAATAATATGTAATGCTTGTAATCAAGAATATACATTCAGTATTTGGTCTAGACTTTTAATTGCTCCATTGATACCTTTGCCAATTCTTTTGAATATTATATTCCATGACAACATGTTTGAAATATTTGGTAAATACAGTTTGCTATTTTACATTTTATATATAATAACCATTACATTACTAGTACCGTTTATTGCTAGGTATGAAATAGTGAATGCACAAGGGAAATAGTATATCACAAAGAAATCAAAAGTTGCATTATAAAACTTAAAAATCCTATTGGTTTGAGAAGTAATTCGCAAATAAATAGGATACTTTCATTTACTTAAGGGGGAGTTGTTTTGTTAGAAAAGTTCAAGAAAATTTTATTGTTTATAACTATTATATTTATTACTGTCAATGTAGGATGTAGCAATAAAAGTGAGAAGGATAAATCCATTGCATATATTTCAGCAAATGAAGGCTCGGATTATCAGAATACATTTGAAGAATTAAAACTAGGAGTAGTATCTGATTTTGACTTGAAGTTAACTAAAGCTAATAAAAGTTGGGTTAATATATGGGTTGAAGGGTATAAGGATGGAAAAGCTATTGAACCATTTCCTCTTACAAAAATTTCTTATGGTAGGAGTCCTACAGAAGTTCATGAAGGGAATATGGGATTTGGAATAATTAAGTCCAATAATAAACCATTATTCTTTTTATATGCACCAAATGTTAGCAGTTCTCTCGATACTATAAATAGTGATATTTTAAATGATTTTTTTGTCAGTACTTGGGACTATGCTTTTAAAAGCGATGAAACAATCAAGTTAAAGTATGGAGAAGAGAAGCTAATAGGAGTTTATAGACAAGGGAAAAAACAAATAAGAACAGGATATAATTATCAAGATCCAGCTTCTGTAAAACAAATGATAGAAGATGATTATATAGTACTTTTACTTAAGATAAAAATAGAAGAGGTAAATGAATAGTAAAATTATTTTTCTATTATTTATAGGAAATTAAATATTTAATGAAAGTGGGAAATTAAATGAACTTAGAAGAGTTAAGAAATGATTGTGCTATAAAACAAAAGAAAGGCTTGCATTTTATAATAGCTTCAGTTTTTATTTGGATGGCAATTTCTATAGTTCAGTTAACATCATTACCAATGTTAACCAAAAATCTACTGGTTTTCTGTTTCACAGCTCCACTTATGCCATTGGCATTCTTCATATCAAAAATTATCAATGTAGATTTTCAGAATAAGGATAACCCTTTAACAAAGTTAGGTGTAATATTTTCTTTTAATCAAATACTCTATTTGCTAATTGCAATGTGGGTGTATCCAACTGTTCCAGAAAAAATGTTGATGATAATTGCAATGATTTTTGGCGCTCATTTATTGCCATATGGATGGTTGTATAAATCTAAGAGCTATACTTCATTTGCTGTTATTATTCCTTTCTTGGCGTTGATTATAGGGTTAAAATTTCAGCCATTTGTTCTGGCTTTTGTTATGATAGCTATAGAGCTAATATTCAGTGTTTGTTTAATTGTAGAAAATAGAAGGTTATATTGAGTTGAAAATTAATATATGAAGTAGTTTGGAAATATAAATATATATTGCTGAGAAAAGAACATTGCAAATAGTAGTATTTTATCTGGAGGTTGAAATTATGGTTAACTTAAAGTCATATAAAAATTTAAGAACTGTTGGAGTTTTTATTTTATATAAAAATACTTTCGCTTTTATGATTGGACCAAACAAATCCTTAGATAAACTAGGTATAGTTAGATTTGGTGGTCATATTGAAGAAAAAGAGTCAGCTATAGAATGTATTACAAGAGAAATTGAAGAAGAAACATCTAGTGAAGTTGAAATTGTAAATTCGCCTATAACATATTATAAAAATGATTGGGATTCTGGAGAGTGTATTAAAACAAATGACAGTTTACCATTCTCTAAAAGACCTGTAATAATATGTGTTGATGATAATAGATCAACAATAATTTTTTATCTTATGCTAAGAAAGAGCTAATACCATCAGCTGAAACAAATGGAATAATATATCTAAATAAAAATTATGTTAAAAGAGTCTGTAATTCTAGAGTATTATTAAAGGATTTTATACAAGCTGGTGGGAAAGATTGTTGAACAGAGAAAACTAGATCCAAATCTAGAAATGTATGCAGGTCCACATTTGAGATTTTTAAATTACCTAATAAATGCTAATGAACACCTTATAAATGATTTTATGAATAATGAGCATTTACTGTAGAGACTGATTGAAAAAAGCTTGAAGAATAAAAAAGTGATTAGTAGAAACAAAAAATTACTGGTGGGAATAATTATTTCAATTATTAGGATTAAAAAAAGGATGAGGAGGATTATATCAACATGTTTAGACGATTTCTTACAATGCTAATTTTTTTAACAGTTTTATTAAGTATAAGTAGCTGTAATCAATCAAGTAATAATTCTGAATTAAATAATGAATATCAATCTGAAAAAAATATAGATATTGATTGGGTAAATTTTATAAAACTAAATGGAATTCAGTATGTCGACACTAATTTTTCTGTAGACAATGAAAAATTGGGACCGAAAATTGATGAGGTTAATTTTAAATTATCAGGTAATATTAGTGACACAAATTATGAAATTAAGGATGGAGATGCTGCATATTTAGAGAAGGGAACTCCAATTTACAGTATTAATGGATACAATAGTACTTTTCGTATAGCGGTAAAAGATAAAGATCAAGTTATTGTATATCAAGTGTTTTCCAACCCAAATGCAAAAGTAGGCTCTGATATAGCAGATATTTTTGATAAAGTAGATTTTATAAGAATAAACAATAGCGAAAATGGAGAGGTCATAGCTACAATAACAGAAGAAAAGACAGTTAAAGATATAACTGATATGCTTCTAAATTCTCCAGTGGAGATATCATCTGATAGACAAGCAGAAAAACTATATTTAGTAGCATTTTATCTTAAGGATGGCTCAGAGTTCAAAGGAGCGTACTCTCTAGAGAATAATCAATTTACAAGCGTATATATGAAGTTTATGTTACCACCTGATTTTCAAATAGCTATTGAAGAAGAGATAAAACTTGATTCTGAGTAATGACATGAAAGGATGATTTGTTTGTGTACAAGCTATGTCTATAGAAGGGATAATGAATTTTGATAATGATAGTAAACAATTTAAAATCATTCTAAGAAAGTTTTGTGAATCACTTTAAAGCGAATCGAATAAATAAAGGGGAGACTAGATATGCAAATTGGCTGTAATTACTCTGAAGAACTCTTACAATTATTAAATGAAAAGAAAGTAGATGTTGATTATATTAAAATAGCAATAGATGATGTATGTAAAGACCATTTAGAAGTAGCAAAGGCTACTAAGCCTATAATGGTTCACTATATGGGGCATGAGGAACGAGCCACTATGAATGATTTTGAGAAAATTGACTTTGATTGGATTAATGAGAAATTAAAATACTTGAAATCACCAATTAGTGCATTGCACTGTTATATTGAAAAAGAGGATTTTGAGACAGATGATCCTTCATATGATGAAATAATGGAGCGATTAGAAAATGTGCTTAGACGTTGGAAAAAGGAACTTTGTGTACCTCTAGCTATAGAAAATTATCCTTATTCCCTATATTACGATTCTTTGGGTAATCATCATTTAACCTCAGAACCAGATATATTTCATAAGATGTGCCAACAATTAGATTTAAAAATAACTTTAGACATTGGACATGCTAAAGTAAGTGCCCACCATAAAGGACAATCATTAAAATCATATTTATTAGAATTTCCTCTTGATAGAGTTATTGAATTACATGTGAATGGAACAATTAATGACCAAATTCATGGAGTAAAAGATAAACATTTGGAAATGGAAGAAGAAGATTATGAAATAGTTGAATGGCTACTTGATAAATGTTCAATTCAATACTTAACTTTAGAGTATGGGGGAATAGGGAGACCGAAAACTACAGGGCGAAGTAATATTGATGCTATAGAGAGACAATTAAATCGATTATATGAGATAAGAAATAGAATGAAATAAAAGACCTATGATAATATGCAAAATAATTAAATCTAAAACCGATTTTAGTAATTTAATAGATAGATCAAATGAAAAGTATTGTTTTAAATATTAATTTTCATATTAACAAGAAAAAATATAAGCTAATGAAAAACACTGATTTATCTCGGTGTTTTTTGTCATTAAAAGAAAAATAATATGAGGAAACAATTAAGTTAATAAACTAATCCTATTTTCGACACTTTACAACAAATTGCAATGTTTAGTAATGATATAATGATGTGCATAAGTATAATTAATAGGTAGTATTTTATAGATGTTTTCAAAGGAATATTTTTAGAAACTAAGTTGATTATAAATTAATTAGGGAGGTATTTTATGTTTCTATTAGGTGTTTTAGCATGGATGATTATTATAGTAATTTCAGTAGGTGTAGCTGACTTAAATTATTTAATTTATTTGCCCAGTATTTTATTTGTACTCTTATCCAATTTAGCTATTCTAATTTCAACTAATAGCTTTAAATCATTGCTTCATGGATTTAGAATTTTGATTTTAAATAATATAGAGATTAGGAAATCAGATTTGGATGAAAGTATAAAAACATTTGAGTTATTAATAAAGTCTTCAATTTTAATTAGTTTATTAGGATTTATAATTGGGACAGTAAATATGCTACATCGTCTAACAGATCCATCTAGTGTAGGACCTTATATGTCACTAGCATTGCTTATTATCTTTTATAGTATTGTTTTAGATTTAGTAGTATTAATACCTGGAAATTTTTTGCTTAAAAAGAAAGATAACTTAATCAAAGAATCTAGTAAATAGATTATAAGATACTAGCTTCTAGCAATGGAAAATACATTGGAAATTTAATATAAACTACTTGAAGAAGTAACATATGGAGGATATTATGATAAAACCTAAGATGATTATTTTTGATTATGGACAAACCCTTATAAATGAAAAGGAGTTTGATGTTTTTGCAGGTACAAAAGCAGTTTTACTAAATGCAGCTAAGAATCCTAATAATATTTCAGTTAAGGAAATTCAAGGACTAGCAACTGAGCTAAATAAGGAAATAGGTAGATATGTGATTGACCTAGATAAAGAGTCAGTTTTAGAAGTACATAATCATATTTTTCAGAAATATCTTTATGAATACTTTGATATAGAATTGACTAAACCTCATGAAGAAGTAGAGAGAATTTTTGAAAAAGCAGCAATTAGTTCAGAGACAACTAAAAATATTGAAAATCTTCTATTTTATCTAAATGAACAGAAAATTAGGACAAGTGTTATTAGTAATATTTCTTTTAGTGGAAGTTTATTGAAAGAGAAAATTGATACTTATATTCCAAATAACAACTTTGAATTTATTATAGCTAGTAGTGAATATGTTTTTAGGAAGCCACATAAGCGAATTTTCCAGCTTGCACTTAGAAAAGCAAAATTAGCTCCTAGGGACGTTTGGTATTGTGGAGACAATGCTGTATGTGATGTTGATGGTGCATCAAACTGTAGGATATTTCCTGTTTGGTATAAAGGGGCTATTAAGGATGTCGAGAAAAAAACACCGCAAAGTAATCATCTGGAGATATATGATTGGTTCGAACTAAGAGATATACTAGAAAGGATATCATAATATAAAAAGGTGGTAAATTAACGTAATTCATCTAGATAGGAGTGGAAATAAAGAGGGCAAGTGGGTAATAAAATTTCTAAATGAAATTATCGATTATGTTGAAAAGAACTCATAGATTGTAAATATGGGATATAGGTTAGTTGTGTTATAAAAGAATATTATTAAAATTATGGATGGAGAATGATAGACTATGGAAGTGAAGACATTACATAAAGGTGATATTAGTTGTGCCCTTAAATTAATATGGGAAGTTTTTGAGGAATTTGAAGCCCCTGATTACTCTAGTGAAGGGATTGAAGAATTTAGAAGATTTATATCATACGATAAAATCATTGATAAGATTAACAAAAATACAATGTGCTTCTGGGGTTGCTTTGAACAAGATATATTAACAGGCGTAATAGCAGCAAGAGGATTAAATCATATTAGCATGTTATTTGTTAAAAAAGAGCATCACAGAAAAGGGATTGCTAGAAAATTAATTCAAACAGTAAAAGAAACTTGTATAAGAGAAAGTAATAGTAATAAAATCACTGTTAATTCTTCTCCATATGCAAAAGAGTTTTATCATCGTTTGGGTTTTGTTGATACTGATAAAGAACAAGTTACTAACGGAATCAAATTTATCCCAATGGTTTATATAATTAAGAAATATTAGTATTTAAGGAGTATTAATAAATTTTTCGATTGGGGGGATAGTATGAAAAGCTTATTTAACTATTTTCGATTCATACTATATTATATTTGCTACAGATGGATAGAAGGTAAAGGAAGTAATTTATATTTTAATATTAATGAAAGAAAAATGTCTCTATATATTAATTTTGAGAAGAAGACTCTGGTTAATAAGGCTCTATATTCTATAAGTAAAGTAAAGAATAGAAGAAGGATTACTTTTTGGATAGGCTTCAGAGAAGAGATTAAAATTAAAAAAGTTAATTTAAATAAAGTGAAGCATGATAACTTCAAACTATATTCAGTAGTATTACCTTTCTTTAATTATAAGGTAAACTATTTGGTCTTAGATAAAATAGAAGGTTGGAGGAAAAATGAGGAGTTAGATGTTTCTATAGACTATGAAATTAAAACGGGTAACTATCGTGATGATATGTCGACGATATTAGAAAACTATATTGAAAATGATGAATTTCACTTATATGCATTATGGTATCCTATTCTAGGAAATAAGATTAAATTAAGTGAGCTTTTATCAGGGGATATTCCAGAAGCAAACAAATGTCCCTTTGAAATAAATGTTTCTCTATCAAAAAAAGGAATTGTCGTGGGAGAAGGAGAAGTAACACAAAAATCTTATTTAGAATATAGAATCAAGAGTTTTCGAGGTGAAAAAAACAAGATTTTCTTATGTGGAGGGAAGTTAGACAAAATATGTTATTCATCAAAGAATCTTGATATAAATTTCTATTATAGACACTCAAGACAAAAGGACTTTCAAAACTTGCAACATACTTTATTTGAAGGAATAGATGATATTATTAATAATCTAAATAACTTTCAATTAAATAAACTAAACCTATATGGTCTTCCTATTATAGCTGGAGGGTATGGACTCACACATGGAATAATTATAAATGAAAATTACTTTGTTGATTCTGATAATATAGACAATTATTCTAAATACAGTCTTATTTGGCATGAATTTATACATCATTGGTGGGGTAATAGGATAACATCAGATGGAATAGGAAAATTTTTATTGACTGAAGGTATGACTGTTTTGTTTGAATGGATTACCAATAGGAATATATTAGGTGACGAGTATTTTAATTTGGTTATTGAAAATGCTCAGAAAGATGTATTGGAAATAACAGGATTCGATAGGTCTTTAGCTAAGGCTAATAGAGTTCCTCCCTTTGGAAATGTCATTATTTATAAAAAAGCTCCTCTTGTTCTATATCAATTAATGAATATTGTTGGTGAAGATAAATTTATAACTTACTGTAGAGCTTTTCTAGAAAACAAAGGCTGCTATGAGTGGAAAGAATTTTTGAATGGACTTGAGTTATATTGTGATATAGATTTAACTTCATTCAACCTTAAATGGATTAATGAAAGACAAATACCTAATAATTCTGAGGAAAAGTCTATAATACTTACAGATAAAAGGTCTACGAATGAAATAAAATTAGATACTAAAATATCTAAATATAAGAAAAATAGAGATCATAAAAAATTATTGGACTGGTTAAAAAAACTAAGCATTAGTGATGATTACTGGAATAAATATTACTATTATCTAGGGATTTGTTATTTTAAAGAAGATAATATTAAAGAAGCGTTAGTTTGTTTTGAAAAAATGGATAAAGAAAAAGATATAAAATACTATTGGGAAGGTAAGTATCAAGAAGTAATTATTAAAAAGAATATATTAAATAATGAGGAAACTATTCAATATATACACAGTATCTTAAAAGAATTATATCCAATTAAAAACATGCGAAATTTGTTAAAAACTTATGAAGAGTTGAGATGAGTAGTCATTAAAGAAACTAAAATATTGAATATATAATAATATTTAATTTCAAATTTTAGATTATATATTATTGACTGGGGTTGTGTGTTCATGAATGAAAACATTATAAGCAAAGCTAAAGAATTTTTATATTCCTATGTAAAAGATAAAAAATTTGATTATAAAACAATACACCCGTGGAGAAATAATTGGGAGTTTGTTATTCTTCACTCTCTTAGGGTTGAAGGTTACGTCAGGAAAATATTGAATAAAGAAAACCATAGTTTGTCTAGTGATGAAGTTTTGACTGTCAGGTTAGCAGCTATATTACATGATATAGGGAGAATTCACCAAAGAGAGAATCACGCACTCTTGAGTAAAGATATAATTGCTAGCTGGATAAGAGGAAACCAGATAATGAATGTAGAAAGTAAAGAATATAAGAAATTATTATTTTTAGTTGAAAGACATTCTGATAAAAAAAGTAAAGAAAATGATTATAGTCTAAAGGTATTAAGAGATGCTGATACACTTGATGAAATTGGTGTTCTATCAATTTTTATGGCGTCGAGTTGGATAGATAGAAGTAATCCATTGTTTTTCAACATGCTTTTGGATAGAGTAGAAAACTTTGAAATAAGTTTTTGTGATAAAAAACTTGAGATGTTAAGCACAGAAAGTGCAAAATCAATATTAACTGAAAAACAGAAGTTTATAGAATTGTTTTGTCATCAACTAGAAGATGAGCTGTTTGGCACGGAATTATTTGGACAAGTTAATATAGAAGAATATTTTGAGAATATGACGAAATAAAAAAATATATAATTATTTAGATTATAAGGTGGGAGATTGATGGATAGCAAAATAAAGATAATAACAACATTTGATGATTTATATAAAGCTGCTTTAAATACATTAAATCCAAAACAGCTTTCAAAGAATTCATATTCTGGAACTGTTGCAGCAGCTATTTTAAGCGAAAGTGGAAAAATCTATACTGGTGTATGTATTGATACACCAGCTTCGATGGGATTTTGTGCAGAGCATTCAGCCATTGCTACCATGATTACAGCTGGTGAAAATAAAATATTAAAGCTTGTTGCAGTTTATAAAGACGGAAAAATAATACCTCCATGTGGAAGGTGTAGAGAATTTATCAGTCAAATTCATGATAAAAACTACGAATGTGAGGTTATGGTAAGTAAAGATAGCATTGTAACTATTAGTGAACTATTACCTTATCATAGGGAATATAAATAAAATTTAGCTAATATAATTGTGTTAAATAGACGTCTTTTAGATAGGAGGGGAAATAATGCAATTTTTTATTTCTATAGGTATTTTCTTTGCAGGATTAGGAGTTTTATTCATAGGTTCAGCTCTATTTTGGTGGGTTTCAATATATGAAAAAATACATTTACCAAAAAAACCAAAAGAACAATAAGTTGATTCTCACTACAAAAGATTATTTTTAGAATTAGTATAACTGACTATGGGGGATATTAAATGGTACAAGATAAGTATCTTAAAATCTATGATGAAGGGCCTAAAACTTTGAGAAAAGAAGGTTTTAGATTAATTATTACTGGAGTAGTACTCATGCTGGTTGCACCGAGCATATCGTATCTTGACTTTGACGATTATGAAATCATTGTACTAATATTATTAATATCTATTTGTGAAGTTTCTGGTGTGTTAATAATTAGTAATGGAAGAAGAAAACTCAAGAAAGCCTCTAAAATTAAGCTTTCAGATTCTGAAATATCAAAAGTTTCATATAAGCTTGAGCAATTTAAAAATATGAAAATAGATATCGAAGACTTAGATAAATCCATAGAAGAGGCTGATGCTGAGTACTTCTTTGATCGCCCGGTAAAGATAGCAAATACAGATTTAAAAGATATTTTGTTAAAAGTAAAATATGAAGCAATAGATAAAAATGAAATGCTAGAATGGGTAAATTACATATGGTTTAGTGATTTCTTTATCTTTTCTGATTCAGTAGGGGCAATAATGAACGATTTAGTAAATATATATCATTCTCAAGAAATGCTTAAAAAAGATAAGATTAATCTATTTATCAATAAATTAGAATATAGAACTGATTAATAAGACAAAGACATATTTAAGCACACAATAAAGAATCCATATTAATATGGATTCTTTATTGTGGAATTTATTGTATTAAGTGTTATTAATATGAAATATTTGATATAATTTAATTATTATGTAAAATACATTACAGATTTAAAATTCTGTAATAAAAATGCTAACATTAATATTTCCAATCTAACATATTAGAAAAGGAGAAGACTAAAATGATAAGATCAGACATTATTTATCCATCATCAAATCATAAGGTGTATATTGAAAAAGTTTATGGTTACTGCAGTAAGAATAATCTCGCTATGCTAATGAAAGGTTCCCTAGCAAATAATAATTCAACAAAATATTCGGATATAGATCTAATTGTAATTGGAGAAGATTTAGATGAAAAAATTGATGAGTTAATTTTGATTCACGGTAAGCCAGTTATGATAAATTTCACAGAGAATCCTAAAGGGATAGTAATACTAATCTATGAAGACGGACTTAGTATTGATTTAGATGTTAGAAAAACTATTTCTTCTAGAGAACTTAATGAGAGCAAGATTCTACTAGATGTTAAAGAAGACTTTATTGTGAGTAATGAAGAAGTACTACGATATGATTTGAATTCTAATTTAGATTCAAATAAACCTTTGTGGTATCGAGTATTACGCTTAATTCATAAAGGGACTGTAAAGTATTTATCGAATAAAACTGAAAGTGCATATAACTTTTTATTGGAAATAAAGGAAAATCTTATAGATTTAGAAATCTGTGACTTGAGGTTTGATGATTCATTTGAAGGAGATATTGAAATTATTTTTAATGAGATTTGTAATAAATATAGAGTTAGCATTGATATTCAAAAAGTTTTCAAGAGATTGTTTGATGATTTCAATATTATTAAGGATTATAGGAATCAATAATAATAAATCTAGCATATTATTATTTTTTTATTTTATAGTTCTATTTCTAAGGAGCTGATGATAAAGATGCTTAAATTAATGTTTAAAATGATTCTTGCTCCAAGCTATCATATTAAAGATGCTGATGAAAAATATGGTGATAAAGGCACAATTCTAATATTTTTATTGAATACAATTTTATTTATGTTTTTGAATATTGTAATATATGATAAAGCTTTAGGAAGTGTTTTTTTAACATTCAAAGATGCAATAATTAATTCAGTTATTTTAGGTATACCTATTGGGATTTTCACTTTATTTGGAATTGCTCATATTTCAAAACTTCTATTTAAAATGATAGGAATTAAATTAACAGCTAAAGCAATTAGAAGCTGTATATCATGGGGGAGTATCACTCTATTATTTGGGAATATTGTATCAGTGATTATTAGAGTTATAACCATATTGACTATTGAAACAGATGTCATGTTTAGACCTAATTTTTCTAGTTCAATGTATATATTAGTTATATTTATTTTTACATTAATATGGTCCATAGCTTCTATTTTTACATGTGTGAAAGAATTTGCATATACTGACAAAATTAATATTTTCATTACAGTCTTTGTTCCAATTATTATATTGATAGAAATATCTAAATATCTAACAGAAAAGATATACTTTTTAATTATGGTTTATCTATAGTTTAATCTAGTATTCTAACTAGTATTCTAAGTACATCTTAGGCAATAATAGATTTTGAACAGTAGGTGCTATTGGAAATAGATAGGAATAATTAAAGGATAGTTTGAAATTTTAAGGAGATGACTATATGAATATACGGATTGCTACAGTTGATGAAATGAAGGAATTATGGGAATATAGTGGTTCACCGACATATAACTATTTTGTAGATGGGATATATGATGAAAATATAGAGTTTTGGACTGTTGAAGATACTAAAGAAAATCAGCTTATAGGTGAACTATACATTTTTTGGAATTCAGAAGATCCTGACGAAGCTGATGGGGTTAAAAGAGCATATTTATGTGCATTTAGGATTCAAGAGGAATATCAAGGAAGAGGCTTGGCAAGTAAGTTAATGAAGGTAGTACTAAATAGAGTTAAGAGCAAAGGTTTTTTTGAAGTTACAATAGGTGTAGATAATGATAATTATGAGAAACTTAAGAGTATTTATAACTCATGGGGATTTAGTGAACTCATTAAGAAACAGCACTATGATTATCATTATTTGGACCCTAATAATGATCCAGTGTACTTCGATGAACCATCTGACCTATATTTAAATAGACTTGATTAAATTATATTATATAATAGGGTGAAGTTTTTCTAGAACTAAATTAAGTCTTATAAAATAGAAGAAATGAAGTTGTGAACTCAACTAAAGATTGGATAGTAAAAACAATAAAGTATTAACGGAGAGAGGAGATCATAATGAATTATGAATTGCCAAAGAAAATAAAAAATTACTTAGTGAATCATGAACTTGAAAGAGTTCCCGGTGGAATGTCAGGGGCAGAATTGCATAAATTCATAGTCGAAGGTAAGGAATATTTTCTTAAGATTATAGATGTTAATAACAAATTTTCTGGGGAACTTGAAGTTGAATATAAGCTTCTTAAATGGCTTGAGGAACGGTTTAAAGCTCCACAAATTATAGAATTCAAAAAAAGTGAAAATAATTTTTTTCTACTAATGACTGCCATTGATGGAGTTACATTAGAACAATATTTAAGTCAGAGTGCTTCAATTGAAGATACTGTAAAAATATATGCTGAGAGCTTAAAATTGATACATAGTATTGATATAACTGGATGTCCTAATATAGAAAGTGATGATAATATGCTTGTAGAAGCAAGAAAAAATCTAGAACTGGGTATTAAACAAAGTGATTTAGATGGCGAGTTCAGAGATATTAGTCCAATAGAATTATATGATAAATTAGTATCCCTCAAACCTCAGAGCAATGAAAATGTTTTTATCCACGGCGATTATTGCTTAGATAACATAATTATTAAGGAAAATAAATTAAACGGCATTATCGATTTAGGAAGAGCTGGAGTTGGTGATAAATATAAAGACATAGCATTAGCTGTTCGTACTATTAAAGGAGATCTTGGTGAGGAATGGCTTGAACTATTTTTTAGTACTTATGGTATTGTGAAACCTGATTGGAATAAAATAAAGTTTTATATTATTATGGATGAATTCTTTTAATATTGGACAAGGCTTATAAGAGTATTCCATATTAAGGATATTAAAATAACATAATTACGAGTGGACAGTGAAGCTGAATATATATGGAACTAAAGTAGATGATAAAAATAATAAGGATCTATGAGGAGAAGATTACTATGGAGTTAAGATATATTAATTTTGAGAAAGATAAGGATATAATCCTTAAATTTAGAAGAGATACCCATATAATTAGTAATGGAGCAGAAGAGGGGTTTGATGAAGATGCCTATTTAAATAGAATGAGGAGGAGAATCAATAAATTTCCGAATGGACAGCTCATTGTTGAAAAAGATAATAAAGCTATTGGGCAACTAGGACTCCTGGTTAGAGATTATTGTGGAAAGTCAATTGGTTATATCAATTTAATCTATCTGATACCTGAATATCGTGCTAGAGGATATGGTAGGGAAATGTTAAAGTATGCTGAAGAGTTCTTTAGAAAACTATCCTTAAATGAATATCATTTAAGAGTTTCATCAACTAATAAAAATGCATTTGAATTTTATAGAAATTTTGGCATGAAAAAAATATGTGAAGAAAATAGAAAGAATAAAGTATTCCTTATGGGAAAAGTTTTGGACAAGTAAGGCTTTAGATAGTTTTATGCAAAGGGGAGAATTATATGGAAGGCAAGGAACTTAATCTAAAAAATTTCACCACAGTAATATTAATAATAATCATTTCTATATTAGTGTTTTGGACATTCAATTTAAGCAATCAATTGCAGCAAGTAAAACATAGAGTAAGCCAACTAACATTTGATGTTAGCAATTTGACCGAGCAGATAGATGTACTAAAAAATAAATATGAAATTATAGCTGATACAAATTATAGTGTGAGCAAAATAAAAGAAAATGATGAAATCTTGGCAAAGACTGATATAGAAATTACATCAAATAAGTTACAAGATTATAGGGAGTTGAAACTATTATATCGCAAGGCTTTTGATTCAACTAAAGGAGAAAATTATGATTATTCCAAAGAGAAGTGGAATAGTGTAAAATTAGTTGATAATACAGGAATATTTAAAAGTGAACTAGTAGTACCTTTTTCTAGCAATTATGAGTTAAAGGTTTCATTTATGGATGATAATAAGATAAGGTATGAAGAGATTCCATCCTTAGATTTATATTCAAAATCTGAAGCAACATTTATGAAAGACATTAATATTTATAAAGTTAATAATGATAAGTTGGAATTTGACGCACAGATTGCGAAATTTAGGTTTATTGACGATACAAAGCTGATTAAAGCGATTTGTAATGTATATTATGATAACAAAGAAATTAAATCAATTGATATAATTGAGGCTAATCAAGAGGATAATAGGAAAGCTCCTAGAAAACAGTTAGAACACGATGGACAAGATTATTGGTTCATAATTGAAGAAGTAGATTTAAGTAAAATTAATAAATTAGATAAATCTAAAATAACAATAGAAATTGTTTTAGAAGATTCATTAGATAATACATATAAGAGGATTGAAAGAGTCGAGTAAAGTTCTGTTGGGAAAGATAGTATTTTTAACATATAACTATAAACTTTTCGATGTAAATTAGGTTCTTATGATTCAAAATATTTTTATAAATAAGTTTTAGGGGTGACAATATGCTAGTATGTCCGAAGTGCAAGAATGAATACAGGGAAGGTTTTAAAATATGTAGTGATTGTAATGTTAATTTGGTAGAGAAAGAAGAAGTTTCAGAGCAAAAAGATAATTATATGGAAACTGAACAGGAAATGGAACTAGTTTTTTTAAAAAATATATCTGATGGATTTGAAAGTGATACAGTTATATCTTTGCTAGAGTCAAATGATATTATTGTTTTTGAGAAACAAAAAGGATCAGGTCAATTGCTAAAAATTTATGGTGCAAGGAATTGTCAAGGCACCGATTTATATGTACCAAAGCATCAGATTGAAAAGGCTGAGGAAGTAATAGAGTTTCTAGAGCATAATTCATCGGATTCTGATTATTTTGAAGAGAAAAGCTCTGAAGAAGAAGGATTAATTGAAAGTGTAGATACTAAAGAATTCGAAGAAAATGAGGATATATCTAAAAATAAAAGTTTTAGATGGGTTATTTTATTATTTTGCATTATACCTGTTTTGATTCTAGTTCTAATCTATATGAGACAAATATTTTAATAATATCATACTTAGCAAAGGAGATAAGATATGGATTCTGAGCAGTATATAATTAAGAAAAAATCAAGAATAATAATTATTATAATACTAATAATGGTTATTAGCTATATTTATTATATTTTTCCAAGAGATGTTGAGACGAGTATGGTAGGTATTAAATATGACAAAGATAATGATAGTCAAGAAGAGGTTACAATAAAGTTTAAGGGATATGTACATAGAAAGGTTTTAAAAGCTACTATTTTTAAAGGAAGTATTTTTATCAATGGTATTGAATATCCTAAAATTAAAATATCAACTTATTTTTCTGAAAATCAGAATTATTTTAATGAACCCATACTTTACTATGACCCTTCACTGGGCGGAGGTCAAAAAGGAAATCTATATATTGAACCAGGTGAATATGTGCTATTAGGAAATGTAATACTTGATAAAAGGTTTGAAAAATGTGTAATATCTTTAGTTGAAGAGAGCAGTAAGAATTCATTTTCTGAAAATGGTGAAGTAATTGCAGCACCGGCAAATTCAATGCAAGAAGCAACTACTTTATATAATAAGATGAAAAAATCTGTAGTACCTGGTGATTAAGCAAAATTAGGGGGATAATCATGACCAATAGATATATTAATTTAGAAAGATTAGAATTTTTCGTTACTAATGAATGTGGTTCGAGGTGTAAGCACTGTTCTGTACAAAGTAAAAATACTTCAAATTGGGAATGGCAATGTACTATACCCAGAGGGAGCAGCTATTGAAAACTTACTAGACTATTTACCACAGAAACAATATTTCTCAACTGGTAAATGTGGAGACGTACCCTATACTGATCCCCTTGATAAAATTAAATCATTAAGTATTGACCCCAATGGAGATGTAATCATTTGTAGGGATTTTAGTATTGGAAATATTATCAAGATTGATATCATTGAAATAATAGATAATTATGACCCTTATGAAAATGAACAGATGAAAGTAATTTTAGAAGAGGGAGTACAAGGTTTGCTAATACAAATGAAGAATAAAGGGATAAGGCTTGATTCTGAGGAGTTTTTCTCAATTTGTGATATGTGTGCAACCCTTAGAGAAAAATCAAGACAATATGAAGGATTATGAAGTGTTATAACGAAATCCCTATAAGATAAGGAATACCCTTAATAACAAAGATATCCTATCATTCACCTGAAGGAGTCTTTGCTATTAAGGGTAATTAACTTTCTAAGATAACAAGCTACATTTCAAAGGTGGAATTATTGATTATTTTAAAGTTCTCATTCTCTTTTATATTTTCCATGAGGTTAAATAATGCCACGTTTTTATTTTTTGCTTCTATCATTATATCAAAATCTCTGTTTACCTTTTTAGCATTTTTCATAAAATCATAAAAGAAGTTAAAATCCACATTATCTGCATGGGCTCTTTTTTTCTTATCAGATTTAGGGCTAGATATATGAATTTTAGGTGATAGCTTTTGGTTATTCCAGGTATCAAATATCTGCTCAAGGAGATTATCTAAGTTATCTTCTTTGTGGTTACACCAATGATGATGAATGTCTACTACCATAGGAATATTAAGTTCTTTAGTAATTTCCAACACATCTTCTATATTATATATCTTGTCATCGTTTTCTAAAATAATTCTATTTCTAATTTCCTCAGGTAGTTTCCTAAAGTTATCTATAAATCGTAGCTTTGTTTTCTCTTTTGAATCATATTTACCACCTATATGTAGAACTAACTTACCTTCAGATGAACTTAGTCCCATAGCATTCATAATATTATTATGGTAAATCAAATCTTTTATTGATGCCTCTACGACATCTTCTCTAGGTGAAGAAATAATAGTAAAATGGTCTGGGTGGGCACTTATTCTCATATTATTTTCTTTTATAATATTGCTAATACTATTATAAATTTTTGTATACTCACTTACATAATCCCATTCAATAACGTTATTATGAGTAGCTAAAGGAACTATCTTAGAAGTTAATCTATATACTTTTATATTATGAGATTTATTATATAAAAGAATCCTTCTTGTATTTTCTAAATTTTTTTCAGTCAATTTATTAAGTTTGTATAGCTTTAATTCGTCATCTTTTAATTTTTCATATCTTGTATATGTAATTGTTTTAGAAGGAGAGCAGTCTTTTAAATCTATAGCCATTGCTACATAGCCTAATCTAACTTTCATCAAAATCAAATCCTTTCGAAATAATTTATATATAGCTAACTTTAAGAGTCAAGTTTATTTAAAAATAGTTAACATATAAATTCACATATCTTAGTCTATGTATTTTTAGCTGATTTTAATTATTTCTTAGTACTTATCTTTAATATAATATTTGTATCTTTTTAAATAGATAAAATTTAATAAAATAAAACTAGAATAGAATTCTAGTAATGTTACTTAATGGTATAATAATAATTAGGACATCGAACTAAATTGTACAATTAATCTGGAGGTGAACATGTGGAAATTGTGTCACTGAATAAAAATGATGATAAATACATTATTCAAGCAGCAAAGCTATTAGTAGATGGATTTAAAGAAAATTGGCCAAATGGGTGGCCTACTTTAGAGAGCGCATTGGAAGAAGTTAATAATTGCTTCCAAGATGGTAGGCTTTGTAGAATTGCAGTAGACAATACGGACCAGGTATTAGGATGGATAGGCGGAATAAGTCAATATGATGGCAATGTGTGGGAGCTACATCCTTTGGTAGTAGATTCTAGATTTAGGAAAAGAGGCATTGGAAGAAAATTGGTACTAGATTTAGAGGAACAGGTGAGAACTAAAGGTGGAATAACTATTCAACTGGGTAGTGATGATGAGAATAACATGACTTCTTTATCTAATGTTGACCTTTATGATAATCTATGGGATAAAATTAAAAATATTAAAAATTTTAAAGGACATCCATATGAGTTTTATCAAAAGATTGGATATAAGATTATTGGAGTAATGCCAGATGCTAATGGGTTAGGAAAGCCAGATATTTATTTAGGAAAAAGAGTTATTAAGGGTGAAAATAAGTAAATTGGTGTTAGTAGAGGGGGATGAGGTATGTATAGAGATAAGATTGCTTTAAAGAAAAAGTTAATTGAAATTAAAGAAAATGATTATAAACCAACAGAAGATATTAATTATCTAGGACTCACTGAGTATTTATTAAACAATATTGGTGACACTGATCCAGAGTTAAGAGATGATTTGATATATAGAGTATTCGCTCACTGGATTATTAGAGGAGTTTATTCTGCGGATGAGAAAAAAGAAATTCTTTATAAGGTACTTAATGAAGAGTATTTGTTTTATAAAATAGGTGAAATAGGAACTGACTCAGTATTTAGAAGGACCTTCTCTGTATTACTTCCTCCTCTTTTGGTTGGAACTCATGTTGAAGATTCATATCTATCAGCAGAGGATATTCAATTGGTTAAAGATAAATTAATCGAATATAATAAGAAAGAAAAGGATTTAAGAGGCTTTGTAGCTAATAAAGGGTGGGCACATTCAGTCGCCCATACTTCTGATGGTTTTGATGAATTAGCCAAGTGTAATACTATGAATAAATTTGATTTGATGGATATACTGGACGCAATCCATTATAAGATGTTTACCAATGAGTATTTATATTATAATGGTGAAGATGAACGAATGGCTGTAGCTATTATTAGTATTTTGAAAAGAAAGTTAATTAGTGGGGGAGAATTAAAAAAATGGATTGATAGATTTATCGATATTAATAATACTGGTGACTATTCTGTAGATCACATAGTGGTTTCAAATGCTAAAAATTTACTTAGAAGTCTATACTTTAGATTAAAACAAGAAGAAGGATTAGATGATTATTTTGACAAGGTGAAAATTACATTAGAAAATAATAAACTGCAATAAATTGATTTGCATGTTTCTTAATAAATATCAACATATATCTATATAGACATTAATAATATATTGTTTATTTCTCCTAACTGTAATATTGTAAAATACTAATTTAATGGATATAATTCTTAATAATATAATAAGTATATAGTGTGGAAGGAGAAAGAAATGATTGAAGTAGTTGCAGGGATATTAATAAATAGTAAGAATGAAGTGTTGATTGCCAAGAGAAAGAGTGGTAAACACCTTGAGGGCTTTTGGGAATTTCCTGGAGGTAAAATGGAAAAAGGAGAGGATCCTAAAGAAAGCTTAAGACGTGAGCTGATGGAAGAAATGAGTATTCATGTTGATGTAGAGGATTTCTTATGTGAGAGTATTTATGACTATGGTGATAAAGTCATTAAGCTGATTGGATATAAAGGAAGAATAGCAAGAGGTGATATACATCTAGTAGATCATGACGAATTTAGATGGGTTGATAGAGAATATTTACTCAATTATAAACTAGCCCCCGCTGATATACCATTGGTTGAAGAATTAGTATATAATGACTAGAAGCTAATAAATACATTTATTAATGGAAATTATTTGCTAATTTTACAAAAGTTTATTATTATGTTTATATAGATAATATATTTAGATAATTTAAAAGGGGGATATGATTATGTCTAATTTTAATGATGATGGACGCTTT
The DNA here is from genome assembly GCF_016765695.1 of Sporosalibacterium faouarense. Taxonomy (GTDB): domain Bacteria; phylum Bacillota; class Clostridia; order Tissierellales; family VENL01; genus Sporosalibacterium; species Sporosalibacterium faouarense. The sequence continues at coordinate 153,162 of NZ_JAETGO010000089.1, read as the reverse complement.
GATAACAATATGGGTTCATTCCAAAATCAAAATAATCAGTATGGAAATGATGTTAATTATACTTATAATGGAGATGGTGATGAGGTTAGTATTGGAACTTGGGTACTAATCTTAATTGGAACAGGGATTCCTATCGTTAATATAATTGTATTGTTATTCTTAGCTTTTGGGTCTAGTAATACAACTTTAAAGAATTATGGTAAAGCAGGACTTATAATGGCTTGTGTTGCAATATTGCTAGTTGGCTGTGCAAATATTATTTCATAATAGAGTAAATAGTACAACTTTAAAATGATATCAGCTTATATATGAGGTCTTTCGATTTATTTTTGAAGGGCTTTTTAATATTAAATCGAATTACTTTTCTGTTATATCGATATAATACGACAAATTTTTAACTTAAATCATGATACAATTAACAAAAGAAATAATAGAGGAGTAATTTTTATGGAAAAGACGTCAAACTTTGTTGCTACATGGGGTGAAAAGAGACTTAAGGGAAGGAAACGCTATATTATTATAGATTATATTTTACCTAATATTTATTTTATGGCAATCATACATCCTATTTTCACATCTATTTTTAAGTTTAGTTTTAATTTTATTTTTACGAGGAGTTATTTTCGAGAATATATCGGTACAGTCGTACTTTCAGGAGTACTAATTGGTGTTAGTGGTGGACTGTCACAATGGAATAAAAACGAGAAAAAGTATTTTAATTCTACTGACGATATGTAGTAGAAAAAAGTATAATTAGATATAAATGAATTGGGGGAGATAGAATGGAAAACACTTCAGGACACGGAGAATATACTTCTGTTCCACCAGGAGTGAGTAAATGGAATTGGGGAGCATTTTGGTTAACTTGGATTTGGGGATTAGCAAACAAATCATATATAGCTTTATTAGCGTTTTTACCAATTGTAAATATTATAATTCCGTTTTATTTGGGAGCTAAAGGTAATGAATTAGCTTGGAAAAATAAGACATGGTATGATATAGATGATCTACATAGAACACAGAGAAAGTGGGCAATAGCTGGATGGGTTGTAGCGATCTTTATAATTTCTCTCATCATTATTAATGTAACTTTAGAGCATAGGGAGATGAAAAAAACTCAGGAATATACTAATGAAATTATTCAAGCTATTGAAAATAATGAGGAAGCGACAGACTTTATTGGTAGTGATATTAAGAATGTTAATAGTTTTAATCTTTCTAGAAGACAACCTACAATTGGAGCTAGACAAGAGTCTTATACTTTGCTAATTCAATCGAACAAAGGCATATTTATGGTTAGTGGATATTTTGATGATAATAGAAACATTCAAAGATTAAAAATTTCTGAGTTTGGAAATGAGTCTACCAATAAAATAGAAATTAACTTAGAATAATTTTAAAATTTAACTAGATTAAGGAGCACATAGATTTTGGATATTAAGAAATAGTTTATTTTTAGGGGGAGTTAAAATAAATGAAAGAAAAATAGCACTAATTTCATTAAAGGTATTAGCAATTTACATATTTGTACAAGCTTTAAGAAATATTTCTTCAATTATAACGATGTCGATAGTACCATATTTGAGTAATGGGAATCACTTTGAAATTACTAGTTCGTTACTGCTTTATTCATTAGTTCCTACAGTAGTAATGATAGTTTTGGGATTAATATTATGGATTGGATCGGGAAAAATTAGTTTTTATATAGTTCCTGAAAATGAATTAGAAAAGGAATGTAAAGAAATTAATTATAAAGAATTGCAAGTCCTTACGTTTTCAGTAGTAGGGTTAATAATATTAACGAATGTACTACCCAATATTATAGAGGAAATTTCAAATCTAATTTTATTAAAGAAGAACTATGCTTTGACTAATTTTAATACTAGGTTTAAAGCCATATTTAATATGATAGAATTAATTGTTGAGGTAATAATTGGCCTTTTATTATTAATAAAGTCAAGAGGAATAGTAGTATTATTAAAAAAGGTTCAAAACGCAGGAGTTAATAAGTAATAAACTAAAAAAACTCTTGATCTTTTAGAAAATTATGATCCTGAGGCGGCTTGGTCATTAGAAGTTAAGCCTGAGGAAATAAAAGAATCAATTGTACTCTTAAAGAAGAATCAATTTATTTAATAGAAATGTTGTGTAATAAATTATTTAAAGCTATTTTATCTATTATAACTATATCGCAAGTGTGAAGGGAATGAATTAATAGATGGATTATATTGTTGAATTGATTTTATTTATACTAATTGTTGTTATTTTAATATTTAGTCCAGATATAAGGTTGTTTTTAATAAAGAAAGTAAGCACACCTTATTTTATAAAAAAAGCATTTATAAAGCTTAGAAAAGGAAAACAGGATATCTTTATTTTAGGTACTATTTCAGATGAACATTTAGAAAATGATAGGTACTCATTACTACATATAGATGCAGTGATTAGAAATTTAAGGCCTGATATATTGTTATTAGAAAATAGACCTGAAGAAATAGAACGTGATAATCTGGCTGATGGTTCGATAGAAATGTTGTTTGGAGCTTTAACTGCTAAAGAATTGGGTATTGACTTTGATGGAATTGATTGGTGGATAGAGAATGATATAAAACCAGGAGAAATGAGCAGTGAAAGAACGATTAAAATAAAATCAAATATTTTAAAGAAATCTAAAGGTTATAGTAAGGTTTTAATTTTAGCTGAATACTCAAATATAAATAAAATTATAGCAGGAATGAGAAAAGAAAGTTATTCAAGAGTTAAAATGGATAATATTGAAAGAGATAATATATTAAAAACTAAGTCAACTAAACTGATATTTCCAAAGGGCATGAAATATTATTTGAAAAAAAGAATTGAGATAGAAAGAGAAGCTGCTGAGTTAACCCCTAGTGCAGATTGGAGAATAGCATATTTAGATAGTGCAGATGCTAGAGAAGACCTTATAAATACTGTAAATAAAATAGGTGAAAAGGATATTTAATAGAGAATGAAATTTAGGGGTGGTAAAAGATGATTGAAACTAAAAGACTTATTTTGCGTGAAATGACTAGTAAAGATTTAGATGAATTGTCCAGAATTTTAACTGATCCAAGAACTATGAAGTTTTGGGAAAAACCATTTAGTATTAACCAAGTGGAAAATTGGATAGAAAGAAATATAAAAGCATACAAGCAATATGGATATGGACGATGGCTAGTTTGCTTAAAGGAAGAGAATAGAGTTATAGGTGATGTTGGTTTTTTGGTTGTTGACATTAATGATAAGGTTGAAAATGATTTAGGGTATATTATTCATGCTGATTATTGGAATAAGGGTTATGGAAAGGAAGCTGCTGAAGCTTGTTTAAATTATGGCTTTACAAAGTTAGGTATGAAAAGAATTATTGCAAATATGGCATGGGATCATTACTCTTCAATTAAATTAGCTAAAAAAATTGGAATGAAAGAAGAAAATGAGTTTATAAATAAAAGAAATCGAGGAATTTTAACTTATTTATATTCTATAGAAAAAGAAGTATAACATAAATATATTATGTAAAGAAAAAGAGATTTGATTTGCAAATTTAAATTTTATAAATTAAAGATATTAATAAAAAATATGCTTCTTTGTAGTAAAGGTTTTGAATTATAAAATTGTTATTACAATATGGAGCATTTTTTTATTTATTATGAAGTGAAAAAGAATGTCGTTAAATGATTTGAATTAATGAATGAAATTTTCTTATCAAAAAATACACTAGTAGTTTTCTATCCTAAATATTATTCGACATTTGGGCAGCTGTTTATACTAATTTTGTTAGAAGTAGATCTTGTAGTATTAATAAATAAATTTATTAATAAAATTAACAATTAAAGTTGAAGAAAATTAAGGAAATTCAAGAATGACAAGCATAAACAGACTATAACTAAAATATTTAAATTAGACAACCTATAGCATTATAAATGCGCTAAAAACCCTTTAGAAGAGAAAATGAAGGGTCGATATTTTTAGAAAGTGTAATAAAATGTAAATAATTGTATTATTATGCTATTGATTTAAATTCTAACTTAAGATACGTGAAATAAGTAGACTATAAAATGATTATGTATACTAAACTGGTTTTATAATTACAAACTTGCATAATATAAGTGATTATTAATTGATTATTGTATAAGTGTTTAATGAATTTAATAATGAGATATGATAGTAGGCAATAAAATGTAATAATATGTAAAATTGTAGATATTAAAGGGAAGCATCAATAAAATGTCGAATATTAACTGAAGTGAAAATGGTCGAAATGTCGATTTAAGATATTCATCGGACTAATTTAATAATAAAGAATGCAAATAATGATGAAAATTAACGATTAAATTATAGGATAAAGAATAAATAAACTTAAATTATTAAAATAAGAACTAATTTGAAGGTGAAATAGATAAAATTACTAAAAATCTTAAAAAAATAATGAAAAATAGAAGGAAAATCCTTATAAATATCGAATATTTTATTATACAAAATGTATATTTTGCGACATTGGAGCAAAAAAGTAACAAATTTAGGTAATATCTAGGAGGTTTTGATAAAATGGACGATACACCAATATTGCTTGAAGACTTTCTCAACTATATCGAGACAATCAGAGGAAAATCTTCTAATACTGTAAGAGAATATCATTATGATCTTAGAACATTCTTTAAGTTTTTAAAAGTGAGATATCGAATAGTTACTAAAAGTACAGATTTTGAAGAGATTGATATTAGTGATATTGACATTAATATTATAAAAAGAGTTAATATCCAAGACTTATATGCATTCATATCATACGTAGATAAGGAAAGAAATAATCATAATCATGCTAAGGCCCGTAAAGTAGCAAGTCTACGTTCTTTCTTTAAGTACCTACATTCTAAGGTGAGATTAATTGATGAGAACCCTGCCCTGGATTTGGAATCACCCAAGACCGATTCCAGGCATCCTGTGTACTTAACTTTAGAAGAAGCTAAACAGTTATTAGAAGCTATTGATGGTCAGTTTAAAGAAAGAGATTATGCGATTATAACTCTATTTCTTAACTGTGGAATGAGACTTTCTGAATTAGTTAGTATTGATATAGATAAGATTAAGGGAGATACCCTCACGGTTATTGGTAAAGGTAATAAAGAAAGAACTATTTATCTTAATGATGCATGCATCAATGCTTTAGATAATTATTTGAAGGTTAGACCTAGTGATGGCAAAGATAAAAAAGCATTATTTATAAGTAGAAAGAAAAATCGTCTTAGTCCTAAAGCTGTTCAGTATATGGTGAAAAAGTATGTGAAATTAGCTGGTCTTGATTCAGAAAAATACTCGCCTCATAAGCTTAGACATACAGCTGCTACACTTATGTACAAGCATGGTAATGTTGATATAAGAGCTCTTCAGCAGATATTAGGTCATGAGAATGTTTCTACTACTCAGATTTATACTCATATTGATGATGAGCGTTTAAGGAAAGCAGTTAAGAGTAATCCACTATCTTCTATCAGTCAAAATGATAGCAATGAATAAATAAGCTTTAAATTACATATTAATCTTAGTTGGTTACTTTTAACTTTTGATTTATTTATATGTTTGATATTAAAACCAAGATGCTTTTAATCCGGTTAGAGCTTCTTGGTTTTATCTTTCTGAAATATATTTTTGAAATATAAATATATATTTACGACTCAGAGTTATCTATCTCCTTAAGTTTTCTAATGTTGTTTTAGCTTCAGGAGATTTGTCGAAAACTTTGTTAAGTTTATCACAAGGATAATCTATACAAGTGCTGCAGTTTTTTACATTTAGCTTAGAACCACACTTTTCTTTTGTAATCTTAGCTTTTTCTTCGATGTTATTGTTAATAGTAGCTTGGTATACTGGACATTCATGACATTTAATTCTACAATATGCTGTTACTTCAGTCATGCTTTTATCCCCCATTCTTTTATTTAAATTTAAGCAAAATTATAATATATGTATAATCTAATAATATCAGAACATATGTTCATGTTCGATAAGAAGATTAGCATAATCATAATATAGTAAAAATTGTATTATTGCTATTCTACAGGTATCAACACATGATTATGACATATTATTCCGACATAAAATATCGACAATTACTTTCGACATCATGAAATTACAGCGATTCCTATTTTATTTCGACAAATATAAAAACTTGGATCATACATATCTATTGACTATGATAATCCAAGCTTTTAATATATTTTGATGAAAGGGGTGCCATTTAATTAGTAGGTATCTTAATTACATCTCCTGTTCTTATAGATGCATCCTCCATGCTATTGAACTTCATTATCTCATAAACCACTTTTCTTGTATCATGGTTATGGGGATTATTTTTTCTGGCTATATGCCAAAGGGTATCTCCACTTTGTATAGTAATCTCTTTCCATGTCTTATATGTAGAACTGTAGGCTTTATCTAATTTGAAGATACCTCCCATTATTATGCTTAAGAATAATAGTACAATAGTAACAAATATAATAAATCTAGTTTTATTTACGATGACAAGTTTAGTATTTTTTTCACTCATAAAATCACCCTCCAAGAACGTTTGTTCGACCTTTAATTATATTATAAAAGAACGTACGTTCTAAGTCAATAACTTTTTTTGAAAATTTTTCTTATGCATATAAATTATTCTAATATTTCAACAATATCGAACGAATGTTTGATTATATACCGAACATATGATATAATATTTGTAAAATAAATATGTGGGGTGCTGCTATGTATGAAGATTTATCTGAAAAGCAAATAAGAATTCTAAATTTTATAAAAAATGAGATTCAGACCAAAGGATATCCCCCTGCAGTTAGAGAAATCTGCAAGGCGGTTAATCTTAGGTCTACTTCCACAGTTCATGGGCACTTATCTAAACTTGAAGATAAAGGATACATAAGAAAAGATCCTACTAAGCCTAGAGCTATAGAGATATTAGATAAAGATAATGAAGGAATACTTCCTAGAAAAGAAATAGTTGATGTACCTATTGTTGGTAAGGTTACAGCAGGTCAACCTGTTCTAGCAGTTGAAAATATTGAAGATACTTTCCCTGTTCCGGTTAATTTTGTTGAGAACACTTCTGCTTTTATGCTTAGTGTTGAAGGTGAAAGTATGATTGAAGCTGGTATCTTGGATGGTGACTATGTACTAGTAAAACAACAAAATGTTGCTAGTAATGGAGATATAGTAGTTGCTCTTTTAGAAGATGAAGCTACAGTGAAAAGATTCTATAAGGAGAAAAATTATATAAGATTGCAACCAGAAAATCAATCTATGGACCCTATTATATCAACCGATGTTAAGATTTTAGGTAAAGTTGTTGGTGTATTTAGATCTTTAAAATAAAAAGAATGGTGAATTTAAAGTATTCACCATTCTTTTTATTTATTATTGGAACAATTAATTTTAACATTATTTATTAAAATATTACTAAAATCAAATATATTTAATCTATAATTTCACTAGATTGTTTGTAACTAAATTATCTAAGCTTTTAATAACTCCAAGTTTGCAATGTTCATATGTTAATCCACCTTGATAATAAGCAATGTATGGTTCTCTGATAGGTGCATCTGCACTTAATTCAATTGATGATCCTTGTATAAATCCACCAGCAGCCATTATAACCTCATCTTCGTAACCTGGCATTGCCCAAGGTTGAGGTAACACATAAGAATCAACTGGAGATGCAGCTTGAATTCCCTGACAGAACTTAATAACGCTATCTTTATTCTTAAATTCTATTCCTTGTATTATATCACTTCTTTCATCATCTAAATCAGGTATAACTCTAAATCCCAGAGACTTATAGGCTATAGCTGTTAGCAATGCTCCCTTACGAGCTTCTGCTACGACATTTGGAGCTAAGAATAATCCTTGAAGAGTTGTTCTTGTTGTACCAAATGTCAGTCCACACTCCTTGCCTATTCCAGGAGCAGTACTTCTATTTGCAACTAACTCTATTAAATCTCTTTTACCAGCTATATAGCCCCCAGTTAAAGCTAGTCCTCCACCTGGATTCTTAATTAGCGAACCAGCTATAATATCAACACCAATCTCAGTTGGTTCAATTTTGTCTAAAAATTCACCATAGCAATTATCTACCATAATAACTATATCTTTATGTTCAGCTTTAATAGATTCAACCGCTCTCTTTATTTCATCTAAAGTTATAGCTTTTCTATCACTATATCCAGTAGATCTTTGAATCAGTATTAACTTAGTCTTTTCATTTATACTTCTTAGTGTCGTCTTAATATCAATATTGCCGTCACTATCTAAAGGTATTTCGTTGTATTCAAGTCCATAATCTTTAAGACTACCCTTAGAATCTCCCTTAATACCAATTACTTTTTGTAATGTGTCATAGGGGCTACCTGTTATTGATAATAGTTCTTCTCCTGGTCTTACTATAGCCGAAATTGTCAAGGTTATTGCGTGGGTCCCAGATACAATGGTTGGTCTTACTAGGGAGTCTTCTGTATTAAATATATATGAATAGATCTCCTCTACTTTATCTCTACCAACATCATCATAGCCATATCCAGTAGTCCAACCAAAGTGTGTAGCATTTAATTTAGCCTTTTGCATAGCAGCAATAACTTTATATTGATTGTATTCTTTAATTTCATTGATTGCATTGAATTTATCCTTTATTAGCTTCTCTTTATCATTGACATAGTCCACTATTTTACTATTAACACCATATAGTTCACATAATATATTTATAGTATCCTTATTCATAATAATCTCCTCTTTATGTATAGTTATATTTTATCTCATTTGTCCTAAGTATTTTATCATACCTTTTTTTATTCATCAATTGGCTTATTGCAAATGGGACATTTTTTTAATTTATGTATTTTTCTTTTCATTTCTATGGGAGCATAACTTACGCCTTCTTCATAACCTTGTTTATATCCTACCCTTCTACCTACACTGTATCCTAATAGAACTAGTAATAATATAATAATTATGTAAGTAATTATATCCATCTAGGCTCATCCCTTTCATCTAAAATTCTCTTAGTAAAGAAAAATTCTATGGCTTGTAAGGCAAAGAAAACTATAATAGAAATTATAAACTTTTTAAAGTCTAACTTAAGAGCGGCCAGTATTAAAATAAGATTTAAAAGGATAACTTCAATAAATCCAAATTCTAAAATGAAATTTTTATTATTAAAGTATCTATCCTTTCTTATATCTATTATATCATCTGTAAGTTGAATAATTGAAATTATAACTAATGATGAAAGAAGTTCATGAAAACCTAATAAAAGTGAAAAAATTACTGCTATTATCAGTGATTCTTGATATCCTTTTAACTTAAATGACAATTTTCTATTCCCATCCTTAAACATTCCTACCATATAAGCTGATGAAATTAGGGAAACAGTTACTTTAATATCTAAAGAGCATGCCATAGACAGAATTATTAAAGAATAAGGAAGAAGGCCTCTATTCATATTATTAACTAAAAACGAGTCACCTTCTTGATCTAAATCTATATAATCATCCATAAGTTTAATTACTACTCCCGTTAGTAAAACTGCGATAATATACTTAATATCAAATAGACCTAATAACAAAAGCTTTCACCTCATCAAAACCTTTTTTATATAGCGCGGAAATTGGTATCATAAATTGCTTAGGATATTCTTGTCTTAGGGTATGCAACCCTATCTTATCTTTATCTAAGTCAATTTTGTTTGGAATCAGGACATAACCTTTTCTATTCCTACCATATTCTATAATTTGTCTATCAATTTCACTTAAAGTATTATTATCAATTAGTAAAGCAATATCAAGCATATGTAGTATTATATCAGCTTCTTGAATCTTTTCTAAGGTTTGTATTATTCCATTTCGAACGCTTAACTTGGGATGAATACCATCTATTAATCCACTGGTATCAAGAAGAGTAATTTCCTTCTTTCCTTTATATACAGGCAAATCTATGCAAATAGATTGAATACATTGAGTTTTATATTCTCTGTCGGAAGAAAGGTAACTTTTAGCTAAATCAGTAGACATTTCTTTACTCAACTTTTTGCCATCTGGATACTCTTGCTTTAATACTATTTTTTTTAAGCCTATATATTCCGCAAAATTTATCATAAATAAGGTCTTTCCAGCATTGGTTTTTCCAACAATAATTGACTTTTTCAATATTTATCATTCCCTTCTATATCAACAGCTTTTAAATATAAAAGGTCATCTTTAGAAATATATTTTTGTCTTTTTAATCTTAAGGCCTGTTTTCTTATAGATTTTTCAATGATATTTCTCATAAGCCTTGCATTACCACTATTATAGGAATCATTGTATTTTACTAGGATTTGCTTAAGCTTATTTACAGCTGTATTTGTTAACTTATATTCTCTATTCTTAGCCATGATTAGTCCAATCTCAATCAATTCTTCAACACTATAATCTTTAAAATCCACATGTATTGGAAATCTAGATTTTAGTCCCGGATTAGTTCTAAGAAAATCTTCCATCTCATAATCATAACCTGCCAGTATTAGAATTAAATTATCTTTATTGTCCTCCATAGATTTTACTAGTGCATCAATAGCTTCTTTTCCAAAGTCTTTTTCTCCACCTCTAGCTAGGGAGTAGGCTTCATCTATAAACAGTATTCCACCCAGAGCTTTTTTTACCTGCTGACGTACCTTAAGGGCTGTGTGCCCTATATATTCTCCAACTATATCTGCTCTTTCTATTTCGATTAAATGTCCTTTCTCCAGAACTCCCATTTCTTTAAATAAGCGGCCTATTATTCTAGCTACAGTTGTTTTCCCAGTACCTGGATTACCCTTAAAAACCATATGAAGAACTACAGGTTCTGTTAATAGGTTTTCTTTTTTTCTTTTACCTTGTATTTCTACAAAAGCCATTATTTCGTCTATAAGTTCCTTAACATTTCTTAAGCCAACTAGATTATGTAGCTCAGATAAGATTAAGTCAATACTATCATTGTCTTCTATCTTTTTATTACTACGCGCTTTACTTAATTCTTTAGAATCACTATTAAACAACTGGTCGAAGGTATGATTTAGGCTGACTTTACCTACCCTGTATAAATTTAATATTTCATTATCCATAATATCACCTCGTATCACCTCAAAAAAGTTGCTATTATTATAATATGCTATAAATATGAAAAAAGTGATAGTCCACTTTTCTTTTTTGATAGATGATAGAGTTTTTTTATTACAAATAAAATGTTGAAGGAGAGTTTAGATTTTAGTTACTAAAAAAGGACCTCTTATTGAGATCCCTAAATATACTTATCAATCATTATTGTTTCTATTCATAAAATTAACATCAATACTAGGTGATATCGTTGATATAGCATGTTTATAAATTAATTGCTGTTTACCTTCACTACTTAAAACAATTGTATAATTGTCAAATCCTTTTACATACCCCTTAAGCTGATATCCATTAACTAAAAAAATTGTTATAGAAATGTTCTCCTTTCTTACTTTGTTAAGAAAAATATCTTGTAGATTAATATTATTTTTCAAAATTATCCCCTCCATTAAATTATATAAGAAAAAGTTATTCTAATTCTAATTTTTTCTCTACATACTCTGTTATTTCTTTTACAATCTCCCCTTGGCTATCAAATTCATCAACCATAACCCACTTTATTCTTTTATCTCTCCTGAACCATGTTAATTGTCGTTTTGCAAACCTCCTAGAATCTCTTTTTAGTATTTCAATTGCTTCATCATATGTATATTCACCATTTAAATAACTTATTATTTCTTTATAACCTAGTCCTTGTAATGAAGTTAAGTTCTTGTCATATCCTTTATCTAATAATGATTTTACTTCATCTATAAGACCTGATTCAAGCATGATATCAACTCTTTTATTAATTCGGTCGTATAGTTTTTTACGATCCATATTTAATCCAATCATTACAATATTATAATCATCATTTGGTTGCCTAAAGTTCTTATAATATTTAGACATAGGATTACCAGTTTCATGATAGATTTCCAATGCTCTTACAAGTCTCTTTGTGTCATTAATATGGATTCTTTCTGCTGACTCTGGGTCAATCTTTTTAAGCTTCTTAACTAAAACCTCATTGCCATGAATTTCAGCCTCATTTAAATATTCTTCCCTTAATTGTGGATTTGAAACGGCATTTGTAAAATCCAAATTATAAACTAATGAATTGATATATAATCCTGTACCTCCTACAACCATAGGAAGCTTTCCCTTACTATATATTTTTTCTATATATTCATTAGCTTTATCTTGAAAATCAGAAACACTAAAATCTTCATCGGGTAAAATCTCTCCTACCATGTAATGTTCAATATTCTCCATTTCATCCTCTGTAACCTTAGCAGTTCCAATATCCATATATTCATAAATCTGCATTGAATCAGCAGATATAATTTCTCCATTTAAATTTTGTGCTACTTTAATTGATGTACTTGTTTTACCAACAGCTGTTGGACCAATAAGTACTAATAATGGTATTTTCCCACTCATTACATCACCCTTTTAAACTTTTTCTCTAGTTCGTATTTTGTCATTTTTACTATTATAGGTCTACCATGGGGGCAAGTAAAAGGCTGTTCAGCTTTTCTTAAGTCAGAAATAAGTTGACTAACTTCTATTTCCTTAATCTGATGACCTGCCTTAATAGCACTAGTACATGCCATCTTCATGATTTTTTCAACCCTTAAGTCATATCCACTACCGATATTCTCATTTAAATTATCAAGAATATCAAGAAATAATTTTTTAGAATCTGGTTCTCCAAAAACTAAAGGTACTCCTCTAAGGATAATTGAACCAGTACCAAAACTTTCAACTAAAAAACCTAGCTTTTCAAATGTTTTTATATTCTCGTTTATAAGCTGTACTTCACTATGGGTTAATTCTATTATATTTGGTGCTAATAACTCTTGTATTACAACATTTTCATCATTAAATTGATTCCTTAGCTTTTCATACATAATCCTTTCATGAGCAGCATGTTGGTCAATCATATAAAAAACTTCATTTACTTTATCTTGAGCTAAAATATAAGTGTCAAATAGATTTCCAATTATATTTAACTCAGGGATTATAATTTTTCTTTCTTTTTTCTGATTGTTTCTTTCTAAATTATAATAATCTACTTTATTTTCTTCAAATACAGGTGATTCTTGTTCGGAAATAGTAGAAGATAAAGAATCAATAGGCAAGCTAGCTTTATCTGAAATTAAACTAGTATTTGCATCACCATCATAGTTAATAGTTATAATATCTTGGTTTGTTAGCTTTTCTTCGTTTATCTGTTGATTAATTGAATCTCCTCTTGTCTTACTTGCTTTACTTTCATTAGTATCAGTACCCGAGTTATCTCTTTTCACATTATTAATATCTATATTAGACTTCTCTTTTATTTTATTAATCGGCTTAGCTAAAGTATCAATAAAATTTTTCTGTTCTCCGTTATCTTTCTTTTTCTTGTACCCTATACTGATCTCTGGAATCAAATTTTCTTGCTTTAAAGTATCTTTAATCACATTATTTATAACTGAATAAATTTTATTTGCATTATCAAATCTAATCTCAGTTTTAGTTGGATGAACGTTTACGTCAATTTGATTTCCATTAAGCTCTAGAAAGATTATAAAAATAGGAAACCTATTTATAGGTATTAAAGATTTATATGCATCCTCAACAACCTTTGAAAGATTATCATCCTTTATATATCTCCCATTTACAAATAAATACTGATGGCCTCTATTACCTCTAGTGAAAGAGGGATTAGAAATCATTCCTTTTATCTTTATATCTTCACCATTATAATTAATTTTAAACAAAGATTTAGTAAATTCTTTACCAAATAAACTATATATAGTTGCTTTCATATCTCCATTACCTGGAGTTTTAAGAATAAGCTTGTTGTCCTTAATATATTTAAAAGATATATTAGGATTGCTTAATGCCAATTTGTATACAATATTACTAATTTGAGATCCTTCAGCGTTATCACTTTTTAAAAACTTTTTCCTTACAGGAACGTTATAAAAAAGATTCTTCACTATTATAGTAGTTCCATTGGGGCATCCAACATCTTTCTTATTTGCAACTTGCCCACCCTGCAAATTAGCTTGTGTACCTGTAGCATCATTCTGAGTTTTCGTGACAATCTCTAATAGAGAGACAGCAGATATACTAGCCAATGCTTCACCTCTGAATCCTAGAGATCTAACAACTTCTAAATCATCCACAGAGTTTATTTTACTGGTTGAATGTCTTAAGAAGGCAATGTCTAAATCATTTCTATTAATACCAGAACCATTATCTGTCACTCTAATATATTTTTTGCCACCAGCTTTAATCTCTATTATTATTGATGTAGAATTAGCATCTATTGAATTTTCAACTAACTCTTTAATGACTGAAGAGGGTCTTTCAACAACCTCACCAGCAGCAATTTTATTTATAGTTTTTTCGTCTAATCGTTTTATTAAGTTAGACATAATATCTCTCCTATATATCCCTAGATTTGTTTACTAATTCATAAAGAATATTAATAGCATCAAGTGGTGTAACGTTCATCATATCAATATTCTTTAACTTATCTAATACCTGTTTTTCCTTTACATTAAACATATCTAATTGGAATTCACTACTTTTTTCTTCTATTTTTTCACTATTATCAATTTCTTTAATTTCTTCATTTTGATCTGGTTTATAAGCATTGGGAGTTATAACTTTACTATTTAATTCATCTTCCTTAGTAATACTACACTCTTGCAGAATTTCTGATTTATTTATATCTCTTTTCTCTAATTCAGCGAGTATTTCTTTTGCTCTATCTATTACTGGGTTAGGTACACCAGCTAGCCTTGCCACTTCAATACCGTAGCTTTTATCAGCTCCACCTCTTTTTATCTTTCTTAAGAATATAATATCTTTTCCCTTTTCTTGAACATGAATCTTATAGTTTATAACTCCATCAATTTTGCCTTCTAGCTCAGTAAGCTCATGATAGTGAGTGGCAAATAAGGTTTTAGCACCGATTTTCGATTTCTCACTAATGTATTCAACCACAGACCAAGCAATGCTTAATCCATCATAGGTACTTGTTCCTCTTCCTATTTCATCTAATATTATAAGACTATTCTTAGTGCCATTATTTAAAATATTGGCTACCTCACTCATCTCTACCATAAAAGTACTTTGTCCATGGGCTAAATTATCAGAGGCTCCAACCCTCGTGAAGATTTTATCTACTATTCCTATATTAGCTTCCTCAGCTGGTACAAAGCTTCCTATCTGACTCATTAGTGTTATTAGAGCTACTTGTCTCATATATGTTGATTTACCTGCCATGTTTGGGCCGGTAATAATAGAGATTCTGTTTTTGTTATCATCTAAATGAGTGTCATTTGGGACGAATAACTCATCATTCAACATCTTTTCCACTACAGGATGACGTCCACCTATTATATCTATTGTACCCTCTTCTTTCATTGTAGGCTTAATATAATTATTTTTATAGGCTACTTCAGCTAAAGAATTTAGAACATCAATTGTTGAAATTATTTTAGAAGTCTTTTGTATTCGTTTTATTTCTGACTTTATTTTATTTCTAATTTCAAGGAATATACTGTATTCTAGAGCAGTCATCTTTTCCTCAGAACCAAGAATTTTAGATTCCATTTCCTTTAGTTCAGGAGTGATGTATCTCTCCGAATTTGCTAAGGTTTGCTTTCTAATATAGTCATCTGGAACCAAGCTCATATTGGATTTTGTAACTTCAAGATAGTATCCAAAAACTTTATTAAACCCGACCTTTAGAGATTTAATACCTGTTCTTTTTCGTTCAGTACTTTGAAGATTTGATAACCATTCCTTACCTTTAGTTGCACCTTCTCTTAAAGCTTTTAAATCTTCGTTATAGTCGGTTTTGATTATGCCACCTTCTTTTACTGCCAGAGGTGGATCTTCTAATATTGAATCTTCTATAAGGTCGTGTACATCTTCCAAGGTATCCATTTCATTAGCCAGCTTATTTAAACTAGGGTAATCTGGGTCGCTTAATAGAGCTTTAAGCTCAGGTATAATAGAAATCGAACCTTTTAATGCAATTAAATCTCTAGCATTACAATTACCATAAGCTATTCTTCCCATAAGTCTTTCAATGTCATAAACTTTTTTTAATAGCTCTTTTATTTCATCCATTAAGAATATATTATTTACCAATGTTTCTACTGATTCAAGTCTATTAGTGATAGTTTGCAATTTTAGTAGAGGTTCTTGAATCCACTTTTTAAGTAGTCTACCGCCCATTGCGGTTGATGTTTTATCTAAGACCCATAATAGGGAGCCTCTTTTACTCTTATCCCTCATAGTTTCAGTTAACTCTAAGTTCCTCCTAGTATTAATATCTATAACCATAAAATTACTAATTCTATAGGTAGAAATATTATTTATATGATCTAAAGTAGTTTTCTGTGTTTCATTTAGGTACTCTATAAGGGCTCCAGTTGAAGAAACTGCAAAATTTCTATTTTTTAAGCCAAAACCGTCTAGACTAATAACTGACAGTTGATTTTTAATCTTATCTCTAGCGAATTCAGTATCAAAGGCCCAATCTTCATATTTTTTGATAACAATATTAAATCTCTTTTCAATTTCATTAACCAAATCTTTTTTCTTATAAAAGAATTCATTGGCTATGATCTCTGTTGGACCAATCTTAGCTAGCTCATCAATTAATAGATTTGAAGCGCTACTCATATTATCAATTAAATCCGTTGTGAATAAATCTCCTGTAGAAATATCTACATATGATATTCCACATCCATTCTCATTCATATAAACGCAACATAAATAATTGTTATCTTTTTCGTCTAGTACCTTAACGTCAGTAATAGTACCAGGTGTTATGATTCTCACTACATCTCTTTTTACAATACCCTTTGCTTGAGAAGGATCTTCAACTTGCTCACAAATAGCTACATTATAGCCTTTTTTTACTAGTTTAGATATGTAAGAGTCTGCTGAGTGGTATGGAACACCACACATTGGTGCCTTTTCTTCTTGTCCACATTCTCTGCCTGTCAAAGCTATTTCTAGCTCTCTAGAAGCTAAAAGTGCATCATCGAAAAACATTTCATAAAAGTCACCTAATCTAAAGAAAAGGATAGAATCCTTATTTTTATTTTTAATATCCATATATTGTTGCATCATTGGTGTTAATTTAGCCAAATTTATTCCCTCCAATTTCTATATGCATATACATATTATAACATAACAAAAAGTTGTAATAAAACGGCTAAGAATTAACTTAGCCGTTTTTATGACAACCACTGCAACCACTACAACCGCTTTTCTTTTGATTATTGCCAGTCATGTAGTTTATTATATCATTTATATCTTTTATAAGCTTATCATATTTTTTTTGACATTCATATTGATAGTTAATCACTTCGTTATTATCAATTTCTTTCTTTAAATCCTTTAATTCAGCCATTAAACTCTCTTCTTCTTCGAGATTTCGGTCTTTTTTAGATACTAGGTTACTATATTCCTTCATTTTTGAATTATAGCTATCTAATAAATCAGAAGCCTTATCATTTAAGAATTGCTTTTCAGCTTCCTTAAGCTCAGAATATTCCTTTGAATTAATAATAGCTGAGCCTAACTCCCTAGCTTTATCTAAAGGATTAGAATAGTTATTTTTATTCATTTATTATATGCCCCTCTAATGTCCATGTTTTAGCCTCATCTATTTTAACATTCACTAATTGTCCTATAAGATCCTTTGTCCCTGCAAAGTGAACTAACTTATTAGTACGAGTTCTACCACTTAAAACATCATCATTATTTTTACTCACATTTTCTATAAGAACTTCTACTACTTCATTTACATAATGTTGATTTGCTTCGTGACTTAGAGGACGAAGGGTATCTAACAGTCTTTGGAATCTTTCTCTCTTTATGTCATCAGGAACTTGATTTTCCATATCTGCAGCAGGTGTGCCTTCCCTAATAGAATATAAGAATGTAAAGGCTGAATCGAAGCCTACCTTTCTTACTACATCTAAAGTTTCTTCAAAATCTTCATCAGTTTCTCCTGGGAAGCCCACTATTATATCAGTGGTTATTGATACATTAGGTACTTCTTCTTTAAGTCTTCCTACTATCTCTAAGTACTTTTCCTTAGTATATTTTCTATTCATAATTTTTAATACTCTATTGCTTCCTGCTTGGAATGGTAAGTGGAAATGCTCACAAACAGTATCACAATCCCTCATAGCATAGATAAGCTCTTCAGAAAGGTCTTTAGGATGAGATGTCATGAATCTAACTCTCTCTACACCTTCAATTTTATCAATCATACGTAAGAGTTCTGCAAAGGTTACTTTGTTTTCTAATGTTTTGCCATAGGAATTAACATTTTGACCAAGTAGAGTTATCTCTTTATAGCCTTCCTTTGCTAATTTCTCAATTTCCTTTACTATATCTTCTGGGTTTCTACTACGCTCTCTACCTCTAGTATAAGGAACTATACAATATGAACAGAAGTTGTTACAACCGTACATTATATTAACGAAAGCTTTAAAACCATGCTTTCTATGGGCAGGTAATCCTTCAACTATCTCTCCACCATCTTCCCATACGTCCACGATCATCTTAGAGGTTTGATTGTGATTTGCAATAAATTCTGGTAGTTTGTGTAAGTTATGTGTACCAAATAAGATATCTACAAATCTATATTTCTGTTTAATTACATCTCTTACTTCTTTTTTCTGCATCATACAACCTGAAACTGCTATTATTAAATCGGGCTTATCTCTCTTAAGCGCTTTAAGCTCACCAAGGTTTCCATAAACCTTTAGCTCAGCATTTTCACGTACCAAGCAAGTATTATATATGATTAAATCTGTATGTTGAATGTCATCAGTATTGACATAACCCATTTCTTCAAGCATTCCTGCCATCTTCTCAGAGTCATGCTCGTTCATTTGACAACCCCAAGTAACAATTGTATATTTCTTTTGATTTTTATCTTGGGTATTATTTATATTATTTTGCAATGCTAGTCCTCCTTAACTTCTTATATACTTAGTTTAACTAATATTGAAATTAATTATATCAGAAAAGAATAAAAAATAAAACATTGTATAAGAAGTATCAATGAAAGATTATAAGTTCATGTAAAATAAACAAGGTGCTTTATTAAAACTGTTAGATTTTTTACTTATAAATTATTAATATAGAAGAAATATATACGACAGATAACATTTACTATAGGAAATAATTAATATAAATATTATTCCCGTGGAAATAGTGAGATTTCAACGTTTCCTCGCAATTAGTGACAGCAAATTTATATAAATCTATCTTCACTATAAACTTTTGTCGAAGTTTAATATTTTAGTATACTATATATAAGGATATTAGCTAAATTAAAGGTTATATGTTAATTTATTTAAAATAAAAGATTAGCCTAAATCATGAGGTGAATTATTCGGAAGTTACCTCTTAAGCTTTTGATTTCTAATATTTTTTATTTTGTTTAAATAAGAAAATATTTTTTAAATAAATCTCATAGATTACTTTTTATGATAAAATTATATATATTAGATATTACAATGCAGGAGGTAAAGGTATGAAACCACATGTTTTTATTCGAAAAAAAGATTTAATAGTTTTACTATTTTTATTATTACTCCTATCAAATTTCTTTTTCTATAGCAAATATCAATTATTAAAGAATGATTTAGGTTATGACTTTAGAATTGCTCGGAGGGTAAACATAGCTGTTTCTGAAGATTCTATAGAACCTATTATTGAATTATCTTCAGTAAAAGATAAAAATTTTTTCAATAACATTCTTAAAGAAATTAATACACATATCTCTAATAGATATCAAGTAGAAAATTATGTTGTTATTAAATATGATAACAGAAATACTTTAATGCTTAGGGTTACAGAGAATTCAGCAGGAACACATTTAATAGAAGATATATTTTTTTTAGATGACGATACTTCATATAAGCTTATGCATAACTCTCCTAAGTAAGTTTCTAATCAACCCAAAATAGTTCATATTGAATTTGCATAAACATTTACTCAAAACTAATTATCATTTAATTACATATTTTCTATTAGTAGGAATTAGATAAGGTGAAAAGTTCATAGCAATCAATCCTATTTAGTTATTTTGATAAATATGAATAAAATCAATACTAAGTAAAGTAAAAAAAGTATCCTTAGTTTATATGGGATACTTTTTTGATATAAGAAGAATAGTATTCTAATAATCCTCAAGTATGTAATTCTTTATTTAGTAATCTATAATGTTTTACTTAATACTACACTATTGTAATTTGTGACACCCCAGTTTATTGTCTCAATATATCTATATCTTCTACTTTTATAGTAATCTATCAAATGATAAGCAGTTTCAGCAGTGTCTAAAGCTATTTCCTTTATGCCATCCATCTTCTTAGCTTCATCTTCAATTAAACTCATCATTCTACTTCCTATTCCAAATCTTTGTAACTCTGGGAGAACGGCAAACTGACCTATTTTTGCAACAAAATCATTGCTATACCATTTACAGTTATCAGAAGGCTTTGGAGTATATATAGAAATCGTTGAGATTATTTTATTTTCCCATAAACCAATAATACATCTATATGCATTATTTACTCTTAACAAAGTTACGTCATCGTCTTGATAGGATGCAACATATTTAAGTCCTATATCTGCCAATGATTTATATGCTTTATTTAATAATATTGTTATTTCATTTATAGAATCCTCTTTTGAAAGATAACGAAATACGACTTTCTTGTTATTATCAAAAATTAAGTCACTAATATAATTCTGATTCATAAAATTCCTCCTTTAGTTTCTAATATACTTAGTTTCTAATATAATGAATTATAACATAAATTTGTATATATAGTATATCTATGTTAATTATAAAAAGTAATTTATTAGATAAAACTTCTAATATAAGAAAAGATTATTACATTAGAGAACTTAAAAATTTTAGTTTTTTGTAACTATTATTTCCAAATGAATTATGTTATTATAGTAGTGTAAAAAGGAGATTTATTTATGAAAAGGAGGCTTTTTAATGCAATTTTCACAAAGAATTACATCAATGCAAGAATCACCTATTAGAAAATTAGTTCCAATAGCAGAGGAAGCTAAGAAAAATGGGAAAAAGGTTTATCACTTAAATATCGGACAACCAGATATTCCAACTCCAGATGCTTTCTTTGATGCTGTTAAGAATTTTGATGAGGATGTATTAGCGTATTCTTTCTCTCAAGGGATTCCTGAGCTAATTGACAGCTTTATTGAATATTATAAAAAATATGATATTCATTTTGATAAGGATGAAATATTAATAACTAATGGTGGTAGTGAAGCTTTACTATTCTCTTTACTAACAATATGTGATCATGGAGATGAAGTTTTGATACCAGAGCCATTCTACACAAACTATAATGGTTTTGGAAACTCAGCTGGAGTTAATGTTGTACCAATAACTACAAAAGCTGAGGATGGATTTCATTTGCCAAGTAAAGAGGTTATTGAAAAGTTGATTACTCCTAAAACAAAGGCAATAGTTTTATCCAATCCTGGAAATCCAACTGGTGCTATATATTCAAAAGAAGAAATCTATATGCTTAGGAATATAGCCAAGGAAAACGATTTATATATACTTGCTGATGAAGTATATAGAGAATTTGTTTATGATGGATTTGAATACATGAGTTTTGCACATTTAGATGATATAGCTGATAGAGTTATTATTACAGACAGTATTTCTAAAAGATACAGTGCATGTGGAGCTAGAATTGGTTCTATAGCTTCAAAGAATAAAGACCTAATGAAGCAAATACTTAAGCTTTGCCAAAGTAGACTATGTGTTCCTACTATTGAGCAAATTGGTGCAGCAGCTTTAGTAAGTGTTACAGATGAGTACTTTACAGAAGTTGTTGAAGAATACAAAAAAAGAAGAGACATCGTATTCAATGCATTAAACGATATGGATGGAGTTCTTTGTAAAAAGCCTCACGGAGCTTTCTATATAATAGCTAAGCTTCCAGTAGAAGATGCAGAAGACTTTGTAGTTTGGTTGTTAAGAGACTTTGATATAGATAATGAAACTGTAATGATGGCCCCTGCTGAAGGATTTTATGCAACTAAGGGGTTAGGAAAAGATGAAGTTAGAATATCTTATGTATTAAATGAAAATAATTTGAAAAAATCAATGGAGATAATTAAAAAAGGTTTGGAAGTTTATAATAGTCAAAAATAAGCAAAAAAAAATAACCTTTTAGGTTAGAGGAAGTGGATACTTCCTCTTTTCTTATGTCATAATTAATGTTCCTGTCTTAATGCCCTTTCGTAAATTTCACATTTCTCACTATTGCAATAACCATCAATATTATGAATACAAGTTATTGCGCCACATTTTTTTAATCGGCTAGTAATCTCGGTATTACCATTATTAAGTAAGTTCTTTTTCATTTACGTTCCCCCTCTTATATTTATTACTAACTATATTATATCATCATAAGAAGATTATGTCAATCAAATTCTCAAAAAAATGCAATATTACCACACTAACATTGCAATAATTGATACATTTTACGTAAAATTAACCTGAATATGAATGTTAGTTGTAGATAAATTGCATTTCTTTGTCTTACTATTATATTTATGTTAATTTAATAAAATTAGAACCATCTAGTCCATAAAGTCTTCCATTTCAAAACGTCTACCTTCTGAATATTCTAATACTGAGATTATTCTTTTTTTCAAAATGTCAGTATCCTTTGTGAAGATTTTTTCATGACTATTGTTTCCTTTATGATTTAATGTAACTCCCACACCTTCACTTTCATCCATTAGTCTTAGATAACCTTTTTCATATAACTTAATATTTGCCAATACTAAAGTTGGAAAATTTAAAGCTTCTATTTCACTTACTATATCTTCATCGGCATTATCATACTCATATCTGACAAAGCTTGAAATGATTAGTATAAGTTTAGTTAGTGTTACTTCGTCAAAATAATATTCTGATAGTTTATTAGTAGAAATACAGTCAGATAAAAAACGTTTTATTTCAAGCTTAGGATAAATCCATAAAATTCCTTCATTCTTTTTATCTTTTATAGGTACATCAAATTGATAAAATTTATTAATAAACCTCATAATATATAGTAGGTCACCTTCTGATAACAAAACTTTATTAGTTTTGTATTCTTGATAGGACCTATATGCTATATAACTCATAGCTAAAACAGCTAATAATTGATCTCTTTCCTGTACATCATATTTTAAAATATAGTAATCATCAGCTTTTACAGGAAAAGCTTCTGAGTTATTCATAATATAAGCAATTTCAAAAAAACTAAATACTTCTTTTTTGATTGGATCAATATTTTCTGTATATATCTTTTTATAAAGTGATATTTCTTTAGGTAAAGAAACTGTTTCTTTCATTTTGGAAGTCATACATATCTCCTTTCCTGTCACACTATTAGTTTTTGGAATTGAAAATATTTTATATCAAAATATTTTTGTAAAGGTTTGTAAAATGTGGTTTAAGATAATCTCTTGTTTTACTCTAATATATTTTATTTATTACATATTAAGAGGGTGTTGAAAATTATAAATTTATTCACATTTTTAAAAAAAATACATGTATCGATGGTAGCAGCTAAGTTCTACAAATCTTTACTTATAGTTATAGTATTCATTGTTCTGTGCTCAGTGCTATTTTATCAAGTTGAACATGTTGAAAATCCAAATATTAAAGGACTTGATGATTCACTTTGGTGGGGTTTTGTTACAAGTACAACTGTTGGGTATGGAGACATTTATCCTATGACATCAATAGGCCGTATTATAGCCATGGTAGTAATGTTAATAGGAATTGGGATATTTGGATTTATAACTGCTTCTGTTGCATCTATTTTGGTTGAAAAAAATTTAAAGAAAGGAATGGGTCTATTGGATGTTAAGTTTGAGAATCATATAGTTATTATTGGATGGAATTTTAGGTCAAAGTCTATTATTGAAGAATTGATAAATGAAGATGAAGATATAAAGATTGCATTAATCGATAGGATAGATAGCAATCCTTATGATAGTAAGAATATATCATATATAAAAGGCGATCCATGGAATGATAAAGTATTGACTAGAGCAAACATTCAAAAAGCAAAAATAGCTATTGTATTAGGGGATAAAGAAAAAAATAATGATGAGCTTACCGATGGAAAATCAGTACTAACTTGTCTTGCTATTGACAGATTAAATCCTGATATTTATCTTGTTACAGAGGTAATAAACCATGAAAATGTTGTCCATTTTGAAAGAGCTAATGTTAATGACTTTATTGTAAGCAATCAAATAGAAAGCAAAATTTTAGTAAGAAGTGTACTATACAAAGGTGTGAATAAAGCCTTTAAGGAGTTGATTACTAACTCCTATGGAAATGAGATATATGAGGTTGAAATTGAACCAAAATATATAGGGCAAAGTTACGAAGATATAATAAAAGAATTTCTTTCTATAAATGCAACAGTTATTGGTTTTTTTAGAAATGGAGAAACTTATTTAAATCCTTCTAGAAATGTAGTGTTAAAAGAAGAGGATCACTTAATATATATTGCGTCTAAAAAATTAATATAAATGTAGGAAATACCTACAGAAATGGAGTATACATATCCATAGGTATTTGCTTTCTAGTACTGTCCTTTAGAAATATTCTGATTATATCAGCAAATTTTTTAACAGATTTATCTATATCTTTTGAATGAACTGATGCCATGCTAATTCTAAAAAACTGACTATCTCTCTGGTCTGCATAGAAAACTGATCCTGGTACAATTAAAATATTATTTTTTGAGCATAGCTTATATAGATCATTTGAAGAATATCCATGGGGTAAAGACATCCAAAAATTCAAACCACCATTTGGTGTATACCATGTAATCTCCCTTGGGATATATTTCTCTAGGCAATCTATCCAAACATTGAAGCGTCTTTTATAGATACTTTCCATATACCTAATATGTTTTTGCCACTTTCCTTTATTGAGATAAAGATCAAAAGCTCTTTGCATTAAGCCAGAAGTTGAAATGTCTGATGTATGCTTTGCTGATAAAACTTCATTATATATAGAATTAGGTATAACCATAAATCCTAATCTTAATCCTGGCATAAAAATCTTAGAAAAGCTCTTTATATAAATAACTCGATTATTTTTATCCATAGCTTTTAGAGTAGAATTACTCTTATCAAAGAAAGATAAGTCGCTCAAATAATCATCTTCTACGATAAATGTATCATATTTTTCTACTAAATCTAGTATCTTTCTTTTTTTCTCTTGACTATATGAATGTCCAGTTGGATTTTGGAAAACAGGCATTATATATACAAACTTGGGTTTTAAGCTTCTTAGTTTTCCTTCTAAAGACTTAATATCTATTCCATCATCTTCTATTGGAATTTGAATGATATTTGCTGATCTTGACTTAAAGGCAGCAATAGCTCCTGTGTATGTAGGGCTTTCTGTAAAAACAACATCACCATAGTCAAGTAAAGATTTTGCGAGAATATCTATTCCCTGTTGAGCACCAGATATTATTTGGATACTTTCAATATTAGTTTCTATGCCGTAACCTTTAATGTAATCCATAATAGACTCTCTCAGAGGGTGGTAGCCTTGACTTTCTTGATATACAAAAGCATTACCCTTATCGCGATCTAAAACCTCATTTAAAACGGTTTTGAAGTCATTAATAGGAAATAGGTCAGGGGTAGGTGCTGTACTTGCAAGATTTAATGTAGCTAGATGATTATTTTCTTCACCAAATAGCTCTACACTTTCATCCATAAGTATATTTTGTAGTTTTTTTGTACTAATGTCTTGTACAAAAGTACCACTACCTATCTTTTTATAGACATACCCCTCCTGTTCTAAAAGCTTATAAGCATTAACAACAGTAACATTATTAACACTTAATAAATCTGCCATTTTTCTAATAGGAGGTAATTTAGTATGATGTTTAATTTTATCTTGAATTATTAAATCTTTTAATTGAGAGTAAAGTTGTATATATAGATGTTGATTTGACTCTTTATCTAATACTATATCTGTAAAGGAACTCATAAAACACACTCCATTCATATCATAGACACATAATAATATTGTTACCATACAATATTATTCTATCAAAGTTTAATATCTTACACAAAATAATTATTGATAAATTACTAATAAGAATTCAAAAAGTGTCAAATCCATTATTTATTGGTCCATTAGAGCTATTTTTTGTAATCTTTCGAGATGATAAAAAGGACTCTAAAATGAACATATCATCTTAGAGCTAATAATAATTACTTTTTAAATAATTTGCTAAAAATACCTCTTTTAGAGTATTCAAGCCTTTTAATTTTGTCTCTCATTTCAGCTACTTCATAGGATTTTTCCTTTACTTTAAGAGTAAGTTTGGCATTTTGAGATAGCAATACATCTCTTTCTTTGCTTTGTATCTCTTTCTTTAGCTTAGATACTTCATCCCTAAGCCCTGTTATTGCTTCTTCATGACTTTTCTGATTATCTTCAAGTAAAGGCTTTAACTCATGTACTATTAGTTCCTTAATGTAGGACTTTAAGCTATCAATTTTATCTGGGCTTAATGATTCACTGTTAGAGAGGGTAGTTATTGCAGCTTCATCATCATCATTAACAAGTATCTCTGGTGAGTTTAAAATTAACTTAATCTGTTTGTTTGTAAAACCCTTTTCTTGCAAGGATTTTATATAGTTAAGGGTTTCAATCTCCTTATAGGTATAATATCTATGATTGGCTTCATTTCTAGGGACGTCAAGCTCAAACTCTTTTTCATAATATCTTAAAACATGGGCTTGATAGCCAGTTAATTCAGCAACTTCAGAAATCGAATATTCTTTCTCTGGGTTAACCATGTAAATACACCTCCAAAAAACTATTCCTAATACTCCTATTCTTCACAGATTTTAGATTTCCTCCATATATTTAACCCTTTATTCTAGCAATATTCGATAATATAGATAAGAATAATATCGTATTTAAGTCAAAAATGTAGAAAAACCAAGGTTAGGTTAATTTTAACACCTAAACCTTGGTTTATTTAATCTAAATACTTTAGCTTAAAGCTCTATATTTTTCTCTATTATTTTTATTAATAATTCAATAGAGTTGTTTATGTCTTCCTTAGATGCAACTTCACTTGATGAGTGAATGTATCTTGTAGGAATTGAAATTACACCTGATGGTACACCTTCTCTAGTAAGATGAATTGCTCCAGAGTCAGTTCCACCATATTCTAGAACTTCAAATTGGTGTTTTATATTATTTTCTTTAGCTACATCAGCCATAAGTTTTTTAACCTTAGGATGAACCATTATTGATCTGTCCTTAACTTTTATAGCGGTACCTTTGTCTAATGATACTGCCATACGTCTTGCTTTAGGAGTATCTCCTGTACCTGTGACATCAATAGCTATACCAATATCAGGGTTAATGCCATAGGCTGAAGTCTTAGCACCTCTTAATCCTACTTCTTCTTGCACAGTAAATACCATATATACATCATTATCAGTATCTTGCATTTTCTTTAACGCTTCAATCATGATAAAGCATCCAACTCTATCATCTAAGCATTTAGTCATTACTCTATTTTCATTTTCATAGTATTCAGTGTGGTAAACACAAACATCGCCTATATTTACTTTCTTTTCAGCTTCATCTTTATTAGTTGCTCCAATATCAATGAACATTTTATCAAGCTTCATTTTGCTCATATCTTCTATGTGTTCCACATGGATAATACCTACAGTTCCATTTTCAAAGATAACCCTTTGATTTAGAGAAATATGAGGAGAAATACCTCCAACATTTGTAAATCTTAAAAAGCCTTTGTCATCGATATCAGTTATCATAAGTCCTATTTGGTCCATATGACCTGCTATCATGATTTTTTTACCATTTCCCTTTTTTCTAGCGATAAGATTACCTAAAGCATCTACTTTTATTTCGTCAACAAGGCCCTTAATTTCCTCTGTGATAACATCCTTGATTCTTTCTTCATTTCCAGATGGAGAATATGTATCTACTAACTTTTTAAGTAATTTACCATTGAATTCCATTACATAAGCCCTCCTTTTTCAATTTCTGCTATTAAAAGTTTTAATAGCTTCCCTGTATTCTTATAATCGTTTTTATTCATAACACTTATAGGAGAGTGAATATATCTACAAGGCACTGATAAGGTAGCTGTTATAGCACCCTCCTTAGCTAAGTGAATCTTACCTGAATCATTTCCCCCAAAAGTAGTTCTCCTAAACTGATATGGGAT
The DNA here is from genome assembly GCF_016765695.1 of Sporosalibacterium faouarense. Taxonomy (GTDB): domain Bacteria; phylum Bacillota; class Clostridia; order Tissierellales; family VENL01; genus Sporosalibacterium; species Sporosalibacterium faouarense. The sequence goes on along the minus strand of NZ_JAETGO010000089.1, from coordinate 124,703 downwards.
ATCGTTTTCTTCTGCTAAATTAACAATAGTATTACGTAGCTTCTTATTAAAGATTGTAGTTCTATCCATTAGTGAAACAGCAGGTCCAGCACCTAATTTTGTTGCTGTTAGATGATTATCAACATCAGGCACATCAGAGCATGTAGTACCTTCTAGAACAATACCAATATCAGGGTCAATTTCAAAAGCTGCAGGTCCTGCTCCAACAAGTCCTACTTCTTCCATTACAGTAAATACACCATAGATTGATATATTAGTTTCAGATTTTAATAAATCTATTAGCATACTACAACCAACTCTATCGTCAAGTGCCTTTGCTTTGACTAGGTCTTTACCAAATTCCACGTACTTACTGTCGAAGGCAATATAATCACCTATCTTTACGTTGCTTTTAGCTTGTTCCTCACTGCTTGCTCCAATATCAATATAAAGCTGTTGATATGAAAGAGCTTTAGAACGTTCAGGTCCTTTTTGAAGATGTATTGGTTTAGCTCCTATAACTCCAGGAATTTTATCTTCTCCAATGACTACTGGCTTTGATACCAAGACTCTTTTATCTAGACCTCCGACTGGCATAAATCTAATAAGTCCGCTTTTTTCAATCTTGGAGACTATAAGACCTACTTCATCCATATGAGCTGCAACCATTACTCTAGGTGACTCTATACTTCCCTTTTTATATGCAATAACATTTCCTATTTTATCAACTTTAATATCATCAACGTAATCTTTTATTTCTTCAATAATAAGATTTCTAACAGCTTTTTCATTACCAGATATACCGTTAGTCTCTGTTAACCTCTTTAATAGCATAATAATCCCTCCAAATTCTCATTTGTAATGCTTGCAATGAATCTTGCTAGCATTTGAGCTGAAGTTTTTATATCTTTCATATCGATCGTTTCAACAGAGGTATGCATGTATCTTAGAGGTAAAGATAATAATAGCGTTGGTATACCACTTCTTGTAATCTGCATTGCTCGAGCATCTGTTCCAGTAGGTCCAGGTGAAATTTCATATTGGAAATCTATATTATATTCTTTAGCTACATCCGTTAGCTTTTCTCTTAAAGTAGGGTGAATATTTCCACCAATAGCTATTCCAGCACCTTTACTCATTTCTATAGAATGCTCTGACGGCAACTCAGGAGTTGCACCAAAACCAACATCTATTGCAATACCGATATCAGGGTTGATTTTATATGTACTAGTTGTAGCTCCTCTTACCCCAACTTCTTCCTGAACAGTCGATACGAAGTAAACATCTGCCTCATGCTTTAACTTTGCTAATTCCTTAGCGCATTCACACATGGTCACTACGCCAGCTCTATCATCTAAGGCTTTACCACTAACCATGCTTCCTTGTAAATCAATTAATTGTCTGTTTAAAGTAATTACATCTCCTATTTGTACAATTTTTTCAATTTCTTCTTTAGTAAATCCTACATCAATAGTTAAATCTTCAATTTTTATAGCTTTTTCTCTTTCGCCAGGACTCGTTAGATGAGGAGGCTTAGCTCCAATAACACCAAAAATACTTTCTGTTCCGTGAATCATTACTTCTTGCGCAAGTAGAGTTCTTGGATCAAATCCTCCAACAGTAGTAAATCTGATAAAACCATCATCATCAATATCTTTAACCATAAGTCCTATCTCGTCCATATGAGCAGCTAACATTATTTTGATGTTTTTCTTATTGTTTTCACCATGTTTAACTGCAATAATATTACCTAATCTGTCAGTCTCGATTTCATTAGTTAAATCTTTGAACTCTTCTATGATTGGCCCTCTAATAGTTTCTTCATAGCCAGAAACTCCTACTCCATCGCATAACTTCTTTAAAAACTCTTTTGCTTCCAAAAAAACTCCTCCTTTCATCTTATCTAAGAAATATTATAACACATAATGTTTCGATTCCCTAATAATTATTGAGATTTTTATCCATTAATTAGATTTTTTATAGAAAAAAGTTCTAACTGATTTTAAATTAAACCTATCAGGTAAAATTATTTGTTCAGTACTTCCTACGAATAAGATACCTTCTTTATTTAGAGAATCATAAAACTTTTTATACATTATATTCTTAGCTTCTTCTGTGAAATATATCATGACATTTCTACATAAAATCAAGTCTGTATTTCTAGGGTAATTATCCTCTAATAGATTTAATTCTTTAAATTCTACACACTTTTTTATAGAGTCATCAATTTTATAGGTGTTACCTATTCTCTTAAAATATTTACTGACAAACTCTTTAGGCAAATTTTGTACGCTTTTTTCGTTATATACGCCTATTTTCGCTTTTTCTATAGCTCCTTTGTCTATATCAGTAGCTAAAATTTTTATTTTATTTAAGGGAAAAAATTTAGATAATAGCATAACCATTGAATAAGGCTCTTCGCCGGTTGAGCAAGCACTACTCCAGATTTTTAAATTGCTATGCTTCTCAATTGAAACGGGAATTATTTCCTTCTCTATAACCTCCCACTGAGAAGGATTTCTGTAAAACTCAGACACATTTATCGTAAGGTAGTTAACAAATTCACTTAATAGTTTCTCATCAGTCTTTAATCCTTTAAAATAATCATCAAAATCACTGTAATTATTTCTTCCTATTAGGGAATTAATTCTTCTTTTCATTTGTTTTTCTTTATAGCAAGATAGATTAATACCTATAAGCTTGTACACATTATCTTTAAAAATTTCGTATTTATCCATTTCATGGCTCCTTTACGTAAGTTTTTTATTGTTATACTATCTATTTTAGCATAAAAAAAAATTGTGGCAATAATGCCACAAAAAGAATGTAAAGGGGGTCTTGATGTATTTTGTGAGGTCACTATATATTCTTTAACAAATCCACAAAAATTATACAAAAAAATAAAAGGGTTAAACCCTTTTATTTTTATCTACTAATTATTTTTAATTATTTTCTTACTATTCTTCGTCTTGACTTTTTATTATGTCACCTATTGTAACATCTTGTTCGTCCTTTGATTCAGCTTTTTCTTCTTTAACTGGTTCTGCTTCTTTATTTTCAGCTTCTTTTATACTTAAGCTTAATCTTTTTTCATCTTCTTTAATTTCTATGATTTTAACCATAACTTTTTGGCCAGCTTCTAATTTATCAGATGGTTTAGCAATATGTTCATTAGAAATTTGAGATATATGAACTAATCCGTCTAATCCAGGCTCTAGTTCAACGAAAGCACCAAAATCAACTAAGTTTACAACTTTTCCTTCCACTATATCTCCTTCTGAATACTTAGAATTTATATCATCCCATGGATGTTTAATAGTTTGTTTTAATCCTAAAGAAATCTTACCATTTCCTTTATCAAAATCTAAAACTACTACTTTAACTTTGTCTTCTTCTTTTACAACTTCTGAAGGATGTTTAATTCTTCCCCATGAAAGGTCAGATATATGAATTAGCCCATCAACTCCACCGATATCTACAAAAGCTCCAAAATTAGTTAATCTCTTAACTACTCCTTCTATTTCTGCTCCCTTTTCAAGAGTTTCCCAAAGTTTTTCCCTCTTAGCAGCAACTTCTTCTTTTTCAATCACTTTTCTAGAAAGAATTACTCTGTTCTTTTCACTATTAAACTCGATAATTTTAACATCCATTTCCTGTCCTAAGTACTCATTTAAATCATCAACATATTTAACTGCTACATGGGATGCAGGCATAAATCCTCTAATTCCATTTACTAGAGCTATAAGACCACCATTTACGGCCTCAATAATTTTAGTACTAACTACTTTTTCTTCATTGAATATTTCTTCTAGTTCTTCCCAATGCTTTATATCATCTACTCTTCTTTTAGATAGTAGTACATTACCTTCACCATCGTCAAGCTTTATAATAAAAACACTAATTTTATCTCCTGATTTTACTATTTCAGTAGGCTGAACATTTGGGTCATTAGAAAGCTCACTTCTCTTAATGATTCCGTCAGATTTGTAACCTATATTCACCATAACTTCTGTATCATTAACAGAGATTACTTCACCTTCTACAACATCACCTCTGTTTAAATCCACCATTGAATTTTCAATAGCTTCTAACATATCATTCATACTATTTTCACTCATCTTACTAATTACCTCCTTAATTATCCATTCAGGGGTTGAAGCCCCTGCTGTTATTCCAATTGTTTCAAATTGGGAAAGTACTTTTGTTGGAAGTTCATCTACTGTTTCTATATGATAAGTATTATCACAATACTTTTTACTTATCTCCACTAGCTTTTGTGTATTAGAACTGTGATAACCTCCAATTACAATCATTGCATCAGATTCTTTGGCCACTTTTTCACAGGCCGATTGTCTTTGCTTAGTTGCATTACAAATGGTATTAAAAATTTCAACATAATTGCCCTTTAAAGCCACTAATTCAGAGAGCTCTTTAAATTTATCTTGGGTCAAAGTGGTTTGTGCCACAATACATATTTTATCATATTCTGACATATCTTCAATATCATCTTTACAATTTATAATAACGGCTTTATTATTACACCATCCATTAATACCAATAACCTCTGGATGATTTGGGCTACCTATTATAACAATTTGGTATCCATCTTCGTAGAATTTCTTAGCTTTCTTTTGAATTTTACGAACAAAAGGACATGTTGAATCAATGAGTTCTATACTATTCTCTTTAGCTTGTTCATAAATTTCTAAAGGGACACCATGGGACCTTATAATTACCTTTGAATCTTTACCATCAGATACCTTATCAATAACTTTTAAACCTAAGTCTTCTAAACGCTTAGTTTCTTGAAGATTATGTATTAATGGTCCCAATGAATAAATTTGATTATTACTGTTTGTAATTTCTTTAATTGTTGTATTAATTGCTTTAGATACTCCAAAGCAAAAACCTGAATTTTCAGCTATTAAGATCTTCAAGAGTAGTCCTCCTATTATTGTATTATTATTTGTAAATATTAATTTTTTAACTCATATATTTTTTCTAAAATTGTTTTGCTTATTTCTTTATACTCTTCTACATTTAGTTTTCCATTATATGTTTCAGAAAAATCTATTGGATAACCAATCTTTACTTTTACTTTGCTAAATAGCTTATATGAGGTATCAATAGATACTGGAATAACTGGAGACTTTCCTTTAATACAAATCATTCCAATTCCAGGCTTAGCATTATTAACGTTTACGCCTTTAACTCTAGTACCCTCTGGGAAAATACCTAAAATTTCTTCTTGTTTAAGTATTTTAAGAGAATTCTTTACAGCCTTAAGATCAGCACCATTTCTGTCTACCGGAAAAGCATCAAGGTTTTTCAAAAAAGAACCTAGGATCTTGTTTTTAAACATTTCTTTCTTGGTCATAAAATTAATCTGTCTTTTTATCGAAATACCTAAAAAAATAGGATCTAACATACTGGAGTGATTGCCACATACAATAAGTCTGCCCGTTTTAGGTACATTTTCTTTGCCTTCAACATCGACTCTGTAGACAAGTTTAAAAACTAAGCTGGCTAAACCACGAATAAAACTATAAAAGGTCATTTATTCCCTCCTCTTTTCAATTGTTTTAATAATTTTATCTACAACCTGATCAATAGTCAGATTAGTTGTATCTATCTCAAAAGCGTCTTCACTTTTTCTTAAAGGTGAAATCTCCCTAGTACTATCTATTCTATCTCTATTCTTAATTTCCTCTATTATTTTTTCCAAAGTGGTATCAAAATTTTTTTCCTTTAATTCTTCATATCTTCTACGGCCTCTTTCTTCCACAGAGGCATTTATATAAAATTTAAAATCAGCTTTTGGCAAAACATGAGTTCCAATATCACGACCATCCATAATAACACTTTTATTACTTGCTATTTTTCTTTGTATTTCGACCATTTTTTCTCTAACTTCTTTTATTTTAGCAATATAGGATACATTCTTACTTATTTTATTTTCTCTAATTTCCTTATCTACATTTTTTCCATCTAAATAAATATGATTATGGTTAAAGTCAATACTTGTACTATTCAATAGCTTTATAATTTCAACTTTATCATCAAATTCAATTCCATTATTTATAACCTTATATGTAATAGCTCTATACATAGCCCCTGTATCGATGTAATTCAAATTTATTCTATTGGCTACAAGCTTTGAGATAGTGCTTTTTCCAGCTCCAGCAGGACCGTCTATCGCTATAGCTAACTTCTCCATTTGCTCACTCCCTAAATAAAATTATAACCACCATAAAGGTGGTTGCGTACACTTTATTATATATTATTCATAAGTAATTCTCAAGATTATTTTATTACTACCTTTCCTAGTAATTCAATATTCTTAGATGTGGTAACAATAGAATCCAGTTTTGGTGAGTTCAAATTTGTACTTACAGCTACTACCTTTACTTTAATCTTATCCATATGCTTGGTTCCATTAATTTCAATCAAATCATTATTATATACTAATAATTCCACTTCTTTATTATCATTAAAGTTCCCTACAGCTTCGCCATTTACAAGTACTTCTACATCTTCATAGTTGTCACCTAATAAACTTAACCGTACTATCCCTTTTTCGTTATAGGAAGAGCTCTCCATTGAATTATTTCCGTTACCTATAAAAGTGGGAAAGTCATCTCTACTTACAAGGAGTTGAAGGCCAACTATAAATAATAAGCTTAATACACATACCTTAAGTAATATTGATTCAATCTTTTTAAATACATTTTTACTTCTCACAATATCACCTCACAAAGAGTTCCTACTTTTAATATGTTATGCAGATAATAAAAAAAAATGTGTATTTAACACATTTTTGCAATGGTTTTTTTTGTATTCTTACAGGATTAAAATATCAACAATTTAATCCTGCAAGATATCCAGTGGAATAGGCAATTTGAAGATTATATCCACCTGTTAAGGCATCTACGTCAATTACCTCGCCTGAAAAGAATAGACCATCAATTAATTTTGATTCCATAGTGGAAGGATCTATTTCTTCAGTAGATACTCCACCAGAAGTAACGATAGCTTCATTTAAAGGTCTAAATTTAGAAAAGGTCATTTTTAGTTGTTTCATTAGATTAACAAGACTTTTTCTTTCTTCCTTAGTTATTTGGTTTACGAATTTTTCTTCATCAATTCCAGACAATTTAATTATAATAGGGATAATTTTTTGAGGTAATAAATCATTTAAAGAATTTTTGAATTGTTTTCTAGAATATTTCTCAAAATCTTTAATAATTCTTCTCTCAAGCTTATCATAATCTAGAGCAGGTTTTAAATCAATAGAAATATGAATGTCTTTACCTATGTATTTGTTTATATAGTTACTCATTGTAAGGACTATTGGACCTGAAATACCATAGTGAGTAAAAACCATTTCTCCAAACTCTTCAAATATCTTTTTTTCATTGGTATGGGCAGATATACTAATATTTCTAAGGGATAAGCCTTGGAGTTCTTTAGTCCAGCTTTCCCTTATTTCACAAGGAACTAGAGCTGGCTTTAGGTTGATAATATTGTGTCCAAAAGATTCGGCAAATTTAAATCCATCTCCTGTGGAACCAGTTTGCTCATAAGATTTTCCACCTGTAGATATAATGACCTTATTAAACTTATAGGATTTATTATTTCTTAAAATGACATCGAACATATTATTATCATCCTTAGTTATCCTAACAATATCACTATTTAATTGAATATCAACATTATTATCCTTTAGATATTTTTCAAATGTCTTTATAACATCACTTGACTTATCACTTTTAGGGAATACTCTATTTCCCCTTTCAATTTTAGTTTCTAATCCATACTTGTTTAAAAGAGTTATAATATCATAATTAGAAAAAGTGTAAAAGGCACTATATAAGAATTTGTTATTAACTATAACATTTTCAAGCAATTCTTCAATATCACTATAATTTGTTATATTGCATCTACCTTTTCCAGTGATAAATAGTTTTTTTCCAAGTTTCTTATTTTTTTCAAACAATGTAACCTTTTTTCCTCTTGATCCTGCCGTACCTGCTGCAATCATTCCAGCAGGCCCACCACCGATAATCGCTACTCTCTCTCCCATTTTAGACCTCCCTAAGATGATTTGTATCATTTAGTAGTGTAATAACTGATGAATGCTCTCTAAATTCTATTATATTTAAAGCAGTATTACTTTGAGCTATCTTTTTATAATGACTTAAATCTATCCCTAGAATCCCTAATATTAAAGTTTTTATTGCTGATCCATGGGATACAAGAAGTACGTTTTCATCTCTATGCTCTATCTTAAGTCTATTTATTAGATCTAGTGTTCTCTCTTTCACTTGTAATAGAGTTTCAGCTCCTTCAATAGATGCCTTATGAGGTTCAGAATGCCAAACTATGTGTTCTTTAGGATAATTAGCTTTCCTTTCTTTCTTGGTTAAACCTTGCCAGCATCCAAAATTCATTTCTCTAAGTTCCTTTGCTACATTTAACTTTAATCCTAATTTTTTACTTATAATGTTAGCTGTATCATGTGCTCTACTTAAGTCACTGGTATATATGTGGTTTATTTTTTCTTCACTTAATCTATTTGCTAACCTATTTGCTTGTATTATTCCCAAATCAGTTAATGAACTATCCAACATACCTTGAGTCTTTCCTTTTTTGTTCCATTCAGTTTCACCATGTCGTACAATATAAAGCTTTTTCATAAATCACACACCTTCCATATTGCTTAAATAATATTATAACTTGAAAAAATACTATAATTCAATGATATTTTATAATTATTTTAAATTTTGAATAAGAAAAAAGTAAATGCTTTCAAGAATCTTTACCTAAATTATTAGCATATATAAAAAAAAGTTGACATAAGTATGCCAACTTTTTTATAAAAAACTTTATGTATTATTTTATACGTTTTAAAATACTATCTATAAAAAGATAAACTCTAGAAATGTGGTTTATCTTTTCCATCATATACATTAAATTCCTGCCATATATGCTCTAATTTACTCAAATATTCTGTGATTTCATTCTTTTCCCTCATACCTATAGCAACTATTAATGCGTTCAATAAACTCATAGGTGCCACTAGTGAGTCAACAAATGAAGCCATATTACTCTTAGCAAAGAGTGTATAGTCAGAGATACTAGCTATTGGTGACACTTTGCTATCAGTTATACCAACAATCTTACACTGTTGTTCTTTAACATATCTCAAGGCTTCTAAAGTTTTCCTAGAGTATCTTGGAAAACCAATGCCAATTACTAAGTCATCCTTTGAAACTCTAAGGAGCTGTTCAAAAACATCACTCATACCAAAGCTCACTACTTTTACATTATCTAATATGATGCCTAAATAGAATCCTAGATAACCTGCTAATGAGGTAGAACTTCTCAAACCAATTATATAAATTCTTTTTGCTTCAAAAATACAATCTATTACCTTGTTAAACATATCCATATCTATTTCATCTATAGTAGTTCTAATATTATCTATATCAGATTTTAATACTTTTTTTAAAGCAGGTCCTTCTGCTTCTTTATTGGAAAAATCATCTGACATACTTAACCTTTGGACAGTGGTTAACTTATTCTTTATTAATTCATGTAATGCAGTTTGCAGACTAGGATATCCTTCGAAACCTAAAGCATTAGCAAATCTAACTACTGTAGATTCACTAACACCTACTTTTTCACCAAGCTTTGCAGCAGTCATAAAAGCAGCTTTATCGTAGCTGTTCATAATAAACTCAGCTATGCGCTTCTGTCCCTTGCTTAGGTGAGCAAAATTTTCTTGTATTAGTTTTAATAAGTCCTTTTTTTCAGCTTCCATAATATCATTCCTTATTTTAGGCATTTACTAAATTGAAACCTTCTTTTAATGCATTTGTATTGATATCTTCAGTTCCCCTTGGAACTCTTTTTAATACTGCACCTTCTAGAGACTCTTTAGTTGTAACCTTAGTAATCTGATTAATAACAGCTAAAGCTACTATATTAGCCACCATCGGCTTTCTAATCTTTTCTGAAGCAGTTTTTAAAATAGGTAAAGAGTATACTTTAATATCATCTCTATCAGGAGTTTTAACACTTTCATCTATAACTAATACTCCATTTTCTTTTAAAGTGTGAAGGTATTCGTCACATGCTAGTTGAGTCAATGAAAGTAGTATATCACACTCTCTTACCTTAGGATAATTTATATCATTATCACTAATAATAACTTCTGCTTTACTAGCTCCACCCCTTGCTTCTGGACCATAGGATTGAGATTGAACTGCATTTTTTCCATCATTTAATGCAGCTTCAGCCAAGATAATTCCACCTAAAATTAGACCTTGACCTCCAGAACCACTTAATCTAATTTCACATTGATTTGACATATTATCTCTCCTTTTGAAAACTGTCGATTATTTTTTTATATTCTTCAGTGTATTCAGGTTCTTCAGATTTATAGAATTCACCTACTAAAAACTTACCTTCTAGCTTTTCTTTAGGTAGTTTATCAGCAGCCTTTACATTTACTGTACTATTTTTAAGATATTCCATCATACTTACTGCATCACCTTTTTTATTCTTTCTTCCGTAATATGTTGGACAAATACTTACAGCTTCAACAAAAGAGAATCCTTTATTCTCTAAGGCAGCTTTAACTTGTTGCTTAACCATGTTTGCATGGTAAGCTGTAGATCTTGCTACATAAGTAGCACCTGCTCCCTTAGCTAAATTACATAAATCGAAGTTCCTATCTATATTTCCAAATGGAGCTGTTGTACCTTTTTCTCCTGTTGGTGTTGTTGGTGAATATTGTCCACCTGTCATACCGTAAATATTATTATTGAAAACAACAGTTGTGATATCAATATTTCTTCTTGATGCGTGTATAAGGTGGTTACCACCTATAGCTGCACAGTCGCCATCGCCTGTGATAACGATTACCTTCAAATCAGGATTAGCCATTTTTACTCCAGTGGCATAGGCTAACGCTCTACCATGAAGAGTATGAAGAGTATTAAAATCCATATAACCAGGTGCTCTAGAAGAACAACCGATTCCTGATACGACACAAACATCATTTTTATCATATCCCAATTCATCTATAGCTACTGCAATTGATCTCATAATGATTCCATGGCCACATCCTGGACACCATATATGAGGTAGTTTACCAATTCTAAAATGATTTTCAACTAATGTGCTAGTCACTTTTAGACCTCCTTAATTTTAGCCAATATTTCGTCAGGTGTTATTAACTGTCCGTTTGCCTTACAACACTTAGAAACTTTAGTGTGTTTATTCCCTGCTCTCTCAACTTCAATAACATATTGCCCTAAGTTCATTTCTGCTACTATAACATTGTCAACTTTCTTTGATACTTCAGTTACTTGTTTATCAAGGAAAGGCCATATTGTCATAGGTCTAAAAAGTCCAGCCTTTATTCCTTCAGCTCTTGCCATATCTACTGCACTTTTTGCTGATCTTGCAGTGCTTCCATAAGCTATTATTGCAACTTCTGCATCTTCAAGCTTATATTCTTCATAAAGAGCTATATCATCAATATTATTATCTATTTTCTTCATTATTCTATTTAAAAGACTTTCAGCAACATTAGAATCATTGCTTGGGAATCCAGTTTCATCATGAACTAATCCAGTAACGTGGAATCTATATTCTCCACCATAAGGAGCCATATCTGGTACAAGTTGATCCTCATTTACTTCATATGGCTTATATTCTTCTAATCCACTTTTAGGTTGTACTCTATCAATAATTTCTATTTCATCGGGACTTGGTATTTCGATTTTCTCTCTCATGTGACCAATAACTTCATCAGTAAGTAATATAACAGGAGTTCTATATTTTTCAGCAAAGTTGAAAGCCTTAACTGTTAAATCAAAAGTTTCTCTGACTGAAGAAGGTGATAATGCTATTATTGGATGATCTCCATGGGTTCCCCATTTAGCTTGCATAATATCTCCTTGAGCTGGAGATGTTGGTAATCCAGTACTTGGACCTCCTCTTTGTACATTTACTATTACACATGGAACCTCAGCAATTGCTGCATATCCTAAGTTCTCTTGCTTTAATGAAAATCCTGGACCACTTGTAGCAGTCATTGATTTTAATCCTGCTAAAGATCCTCCAATAATTGCTGCCATACCTGCTATTTCGTCTTCCATTTGTATGAATTTTCCTCCAACCTTAGGCAATCTAAGAGAAGAAATTTCAGCAATTTCTGTTGATGGAGTAATTGGATAACCAGCAAAGAATTTCATACCAGCAGCTAAGGCACCTTCTACACATGCTTCATTACCTTGCATAAGTTTTACGTTATTTTTTGCCATCTTCTGTACCCCCTAAGTAAATTGCGTAATCAGGACAAAGAAGTTCACATCGACCACACTGTGTACATGACTCAATATCCTTTATATTAATTTTACCATCCTTCAATTCTAAAGTATTCATTGGACAAAAGGCTACACAGATATTACAGCCTTTACACCAATCTTTTTTGACATAAAGTTTTTTCTCCTTTGACGCGGTCACTTTAAGTCCCCCTTCTGATTTTTATAAATATATGAATTGTTAAAAAATTCTTTAACTAAATCATAACAGAATGATATTGGTTTTGCAATTTTTATTTCATAATTTTAAAACTTTCTTTAATTTTGCAAGTTTAATTTCATTTTATGCAAAATTTTAGTTTTATGTTACTTTTCAGTGACCCAATTTTTCATTTCTTTTAAGTAATTATAGTCAGTTAAATCAAAATGTAGAGGAGTAACGGAAATATAGCCATTTTTTACACATTCTACATCGCTATTTTCATTGTTTTTTAGTTCAATTAAACTTCCTGATAACCAGTAATAGTTTTTTCCCATAGGATCTTTTCTTTGTTCATAACTGTTCTGATACCTTCTAATGCCTAGTTCTGTAAATTCGATACCTTTTATATCATTACTATTTAAGGAAGGGAAATTTACGTTCATAACAATATTATTTGGCAATTTATTATTAACTGCCATTTCTATTAATTTGCAAGAATAATATGATGCTCCTTCATATATTAACTCTCCTCTTTTACCATAAACTGAAAGAGCAATTGAAGGTATATTATGTATAGCTCCTTCTATAGCTGCAGAAACTGTTCCTGAATATAATATATCTGTCCCTAAATTAGCTCCATTATTAATTCCAGATACAATAATATCAGGCTTTTCTTCTAAAATTGATTCGACTGCTATTTTAACACAATCACTTGGAGTTCCATTTATGCTCCATGCTTCTACATTTGGATCTTCGTATTGTACTTTTTCTATTCTGAGAGGATGGTGCATAGTAATAGCATGACCTGTAGCACTTCTTTCTCTATCTGGAGCTACAACAGTTATCTTTCCTAGTTTTTTTAAGCTATTTACTAGCATTCTGATACCTATTGCATTAATACCATCATCGTTAGTGATTAAAATTCTCAATTTTATCTCTCCTCTTTAATATAATTATTCCTTACAGTAAATAATATTATTATATTCAAAGTATGTTGTAAATATAGGAGTGATAAATTTGATTCAAATAGATGATGCTGGAAGCGGTAGTTTAATTGGTGGAACTTGTATTGGAGCAATGAGAGTAGAAACAGGTGAATTTTATTATGAGATATTGCCTATTGAACTTTATTCAAAAAATGCTTTTAGAAAAAAATTATACTTAGACTATGTTATCGAAATAGTTCAAAGATGTTTTAAGGAGCTAGAGGTTGGTGGAGATGAAAAAATTGAAGTTTGTAGAGGTTACATGTTTGATAAGCTAAGAAAATGGTTTAAGAATGAAAACTATAACTATGAAAGTGTTACTATAACAGACCCTCTCCAAACTAAAATCGAAGATACATTTGAAAAATATACTATTTCATTAGGCTTACCTAAGGATTATATACGATATACTAAATATCCTTTTCACTTTCATACTTTATTGAAATGGGTATATTCTGACTATGAGAACAGGACTAAGCTTTGTAAGACAGGATGGAAGAGCTGGGCTAAGTATGGAAATCTAAAGACTGAAATATCCTATGATATTATAGAGAAGTCTAACTACTTATGTCTTAAATGTGGAAAACCAATTGAAGATAACTCAAAAGTAAGGATAATTAAGTATACAAGTAATAGGGAAGCTACAATATATGTACATTCATCCTGTACTGTTGAATCATTACAGGGTGAAACTGATACTAAGTGTAAAGAGGCAAAATAAAAAAGAGATAAAGAGATAATATAAACAATAAAAAGAAGAGTACCGTTTTTTATAAACGATACCCTTCTTTTTCAGTAGTTCCGTTTTAATAACTTAAAAGTTTTAAACTGGATATGTTTTTTCTTCACTATCAAGTAATGAAGTATCAATTTGATATTTTTCTGCCTGTCTATACTGGAAGAACTTAACTGCAACTTGAGGGAATAAAGCATAAGATAGTACATCTTCATCTTGTTCAATATATTCTTTTATCTCACTTCTAAATTTACCAAGCTGAGGTTTAAGTAAGTCAGCAGGTCTTCCTGTATATACTTCTTCATCACCAATTATTTTTTTCTTAATTTCATCAGAAATTGGAACTGTAGGTTTTCCATATAGCCCTTTAACATAATTTTTAATCTCTGATGGAACCATTTTATATCTATCACCTAATATTGTGTTAAATACTGCCTGAGTTCCAACCATTTGACTCATAGGAGTCACCAATGGTGGATATCCTAAATCTTCTCTTACCCTAGGAACTTCTTCTAATACCTTTTCAAATTTATCCATAGATCCTTGTTGCTCTAACTGAGATACAAGATTAGAAAGCATACCACCTGGAACTTGATAAATCAGTGTTTTAGCATTTACTCCCATAACCTTAGGATTTAATATACCTTCTTGCATATACTTATCTCTAATTGGAGCAAAATACTCAGCAATTTCATTTACTAGCTCTAAATCTAAACCGGTATCGTAAGGAGAATTTTGCAATGAGGCTATCATTGGCTCTGTAGCTGGTTGACTTGTTCCATTACCAAAAGGTGATAGAGCGGTATCTATTATATCTACTCCCGCTTCTACAGCCTTCATATAGGTTTGATTTGCTATTCCACTTGTAAAATGAGAATGAAGTTCTATTGGTATATTTACAGTTTTCTTAAGTTCTTTAACTAACTCAACTGCTTCATATGGTAATAGGATACCTGACATATCTTTAACGCAGATAGAATCAGCACCCTCATTTTCCATTTCCTTAGCAACCTTTAAATAGTAGTCAATGTTATGTACAGGACTTATAGTATAAGAAATTGCACATTGAGCATGACCACCTGCTTCTTTAGTTGCTCTTATAGCTGTTTTTAGGTTTCTAATGTCATTTAATGCATCAAATATTCTAATAATATCTATACCATTTTTAATAGCTTTCTTTATAAACTCTTCAACAACATCATCAGGGTAGTTCTTATATCCTAAAAGGTTTTGACCCCTTAATAGCATTTGAAGTTTTGTATTCTTTACTCTTTTTCTTATAGCTCTTAACCTTTCCCATGGATCTTCATTTAAAAAGCGTAAGCATGCATCAAAAGTTGCTCCTCCCCAAACTTCAAGGGCATGATATCCAACTTTATCAAGCTTATCAAGGATTGGTAGCATTTCTTCAGTTTTCATTCTTGTTGCAATTAATGATTGATGTCCATCTCTAAGTACTGTTTCTGTTATTTTTACTTTTGACATTTAATAAACCCTCCTAACCTTTCTTTTCAACACCAATAAGGACTGGTGGATTATTTTTTTGGTTAATGAAATCAAACTTTAAGGTGTTAAATTCACGTTGATCTAAGGATTTTAAGAAATCCTCAACACATTTTTTCTCTTCATTACCACCTTGATGTCCATAATATACAACTACAAGTAGAATACCATGTTTACTAAGTAATTCCAAGACTTTTTTTATAGCTTTTAATGTTGAATCTGGTTTTGTTATTATACTATGATTACCGCTAGGAAGATAACCAAGATTAAAAATAGCTAAATCAACTTTATCATTAATATAATCATCAATATTTTCATGGCTATCTTTAATTAGTTTAACTCTATTTAATAAACCAAGTTCATTTAATTTGTTCTTAGTATTTTCGAGGGCAATATCTTGAATATCAAAGCTAAATACTATACCTTCATCGCCAACTAAATCTGCAAGAAATGCAGTATCATGTCCGTTACCCATGGTAGCATCTAATACAGTATTTCCATGACTAACTTTCATCTCCATGATTGTTTTAGCTATTTGTGTTGATTTTATAAAAAACTTACTTTGCATCTATTATCTCTCCTTACATTTGCAACCCTTTGAGAAAAAGTATTCTAGATCACATATATATAATTCTTCACCCGTAATTTTTTGTTCTAATACTGATATAATGTCTTCAGGCAATTTACTATAACCTATTTTTTCAAACCCTCTTTGAATAATATATTTGTTATCACCAAAATATATTATTGTTTTGATGCAGTTACGAAGACAATAATTAAATATTGCTCTTACAAGTCCGTCTCCTAGATTTTCACCTCTATGTTCATCTGATATAACTATATAATTGAAAATTCCAAAATCTTTATGAACTGTTATTTTGCATACTCCTATTATTCTATTTTTATCCTCAAGCACATATATAATATCATTTTTGTTTATACTATCTATTGATTTAATGGCTTCTAGATCATCAATATTATTATTTTTGAGTATCTTATTTATTTTTGAGAGGTCTTTATCTACATTGATTTTTCTTCCTAAAATCATATAAAATTAACTTCCTTTCATATTCATTTCCAAACAATTTCATTATAATAGAAATATATATTTTTTAAAACCCCAAAAAAGAAAAACATTATGGAAAACCCATAATGCTTTAATATTTAAGGAAATCGTATATTAAAATTCTATTTTTAATTCATTTAAGTTAAAAGATGCGATTTTTAAGTTATTTAGCTATTCTTTAAATAGTTTATTTCATTATCTGTAAGATATCTCCAACTTCCTTTTTGTAGGTTTTCTAGTTTTATTTTACCCATAGCTATCCTTTTTAAAGATATTACTGGATGATTAATCACATCACACATTCTTCTTATTTGACGATTTCTTCCTTCGTGTATTTCAATTTCTACTAAAGAAGAATCTTTAAATTTTTTTAATATTTTAATATTAGCCTTAGATGTTATATAATCACCTATATTTAATCCATTTCTAAATTGGTCTAATTCATTACTATTTGGAGTTCCCCTTACCTTAGCAATATATGTTTTATTTACTTCATGCTTTGGATGAGTAAGCCTATAAGTTAAATCACCATCATTTGTAAGCAATAATAGGCCAGAGGTATCATAGTCAAGTCTTCCAACTGGATATATTCGCTCATCAACGTTCTTAACTATATCTAAAACTGTAGGTCTATCAAACTGGTCAGAAACTGTAGTAACATATCCCTCAGGCTTGTTAAGGACAATATATACTTTTTCTTCCTCTAATGTTATTATTTGATTATTAACCATAACTGTATCTTCTTTAGGATTTATTTTTACACCTAGCTCGTTAACAATATGGCCATTTACTTTAACTCGATTGGCTTGAATTATCTCTTCAGATTTTCTTCTAGATGCAACACCACATTTAGCCATATATTTTTGTAATCTCATCATATGTATCCCTACTTTCTAAATCTTAAGTATAAATATATTATAGCTTACTTTACTATAAAAATTAAATTAACTTCTCATTATAAATGTTTAAAAGGTCCATTCTTTGAATTTTTCTCTTTATACTTTCTGTATCTGTTGTATATAATCCTAGTGATTTCATTCTATTAAAATATTCAGACCCTGCAAATGTATACCTTTTCTTAAGGCCTTCCTTAGTCTTACTCTGTTCATTTGCATAGGCTATTATATCACCAATTGCTAAATTTCTTGGCAATTCTAGTTGAGGCATACCAAGACTTAATCTTACACTATTATGTCCTGCCAATGTTCCAGTGCAAATTGCTTCTGTATGACCAACAAACAATCCAGACTTTTCCCCTGCACATAATAGATTATTTATCCCATTAACTTTCATTGAATTACTTCTAGGTGCAATAGATAAGTACCTGATTGAATTGCCTAGTCCTCCTGAGTAAGGATCTTCGTACCTAGCATTTTCTAATCCTTTTATTTTTCTTAATTTTTCTAATGGATAAAAGGGTGTCATAAGCTTAGCATGGCCAGTATCTAATAAAATAATATTTTCTGCAAATTCTTTTAAAGAATACTGCTGACAAACCTTCATATCTAGTTTTTCAAGCTTAACATCTTCTTTAGGAACTGGTAAAATACAAACTCCTTTAGTATTTAATGTTTCTTTGATTTCTTCACTTAATGAGTCCTTATTCAACTTGCAAGATCCACTAAAAGCTCCATAGGATTCGTCCCCTCTTTGTCCTAATATATCCTCTACTCCTGCTCTTTTACTTATACTAATTCTTGGTCCAAAGGAAGGACATCTTAAAATACACATTGAACATCCATTTCCATATTTCAAGCAATTTCCCATTGGTCCAGTAGATCCTGTAGTTTCGATAAACACATCACCATAGATAATATCATCATTAGCAAGAACTATTCCTTTTATAGTATTACCCTCTTGAACAACATCTACTGCCCTATTTCTTAATAATATTTCAATACCTTTCTCCAGCAATAGCCTTCTTACCGTAGGCTCAACCTTACATACATCATATAGTGTAGCATGATTATGTCCTGGGAATTCAATATTTTTATGTCTTGCAACTTTATCAGTTATATCAAAAAGCTCTCCAGCTCCCAGTAATGTATTTTCTTCAGTTGCAGTATATCTTCCATTGTTTCTCATTATACCCCCAACATTACCTAAGCCTATAAGCATATCAGTTTTTTCAATAAGTAGAACATCTGCACCAGCTTTTTTAGCAGAAAGAGCAGCGGCACAACCTGCCCATCCACCTCCTATTATAACAACTTTAGTCACGTATAATCCTCCCTTCAACTACTTCTCTAACACTTAATTGGGTTTTACATGTTTTAACGCTTCTACCATCCTTTAAGTATGTTGAACATGACCCACATATCCCTTCTCCACAACAAAATTCATTGTTATTAGTGGCAACCATAAATGGAGATAAATTTAAATCATCTATAATTGATAATAAGTTTGCATGTAATACATCGGAGCCACCACTGAATACTAAGTCTATATCCTCATTTTCCAGCTTACCTTTTATTATTTCGTTCCCAGTATTACTAGAGATGTTTTCTTCAATGATATTTAATAAATCAGAATTTAAATTAGATATACGCTCTCTAATAAAAAGTCTATTAATATTTCCTTTATCTACTATAAAGTCAACTTTATTGTTATTTCTAAGAAGTTTTTTTATAACTAAAACTGCAGGAGCCTGGGCTACTCCTTTAGCTACAATTAAACAATGTCCATTTTTAATTGCTTTTAAATACTTAATGCCTAATAGACCATTCCAATATGGTCCTCTTATTAAAATTTCATTTTCAGCTTTATCTAGCATTTTTGTTTTTGAACCAAGAATCTGATAAACAATATAAATATATCCATTGACCTCATCAGTATCCATTATAGACATTGGAACATTGAAATAATGATTAGAATTTTTACACCTCAAAAATACATAAGCTCCAGGCTCCCTTAATTGCCTAGCTAATGTCTTAGTTACTTTTAATTTTAATAAAGTGCAGTTATCACTTATCCTTTTTTTATCTTCGATTTTACTTATGAATTCTTCGCGACTATTCTTGCTCTTATATCCATTCATTGCATATTCTTGATATACGCATACTCCCCTCCAATTACAATCACAAAAATCTTTGCCCTGTAAATGTGAACAAGTGATACAATCATTAGTATCAGCAAGATAGCATGGGCAAAATTCACTTCCTACATCTACGCATTCAAGCCTTTTTTCAGGCATATATATGCCTCCCTCCTTATAAATTTCCTATAATATTAAAATATTTATTTAAATACTTTTTGTTACAAAATAATAAAATCAAATTTATACCAGCATAAAAAAAAGAACACAAATTATGTGCTCTTTTTAGAAATAGTGAAAATATTTTGTTTTATTTCTTTAATTTTTTCTCTTTAAAGAATTTTACTGCTTTATCCCAAAAGCCTTTTTCATATATGTTTTTTTTAGCTAAAAGATTTTCACTTGTCATTAGTTCCCCATCTTTAAATACTTTTATTTTACCGATAGCAGTGCCTTTTTTAATTGGAGCTTTAATATTATCAGGCAAATCTATTATAATTTTGACTTCATCTAGTTCATCTTCAGTAAGGGGCAGTACAAGTGAATTTTCGGTTATTACTGGTAATTTTTCTATTTTTCCATTAGGAACATTTATATTTTTTATAAATTGTTCCTTATCATAAAAAACCATAGGTTTATAATTCTCAAATCCATAATCAAACAGTTTATAACAATCATTAAACCATGAATAATCATCTAATACAACTGATATAAGCTGCATACCATTCTTAGTAGCGCTGGATACTAAGCATCTGCCTGCTTTGGTTGTATATCCAATTTTAACACCGTCTCCACCTTCGTATTGCCAAAGAGTTTTATTTTTATTATAGAAATACTTATTTATATCCCTTTCAGCAACCCATAATTTTGTTTTACATATTTTTTTAAACTCATCATTTTTCATAGCTTCCCTAGTTATTAAAGCTAGATCGTAAGCTGTTGAATAATGATTATCATTATGAAGACCATGGGGATTAGTAAAATTAGTGTTATTAGCCCCTATTTCTTTGGCTTTTTCATTCATCATTTCTATAAAGTTTTCAACAGACCCTCCCACATGGATAGCAATAGCTACAGCAGAATCATTACCTGATCTAAGCATCAGTCCATAAACTAAGTCTTTTAATGAAATTTCCTCATCATATCCAAGATAAATACTTGATCCTTCAATTCCAATGCTTTTTTTATCTACCTTTACTTTTTCATCAAGATTTCCATGCTCTAATGCAAGTAAAGCTGTCATTATTTTCGTTGTACTTGCAATAGGTAGTCTTTGATGTTCATTATTTGAATATAGTATTCTGCCAGATT
Organism: Sporosalibacterium faouarense; assembly: GCF_016765695.1. Taxonomy (GTDB): domain Bacteria; phylum Bacillota; class Clostridia; order Tissierellales; family VENL01; genus Sporosalibacterium; species Sporosalibacterium faouarense. The sequence continues at coordinate 103,551 of NZ_JAETGO010000089.1, read as the reverse complement.
CAGATTCAAGCAAAATGCCGGATTTCCCATTTACAGGAGGTGCATTATACTCAGAGGCAATTGAAAACTCTACTATTGATACTAGCATAAAGCATAATACGAATATAAAAAGTTTTTTATTTACTTTCAATTTAATCACTCCATTAAATATTCACTATATTTTTAGTATTTCTATATAGCATGATTTAATTCAATACTTGATTATCTAACTTCTGTAAATTAAGTAAAAAAAGAAGCAGTATTCCTGCTCCTATTTTTATTCTTGGCATTCATCATCTTCTTCTTTCTCAATTTTAAATTTTCTTGCAACTATCTTTTTATCTTTTTTTTGTTTCATCATATTCTGTAGCCCATTAGTAAGGTTTGGTATTGTATCTATAATATTATTTAAAAGATTTGAACCTTGATCTACAGGCATAAGCTTAATTTGTCCATTACCTACAACTATAAATGCAACAGGTTGTAATGAGACTCCTGCTCCACTACCACCTCCAAAAGGAAGTTTTCCACCTTTTCCATCTTCGTTGCTAGAATCTTTAGAAGTACTGTATTCACCACCACCAGATGCAAAACCAAAAGATACCTTAGATATTGGTATAATAACTAATCCATCTGGAGATTCAACAGGGTCTCCAACTATTGTATTAACATCTACCATTTCCTTGATACTTTCCATTGTAGTTTGCATTAAACCTTCAATAGGATGATCACTCATTTTTAACACCACCTCTTATCTTTACTTTTAAACCTTTTAATCCTGCAATAATAATATAAGCCATTTTTAACTTAATTATGCAATTCAAATGGGTTTCAAATATGTTTTCATTAAATGCAGGAAGTACATTAAGATGCATTTTCTCTATTTTCTTATCGTATGTAGAAACTAAAAAAGATAAGATTATATTTTTTATTGACCAAACAAATCCTGTAAGAACAGCTGTAACTGAAGAATCATGAAATCCAATTTTAGTTTCCCAATTAACTTCATTAATCTTAATTTTTTTTAGCATATATTTTGATATGGTTTTAATCATTTCATCATATGCAAGGGTTTCTTTAATTTTTTTCAAAATTTTATCGATTGGTATAACTTTCTTTTTTTTCGAAACATCCTTCTCCTTTTTCCCTTTTTCAATTTTATCTTGAATTTCTAATGAAAACTTATTATTATTTTTTATAATATCTATAAAAGGAATTTCTAAATCAAATTTAATTAGACCTTTTATAATTATAAATTTAAACTTTAAGTAATCATTATTATTTTTCCTAAGCAATTCAATATTTATGTAGAATGGGATAAAAATTAAGAAAAGAATAAGGATTATGGCAACAATAGCATAAATCAAATTTTTCACCTCAAAGACTGAAAACAAAACACATTTTTAATAACTATTTTTCCCAAAAAAAGAAAAAATAACACATAAAGTGTTATTTTGATTTAATCAAACTCTAATTCAAGCTGTCCATCCTCATCCAATTTTGTGAAATCTTCTAACTGAGGCAATTGCTCTAAGGATGTTAATCCGAAGTACTGAAGAAAATCATCTGTAGTACCATATAAAATTGGTCGACCGGTCTTATCTAATCGCCCAACCTCTTTTACCAATTCTTTTTGGACCAAGGTATTTATTGATCTATCGCACTTAACTCCTCTGAGAGCTTCAACCTCCATCCTTGTTATTGGCTGCTTATATGCTATAATCGATAGTGTTTCTAATGCAGCATTGGAAAGCTTTTTGTCATTTCTGGGTGTACATAATTTGCTTATCCAATCAAAATGCTCGGCTCTAGTTGTAAGCTGGTAGCTATTATTAGTCTGTTTAATTTGTAGACCTCTTCTATTATAGTTAAAATCATTCATCATTTCTTTTAGAATAAGATGTACTTCATTTTCTTTTATATCGAGTACCTCTGTGATATCAGAAGCTAAAAGAGGTTCACCCCATATAAATAGTAAGCCTTCTATTATTGACTTTATTTCTCTTTTATCCATTTAATTCCTCCGTTTTGTCACCTTTTGAATCCTTGTATATTAAGACAATATCATCGAAATTTCTTTCCTGATGAATCGTAATAGTATTTAATCTAATCAATTCTAATACAGATAAAAAAGTAACTACAATTTTTACTTTACTATATTCTATTTTAAATAAATCATGAAATTTAATTTTTTTAACCTTACTAATAATATGAAGAAGCTCATCTATAGCATCTTCTATAGTTATTTCATCTCTTTCAATTTCATGAAAGTCAAATTCTTCGTCATACTTTTTTTGTCTATTCATTACTTCAGAAAAAGCCTTTAGAAGATCTTTTAAGTCTATACCTTCTAATTTTGGCTGATCACCATCAATAAAATGCTCAATTTCTTCTTGAGGTTTATTAAATACTTTACTTTGAACCATTTCCTTATTCTTCAACTCTTCAGCAGCAGTTTTATACTTTTTATATTCTAGAAGTCTTAGGACAAGTTCTTCTCTAGGGTCCACCCCATCTTCATCGGTATTCTCGTCATCATTTTTCGTGGCAGGTAAAAGCATTTTAGACTTTATTTCCAAAAGAGTTGCTACCATGACTAAGAATTCACTGGTTACATTCATATCTAGTTCTTGCATTGTCTCTATATATTCTACATATTGATCGGTTATCTTGGCTATTGGAATATCATATATATCAACTTTGTTTTTCTCAATTAAATGATACAACAAGTCCAATGGCCCTTCAAAGGTTTCTAATACAACTTTATATTCCATCTATTAAACTCCCAAACTAATTTTATTAAAAAAATATGGCTCTTACTATGATATTGTAACTAAAATCTAATACTGGTCCTAGTACTCTATCAATGCCGTTAGTTAAAATTAAAATAAGTAATATACCATAAAGGTACTTTTGGTATTTGTAAAAAAGAATCTCATATTTAGTAGGTAATAAACTAGCTACTATTTTTGAACCATCTAAAGGTGGAAAAGGCAATAAATTAAAAATTCCTAAAATAATATTATATATAGCAATTGAAATTACGATATTTAAAATCAAACTATTATTAATAGGAACTATGGCTAAAATTAGAATCGTAATTATTGCGATTAAAAAGTTAGTCACAGGTCCAGCTATAGAAACAAGTATAGTACCTAATTTCCTATTTTTAAAATTCATTGGATTAATAGGCACTGGCTTGGCCCAACCAAAACCTGCAATGATTAGAAATAAAAAACCTGCTATATCGATATGAACTAAAGGATTAAAACTCAATCTACCTTTATTTTTTGCAGTTGTATCTCCTAAAGCATAAGCTACATATCCATGTGCAAGCTCGTGAAGGGTTATAGCAATAATAATACCTGGTAAAATCATAGGCAACATTTTAATCTTTTCTGCAATTAGACTATCAAGTCCACCTAAAAAATCCATTTTTATCACTTCTTTCTAATAAATTATGTAAAGTCTATTATGTATTATAACATATTTTTACTTAGAAAAAAATCTTCATTATTTAAATAATACAACAAGGGACCCTAAAAGGGTCCCTATGTTGAAGAAACTTTGGAAGTTTTGCTTAATATATTTTCTACTCTTTCTCATACATGTTTTTAATTTCGTATGTCACATATCCATCATTAACAGTGAAAACCATATATTTAAGATCATTGTAAATGTCAATATGGCTAGTGTTAGGATATGATTTTAAATTGACAAATCTAATTCCATCTATTGCCTTTATTTGAAAATCATCATTGCTATTTTCACTGAGAATCCAAACATCCATATTCTTGTTTTCCTTTAAATCTTTAAAGGTATCGAAAAACAATTTTTCCTCTAGCTTGTCATCGAAATTTAACTGATTAGGCAGTACAACAAAGAGACTTTTAGTATCTATATCTTTGACAGTATTTAAAAGCCATATCCATTGATTATAATCAGTTTCCCTAATGCTACCTTTACTATTATCTAATTTTATAAAAGAACTATTCTTAAAGGTAGTAAGGGAATATCCTGAATCTCCAACAATGTGAGTATCTACTAATTTTTCTTGAAATTTTTCACTAACATTATTGGTATAAAGACTTAAGTCCATAGTATTAGCAATGCTAGCAATTTTATTTGTCACGATTCTATCTAATATTGTATTTAAATTACTAATACTACCATGGGCTAAAAATCTAAAGGAGTTTTCATTTTTTAGTTCCGATTCTACATTTCTTTTATCAGAATAAACAGTATCATTGTCTGGAATTACTCCATCAAATTTTGGTTTATAAAATGCAGTCAAATCATCTACATAAATTTGACCATAGTCCTCTTGAGTAGGTTCAGTTTCGACTAAATATAGTCTCTCAAGATTTAAAGGAGCTACTGCATTATCAGGAATGGAAGCTTCAACAAATTTCCATCCTTTCCAGTCAACATTTCTTGCAAAAGTGATATTATAGGACTCTCCACTTGAATCTATCAGTTTACCTCTAAGCCAATGACTATTTCCATTATCACCATATACCCATAGACCTATTTTATCAGGCTTTTCTGTAAGAGGAAGTCCCTTACCGTTATATACAATGTAGGTAGCTTTAGAACTATCAATATTTGTGAAATCATAGCTTAATTGACCAGAACGTTTACCTTTCTTAGCATTGTATGAAAGGTAAAAAGCACCTTTAATAGTAGAAGGATATGAAACAAATTCTCCTCTTTGTCTTTCAAAATCATCTAAGATTTGCTCATGATAGCCTGTTGATACTTTTATATAAGAATCAATGCCATTAAAGGATCCCTTTATGATTCCTGCTGCTACTTTATCAGAGGATACAAAGGTACTTCCTTCTATTTCACCAATATTTTTAGGGATAGTCCATTGTAAATCACTTACTTCAATTTTTGATTTATACCCATCATCATTTACTGCTTCTACATATAAAGGCACTTCACTATTCTTTTGTAGAGTCATTTCTGAAGGAGATATTGAAAGCTCTATCGGATTGTCTATTACTTTTATATCTATAGAAGCAATTTTGCCATTATATGAAACCTCAATGGTTCCATTTCCAGTTGTCTCCGGTATAAACTTATTGTCTATAAATTTTCCTTCTACTCCACTGACAGTCCAGTCTCCATCCCCTGGATTAACTTCTAAAGGATTGTAGTTTTCGTCATAACCTTTTAAATCAAAAGTTCTGTGAGCTCCTAGAAACACTATATCATCTTCACATTGAATATTAATACCTTTTAAGGAAGCCTTCGGACTATTATTTAGTACCGCAAGGCCATTCATGATACTTCTTTCAAATCCATCAGATGGATTGTTTGCTATATCAATATTATCTTTTCCTAAACCTTTTACCACCATTTCAGAAGATCCACCGCCATCAAGATTAATTCCATCATAAGCTCCTAAGTCTATTAGAATTTCTGCTAGTTCCTTTTGAGTCACACCTATGTAGGATGATGTTCTTCCGTCAATAGTCATCAGTATTATTTCTTTTTTATCCTTACTAATTCCAATACTTGTCCTAGGATTACGTCCTGGAACTTTTAGTGAAAATTCATCTGGTATCTTTCCATCTTTTAATATTACTGCTCCTCCTCCAATAGCTAAAGAGAGCTTCTCATAATCTGGATCCGAAGATACTTCTAAAGCTATACTATCATTTACTGAAAAATTATTTAAGATATAGTCTTTTGAAGATCCTGTAGCTGCAATTACAAATCCATCTTCTGGGATTTCAACAGCTTTTTGATTGTTTCTAATATCCACAACTCTATTATTTAAAATAACCATCTCAACTATATTTCCATGTTTCTCATTACCAAAGGAAAAATCCCCCCAGTTTTTGTCTAAGAGAATAACACTATTTCCAACATATGATTTGTTCTTATGAGCTATATTAAGAACAGAATCATTATTATTATTTCTGAGAGTTAATTTATTTGTACTCCAATAATCAATAAATGGAATATTATTATTGTCTATGTTAAAGGAAGCAAATTCGGGTAGAGCTTTGGATGATGTTACAAGCTCACCATTATTTACTATGGATCCAATTGTAGACATAGCATTTGTATCAAAAAAATCACCGTTAATAGCTCCAATGATTTTATCTGAGGATTCATTTTTAGATGTAAGATTAGTTAAGGAATCTCCCCTTGATATACCATTTGCATTTGTTAGTACCTCTAGTGAAGTATACTTGTCTTCAAGGTTAATTCTCATAACGTTTATATTTAGCCAACCTTCATTGGTAAATTTCAATACTTTCTCATGAATTACACCCTTTGATATATTTTCTGATGCCCTTTCCTCATAGATATCTACGAACTCATCGGCTGAAGGAAAGGAAATAAAAGTGTTAAAAGTTAAAACTACTGTCAATAATCCTGTAACAATCTTTTTTTTCTTCAACATGTTCTCCTCCCAATCTTATTATAATTTGTTTTTATCTCATATTGCATATAACTACTATTTGTTTTGTCTATTTGATTAGTGTTTTGAGGGAGTTATGTATTTCTAATTTAGGTAGGTTTTACATTGTTTATTTAAATGTAAAGGTATCTTGGTCCTGACTATCCCCCTCTAAATACCATTATATCTTAATAATGATAATTATCTTCATTAAAAAAATATTACAAATTTATTTCAATAGGATTACGGCTTGTCTTATATAATTATAAATAAAAAAAAGAACTGAGAGCATTGAATTTAAGTAATTAATTCAATGCTCTCAGTTCAAATCTATTGATGGTAGATATAAATTTTATTTTCCAATTAACCTACTAAAAACTTTCCCCATCATATCTAGCAGTGATGCTTTTTTTACTTCTTCTTTAGCTAGAAGGCTCAATCTACCTTTTTCTTCTCCATCGATTTTATATACTATTTCTCCAACCTTACTATTCTTTTCTACAGGGGCTTCAATCTTATCTGGTAATAAAATTTCTTTCTCAACTTCTTTATTTTGTCCTTTATCAACTAATAAACTCAAATCTCCTTCTGCTATTACATCCATTTTTTCAGATTTTCCTTTAGAAATGGGTATGGTTTTAATTAATTCGCCTTTTTTTGCTACTGGTATTGAATCATAATTAGCGAAACCATAGTTCAAAAGTTTCATTGACTCTTTATTTCTTATAGCAGACGAAGGTGACTTAAGTATTACACTTATTAGTGTTAGATTGCCCTTTGTTGCCGAAGCTGAAAGGCAGTATCCTGCATTACTTGTATACCCTGTTTTAATACCATTGGCTCCAGGATAATCATGGATAAGTCTATTAGTATTAACCATCTCTTGAGTTACATCCTTTTCTTTTCCAACCTTAACTGTACTCATCCACATACTTAACCATTTATGTATTTCAGTATGCTTTAATAACTCTTTAGACATTAAGCTTATATCGTATGCAGTAGTATAATGATTTTCATCATGGAGACCTGTGGAATTAACAAAATGAGTATTATTCATTCCTAATTCTGTAGCCTTTTCATTCATCATATCTATGAATGATTCATAGCTACCAGCTATATGTTCAGCTAAAGCAACAGAACAGTCATTTCCTGATCTCAATGCTATTGCACGAATAAGATGCTCTACCTTCTGTATCTCACCTGCCTCAAGATACATTTGGCTACCTCCCATTCCAGATGCATTTTCACTAATTAATACATCATCATCTAATGAAATTCTATCATTTTCTATTGCCTCCATAGCAAGTAATAACACCATTATTTTTGTTACACTTGCTGGAAAAAGCTTCTCATGAATATTCTTTTCATATAGTATTTTTCCAGATGAAGCATCAATTAAAATGGCTGACTCGCCTTCAACATCAAAAGGTTCTTCTTTAACTAGCATTGTTTCTGCTGAAAATACAGGGGTTATACAGAAAGAAAAGCTAAGTATTAAAATCAACATAAAGATAGACATTCTTTTTTTTGTCATCTCTAAAATCCTCCTTCTTTGCAGTCTATACAATTATGTTGTCCTGAGGATATTTAAGTTATGCAAACATGGTAACAAAAAAGAAAAAAAGAGGTTTATTTAAAACCTCTTAATATCGTTAGAATCTACTACGCCAAATACTAATTTTTTTGCATTTGTATTTTTCGCACCGATTGTGTATGCATCATAAAGTATTTGTGTAGCTTCTTCAATTTTACTTTTATCATTACCATGAATATAAGCTAAGATATCTCCTTTTTCAACCTTTGCATCAATCTTTTTGGCTAAAACTATTCCTGCTGATAAATCTAATTTACTTTCCTTAGTCTCTCTTCCTGCACCTAATGAAAGGGCTGCTTTACCAACATCTTCAGCATTTATAGATTTTATATACCCAGAGTCTTTGCTTTTGATTTCAACAATGTGATTTGCGGTAGGTAGTTTAGAAGGTGTTTTTATATAATCAACATCTCCATTTTGGGACTCAACAAACTCTAATAGTTTTTCATAGGCTTTGCCATTTTCAACAACTTCAATAAGCTTTTTACGACCTTCTTCAGCACTGCTAACAACTTCTCCAAGAACTAACAGTCTGGATCCTAAAGCTAGACAAAGTTCCATTAAATCTTCTGGTCCTTTATTCAATAAAGCATCTATTGATTCTTTAACCTCTAGAGCATTTCCTACAGCATAACCTAAAGGCTCATCCATATTAGAGATTACAGCTACAGTATTTCTATCCATGCTATTTCCTATATCTACCATTTCCTTAGCAAGTTCGAAAGCATCATCTAAATCCTTCATGAAAGCACCACTACCAACCTTTACATCTAATACAATAGCATTGGAACCAGCGGCTAGTTTCTTACTCATTATACTTCCAGCTATAAGGGAAATATTATCGACAGTAGCAGTTACATCCCTTAGAGCATATAACTTTTTATCAGCTGGAGCTACATCTGCTGTCTGACTGCATATAGAAAGCTTATGTCTATTAACATTATCAATAAACTCTTGTTTATCTAATGCTACTTTAAATCCTTTAATGGACTCTAATTTATCTAAGGTTCCTCCTGTATGCCCTAAACCACGACCAGACATTTTCGCAACTGGCAAACCACAAGCTGCAACCATAGGTCCAAGGACTAGAGAGGTTTTATCACCAACTCCCCCTGTGCTATGCTTATCTACTTTAATGCCTTCTATTGAAGACAAGTCGATTATCTCACCAGAATTTAACATTGCTTTAGTAAGGTCTACTGTTTCTCTTTTACTCATTTTTTTAAGAAATATAGCCATTAGTAAAGCCGATGCTTGATAGTCTGGAACTTCTCCTTTTGTATAACCATTAACAAAAAATTCTATTTCTTCCTTTGAGAGCTCTTTCCCCTCTCTTTTTTTCATTATTATGTCATACATTCTCATTATAAATTCACCTCAGATAATATTCCTTTAACTAATTTTATGAATTTAGGTCTAGTTTCATTAGCAACTGCAATAACTTCTTCGTGACTTATTGATTCAATTTCATCAGCAATTGCCATATCAGTTACGCATGAGATTCCTAAAACCTTTAACCCCGTGTGTTTTGCAACAATAACCTCAGGTACCGTTGACATCCCTATGGCGTCTCCGCCAATATTTCTTAACATTCGTAGTTCTGCTTTAGAAAAATAATATGGACCACTTATAGCTGCATAAATTCCTTGTTCAGTTTTAATATCGAGCTTATCCCCTACACTATGAGCTAATTTGACCAAATCTCTATCGTAAGCAGTTGACATATCAGGAAATCTTGGTCCTAACTCTTCAAAATTTCTACCTATTAGAGGATTGTCTCCTGTGAAATTGATATGGTCTTCTATTATCATTAAAGCTCCAGGATAAAGTTTTTTATCCATTCCTCCACAAGCATTAGTTACTAAAAGCATTTCAACTCCCAATGCCTTCATAACTCTAACAGGGAAAGTTATTTCTTTCATGGAATAGCCTTCATAGTAATGGAATCTACCTTGCATAGCTATTACTTTTTTACCTTCAAGGGTACCTAATACGAGACGACCTTCATGGCCTTCTACTGTTGAGATAGGGAAATTAGGTATATCCTCATATTCAATTTTAATAGGATTTTCAATTTCATCGGCTAAAGTACCTAAACCAGAGCCTAAAATTAATCCTATCTCAGGTTTAAAGTCCGTAATTTTTTCTATGTATGATGAAGTCTCTATTATCTTTTCCAATAAATTCGCCATAATTTTCCTCCCTTTAAATAATACTAATTATTTCTTTTACAAGCGTAATAAATCTAGTCTTAACTTTTTCAGAGGTTTCGATTACCTCTTTGTGGTCTAATGGTTGGTCTAATATTCCTGCTGCCATATTAGTGATACAAGATATACCTAAAACATTAATTCCACCATGTTTAGCAACTATAACCTCTGGAACAGTAGACATACCAACTGCATCAGCACCAATAAATCTAGCAAGTTTTACTTCCGATGGAGTCTCATAAGTTGGCCCAGAATTAAACATATATGTACCTTCTTTTAATTGAATATTAAGCTTTGTACCTGCCTCTTTGGCTTTTTCTATAAGCTTAGGGCAATATGCACTAGACATATCAGGAAATCTTGGTCCTAATTCATCATAGTTTTTCCCCATTAAAGGATTATCAAAAGCAAAATTAATGTGATCACTAATAATCATTAGATCTCCTGGATCAAAGTCTTCATTAACTCCACCAGCTGCATTAGTAACTACTAATTTATTTATTCCCAACTCTTTCATGACTCTAACAGGAAATGTAACTTCAGATAATGGATATCCCTCATAATAATGAAATCTACCTTGCATAGCAATTACACTTTTTCCATTAAGCTTACCTATTACTAACTGACCTTTATGACCTTTAACTGTTGATACTGGAAAGTTAGGGATATCACTGTATTTAATTCTTACGGCATCTTCGATTTCCTCTGCTAGTGGACCTAATCCTGACCCTAAAATTATACCAATCTCTGGTTTAACAGATGTTTTCTTTTCAACGAATCTACTTGTTTCTTTAATCTTTTCTAATAAATTCATATATAAACTCCTTTCTTTAATCATAATTTCTCTAAAATATGCACCTACTATATTATTACCAATAATTTAAATAATAAATTAAGAAAAAACCAACCCACCAATTAGGTGGGCTTTTTACAAAACTATGCTCTTGGATGAGATTTCTTATAGACATCTTTAATCCTATTATTAGTTATCTGAGTATATATCTGAGTAGTAGATATATCAGAATGTCCTAGCATTTCTTGTACAGATTTTAAATCCGCTCCATTTTGTAATAAATGAGCTGCAAAGGAATGTCTTAAGGTATGAGGAGTTATCTTTTTGTTTATATTAGCCTTTTTAGTATATGATTTTATTATTTTCCAAAAGCCCTGTCTAGTTAATCTTCGACCATGATGATTAACAAATAAAGACACTTCACTATCATCTTTAATAAAAGTATTTCTATATTCATTAATGTATATAGATAATATTTCTATGGCTATTTTACCTATTGGGATAACCCTCTCATTTTGACTATCTTTAGAACAGTTTATATAACCCATGTCCATATTAACATCATTAATATCCAAGGATATTAATTCAGATACTCTAACACCAGCAGCATAAAGCAATTCAAGCATTGCTCTATCCCTTACTCCCTTAGCATTATTTTGATTAGGCTGGCTTAGCAATATTTCAACTTCTTCAGGGGTTAAGATACTAGGTAGCTTCTTTTCTTGCTTTGGAGCCTGTAAATTAACGGTTGGATCTTTAGAAATTAGACCTTCATTCAATAGATATTGAAAGAAAGATCTTAAAGATGCCAAGCTTCTAGAAATTGTTGAAGCTGCCTTCCCCTTTTTCTGTTGATACATCAAGTATGTAATGATTAGAGTTTTATTCACATTAGAAATATTATCTATGCTATTATTAGATGCATATTCACAGAACTGATTAAGATCTCTATTATAAGATTCTAATGTGTTATCTGCCAATTCCCTATCAGTTTTAAGATAGTCAACGAACTTATTAATAATTACTTCCATGTCATTTCTCCTTTAATAGTGTTTCTAAGGAAACAATTCAACATAAAGTTATAAAATCCTTCAAAATTTTTAAATTATTTTATTTTATAGAGAAATAAACTGATATATTATCTTTCTTAAATTATATCTTATATCGTTTTTTACTACTAATGGTTTCATCACAAGAGTTGAATTATCTTTAGGATTATCAATAGTGTTTCTCATAGGTAAAAGCTCTAAAAACATATTAATTAAGTGTGGTAATATGATTCCAATAATAAGAAGTAAAATAAAAATTTTAAAGCTCATAGTTAAAACTTCTTTAAAATTAATCAAATAAATTCACCAGCCTAGCTAAGATATATAAGAAGAGATTAATCTCATAAATATTGGTGTTATGTAGGCTTCTACAATACTGCCTATTACCATTAAGGATGAAATCATAAGGATACTTATTGAGTACTTAGATACTCGATTCATAAAGTTGTATCTAGGTGCTTTCTTTATTTTATTTTTAATTATTACAATAGAAAATTTGAAAGCAATAACTGAGATTATAAGTATACTAGGAATTATAAAAATATTTTGAGGTAAAACTGCAAAAATAGCAAATAGAAAACCTTTAAAACCAAAGCCTTCAATTAAAAAACCTACCGTAAATCCGATTACAAATCCTCGCATAATTAGTACTCCTATTATGACAGGTATACCAATGACAATAATGCCTAATATCCAAATTAATAGCACAGTCTGAAGGTTATTAAATAAGGATTGCTTAAGTAAATCTAAGCTACTAATACTACTTTCGTTGAGAACCTTAAAAAAAGAATCCAAAAAACTGATTAGCTCATGTTTTTGATTAGTATTCAAAATTTTAATAGTAATGGCCCCTACAGATACCCCAATCATTAATGATAAAATGGATACAAAATATATAAAAAAATTCTCTCTAAAATGACGATTAAATAGCTCGCTTAATTTAATCAACATAAATAATCCCCCTCTCTATACAAGCTCTTACAAAATAGTATGCTAGAGAAGGGGACAATATTACATTTCACTTTTGAGATATTATTTTTCATCTTCCTTATTTAAAATATTATTTAATGTGAGTACTCCAACAACAGTTTTACTATCTAAAAGTTCTCCATTATTAATCATTTCAACAAGACTTTCAAGCTTTATTTTACACACCTCAATATATTCATCGTTTTCTGGTTCTGCTTCTCCTTCTGATAATCCTTTAGCTAAAAATAGATGTAATTTTTCATTGGAAAAGCCAGGAGAAGTATAAAATTCAAATAAGAACTGGATTTCCTTAGCTGAATAGCCCGTTTCCTCTTTCAATTCTCTCACTGCACAGGTTACAGGATTCTCACCTATCTCTACCTTTCCGGCTGGTATTTCTAGCAACTCTGATTCTACAGCTTTTCTGTATTGCTTAACAAGTACCACTTCATTATCTTCGGTCACAGGAATAATAGCTACAGCTCCAGGATGTTCAACAATTTCTCTCTTAGTATATTTTTTGTCTGGTAGTTCTACGGTATCTAATCTTAAGTTTATTATTCTTCCCTCATATATTTTTTCACTCTTCATAGTTTTCTCTTCATAAATCATTAAAAAAACCTCCCCAATTTTCTAAAAATATTGGTATAAAAAATTTATTTGAAACATATTATAAAATATGTTTTCTTAATACTATTATATAACTCTTCAGTAGTTTGTAAAGTTTAGAAAGGGAGGAAATATATGATTAATATTGTTTCAGGCAAGAATATATGCTTAGTAGGCAAGGCTGATGATGTTTTTCGAAGGATTAAATATTTATCTTTAAAGTATGGTACTCTTAAAGAGGCTATTGATGACCTTCAATTAAAGCAACAGCGTATTTACCCACGGCACCCAATGAAATAAAGTAGTCTTTATCCTGATTATAGTTCCTACCCATGGTAGTTGTTTTTAGGTTATAAAAATCTAAAGCTTCTTTTATATTTTCTCCCTCTTGGTACAAAATATTATGCTTAGAGCTTATTTTTGTGTTATTTATTTGCTTTTCAATAAATAAATTCTTTTCCTCTGATAGTATAGGTAACACAAGGTCACATTTAGAGAAAGTGATTTTATTTAAAACAGTTAATGTATGATGACTTATTCCTCTATGCCTATCTCTATTGTCAGAAAAAGTAATTCTAGGTATAGCAATGCTTTTACCCCCTAATGCATTAACAGCATCAAGAATACTTCCCTGCTCTATTCCACTATAGCCATATCTAGTACCAGTACCTACTATTCCCGGTCCCATGGCAATTATTGTTATATCACTCTCTAATACCTCCTTAGAAGTGATTAAACCCGTATATATATTAACACATTCGAAATCACCGCCAAAGGAATGTCCTATGGTTATTGTATTATCAATAATGCCTTTCTTTTTTAACTCCTTTACTGTTAAACTAAATTGGAGGGGTAGTGCTCCTCCATCAGTCATAATATAATTAATTTTAGTTTTAGGTCTTAAGTATTTAATCATAGAAGCTATAGGTGCAACCATACTATGTAATGAGCCTGTTAAAAATATATAATTACTCAAACTTGTGAAACTTTTTATTTTCTCATGATGTGGACTAGACTGTTCTTCTGCTGCCAAACATTTTATCTGCATAGGTGTATACCTTAATTTCATTATATGACCTTTTTTTGAATCGCTTTTTTGCTTATAATTATGATTATGAACGACAAAATGATATCCCCCTGTTCCTAAGGATAATTCAACTGCGGTAGTATTCAATATAACCTTATCTCCTATTGATACATTACCAGTTAGTTTACTATAATTGACAGCTTTATAATTATTTCCTTCTATACTTACCTTAATCCAGTCTATTTCATCATCACAGTTAATTATTTCTATTATAATGCCTTCTTTTAAACTTATCAATTGTTCACCTCCGCTGAAACTATCTTCCTAGATTATCAAAATAGTTTAACATTCTATTTTTATTTATTATCTTAGTAAATGAAACTATTTCTGCTGTTATATGAAGCAAGACAAGTATAGCTAAATAAACCAATTTTATTTTAATTGGATTAGAAACTCCACAGTAAAAGCCTAATGTTATACCCAAAGAGTTAGAACCAATATCCCCCATCATTGATTTTGCCTTTATATCATATGGGAAATATACTAACATTGTTCCTATTGCTGAGAAAAGTATAAAATTCATTGTCGATAATTGTGAGGTGATTAATAAAATTAAAGTCAATATAAAAAAAACCTTAATCGCTCTACCAGGACGCAAATCAAAAAGGTTAATTAAATTTGTAAATAGACTTATTACTAATAAATTTATAACTATATCTAAAAGTGAAACAGAAATTATTAGTGAAGCAATTAAAGCGGAAAATATCCCCATAATTGCTTTAAGTCCACCAGTTGTTAGAGTTCCATTAATTAATGACTTGAAATGTCCTCTAAGACCTTTAATATTCTTGTTTCCAATAAGATCATCAAGTAGGCTTATAAAAGCTATAAGAAGAACAATAATTAAATAAACCAATGTTAACATCCTATAGTTATTGTAGAATATACTAATAGATAGGCATATTATAGTCTGACTTATAACAAAGACTAATCCCATACCTATTGGAATGTTTTGAGACTTATAATTTTTTTCAGTACAGTTTTGGTTCATTAACATACTATAGACATATGGAATTACTATATAAGATACAATTATGCTTGATAGAAAAGCAATTACAATTATATATTTCATAATCATTATCCCCTATACATTAACATCAATAATGTTTTTGATATATCTAAGAACTGTCTTCCTCTATGAATAAACCCACTTAGATTTCTACCGCTTTCACGATGTGTCATGCCAACATCAATCTCTTGAAGCTTAAAGCCATGTCTTAGAGTACCGATTGTCATAGCTATTTCGATTCCAAAATTATTAGGAATATAATTTATTTTATCTATTACGGCTTTACTATAGACTCGCTGTCCAGAAAGGCTAGATGTGATTTTTTTACCACAATAAATATATACACCATACTTAGCCAAATTTTTTACTAATCCAAAACCACCTTTTCTAGTTGCTGGCTTAAATTTGGCTACTGTAGCATCTGCTGATCCTTGAATTACAGGATAAATTAGTTCTTCTATGTATTTAGATGTTTTGCCTAAATCTCCATCTACAAATATAATATAATCATATTGAAGATTCCTTAGAGCAGTTTTTATTGCATATCCTTTGCCATGGTTTTTTTCTAAATTTATCAAAAATACTTCTAAATTTTTTACTACTTCCTCAGTATTGTCTGTTGATCCATCGTTTATAACGACAATTTTATTAATTAAGTCTATCTTTCTAAGGTTATTGACAGTTTCTTCAATTGTATCTTCTTCGTTATATACAGGAATTACTGCAACAACTTCATGATTGCACATATTCTACTCCCTCTCGATAGTACTTTGAATTTTACTGTTTAAAATATTATTTTCTAAAATTAGTACCAATGAAGCCTTCCCCATTGCAGTATTAATATTGTTTATAGTATCAATCTTTCTATCCTGATAGTTTTGTGTAAACGAACTTTTGACGTAATCTTTTTCAATTGCAATTAGAGGATAATTATTGATCATTAAATAGTCAACTATAGTATTGTTAATAGTGTGACTTTTATGTGCATTATCCTTTTTTGCACCACCTGCTACTATGAAATAATCAGTATTTTCTAAAGTGCTTCCTTCTACCATTACTAAATTACGTTTTTTTATTTGATTTAACATTAAACTAACTCTATCATTTACAATATCATTAACAAATTCAGGAATAATTGCTTGGATAACTTCGGAGTCATCTAAATTGCTATCCGCATCAAATAATTGTGATTTTAAGAAAGACATATTATTAATGATATTTTTATCAACTAAAGTTATTTTATTAACATTAGCTCCAGATAGCTGGAGTATTGATGTAACATCTGAATAACTATAATCATTATTTGTTTCAATAACAACAATATTAATCCCTAATAGTCTATTTTCAACTAATTCCGGAAGAATACTTTCTGTGAAATCAATATATTGTCTATTTTTTTCAAGAGCATTATTTAATTTTGTATTAACTTCTTTATTCTCTGTCTGTAAGTTTTCAAATTTTAATTCTAGCTTTTCAACCATATCTTCTTTTTCTGATGTTAAGAGTTCTTGAGCATCGAACATAAAACCTATAAACATACCAATTCCTAAAGCAAGAAAAATAGAAATAATTGATATAATATAATATCTAATATTTATCCCAAACTAAACACCCCTTAAAGACCTAGAAAGAGCCTTAATCTTATTTCCATGAGTTTAAAAAATTCTCTTAAGGGAGGAAACATAAAAATAATGACTAAAATCGGTATTAAAGCAGCGACTCCTAGGCCTAAAATATATTTTATTCCAATTTTATTTTTATAAAGTTTATTTACACCTTTAGCATCAACTAATTTTGATCCAACTTTCAATCTAACTAAGAAGGTACTGGCCATTCCTTTTCTACCTTTTTCTAAGAAATCAATCATATTACTATGGGATCCAACTGCTACTATTAGATCAGCACCATTAGAATATGCAAGTAACATAGCTATATCTTCACTAGTTCCTGGAGAAGAAAAAATAGTTGAATTTAAACCAAGTTTTTCTATTCTTGTTAGTCCTGGAGCTTTTCCATCGCTATAGGCATGAACTATGATTTCTTTAGCTATTTTTAAACATTTATCACTAACACTATCCATATCACCTATAACGATATCTGGAGTATAACCAAATTCCAGTAGAGCATCCCCACCACCATCGACTCCTATTAATATTGGTTTCATCTCGTTTATATACATTTTAATTGCTGTTAAGTCTTTTTTGTAATCCTTACCTCTTACAACAACCAAAACATGTTTATCTTTTATATCTACTTTTGTCTTAGGAATTTTTAATTTACCTAACACCATATCCTTTTCTTTCTTAGCATATAAAAGAGTATTTTCTATGAACTTATCTAATTCTTTTTCAGTATTTTTATAACCAATATCAAGAAGTTTTGTTACTGTATCGCAACATAAAATAGTACAAGGATAAAGTTTTCCTTTGCTGGATGTTATAGTATTATTGCCAATTTTTATACTTTCATTATCTTTAATTTCTAAAAAGAAGTCATTTCCTGCTTCATAGATCGGAATTTTAGCATCTAATAATATTGAGGGCCCTTTATTTGGATATCTTCCGCTTATAGTTTTATCTGTATTTATTACGCATTTAACTTTTGATTCTACCAGTCCTATAGCTGCTAATTCATCTAAATCTGAATGAGAAATAACTGCTATATCTCCAGGTCTCAATCTTCCAATAAGATTTTTAGTTTTTCTATCCTTTTTTACAATTCCATTAATACTCATTAAAGAGCCTCCAAAAAAATCTTTTATTCTTATTATTGGTCAATTCCTTTAAAAAATACCAAATTTAGTGTTGAAAAATTAGTAAAAAAAAATAGATTGGAAAACCAATCTATTTTTTGAATATGCTTTTAATTTTTTTAAATATCTCTCCTGAAATCAATGGAATTGCTGAAAATCCAACAACGTATAGAGTTTCTCTTAAGGATAATAATTCTAAATCAAATACATTTCTAAGGAAAGGGATAAATAGAACACTTAGCATAAGTGTACTTGATAAAAGGATTGCTCCTATTAGATATTTATTCTTAAATATGCCAATTTTAAATAAGGATTTATCTAATGATCTAACACTAAGACTGTTTCCAAACTGTGAGAAACTTAATGTTAGAAAAGCCATTGTTCTTCCTGTTTCCAAACTTATATTATTTCCAGTTATAAAGGATAGAACAGTAACTCCCCCAATAATTAAACCTTTAATTCCAATCGAAAGTCCTAATCCATTGGCAAATATACTTTCATTTGGGTCTCTAGGCTTTCTATCCATAATACCTGGTTCTGCTGGATCAACACCTAATGATAATGCAGGGAAACTATCTGTAACAAGATTAATCCATAATATATGAATTGGAATTAGTGGACTCGGCAT
This sequence comes from Sporosalibacterium faouarense, assembly GCF_016765695.1. Lineage (GTDB taxonomy): Bacteria > Bacillota > Clostridia > Tissierellales > VENL01 > Sporosalibacterium > Sporosalibacterium faouarense. The sequence goes on along the minus strand of NZ_JAETGO010000089.1, from coordinate 84,454 downwards.
GTTAAAAACTAAGGCAACAAATAATGCTATTATTTCACCAATATTACAAGATAAAAGATAATGAATTGACTTCCTTATATTTGCATATATATTTCTTCCTTCTTCGACAGCTGATACGATAGTTGAAAAATTATCATCGGTTAGTATCATATCTGAGGCTTCTTTAGAGACATCCGTACCAGTTATTCCCATGGCACAACCAATATTTGATCTCTTTAATGATGGGGCATCATTAACTCCATCTCCAGTCATAGCTACTATTTTGCCTCTATTCTGCCACGCTTTAACGATCCTAACTTTGTGTTCCGGTGAGACTCTAGCATAAACTGAGTATTTATCAACTTGCTCTGTAAGTTCTTCATCTGATAGTTTATCTAACTCGTTTCCATCAATACCTTTACCATTTTCGTCTAATATTCCTAACTCTTTGGCAATAGTAACTGCTGTGAGCTTATAGTCACCTGTAATCATAACTGGTCTAATACCAGCACTTTTACTTTTAGCTACTGCTTTTTTAACTTCTTCTCTTGGTGGGTCAATCATTCCAGATAAACCAACAAATATTAAATCATTTTCAGTGTTTTCAGATGTTGGATTATCTATGCTACTATCAGAATCATCATAGGCCATAGCTAAAACTCTTAATGCTTTATTTGCCATAGTTTCATTAATGGATAATATATTTTTCTTATCATCATCGGTTATATCTCTAACAGTATTATCATCTAATATTCTATTACACCTTTCTAATAAAACATCTGGTGCTCCTTTTGTGAAAACCTTATATCCTGATTCCGATTTATGAATAGTAGTCATAAGCTTTCTCTCAGAATCAAAGGGTATTTCATTTACTCTTTCGAGTTTTCTTTCAAGCTCTTTTTTAAAAAGACCTTTTTTTTGGGCTAGTACTACTAAAGCTACTTCAGTTGGATCTCCTATTGCTTCTTTCTCTCCCTTTTCTTCATTTATAGTAGAGTCATTGCATAATAATCCAATCTTAATTGCTAAGTTTGAAGATTGATTTTCTATATTAATTTTTTCTACATCTTTTAAATCGTTATATGTATATAGTTTTGTTACGGTCATTTTATTTTGAGTTAAAGTACCAGTTTTGTCAGAACAAATTACTGAAGCTGTTCCTAATGTTTCAACTGCTGGCAATCGTCTTATTATAGCATTTCTTTTTATCATTCTTTGTACTCCCAATGAAAGAACAATAGTTACTATAGCAGGTAATCCTTCTGGTATAGCTGCAACAGCCAATGACACCGCTAGCATAAACATCTCTAGGGGATCTCTTCCTTGCATGTATCCGATTAAGAATATAATTATACATACTGATAATGCAATTATTCCTAACCACTTACCTAACTCTTCAAGCTTAATTTGTAAAGGTGTTTTTAGTTTTTCTTGTGAGCCAATTAATTCAGCTATTTTTCCAATTTCAGTTTTCATACCTGTATCAGTTACTAGTATTTTACCTCTACCATGGGTTACCATGCTAGTTGAGAAAACCATATTTTTTCTATCTCCCAGGGGAACATTATCTCCTTGTAAGACTTCAGTGTTTTTATTAACTGGTAAAGATTCGCCAGTGAGGGCAGACTCCTCAACCTTTAAACTTGATGATTCTAATAATCTACCATCGGCTGGTATATAGTCTCCACTCTCAAGAATCACTATATCTCCAGGAACTATCTCTGTAGATTTAATTTGAGTAATTTTATTATTCCTTAGTACTTTAGCCAAAGGAGTAGTCATATTTTTTAATGCTTGCAAGGACTTCTCTGCTTTATCTTCTTGTACTAATCCTAGTATAGCATTTAGTATTACTACTATTAAAATAATAATAGAGTCTTTAAACTCACCAAGAGAACCTGAGATTATAGCAGCTATAATCAATATAATGACCATAAAATCTTTAAATTGATTAAAGAATTTCTTTAATAAACTCTCTCCTTCTTGAGTTTTGAGTTTATTTAATCCATGTAGATTCTTTCTTTTTTCTACTTCTTCTAGACTTAATCCTGTATTCTTATCGACATCATAATCAATAAGTAATTCGGTGGTATCTTTCTTATAAGCATTTTCTGAGTTCATTATTTCCTCCTTAACTATTTAGTATGGTATTTTTTAGAAATAAAGGCTGATATATCTATTATACTATTTCTTTTTATATTATCAATGATAGTAAGTATTATTTGTTTTAATTTTTTAAGTATTCATTTTTAAGATAGTATAGATTATCATTTATGATAATATCTATTATGATATAATATACGATTTTTATGATACAAATAAGGTTTTTTGGTTAAATTACAGTAATTTTTGACTTTTATTGATGATTTATAACTTATAATATAAAAACACCTTCAAACAATAGATTATTTAATCTTTGAAGAAGGTGTTTAGTACGCAATTCATAAAAGTACATTTAATGTTACTTAGCTTACCGGTTGCTCTAGTCTTAATTTATCTGCAACCATTGCTATAAACTCACTATTAGTTGGCTTACCTTTATCAGTATGTACAGTATATCCAAACAGCTGATTTATAGTGTCTATCTTACCTCTACTCCATGCAACCTCTATAGCATGTCTTATAGCTCTTTCTACCCTACTAGGAGTAGTATTAAACTTCTTAGCTATATTTGGGTAGAGTTCTTTAGTTACAGCGCTTAGAAGTTCTATTTCATCTACAACCATACTAATAGCTTCTCTAAGATATAAATAGCCCTTTATATGAGCAGGTACACCAATCTCATGTATTATATTTGTGATTTTTGCTTCTAAAGTTTTTGGTGCATTATTAGTATTTACTAAAGTTGAAGTAGTGTTTGGTATTCTTCTTCTAGTTACTTTAGTAGGTGATGTCCCTGTAACCTGTCTAATTCTCTTCATGAAAATTTCAAAATCAAAAGGTTTTACCACATAATAATCTGCGCCTAAATTAATTGCTCTTTGTGTTATCTTGTCTTGACCAACAGCAGATAATACTATAGTTTTTGGAAATGTGTCGAGATCTAAAGTGTTAAGTCTCTCTAAAACACCTAATCCGTCAAGATGAGGCATAATTATATCTAAAACTAAAACATCAGGTGCCTTCTCTGTAATTAAATCAAGCGCCTCTAGACCGTCCTTTGCAACTCCCACAACTTCTACATCGGGCTGAGTAGTAAGGTATTCCTTTAAAATACCACAAAAATCCCTATTATCATCTGCTATCAAAACACTAATTTTTTCATTATTCAATTTATTAACCCCCTAAAATCCTTTTTATTCTATAAATCTGATTCACTTTTTCGTAAAAAAATTTGTCAGACTTTATTAATTTAAACATTCGACAAATGCTATTTATTTCCTTCTATATTTTTCTATTATCGTAACTTTTTTAAAATTTTTTTGAATTATTTTCAAAAAAGAAGAGATATTTTATAAAAAAATACCTCTTCTTTTAAGATTCTCTGAAAAACAACATTTTTTTTAATTTGCTTTTGGCAAAGTTTTTTTATCTAAAGAAATTCCTGCTTCTTTAATCATCCAGTTAATATAAATACCATATCCTTTAGTAGGATCGTTAACAAAAACATGAGTCACTGCACCAATTAGTTTGCCATCTTGTATTATTGGGCTTCCACTCATTCCCTGCACTATTCCACCTGTTTTTTCCAAAAGTTTTTTATCTGTTACTTGAATTACCATACTTTTTTGAGTAGGTGAGCTTTGAGGTTGTGCCTTTAGTATTTCAATTTCAAATTTTTCAATTTTATCATTTTCAATTGTAGATAAAATATAGGCTTTTCCAGTCTTAACTTCATTTTGAAGTCCGATTGGAATTGCCTTATTAGAAGGTATTTTATCATAATTTCTTCCTAATGTTCCATATATACCAAATGGACTATTATCAAATATTTTTCCTATTGAACCACTTGTTTCAAAAAAAGCTCCTCTTAATTCTCCTGGCTCCCCTTTTTTACCTTGTTCTATTGATGATATTGTGGCTTTTAAAATTTCACCATTAGATATCGGCATTAAAGAACCTGTATCCACATCTGTTATTCCATGACCTAATGCTCCAAAAGTTCTACTCTCTGGATGATAAAAAGTTAGAGTGCCTATTCCTGCAGTTTTATCTCTAACCCATAGTCCCAATCTATAGGAATTATCTTGACTACATTTGACTGGTTGAACTTCAGTGGTAAATTCATACTCATTTCTCTCTAAAGTGATTTTAACTTTGCTTTCTCCAACCTCATTGAGTAATCTTATTACATGAGAAGCATTCTTAACATTTGTATCATTAATCTTTGTAATAACATCACCGACTTTTATACCTGCATCTATTGATGGACTATGCTTTTTCCCATCAATACCTACTAAGTCATCTGATAACGCTACTACAAGAACTCCCTTTGTTTCTAACTTTACTCCAATTGTATTTCCACCAGGAACTAAATAAAGATTATCTACGACGTTAATATTAACATTTTTTATTGGTATTAACCCAAGTAGCTTAAATTCTAATTTAGCTTCTCCATTTTCGATTGATTTAAATTTATATGAATTTCTTACACTAACCTTTAGACTCTCATCTTCTTCCCTATCCTCAATAAATTTTAATACTTCCCTTTTATTGTTGTTATCATGCAGTTTTACTGTAAAAGGAAATAAAATATCTATAGTTTCATTTTCTCCTCTAAATATATCCATTTGTGAAGGGAAACTGATAATATTATATATCTGTACTACATATACTGCAGTAACGATTAACATAACTACCAAAAAAGTAGCAGTTCTTCTATTAAATTTTCTCAAAAACTATCACACTCCCAATTTTCCCATTAGCTTTTTCTTCACCTCCATCAAATAGGTTGTGTAACCTTAATTTAGCCATTTTAAAAGGTATTTATTCTACATAAATATTTATTGAATTGCTAAGGAAATTCATTATTACCGAAAAATAGAATAGAAAATTGATAAAAATCATAATAAATTTATTTTTTGAAAATTAAACACCTTTATACACTATTTTTTTGCATAAAAAAACATCCTTTACTAAATAAAGGATGTTTCAAATTGATGCATTTATTTCCAATTTCTTTTTATTTTTTCAGACATTTCCAACATTTCCTTAGCATGCATTTTTGTAGTGCTTGTTAAATCTACACCACCTAATAATCTAGATAATTCATTGATTCGATCTATATCAGTTAATTTCTTAATTCTAGTATTAGTCTTTCTATTATGTACAACCTTACTAATTTGGAAATGAGTATCTGACATAGCTGCAATTTGTGGTAAATGAGTAATACATAATACTTGATGTGTTCTAGCAATTTCAGCAATTTTTTCTGAAATAACTTGAGCAGTTCTTCCACTTATTCCAGTGTCAATCTCATCAAAAATCAAACAAGAAATATGATCCACATGAGCTAATATAGTTTTAAAAGCTAACATAATCCTTGACATTTCTCCACCAGAAACAATCTTTGACAGTGATTTAACTGGCTCTCCAATATTAGTAGATATTAGGAACTCAACATTATCTATGCCCGTTTTTGTATAAGTATCTAATTCCTTAAAACTAATTTTAAAGGTGACATTAGGCATATTTAATTCCTTTAATTCTTTTGTTATATCCTTTTCTATGGCAGCAGCTATTTTCTTTCTTTCCTTTGTAAGAATATAACAATTTTCATATATTTGTTTTTCTATAGCTTTTATCTCATTGTTAATACGGATAATTTCTTTTTCACTATTAATAATTGATTGTAACTCTGAATCTATATCATCTCGATATTGTAATATCTCTTCTATAGTATTACCATATTTTCTTTTTAATCTAGTTATAATTGCAATTCGATCTTCTAATTCCTGGAGTTTTTCTGGATTATATTCTAAAGTATCTTCATAATCTCTCAAATCTCTAACTACTTCTTGAAGTTGATATATAGCAGAATCAAAAGTCTCCTTATATTTCTCAATGTTATCATCTGATTTAGATGCATTTACTAAAAGTCCAGAAATAGAATTTAACTTGTCAAGTACAGATACTTGATTATAATCTGATGAATTCATTGTCTCAATAATACTGCCAATAGATTTTTTTATACTCTCAACATTTGAAATTTTTTTATAATTATTCATAAGTTTTTCTTCTTCATTGGGCTTAAGCTCTGCTTCATCAATTTCATTTAATTGAAATTTTAATAAATCAATTTTTCTTTCTCTCTCCTGTTCATCGAAGGCTAGTCCACCTAAATTGCTCTTTAAAGATTTAACCTTATTATAATCCTTTAGAATATTTTCCTTAGTATCACTAATAATATTTTTTCCTAATGAATCTATAAAGTTAATATGACTTTCCTGATTCAGAAGAGATTGATGCTCATGCTGTCCGTGAATATCTACTAATTTGTCTGTAAGCTCCTTTAGCATATTTAAAGTAACGGTTCTCCCATTAACTCTAGAAACACTTCTACCAGTACTATAAATCTCTCTTGTAACTATTAGAGTGTTATCCTCACCTACATCTATGCCGTAGTGCTTAAGAGTTTTTCTAGCATCATAGGTTTTCTTTAGAGAAAAAACAGCTTCAATCACTGATTTATCAGCACCAGTTCTTATAAACTCTTTAGCTGCCCTTCCTCCTAATACCATACTAACTGCATCAATTATTATAGATTTCCCAGCTCCTGTTTCTCCAGTTAGAACGTTAAAACCATCACTAAAATGAATATTAACATTATCAATAATGGCGAAATTCTCAATGTTTAGTTCTAGAAGCATACTTGATACCTCCACTAATCTAAGATATTGTTAAACATATCCAAAATATGATCAATTCTATCTTTATTATTTATAGCAACGAAAACCGTATCGTCACCAGCTATTGTTCCAACCACTTCCTCTATCCCTAATGCATCAATAGCAGAACCTGATATTTGAGCTGCCCCTGGTAATGTTTTAATTACTAATAAATGCCCTGCAACATCAATAGATAGAATAGAATTCTTAAATATCTTAATTAATCTTTCTGTGGTTCCTTCCTGATGCTGACCCATAGCCGCATATTTATATTTACCACTTTTGGATAGTACTTTGACTAATCTTAACTCTCTTATATCCCTTGATACTGTTGCTTGAGTTACTTCAATACCTTCTCTTTTCAATTGCTCAGATAATTCATCTTGAGTTTCTATTTCATTATTTTCAACAATTTCTAGAATTTTAGCATGTCGCGAATATTTTCTCATAGCTATCCTCCCAATAAGACACTTGATAAATATTTATCATATTTTTTATATGTCTATTATATCAAATGTATAAATATAAAAAAACACTTATTTCAAACTAATAATAAAAACTTCCATAATTGGAATCAAATTCTAATCCCGTCGGAAGTTCATAAAATGGCTATAGATAACTATGGGACTCCCTTACTATATTATTAATATGTACTTCTAAATTTTTTTCATCTTCTTTACTTTTTGACAAATGAACTAAGTACTCTATATTGCCATCCCCACCCTTTACTGGAGAATAGGTAAGATTGACAAAAAATAAAGATATAGAATTACAAAACTCATGCAACTCCTTTATAATATCAATATGTATCTTTATATCTTTCACAATACCATTCTTTCCTATTCTATCTTTACCAGCTTCAAACTGAGGCTTAATTAGAGCCACAATATCAACATTCTCAGTAGTCAATAAATTAACTACTGGTAAAATAAGTCTTAAAGATATAAAAGATACATCTATTGAAACAAAATTAGCCTTTTCATCAATATCATTTTCAGTCATATATCTTACATTTGTTTTTTCCATTGATATAACTCGGTTATCCATCTTAAGCTTTTTAATCAATTGATTCGTTCCTACATCTATTGCATAAACTCTCTTAGCACCATTTTGAAGCATACAATCAGTAAATCCACCTGTAGATGCTCCAATGTCTAAAGCTATCTTATCCTTCACTGATAAATCAAAAAATTTTATAGCTTTTTCAAGCTTTAATCCTCCTCTGCTTACATAGGGAATAGGATTACCTTTTATTTCTATAGATTCAGCTCTCGATACCTTTAAGCTTGGCTTATTGACTTTCTTACCGTTTAAATATACATGTCCTAGCTTTATATATTGTTTAGCCTTAGATCTACTGTCTACTAATCCTCTATCAACTAACAGTATATCTATCCTTTCTTTATCCATATAAAAACTCCTAAAGTTCTTTTATTAATTTCACCACACCATTAACATCCATATTATATAGACTATATAGTTTATCTACACTACCATGTTCTATAAAATGGTCTGGTACGCCAATATTTTTAACAACGCCATCATATCCATTTTTAATCAATAAATCATTGACCATGCTTCCAAAACCACCTATGATAGCATTATCTTCGTAAGTAATAATAGTTTTATGATTTTTAGCAATGTTTAAAATAAGGTCCTCATCTAAAGGCTTTACAAATCTTCCATTTACTAAAGTAATATTTTTATCTTCTGATTTTAACCTATTAACCACTTCACATCCAAACTCAACCATTTTACCTATGGCAATAATGGCTATATCATTACCTTGATTTAATATTTCAGCTTTTCCATATGAAATCTTATCTCTATTAGAATAATCTTTTAAATCACAAGAAAAACCTCTAGGATATCTAATAGCAATAGGTCCTTCATTATATTTAGTAGAGAACTCAATCATTTCCTTAAACTCAAATTCATCTTTTGGAGCCATTATAGTCATATTAGGTAAATGACTAAGGTAAGATAAATCAAAAACACCATGATGAGTTTCTCCATCATTACCAACCAAACCTGCCCTATCTATGCCAAAAACAACAGGTAACTTCTGAATACAGACATCATGTAGAACTTGGTCATATCCTCTTTGTAGAAATGTAGAATAAACAGCAAAGAAAGGCTTCAAGCCATCAGCTGCTAATCCTGCTGCCAAGGTTACACCATGCTGTTCAGCAATCCCTACATCAAAGAACCTATCAGGATGTTTTTCTATAAATTTAGTAAGGCCAGTGCCTGCAGGCATAGCCGCCGTTATAGCAACAATTTTATCATTTTTTTCAGCAAGTTTACTTATTGTCTCGCCAAAAACGTTTGAGTATTTTACTTTATCTGATTTCTTTAAGGGCTTGCCCGTTTTAATGTCAAAGGCAGAAGCACTATGATATTTATCTGGATTATTTTCGGCAGGATTATATCCCTTACCTTTCTTAGTTAAAATATGGACTAAAGTAGGTCCATTGACTTTTTTAGCCCTTTCCATAACATTCATCAGTTCTTTTATATTATGACCATCAACGGGACCTAAATATTTAAAGCCTAAATCTTCAAATAACATTCCTGGTACAAAAAAGTATTTTACACTATCCTTTGCCCTTTCAGCTGTCTTAAAAACTTTTTTCCCTATTGCTGGAATACTATTCAGTATAGACTCGACATCTTCTTTCATTCTAAAGTATGTTGGGGCTGTTCTAATTTCATTTAGATACTTAGATAATCCACCGACATTTTGGGATATTGACATTTCGTTATCGTTTAATACTACAATTTGCTTAGTACCCAAGTCACCAATATGATTCATGGCTTCAAATGCCATTCCTGCTGTCATAGCTCCGTCGCCAATAACACTTATAACTTCATGATCTTCTTTCTTTAAATCTCTAGCTAAAGCATAACCCATACCTGCAGAAATTGAAGTAGAGCTATGTCCTGTTTCAAACAAATCATGGGGACTTTCAGATCGCTTAGGAAATCCACTAATTCCTTCAAATTGGCGAAGGGTATGAAAATCATCCTTCCTTCCAGTTAAAATTTTATGAACGTAGGCCTGATGTCCTACATCCCATATAATTTTATCTTTGGGACTCTCAAAAACTTTATGAAGAGCTATAGTAAGCTCTACAATTCCAAGATTAGATGCAAGGTGTCCCCCAGTTAGAGAAACAGTTTCTATTATAAATTCTCTAATTTCACTAGCTAATTTATTCATTTCAAATATATTTAAGTTCTTTAATGAACGAGTATTTTCAATCTTATTTAGAATTTCTCCCACTTTTGCCCTCTCTCTTTCTTTGGTTTTTTTTATTTCTTTTCTTTCTTATATCCGGTAATATCTTTATTCCAAGCTTAATATCAAGAACCATTACTACCTTTGCAACATAAAAAATAATGCTATCGCATTTATCCATTGCTATCTCTTTACCCAATGCTTTTCCACCAACAGTTAAAGATGCAACAAAAGCACTCATTACTATACTTATGATGGCTCCATCAATAAAACCAAATTCATCTATCAGTTTATAAACAATCATGGTACCAGCTGCACCACTTATTATTCCACTTATATCTCCAATTACATCATTACAAAAATTAGATACAGGACCAGCATTTCTAATTAATCTTATGGCATACTTTGCTTCTGCAACTTTATTAGAAGCCATTGAATGAAAAGGTTTTTCATTAGAAGCTGCCACTGCTATTCCTATCGTATCAAAGAATACGCCAAAGGAAATAATAAATATTAATACCAAAAATGCTGCAATATATTCTAGGTTCCTCATAAGACTTTCAGATATTAAACTAACACATATTGCAAGTAAAAAAGTCCAAAGAGTAATTAAAATAACCCACTTTAAATTATACTTTTCAAAACTAGGCATTTTTTTATTCTTTTTTTCCTTTTTTTTGTTTTTTAAACTATCCGACAAAACAACTCCTCCAATTATGTATAAATATAAAGCTGATAGCAATGCTATCAGCCTTTAGAGTGGTAGTATATTAAGTAAATCTTGCGGCTTAGGTCTAGCAGGATTTCCCAGATGAAAACTGCCTGTCACCAATAACAGCGGTTTCCCTTTAATTTCATCTCTACCTTGTTGCCAAAGGTAGGGCTAGATTACCACTTAGTACGCACTGTAATCCTTAATATACTTCTCGTAGAACAGTCTAGGAGTTTTCCTCAACAGCCATGCTAATTCTTAGCCTCTTTTGCAAAATAGGTTTCAACAGCAAAACCCGTTCTTCTATGGGCCCATAGAGGCAGAGTTACACCTGTTTTCCACCTATTTCACTCAAGGCAGGCTACACTACACGTAGCTTGCACCACAGTGTAGGTTACTCTCATTAACATGCGCCTATATATTATGCTATTAATGAGTCTCCACGAAGGTAGGGTCATCGCCCACATGCCTTTGTAGATCGCCCCATCCTCCTTACTCCCAGAATCGACCCCCAACTGGGCGTCAGCAGCCGAAACCAGGAACTTCATCGATACGCCCTTTGACGGATTTTTAGGCCCGCCTTCAAAATTAGCTGTACTGACTAGAATACTGCACCACTCTAGACTAAATTTCATTATAGCACATAAAACTCATTATTTCAAATTCTATTAACTTTCTCTTGAAACTAAGTATTCAGCAAGCTCTTGCATAACAATTATCTCATTATTACCAATAATTTTCAATGCATTTTTAGCTTTATTACTTAATTCTTTAGTTTTATTTATTGAAAAGTCTAAGCCATACAGAGATAAATACGTTGCTTTATTATTTCCTTCATCACTACCTATATCCTTACCTAATTGTTCCATTGTGCCTATTTTATCAAGTATATCATCTCTAATTTGAAAGCCTAAACCAATTGATTGTCCGTATTCCTTTAATGCAACTATTTCTTCGTCAGTTGCTCCACCAATTATCCCACCTGCTAAGACTGCTGCCTCAATTAAAGCGGATGTCTTATTTTTATGAATAAAATCTAAAGTATCTTTATCAACTTTTTTATCCTCTGAAAGTATATCAGCTACTTGACCACCTATCATACCATATATCCCTGATGCATTGCTTACAATAGATAAGGCCTTAACATATCTATCTAAATTATCCCCATTTTCAGCTAATGATTTGGTCATTATCTCATAGGCATAATTTAATAGACCATCACCAGCTAGTACTGACATTCCTTCACCATAAACTTTATGATTAGTTGGTTTGCCTCTTCTAAAATCATCGTTATCCATGGCTGGTAAGTCATCGTGTATTAATGAATAAGTATGTATCATTTCTAATGCAGCTGCAAAAGGTAATGCAGGCTTATAGTCCCCACATATTATTTCGCAGGTTTTTAAAGTAAGAAAAGGTCTTAATCTTTTTCCCCCAGCAAATACACTATACCTCATAGCCTTAAAAATCTCATTTTGGTAGCCTTCTTCTTCAGGCAATACTTCATCTAAGTAATCTTCTATTATCGCTTTAAACTTAGTCAATTCATCTTTAATAACCATATAATCCTCCTAAAGATCTTCTTCAAAATCTACTTCTTCTGGTGTATCAGCTCCATTATCTAAAATAACTTTTATCTTCCCGTCAACGTCAACTAACACATTACTACAATGTCTATACAATTCGATACCTTTTTGAAATTCTTCTAAGGATTGGTCTAGTGATAAATCACCTTCTTCTAGCTTTGCAATAATTCCTTCTAATTTCTCAATAGCATCTTCAAAGGATAATTTTTCTTTTTCATTTTTCATAAATTTACCCCTTTCTATTCATGACTCTCATTTATGCTTATTATTTTTCCAGTTATTTTTCCATCCTTCAATAATATATCAACGATGTCGTCCTTTTTAACTCTTTTCACGGATTTAATAACCTTACTCTCTTGATCTAAAGGAATAGAATATCCCCTATTTAATGTTGATAAAGGACTTAATGCGTCCAGCCTTCCTATAAGGTTCTCAAGTTTATTATTTGAATTATCCTGGACAGACTTCATTACTCTTCTTATATCCTTATATAGAACGTCTAGCCTCTCCTTACTGGCTTTGAGTTTATTCTCTGGAGAATAGGTCTTAAGATTATTTCTTAGCATTTTAAGACTATTCTCTTTATCCTTTAGACTATTCTTCATAACAAACTCTAATCTAATCAGATTGTCTTCAAGTCTACTTTTTAATTCATGTAAAATAGGAGTAGCTAATTCACCAGCAGCTGAAGGAGTTGGTGCCCTTAAATCTGCAACGAAATCTGCAATAGTAAAATCTGTTTCATGCCCTACAGCTGAAATGATAGGGATTTTTAATTTAAAAATAGTTCTTGCCACTTCTTCGTCATTAAATGCCCACAGTTCTTCTATTGAACCTCCACCTCTACCAGTTATAATAAGATCAATATCATCTCTAGTATTAAAATATCTCAAGGCTTCAACAATTTCCATAGGGGCTTTTTCCCCTTGAACATGAACTGGATAAATCACTATATTTACAGATGAAAATCTTCTTTGTATGACTGTAATTATATCCTTAATTGCTGCTCCAGTAGAAGAAGTTACAACACCTATTTTTTTCGGTAAATATGGTAGTTTCTTTTTAAAGACATTATCAAACATACCTTCTGCTTCAAGTCTTTTCTTCAATTTTTCAAAGGCAGCATATAAATCTCCTACTCCCTTTTGCTTTATTTTTTTTGCATATAGCTGGTAGCTCCCATCTCTCTCATAAACAGAAATATAACCTGTGATTATTACTTTCATACCTTCTTTAGGAGAAAAGTCTATATTTCTATTATCTCCATTAAACATAACACACCTAATTTTACTACTTTCATCCTTTAAAGTAAAATACATATGTCCGTTATAATGATGCTTAAAATTTGAGATTTCCCCTTCTACATTAATATTATACAGTATAGGGTCACTGACAAGTATTCTCTTAATATATTGATTTACTTCACAAACCTTTAAGGCTTTTAATTTCATTTATATGCCTCCAATCCATTCTTGGCTGCCAAGATAAGCAATTCCTACACCATTATCAGTACAATGCTCTATATTTGGAAAATGAATTTTTATATTACTATTATTCTTTATATAGTTAGCAAGGTTATTCCTTATATATGAATTTGATGCTACTCCACCGGTTATTAAAACATTATCAATTTTATATTCTTCAAGTCCTTCCGATATTATATTTCCAATGGATTTAGTTACAGCATAAAGCAAGCTTTTAGAAATATTACTGTTATCGTAATTCATATTATCAATTAGACGCTGAAAATAAGTCTCAGTTCCTGAAAAATTTATCCAAGTTTCTTTAGTACTTATAGGAATATTTCTATCTAGCCTTTCACCAGTACTAGATAATTCATCAATTTCTTTTCCACAAGGAAAATTTAAGCCTAATTTAATCCCTATTCTATCTATTAATTGACCTGCGCTAATGTCCTTTGTACCACCAATAATTTCTATATCCAAACCATTACTTTCTTTTGCAACCTTCAATAACTCAGTGGTTCCACCAGATATATGTAAAGCTAAAAATTCATTTGAATTAATCTTCTTATTATTTATAAAATATGACCCAATATGTCCTTCTTGATGACTAAATTCAAAATACCTTTTATCAAGTATACTAGACAATATAAAAGCCTGTCCTTTTCCAGCTTTAAAAACAGGCATATAGGAACCTATTATATTTCGCGGTGATCCACTGGCTGATATTGCCTCCACATTTTTTATGTCAATCTTAGTTGTCAATTCTTCTATCATTTTAGGCAAATTATTTATATGCTGAAAAACTGCCTCTTGCTGTCTTAATCCTCTATTACCTTTCTTTACTTTAAGAATTTCTCTTAAATTTAATACTTCGTTTCCAAATTGATCAACTACTCCGATTGAAGTAGTATAAGCACTAGTATCAAAACCAATAAACAGTTTTTCCATTTATTTATTCATTCCTCTTACTAGGCTTCCTAAAATTCCATTTATAAACTTACTTGATTCTCCTGTACTATACTTTTTACTAATTTCTAAAGCTTCATTTATAGAAACCTCAATCGGAATATCATCCCTATTTACTATTTCATAAATTGCTATTCTCAACACAGCTAAATCAACCTTTGCAAATCTTTTTGTTTTCCAACCCCTTGCATATTTTTCAATTTTATTATCTATATCATCCTTATTTGTTACTATATAACTAGATGCTTCATAAATGTAACTATCTTCTTCTGGATTATGGCTATTTTCCTCTAGATATTTCTTAATTTTTTCCTCGCTATAATCTTCAGTTATGTCCATTTGAAACAATAATTTCATTGTATCTTCCCTTGCTATTTTTCTACCCATCTTTCTCCTCCTTATGCTTATTATTGTTTCTTTTAATCAAACAATATATGTATGGATTTAAGTCAAAAAAACCTAAAGTTAACCCTCTGAATTCAGAGGGTTAACCTTTATCAAAGCTATTCTTCTTTACTATCCACTTCTTTTTCTTTCTGGATATTGACACCTTGAATATGTATGTTAACCTCAAGCACATTCAAACCAGTCATTGTTTCGACGGCATCTTTAACACTCTCTTGTACCTTCCAAGATACATCTGGTATTTTTGCACCATACTCAACAATAATATATAAATCTATTGCAGCATCTGATTCTCCAACTTGAACCTTAACTCCCTTTGAAAGGTTTTTCCTACCAAGAATCTCAGCAATTCCTCCTGCGATTCCTCCACTCATTCCTGCTACACCTTTCACATCTGTGGCAGCTAATCCTGCAATTATACCTACAACTTCATCAGCTATTTTTATTTGGCCTGATTCTACCATTTCTTCTCTTTTAATATCCTCTGACATGAAATCACCTCCCATGAATTTCCTCACTTATAAGGACATTATATCAAATGACTTATTTATTTACAATAAAACTAATATTTTTTCATGATTTTTATATTAACTGGCTCAACATTAGTTTCATTTTTTACAATTTCGAATATTTTCATTTGATCTTGTTCAGTCAATTGTTGAGTGTCAACTATTATCCTTGCACTATCTTCTTTTAGAAAAACTATGGCATCTTCGAAACCTTTACCTTTTATCAATCCTTCCAAATATAATTCATCCTCGGAAATATTACCCATTCTTAGGATTTCTTTTTGCGCTAAAGATCTTACTTCATTAGTAGTTTGTTCATTATTTATAATTCCATTCAATCTCTCTATTAATTCAGACCTAAGCTGATCCCTAGATAATCTATATTCAACAAAATAGTTAGTGGTTTCAACACTCTCTTCATTTTCCATCTTTTTTTCAATATTACTATTAGTTAATTGTGTTAATTGATCTATTATATCAGTTTTACTATCAACTATACTTAAACTGCTAGCCAATGCTTGATTCATTCCTTCTGAATTTGTTGCTATAGAATCATCGGTGTCCTTTTCATTCATTTTCGCCATTTGGTCTTCTTCATATTTTTCATATTCATTTGATGCTTCAAGAAGTGCTTGCTTATTTAATCTATGATTTGCATAACCAACTACTACCAATAAAAATACTAACCCAGTTAATAAAAGTGTTTTTTTCTTAATAACCATCATATTATTTTCCCCCTTTAAACCTAATTACTAGAAAACACTTCAACTCTGTTACCTGGAATTCCAAGTACAGTTTTTACAGCTCTATATATTTTTTCTTTCAGTACAGGGTCGTTAGCTCCATTAGCTACAACGATTACACCCTTTACTGATGGTTTTATTTCTTTAATTACAACTAGTGATTCCTCACCATTACCGTTACTAGTTACAATCTTTTTTGTTAAGTCATCTTTTATCACTTCCCTTGTACCACCTTGAGCATCCTTTTCATTTGTAGTTTCTTTACTCTCAGTAGTATCTATAGCTGGTATCTTCTCAGCAGTATCTTCCAGTGTCACCATAACTTCAACTTCTCCGATACCATTTATCATACCTAGTATATTTTTTAATTTCTTCTCAATATTATTAGCATAATCATCAATTAAGGCAGTACTTTGTTTATCAGAAGTTGTTTCATTATTATTATTTCCTGTAGTTACGTTTTTCTCCTTATCGCTATCCATAAACGTACTAGCTGCTATTAAAATCATGACTCCAATAATTAAAATTATAACTAAATTAGTTAAGAATTTTTTCGAATTCTCCTTCTTAAAAAATTCCATTAATTTTTCTTGTATGTTCACCTTACTCCCTCCTCACCCTCTTACTTAGTTTTTTCCTACTAAAATTTGATCCTGTGGTATGCTATAGGAGTCTGATATTATTTTCCGCACCTCTTCAAACTCCTTTGAAGAGCTTGATGTATCAGACATTTTTTTGGTGTCAACGTTTACTGAAACATCTTTGATGCTATCAACCTTGACCTTGATATCTTCATCTGATTGAGATCTCTTATTGTTACTTAATATTAGACTTACTTTCTTAATTTTCCCAAAACTTTCAGCCTCTTTATCTTCTTCTATATCTATACTTATATCTGATAGTACATATTCAGTTTTAGTGTTTATTAGCTCACTTATTTCTTTTTTTAGAGTTCCTTTATAGATTTCAATGACTTGTTGATCTTGTATTTTAGATATATTTTCATTAGTGTTTTCACCAATATTATTTGATTCAATAATATTTGAAAAAACTTCTCTTTCTATGTCTATATCTTTAGTTAATAAGTTTATGAAAGGATTTATGAGTACTATTATAATCAGTAATCCAGCTATCATATTGATATACCTTTTCATATTACTTTTTGGTAGTATCATATCTAGGAATGATAAAAATATTACTAATACTACTATATTTATGACCCAACTCCTTAAAAAATCAATCAAAATTTTCACCTACCTTAACATGACGGTCATGTTACCGGCATTAACCACTATAGTTATAGCTATAAAGAACATCATTCCTACTGCTAAGACTGTTCCTACTATAAATATGAGAGATTTACTAATTTCATTCAAACAATCTACAATTCTACTATTAGAAATTGGTTCTATGATTGCACTGGTTACTTTAAAAATTAAAATTATTGAGGTGATTTTTATTACTGGCATAACACAAATAATAAATAAAGCTATTAACCCAATAACACCTACTGCATTTTTTAGTAGCATTGAACATCCTACTACAGTATCCATTGCATCAGATAAGAACTTACCAACTATTGGTACAAACTTATCTACTGCAAACTTAGCCGTCTTTAGTGTTATACCATCAACTTTTGCAGCAGTAATTCCTTGAATTGAAATTATACCAATAAAAATTGTTAAAGTGACCCCTAATATTCCCACTGCAATCTGTCTTAGTAAACTAGAAATCTTTGAGATTTGAACTTTATCAGATATTTTACTAACAATACCAATAACTGCAGAAAAGAATATAAGTGGAAATAAAATATCTTTTATTAAAGTACTTATAACGCTAACTGCTCCTAATATCAGAGATTGAAATAATGCTGATGAAACAAATCCTCCCATAGCTAAAAGGAGAGTTACTAATGTCGGTAATAGAGCTTGAATAAAAATCACCATATCGTTAATTGCTTGTCTACCTACTTCTACAGTAATAGCAAAGGCCTTAATGGAAATTGTTATTAATATTAAATAACACGCATAAAAGGCCAATTGTCCAACTGAATCATTTTCAAAAGCACTTTGCAAATTGGTTAAAACAGCACATATAACTGCTAATACTAGTATTTGTAATAATAATGTTGAGTTTGCTATTACTTCTTTAAAGATTATTTTCATTAATCCATTGACTATATTTTCACCTTCTATTACTTCTTCTCCCTTTATCAAAGCTATAATATATCCTCTAAAATCAATTTTGGGAAGATATTCATCGGAATCTTCATTTATTTTATTGATTAACCTTTGTAGTTCTTCAACTTTTAGATATTCAAGTTGCTTCTCAGCAATCTCCTCTTGATCTATTGGACTATTTATTCCTCCATCATCTGCAAATATAATAAAATTCTGAAGGAATATAAGCACTATAACTATAATCAAAAATACTTTTTTCATAATGTATATCACAACCTAAGGCATTATTTTCATAATTAAGTCTAGTAAACCCATTAAAATAGGCATTGAAACAACCATAATAAGAACTTTGCCTCCTAGTTCAATTTTAGAAGCTATTGCTCCTTCACCAGCATCTCTCGATACTTGCGCTGCAAATTCTGCTATGTATGCAATTCCAATTACCTTTAATATTGTAGAAAAATATATAAAATCTAAATCAACTCGATCTGCTAAAGTACTTAAAACTTCTACTACATACTCTAACTTTGTTATTACAAATAGAAAAATTACTAATCCTGCTACAATACTAATTTGTAATGCTATTTCTTGCTTTTGTTCTTTTAATATAACTGCTAGAATAGTGGCTATTATACCAATTCCAGCTATTTGCATAATCTCCATAATATACACCCTTATCTATTAGTAAAGCTGAAAAATTGTTTTTACACTATCAAACAGCTTACTTATCATGTTTATAACCATCATTAGAACTATAACTACTCCTGCTAGGGTTACCATTGTTGCATATTCCCCTTTACCAGATCTGTCTAATACTTGATTCAAAACTGCCACTAATATCCCTATACCAGCAATTTTAAATATTAAATCTACGCTCATTAGTTTTCTCCTTTCTAAAAAAGTATTATGGTTATAAGAATACCCCCTAGTACTCCTAGACTTTTACACATCTTCTCGTTCTTATTCTTACTATCTTCAGCATCTTTTTGTTGCCTATCTAATTGTGTAATAACAGTTTTGAAATGCTTCTGCTGATCTTGTCTATCTGATTTACCTAAAACTTTACCCAACGATAAGAAAATCTCTATATCTTCTTCATTTAGATTAAGATCTTGTTTTAAAGTAGGTATTACTGAATTAAAACTATCATTAGTACTAAAGCTTTTATTTAAATGCTTCTTAATGTCTAAAAAAATATATGATACTCTTTTATTCCCTTTTTTATATACATTCTCTAATGCTTCAGGAATTGGGGTTGCAGTAAACATAACCTCTGTTTCAAGTAATTGAATACTATTTGATAAAAGCATTAGATTCTTTAGTCTTTTGGAATAGTAGCTTCCATAGGTGAACCCTATAAGACTAGAAGAAGTTATTACTATTAAGCTTCCTAGTATTTTTAATAGAAACATAGTTCTTCCTCTCTCCCCTACTAATAGGTTTAAACGTTTTTCCATCTAAAATATGTCTAATTGTTCCTACTCCATTAGAGTTATCTAATATGAAAATTCGTTCGAAAATTTTCTCTTCTATTATCTCCTTTAAATTTGGTTTAGTTTTTATATCTTCAATCCCTTCACCGTGAGCTGTAGCTATAACCTTAACACCTGCTTTTAAAGCTTCATGAATTGCTTTAATGTCCTTCTCATCCCCTAACTCATCTGTTGCTATAACATGGGGTGACATTGATCTTATAAGCAAAATCATTCCATCATATTTTTTACAGCCATCTAATACATCTGTTCTGACTCCAATATTATTCTGTGGTTGTCCATTATATAAAGAAGCAATTTCAGACCTCTCATCAACTAGACCTACCTTTATACCTCTAAAGTTATAATTAGGCATACCATTACTAAGATTTCTAATTATATCTCTAAGCAATGTCGTCTTACCACATTGAGGAGGTGAGACTATCAAAGTATGATGTATTGTATTCAATTCTTTTATAATATCCTGCATTATTGTATTAGAAACACCAATTTTTTCTCTAGCGATTCTGACGTTTAAAGAAGAAATATTCTTTATAGTCTCTAAGCCATTTTTCCCATATACCACCTTACCAGAAACTCCTACTCTATGACCACCTTTAATAGTTATAAAGCCATTCTTTAACTCGTCCTCTATTGCATAGACAGAATAGTTACTTATAATTTGAAATGATTTAGCAACATTTTCTTCTGTAGTGATATATACGTTATTGCTATTTATTTCAGGTTTACCAACTCTATTTATAAAAAAGTCAGACCCTTCCATACATATCATTAATGGTTTACCTGATCTAATTCTTATTTCCTCTATCCTATCTTTAATATCTTCAGGTATCCTATTTAATATAGATGAAATGTTAGGGTCTAAATAATTCAACACCTTATTAAAAGTACTGGATTTGTTTTCTATCCTTTTTCTAATAAAATTATTACTCATTTGTTTCTCCATAACATGTCCCTCCTTTATATATAACTATTGTCATTATATGAATAATATGCTATATAAATAAAAAAAAGACCCAAAATCATTTTTTGATTTTGGGTCTTTAATCTTCAAATATTTTTTTCTTATTATTCTTCTTCCTCTTCACAGCAAACTATAGATTCTAAGCAGTTTGGACAAGTTGCATCTTCATGAAGTAAATCTTCTTCAATATATAATGTTTCTTGACAATGTGGACATTCTAGTTCTACATAATCAATGTCATCTTCAAATTCATACTCATCATAATCTTCGAGGTCATCTTCATAATCGCATTCACCAAACACTTCGTCTTCAACATCTGTTAAGTCTTCATCAATATATTCTACATATTCACCTAGTTCCTCTTGTTCAAAACTTAGGTCATCTATTGCATCTGCAAAGTCTTCTAATGCATCAATAATATGTAGTAATAACTTTCCTTCTTTACTATTTTCCTCTATTCCTAGGCCTTCAGCTAAACCTTGTAGATAAGAAATTCTTTCATATAAATGTTCCATTAAAAGCCCCTCCTTTTAATTTTTTTAAATACTTTTATATTATTGCCTAAACTCTAGATAAATACTCACCTGTTCTTGTATCAATTTTAATTTTATCACCAATATTAACAAATAGTGGCACATTTACAGTGGCACCTGTTTCAACTGTAGCTGGTTTTGTTGCTCCAGTTGCAGTATCACCTTTCACTCCTGGCTCAGTATGAGTAACATCTAGCTCAACGAAATTAGGAGCCTGAACATCAAAAGGTTTTCCTTCATGGAATCTAATAATTGCATGCTCATTTTCTTTTATATATGTAATTGCTTCTTCAACTTGTTCATAATTTAAAGGTATTTGCTCATATGTTTCATTATCCATAAAATAATAAAGTTGACCATCACTATATAAATACTGCATTTCCTTTGTTTCAATAAAAGCCTTAGGGAATTTATCGTTAGGGTTAAAGGCTGTTTCTCTAATAGCTCCAGTCTTAACATTTTTAACTTTAGTTCTTACAAATGCTGCTCCTTTTCCTGGCTTAACGTGCTGAAAATCAATTACTTGGCATAGCTCTCCATCCATCATAAAGGTTATGCCTTTTTTAAAATCTCCTGCTGAAATCATTATTTTACCTCCTCAAATATAATTAATTTACATATTTTCCAATTAAACTAAATCTTTCCGGCATTATTCCTAGTATATAATAACATATTTTTTATTATTTGAATAGACAAACTTATACAATAAAAGACTTCCAGTATATTGTTCCCTAATGGAAGTCTTTTTAATAACTAAATCAATTAAAATGGTTTATTATTTCCTGTGCCAACATATTTAAGCTTTTATCATTAATATCAATTATATAATCTGCACTACTAATATACATATTCTTACGTTTCTCTAACAAGCATACTAGCTTCTCAGTCCAATTATTCTCTGATAAAAGAGGACGCTTGTTTCTAGAGTTACTTAAATTATTGACTATTGTTTCAACACTCCCATTTAATAAAAAAATTATTCCCTTTTCTTTTAAATTAATTATGTTATCATTATTTAGTATTACTCCTCCACCAGTTGAAATCACACTAAATTCTCTAGAAGAAATCTCTTCAATAGCTCTTTTCTCAAGCTCTCTAAAATACTCTTCTCCATAACTTTCAAAGATACCCTTGATAGATATATTGAATTTTTCTTCAATATATCTATCAGTATCTATAAAATCATAGTTAATTTTTTGAGCAATTATCTTGCCTATAGTAGTCTTACCAGTTCCCATAAATCCAATTAGAACTACATTTTTACTCATAATATCCTCTTATTCCACATCATGTTTAGTAGCCCTAGAAACCTTCTCTATTGCCCTAACTAATTCTTTAATTATATCTGCTTCAAACTGTATTTCCATTTCATTGAGCTTAGTATAAAGCTCTCCTTTTTCAGTCACAACATATCTAGTAGGAAGATTGTTTAAAGCAATAGCAGCAATATCCATTCTACACTTCTCACAGGTGCATATATCATTACGTTTTAACAATAAGTTATTAAGTACATGAAAAACAGTATTTTCCATATAATTATGAAGTTTCACAGGCATCACTCCCAGTTGTTTTTTAGTCTATAATTGGCAAAGGAACCACATTAACCTTACCCTCTAATTCATCTGCAGAATTTTCAAAACCAACACTATTAATAAGCTCTACTTTTTCGGCGTCATCCACTTCATTACTTAAGACTGGAACAAATTCATACTCAAGAATTAAATTTTCATCAGTCAAACTTTCATTAAGACTTATCTCTAAGTTATAATAGTTATCGTTATTTTCATCAACTATTACATTTAAACTATCTTCTATCAGATCCATATCATCTGCCCTATATAGAGAAAACTTGACGCTTTTGATTTCTGAAATATTTTCATTGTTTTCACTATTAAGTTTTATTTTTAAATTAGTTTCGATATCTGATAGCACCATACTCACTCTAAACTTAGTTTTGAAACCACTTACAATATTTAATTCTTCGCCTTCTTCTAAATCATATCCAGTATAGATACTATGACTTATAAGATTACTTGAATTTAATTGAGCCGTATCAGGATTTGGAATAGAAGAAATTCTTATATTTCCAGCTATATCTCTAGCCTTAATATATAGTTCTTTTTCATACCTTTCTTCATCTAGTAAAATAGTAGAAGTAAGAGATCCTTCTTCTCCCATATCCTCAATAGTCTTTTGAGATAAAATTCTTTCTTCTAGCTCACCACTTCCATCGCCTTTTTCCACATACTCAATCAAAGATACTTCATTGACCCTCTCATTAAAACTTAACTTCAATTCTATTTTATCATTACTCTTATCATAGTCAAAAGAGGAATCCACTAAAGGAGATTCTGCATCCAAATCTAAGGTAAATCTTTGAGTAGTGACATTACCATAGCTATTTCTAATTGTAACTTCAATATCATTATCACCATCTTTTAAGAATGCATTATTATGTTTATATACACCCTTATCAGTTATTTGTTCAATAAAGTCACTGTCTGATAAACCGTTAATTATTAAATCTTCAACAACAGCTCCTTCATCGGTTGCTATTTTAAGAGTCACTGGTCTCATATTATCATCATGGATATAATCCTTTGCCTCTGAAATCTCAGTATTTATAAGTGAAATTGGTTGTTCAATTAGATTACCCGATGTATCAGTACCAGTAAAGAACAACTTTGAAGATTCATTTATTAATTCAGCTAGATTTTCTCCACTAATAGTAAATTTCTTTGTAAATGTTTTAGGCTCATCATAGGTCTCGTATTGACCTTGATGTGATTCGTCAAAGGTATCTTTCTTCATTAATTCATTTTCTTTATCATCTTTTATAGTAAAGTTTACGGGATTATCTATTGTTACACTTAAGTCATAGCTTCCATCTTCATTCTCAATTAATGACACTGATACCATTGCAGGTTCTTCATTGTATACATTGATTTCTTGTTTCGATATATTTTCTCTTCTAAGTCCTGAGTCATCAATATCTTCATACTCAATATAGGACTTAAGATTGTCTTGACTTAAAGTATATTTACCTGCATCAGCCTTTAATTTTATTCTAAAACCAGTGGGTTTTGCATGATAATATCTAATAATCTCTCCTGTTGCTTGATCTACTTTTTCTACTAGATTAAAAGCCACACTTGGAGCCTTTCCTCTTACAACTGTGTTATCCTGAGAATCTTTATTGATTTTCACATCTGTAAGTCCCTCAGTATCTACTACTGTCATTCCTTTTGGAATAGTCTCTTCAAATTCTATCTCTGGTATTGAGAAGCTAGCACTTATTGCATCTGCAAGTTGTTGATATACTTCGTCTAAAGCGTTACCATTTTTTGCTTCCTTATAATATCCATCGGCAGAATTGGCAATTTCATTAAGCTTACTTGGATCTGCTCCATTACTAAATCCTATCATAAAGGTCTTTATATCCTTATTTGACTCTTTCAACATAGCTGCGATTTCTTTTGAATAATTTTTTGAATAACTATGCTCATCTTCACTACCATAATTTACGAAATAATCTTCTGCTCTTCCATCTCCTAATAGAAAATCTGCATTATCAATATGGGTAGCCGTTCCATAATTATTTCCATGATAAACTAATCCTATTGCGGAGTAAAACCAATAGTCAGAATAATCTAAATCATCAAAAGAAAACGCAGTAGGTACACCATCGGTCATTAGAATTACATATTTACTTGTGCTTTCATTACTTAAAGTATATAAGGCCCTTCTAAGTCCATCACCTATGTTTGTACCGCCATCAGCATTAAATCCATCTATCTGATTAATTATTTCATCATACTGACTGTTCACAATTGGTCTAGCAAAGCTATTCCCACTATATTTTTCAGTGGTTGCCCTATTACTATAAGGAATTACAGATACCTTTACAGTAGAGTCACCTTTTAATTTGTCAATAAAATTCTTTGAAACTATTTTCATTACTTCTAACTTACTATACTCATTTCTTTCATTATTAGAGTGTCTGTCATGATTAGCTTGAGATGTTGAAGAGGACATAGCAAGTCCTACTATCTCATCTCTTCTATTTAAAGTTGCAATATAAACATTATAATCATTATTTTCATGGAAATAATTTCCGAATAGCGTTGTCATATTAGAAAATTGATATGTTTTAGTATTTCTGTTTACAATTTTTCCTCTATAGGGTGATAGATAACTAAAATAACCATTATATCTATATAGCTCATCTTTTACAGTTTCAGGATCCTGTTTTGAATAACAAATAAAGTATGACATTCCTCTACTCATATCATCTGGTTTATCAAAGTCTACTTTAAAATCAGTGATTCTATTTCCATGCTGATTCCCTTTTAATAGTATTTCTAGATTTTTAACACTGTTCCCTTCATAAAATCCGGTAAATTCGTTTTCTTCTGAATCATTATCCTCATTAAATGTAAACTCTATTTCATCGGCCATACTACCAGAGACATCCATAACCAATACAATTTCTTTATCAATAGAAGTGTCATCCTCAGATACTTCATCTAATTGTATATCCCTTGGCTGTATTTTATAATCTAGTATAAATTCCTCTCCTTCTTTAAATTCATTTTTTTCTACTTCTATTAACTCTCCATCTTTTTCTTGAAGTCCAATTGCTTGTCTTAGAGGTTTTAATATAGCTTCCTCAGTCTTATTATCTTCTCCTTGTGAACTGCTAGTTGCCATTACTGTGTTAATATTAATTTGTGATAATAAAAGCATGAATACTAGAGCAATTATAGGTAATAGCTTGTACTTTTTTAGATTGCTAAACATTTGCACCATCCTCCTTTACTCTTCATAATTTCTAAAATATACCTGACTCTCAATACGTTTTGTATTATTATCCTCAGACATTTCTATAACAATATTTAATCCCCTTGCCTTAGAAAACTCAGTACCACTTGGGATTGGATTAACTTTAACATTGTTTATGTATCTACCTACTTCCTTCCCATCATGGATTAAAACTCTATTATCTAAGTCCAATCTAAAGCTTTCATCCCTTATAGATTCATTATCTGTTTCATCATCAATATATTCAAAGTCAAAAGCTATCTCTCCTAGTTCTATTTTATCATTTCCATCATAGGATAATTGATTAACTCCCTCACTATCTTCTAATGAAACGATACTTCTACTTTGAATTGCAATTTCAGTAATGTAATTCATGGTAGCTTGGGCTTCATATTGTAAATCCAGCTCGTCCTCTGCTCTATTGAAATTATTGAGATTTGCTATAAAAAATGATGTGACCATAGTTAATACTATTCCTACAATAGCTAACGTTACTAAAAGCTCAATCAAAGTTATCCCTTGATCACTTAACATCAGATTTGATTTTATTTTTTTCATGGTCACCTCCTACTTCTCAATGCTCCAATTAATAAGTCTTATTGCTTTATCTCTAACAATATTAGATGCTACTCCGATTTCTTTTATATCGGCATTAGTAGTAATTTCTATATAATCATCGTAGCTATCATTAAAATAGTCCGATAGATTTTCATTTATAATTAGACCTGCTACATAATTCTCATCATAGGTAAAATGTTTATTATTAGAATCAAAGAAGATTATGTCTTTATTAGAAATAACAGTTCCTCTAAAATTTATGTCTCCACAGAAATAAACATTTCCTTTAGTAATTATAAGTCCCTTTAAAAAATCATTACTTCCTAATTGAATCTTCACGGTTCCTTCAGGTATACTATTTGCGTTAGGACCTATAATTGCGTAATCAGTATAGATATTCCTATCTAATAATACTAATTCTCTATCAGTTCCAATTGTTGGAGTCATTGTTGGTGAAGGTAAATCATCAAATTTTACCCAGTAAGAAACGGTTTTCTCTTTATCAAATTCTAAATCCCCATCAGAAATTTTACTTTCATCTACTCCCATATAATTAGCTTCTATAATGTATTTTGGTTTTACATCTTCCAGTCCACTTAATATTCGAATTGCAGAGGTTGCATCCTTAACCTGATTATTATGAATTAATACTCCTAGGTTTTGCGTTACCTCTGGGTGAATAATGTTTATTCCATTTATTCCGCCTAAATTAAGCTGATTATCCTCATATTCCTTTTCATATGCCATAAAATATTTACTCTTATCTATTACCTTCATGTCTTGAGCTTGACTATGTGAATCATAATATTGACTAACTAAAAATAGTGGATTATAATATTCAAATTCTACATTGTCTTGTTTTAAGCTATGACCATCCTGAGTTTGAGGAGGTTCACCCGTATTGGGATCATTTTCAGTAAGTGGATATGAATAAGCTCTATAATTTCCCTTTACGGAAACTGACTCACCTGTTTGATACTTTTTATTAGGATTTAACAAAGTTATATATGATGTCCCAGGTATAAAGGCCTTTCCTTCAATTGTTAACTGTGAACCACCTTCTAAACCAATATCATTTGAGTTAATAATAATACTACTGGAGCTATCATGGGTAGAAGAGTGAGAACCATCGGATACACCATAATAACTGTCTTCAATATCTATTAAAGAACTTTCTGCATTCAAAGAGAGATCATCAAGGGTATATAAAGACCCGCCTTTTTCGTCTGCACCTTTTCTTATAAATAAACTTGAATCTATTATCTTATTTCCATTTTGATCCTTTGCCTTAGTTCTAAAATTTCCTGCATAAGCATTTCCATTAATATCTATTTGAGAATTAGAAGATGCAGTTTGAATATTATTTTGTGTTGCAACATTCCCATTTATCACTAAATTAGTATTCTGTCCAATAGTAGAAATTCCACCAAATTCCCTTGATTTTCCTTTAACATATACCGAACCATTTATTGTAATGTTTCCACCATTAGCTTGTAAATCACCCTCTGCTGCTATTGCTTTAGACCATCCTACATTCCTATTTACTGTTGCAACAGTTGTTTGGGAATAATATGGTGAATTATAGTCTGGAACAATCAAATTAAACTTTGCAGATAATCTTCTTTCAATATTTTCTTCAGTAAAATTTGAATTAATTGTAAATTCCAACACATCTTCATTAAAACTTGGATTAGCAGGAGTACAATAAACTATAGGTTTATTATTCTTAGTAGATTTTATTTTATAGTTTGAATGTTCAGATATCCCATCAAACACGTTACTTTCACTAGTTATATAGCTCTTAAAAGTTGCTTTAAATATCTGATTTTGCTTCTTATTTATTTCATCCATATTTAAAGAACCATCTTCATTCAAATATACTATATAGGGATTTGAAAAGTCACCATTCTCCATACTATCAATAGCTTCCTCGATATTTTGTTTTGATAAGTCTTCATTCATGAAAGTTACTACGGCTTCATTCCCCATAGAAATCCCTTCGTCAACAGCTTCTCCTATTATTCCATATGCCTCGTCTATTCCCGCCTCAGCAAAATAAAAATTACGTTTTGAATTACTGTTTACAATCTTCATCTTATAATTAGTTACAGCCAAAGACATAATAACTGTACCTAGCATTATTAATATAGTAAGTATTATTAATAACATTACAAGGGTTGAGCCTTTGTTATTATTAATTTTTCTTTTAATCATAAAATCACATCCTACTTAAGGAATGTCTTATATCCTGTAATCTCTTCAATTTTTTCTCCTTGTTTACTAAATACCTTAATATTTATCTTATAGACTCTAGCTTCATTGTTATTTCCATCACTTATGTTAATATTATTTATAGTTTTTATATTTCCACCACGATTCTTTAAGTTATATTCTGCATTTGAGTCCGATGATTTCATCATATATATTACTAATTCATCACTACTAACAGTGTTTTCAGCATTTACAGTAATATCTGTGTCTCTATAGACTTCTAACCTGATTTTCGGATCATCGGTTATACTAAATGATACACTATTTTCCTTATTAGGACGATCGTAAATAATAATATTGCCATCGTACTTTAGATTAATAGTAGCTTCATCACTAGGAATTATATTAGTAAAAGAGCTATCGTTATTAAGGTTTTCGTCTACAGGGTAATTTCTATAGATATCATAGTTAAAATTCATACTTCCACTATCATCCTCTTCACTAATTACAATCCTAATGTCATAGTCATTAATATCTGCTTCTCCTGATAAACTAGCCTCTGGGAACATATAATCTGAGACTGCTTCTATATTAATTTCAACGGAATAATCATCTATATTTCTATTATTAGTACCTTCTTCTATGACCATAGAACTTTTAATATCCTCCATAACCTTCTGACCAATAATAGTAGATTTCATTTTATCATCTGAATATCTATTGGCCTTAGCTGTGGTAAGAAACATGGAAAACACAGGTATAATAATAATAGATAGTATGGCTATTGTAACAATAATTTCAATTAATGTAATTCCTTTATTATTCATAAGAATTTTTTTCATAAATCTCACCTTAGTTAATTTCTATTAATTAGAATATCTCCTTCACCAGATACGATGTTAACTCTAGGTCTTTCCTCATCATCATCTGGTATATCTACCACTAGCTTTAAATCAGTTATATTATCGATAGTAACTTTTGCCCCTGATATATCATTACTACTATTTCTTTTATTTGTAAAGATTTTCATGCTTATAAAATTCCCTTTAGGGTCAAACTCTTGGAAGTCTTCTTCATCCTTTGGATAAGCCTCGGCACTTGTACTATATCTATATAAATATTTATTGTTTTCTTTCTTAAAAGTTATCTTTACAGGTTCTACTCCTATATTATCAGCATATACATATGTCTCTCTTGTTTTATCGTCATAGTAACCAACACCAACAGTAGTATTATCTGAAGTTATGGGTTTGACCCACATACCAAAGTCATAGCCATCCGTTACAGTAATTACATTATTACCATTGCTTTCACTACCATTAGATTTGCTTAATCCATTATCATAAAATGGATTATCCTTTCCATATTTATTATCATAATCCCATTGATAATATTCTATATCCTGTAACTCTAACTTTGGAACAGCATAGAATTTTAAAATGACACTTCCAGTTATTTGATTGTTCTCTTCTTCTTTAACTAAATTTAAATTTTTAATAATTATTTTTTTATTATATTCTTCAATTCTACTTAAAAATTCCACAACATCATTATAATTTCCTTGAAAAAAAATAGTAGTGGTCATATTTCTTAAAGTAATTTCTTTTTGTTCTTGTTCATTATTATTACTTGAACTACTTTTAGAGATGTTATTGCTATCAACTATCTTAACATCCCCTTTAAATTCTCCAACTATATCATTTATTTGATTCTCATAATCAGATGAATTATTATTTCCTACTGATTCTTTTATAGATGTTAACTCAGTCTCAGTAAAGTTCATTGATTTAGCTTCAACATCAGATGAATTTATAAATTCATCTAATATAACAATCAATTTTTCCTGATTTATTGATGGAAAAAAGTCTGAAACTATAGCATTCACTTTTTCATTAAGCTTCTTATATTTTTCGTCAACTTGATTTGTTAAAGATATGTTTGTCTTAGTAATGTCAACTCTTTGCTTTAATGCTTCGGCTTCTTTATCTAATGTGGCTATCTCTTCTAACTGAGGTTTAAAATAAATTATATAAAATCCAGCAAGGATTATTAATATTACTAAAAAGGCAATCATAACTTTTTCTCGTTTACTCAGCGTCATCTAATTCACATCCTTCAATGTACACTTCAAAGCAAATACAAATCTATCAATTTCCTTTGAAGTTTTGGAAATATCTATAACATATACCTTACTAAAAATATTAGAATTCTTTAAATTATGCTGAAGTTCAGCTATTGAAACTCTACTCCTAGATATTCCTTGGATTTGTATATTATTGATGTCCATAGATATCATGTCAAAGGTTATATCTTCTGGAAGAGCATTTGTTATTTTAGATAATATCCCTGTTCCTAATCTATCCACACTCTCCATGTCTTCATTTATTATTAAAGCTAAATCATAGTATTTGTTCATTATATCTACTTCTCTTTTTTTCTCATTGAGATTTTTAATATCATCAACTACATCATTAGATTTAAGAAAATCTTCCATTTCAGTTATGTTCTTTTCAATATTATTCATCCTGTAAATAGTCCAAAAATGAGCTCCACCAAAAATTAATGCTAAAGAAATTACTGTTATAAAAACATAGGTCTTCTTAATCTTGGAGCTTTTGTTTACTTTAATATAGGGAGAAAAAAAGTTTAAATCCTTCATGATATCACCTGCCTAACCTTATAATAGCTCCTATTGCATTTAAATAGTTTGCTATTTTTATGTTTTCACTGGTCTTTGAAAGCTTTATTTTGTCGATGTCTTTAATTTGCTCTACAGGCATATTTAGAAGACTATGCATATAGGGTGCTATTCCCTTCAAACTGGAACTGCCACCATGTAAATATAGCTTGTCTATTTTATTTCCTGTACTTCGTGTTGTATAATATTGAAAAACTCTATTTATTTCAGCTATCCAATTATCTATACTTGATTTAACCGCATCATTTAATATCTCTGTAGATGGGGCAAGACCTATATTTTTTTCAATATTTGAGTCATTAATCTTCTTTTTTTCAGCTTCTTCCAAAGAAAGATTAAAGTGATTAGCTATATTGATATCTATGTCTTTCCCGCCTGAGTTAATAAGTCGACTAAATTGAACTATACCCTTTGAAATAATATCTACATTAATAAAATTATGTCCTATATCTATAACACCTATGGTCTTTTCCAAGTTAGATTCATCTTGATTAACCTTTAGCTTTTTAAAAAATACTTTTGATATTGCATTTGAATTTACATCTAATACATAAGGTTTTAAGTTGATCTCTTTGAATAACTCCAAAAAGTTCTCTACTATGAGCTTAGGTATGGCAGCAACAAGAATCCTAGATTTACTAACTCCTTCTTCTTCAAACTCATTTAATACCTTATATTCCACAACATAATCATCAAGCATTATTGGTAAATACTGTTCAACCTCATATTTAACCATAGAGTCCATTTCTCCCTCCTTAACATTAGGAAGTGTTATCTCTCTGGTAATTATAGACGTGCTTTCAATTGAACATATGGTCTTTTTGGCTTTAATATTAGAAGCCTCTAATGTTCCATGAATGATACTTTTTAAGCTTTCTTTATCTAATATCTGTCCATCATTATATGAATGCAAAGGAGTTGCCACAGATGTAGCTTTTTCTATAATCACTTGATTACCCTGTTGCTTTCCTTCAACGATTTTTATATTTTTATTTCCTAAATCTATAGCTAATAATTTATTCCAAAACAATATATCACCTCAAGTACTTCTATAGAATTATTTCTAAATACATTCTTAAAATCTCATTACCGTATAGCATCGTAACAACTGTAGCTATTGATATAAAAGGGCCAAAAGGAATTGTATCTTTTCTACCTTTTACACCTATTAATATTAAAATTATTGAGGATATTGCCCCAATTATGAAGGATAGCAATGCTATTAAAAGTATACCTTTCCCTCCAAAAATAAGTCCTAAGACTCCCATAAGCTTAATGTCTCCACCACCCATTGGTCCAATAAAAGCAATGATTAAAAAAATACCTCCACCTAAAAATAGTCCTATAATACCATTTACAAAACTTGTGTTAAAGTTCATTATATTAAATATAAGTCCAATGATAATCCCAAAAATCATCAATCCATTAGGAATTATTTCAAATTTATAGTCTATAAAGCTAACGACTATAAGGAGACTTGTCAATATGGCATATTTAACAAATATTAAAGACAAACCAAACTTTAAGTATAAAATTAAATAAAGCAGTCCATTCATAATCTCAACAATTGGATACTGAGGGGATATGGGCTCCCCGCAGTATCTGCATTTACCTTTGTTCAAAAAATAGCTGATAACCGGTATTAAATCTACCGGTTTCAAGCTGGTATCACACTTTGGGCAGTGTGATGGCGGATATGCAATTGATTGTTTATTAGGTATGCGATAAATGCATACGTTTAGGAATGAACCTATTAGTAGTGCTAAAGTAAAAATTATTATGATCATAAAATCTTCCATTCACTTATTATTATCTTTATATTTCTAATTTGGCCAATCTGCTGTACCAGTTCCAGAATGAACTGTAACAGTAACCACATCATTCGTGGTATCTATAGATATACTCCATCCATCTCCAGTTTTTGATTTAGGGATATCTTTTAGATATTTTGGAACTAAAGCATCTTTTACGTCACTTGCCTCTGTGTCGGACTCAATATCTAAGTTTCCTTCTGCTATTGCAATAGATATCATTGAATCCATTGTTCTTATAGAGGCCTGGTCTGCACTTTCTTCAGCTTTTTTAGTTGATCCACTTAACCTTGGTACCGCTATTGCAGCTAAAATTCCTAATATAGCTATTACAACTATAAGCTCTATTAATGTAAAACCCTTTCTATTTCTAATTTTCTTATTAATGGCATTTATCATATCTTTCACCTCCTTTCAAAATGTACTAGATAAATCTTTGCTTTTAAAATAACATAATCTTTACATACAATTAAGATACATAATTATATCAATTATCTGTTATTTACTAATAATTACACTAATAATCTATAGTATTCACCATATCAAACATGGGTAGCATCATAGCTATTACTATAAATCCAATAATCACAGCCATAAAAACTATCATTATTGGCTCTAATAAAGTTGTCAATCTTTGCATTGCTGTTTCTACTTCTTCGTCATAAAAATTTGCAGTCTTGTCCAAAATATCATCAAGGGCTCCTGATTCTTCACCTATCTTTATCATAGATACTACCATTGGTGGAAATATTCCTATATTACCGATTGGCTCGGCTAGGTTTATTCCCTTTCTAACATCCTCTTTTGATTGCTGCAGACCATCGGATACTATCTTATTTCCTACAACTCTAGACACAATATCCAATGCTTCTATTAACGAAACGCCACTGGCAAGTAAGGTTGACATTGTTCTAGTAAATCTAGAAGTTACTACTTTCTTTGTAGTACTACTTAAAACAGGAATCCTAAACTTAAATCTGTCCATAGCATACTTACCCTTATCAGTTTGCATATATTTAGTAAGTATATAGAAAAGTCCTATGGTAATTATTAGAACCAAATACCAATACCCTTTAAGAAAATCACTTATTGATAGTAAGATTCTTGTAGGTAATGGCAAAGGAACTCCAGAGCCTTCAAACATACCAATAAAGGTAGGCATTACTACCGTTAGTAAGAAAATAACAACTATAACTGCAACGATTCCTAAAATTATGGGGTATGTCATAGCACTTTTGATTTTATTATTTATTTTGTTTTCCTTTTCAAAATGTGAAGCCATTCTATCCATAATAATGTCTAGATTACCACTTACCTCTCCAGCTTCAACCATGTGTATTAACAAATCTGGAAAAACATTTCTGTGATTTTTTAGAGATTCAGAAAATGTCATACCTTTTTGAACATCCTCATATACTTCTCCAACTGTTTTCTTTAACTTTTTATTTTCAGTTTGATTTCTAAGAATCTCTAGACAATTTATTATAGGAACTCCTGCATTTAACATAGCATAAAACTGTCGACAAAATATAGCTATATCCTTAGTTTTAACCTTAGAAGGTAAACTGAATTTCTTAATATCTTTAGCCTTACTATCTATCTCAATATTAACAGGATAATATCCATTTTGACGAAGCATGTTTAATACTTCTTCCCTGCTATTTGCAGAATAAGTTTTGTCCACTTTTTTGCCTAATTTATCTAAAGCAGTATATTTATAATTGGGCATATTTTCACCCTTTC
Organism: Sporosalibacterium faouarense; assembly: GCF_016765695.1. GTDB lineage: Bacteria > Bacillota > Clostridia > Tissierellales > VENL01 > Sporosalibacterium > Sporosalibacterium faouarense. The sequence goes on along the minus strand of NZ_JAETGO010000089.1, from coordinate 49,008 downwards.
TCATTTTCCATCTATAGTATTATAATCCTATATATCTCTTTACTAAATCTCTATCTACTGCATATGTTAGTGCTGTATCCATTGAAATCAGCCCTTTTCTATATAAATCGATAATAGAATTATCCATGGTCTTCATACCAAATTTAGTTCCAGTTTGAATAGCAGTTTGTATTTGATGAGTTTTCCCTTCACGGATTAAGTTTCTTATAGCTGTAGTAGCTACCATTCTCTCCATTGCCAATTCTCTTCCACTTCCATCTTTTCTAGGAAGTAATTGTTGAGATACTACACCTATTAAAACAGTAGATAACTGCATCACAATTTGTTGTCTTTGATGGGCTGGAAAAACATCTATGATTCTATCTACCGTCTGTGCAGCTCCAATTGTATGCAATGTAGATAATACAAGGTGTCCCGTTTCAGCTGCAGTTATAGCTATTCCCATGGTCTCTAAGTCTCTCATTTCTCCAACTAAAATTACATCTGGATCTTGTCTTAATGCTGATCTTAAAGCATTTGCAAAAGACTTAGAATCACTCCCAATTTCTCTTTGATTTACTATGCTCTTCTTGTGTTTATGAAGATACTCTATAGGGTCTTCTAAAGTTAATATATGGCAGTTTCTTTCTCTATTAATATTATTTATCATCGAAGCTAAAGTAGTTGACTTACCGCTTCCAGTTGGACCAGTTACAAGAATTAGCCCTCTTTGTTTTCTAGAAAACTCTTTTATTATTGGAGGAAGCCCTAATTCCTCAATAGTTGGTATACTCAAGGCAACGGACCTTATTGCCATACCATAGGTTCCCCGTTGTTTAAAAATATTAACTCTAAATCTACCTAAGCCCGTTTGAGAAATTGACATATCTATTTCGCCTTTCTCTTCCAAAGAACTAAACTGTTCTTCATTGGCAATCTCTTTTACTAATCTTAAGTTATCATCTGGCATTAGGATTTCTTCTCCATATCTATTTAACTGACCATTAATTCTAATAATTGGCGGTGTGCCAACGGAAATATGAAGATCTGATGCATTTAATTCAACTGTCTTTGTCAATAGTTCTTTCATAGTTATCATGTTAATCACCTACTCTAGTGTATAAGTCACTTTTAATAATTCTTCTACGGTTGTAATTCCTTGAGCTACTAGTTCTTTACAATTATCCTCAAGGGTAATCATTCCTTGTTTTATAGCACTATCTTTAATTGAATTCACGCTAGCTCCTATACTTATCGAATCTTTAATTTCATTGGTCATATGTAAAATTTCATGTATAGCCATTCTTCCTTTATACCCAGTATTATAGCATTTACTACATCCTTTTCCTTTATAAAGCAAAATATTTTCATCTATATCTAGTAGATTTCTTTCTGATTCTGTAGGCTTATATTCAATCTTACAATTATCACATATTTTCCTTACTAGTCTTTGAGCAACTACTCCTGCAACTGAAGAAGTAATCAAATATGGTTCTATTCCCATATCCAATAATCTTGCTGTAGTTGAAGGTGCATCATTAGTATGCATTGTACTAATCACTAAGTGTCCAGTTATAGCTGCTCTTACAGCAATTTGAGCAGTCTCTCTATCTCTAATTTCACCAATCATAACTATATCTGGATCTTGTCTTAAAATAGCTCTAAGACCTGTTGCAAAGGTTAATCCACTTTTTACATTAACCTGTACCTGGTTAACTCCATCTAACCTATACTCCACTGGGTCTTCAACAGTTATAATATTCCTATTAATACTATTAAATTCCCTGAGGGCTGTATACAATGTAGTAGTTTTACCACTACCAGTTGGTCCTGTTACTAATATGATACCATTAGGATTCCTTAACATTTGATTAAAACGAGTTAAGTTTGTATCCGTAAATCCAAGCTGCTTCTTTGATAATAAGAAGCTACTTCTATCTAACAACCTTATAACAATCTTTTCTCCGAAAACTGTTGGTAAAACTGACAAACGCAAATCAACTTCTCTTCCATCTATACTAGTCTCTACTCTACCATCCTGTGGAACCCTTTTTTCAGCAATATTCATTTTACCCATTATTTTTATTCTAGTCACAATGGCTGAGTGTGTAGATTTAGCTGGTGACATTATTTCTTGAAGTTCTCCATCTATTCTAAACCTTACTCTCACTTTATCTTCAAATGGCTCTATGTGCACATCACTAGCCTTTGACTTAATTGCTTGCTTTATTATTGAATTAACAAGTCTAACAACCGGTGCATTATTGATCTCATTTAATATATCATCATCCAAGTCTTCAATATTATCCATATCATATTGTTTCTTAAAATCCTCAATTGCTTTTTCAGCACTTTGTTTACCATAATATTGATCAATGGCATTTACAATATTCTCTTTAGTTGAAATTACTGGCTCTACCTGTAACCCTGTTGATATTTTAACATCATCTATTGCAAATATATTAAGAGGATCTGCCATTGCTACTGTTAGGGTATCTTCAATTTTTTTAATAGGTATAAGAACGCTTCTTCTTGCCAAATTCTCATTTATCAATCGTGGTATTTCAGGATCAATATAATACTTGTCCAAATTTATATGAGGAATTCCCAATTGGAATTCCAATACTTGAATTATATCTAATTCAGTAACATACCCCTTTTCAACTAATAATTCTCCAATTTTTTTTCCTGTAGATTTCTGTTCTTTTAAAGCTTCCATCAACTGTTCTTCACTTATCTTACCAACAGAAACCAATAGGTCTCCTAATCTCATCTTTTTGTTATTAACCATATATTCACCCACTAATAAAGCTCAATTTATAAGAAAATTGTCTTTTTATGCATTTTTTAGTACTAAAGTCCTATTTACATTTACTTTTCCCACTAATAGATTAATTCTACTAGCATATTAAAATGTCCTTCTTTTTAATAATTTTTTTCGTTTTTTTTCATCAATTTAGTTAATCCTACTTTTATTCTCACCCTTTTTTAACCCTCTCACGATATGTCTCTCTATATTTCTTACGAATTTTGTCCACCAATACTCTTTTCCTTCAATTGGAACCACCAATACTGTATATAAACCAGTCCTATTGCCACCTAAAACATCAGTAAAGATTTGATCTCCAATTACAGCAGTATTGTCTAAATCAGATCCCATTTTATTCATTGCCTTTCTAAAAGGTGCCTTAATTGGCTTTTTAGCCTTATGTATTGCATCTATATCAATATCCTCAGTAAACTTTACTACTCTGTCCTCTGTATTATTAGACACAAGACAAAGTTTGAAACCCATCTCTTTTAGTTTACCAAACCACTCTAATACAGATACAGGAGCTTCTTTTTTATCCCAAGCTACTAGGGTATTATCTATATCAATTATAAGAGATTGTATTCCTTGTTTTTGTAATTTACTTAAATCAATATCAAATATTGAGTCAGCATAGAAATCTGGTACAAATAACTCCTTCATAGTCACACTCCTTATAGTATTATTTTTACTCTACTTTATAGTATGTCACTAAATTATTTAAATTTTGCATATTATGATTTAGTTATCATTTATGATAACATTTGTTATGATAAATTTTCTAGAAATTTGATAATTAATAATTTAAGTTAAATCATCCTTTACAATTCTTAATAGAGTTTCTTTATTGTTTTTTTCTGGGTATTCTAAAACAATTTCTAACAGACTGTCAAGTATAATCCCCATTTTTTCCCCTGGTTTAATTCCTAAATCAATTAAATCATATCCATTTATCCTTAGATCCCTTACAGTTAAAGGATCTTCTCTATCTAATATCTCTTTGCACTTTTTTTCTATATTGTCTATAGAAGTGAAATCATATGGAGGGTTGGAACCTGTAATATCACTTTTCTGAAGCTTAAATAGTCTACCTAAATCCTTTTCTCCTACTCTATTTATAAATCTCTTAATGGCCTTATCCGTCACTAAGTCTTGTTTTGTCATATGCTCCTTTATCAAAATAGAGACTCTTTCTATCGTTTCATTATCATACTTAAGTCTTTTCAATATGTTTTGGGCTATTTTCATGCTTTCCATATGGTGCCCATAAAAATGCCCAATCCCATCAGTATCGACACTAAATGTGCTAGGCTTTCCAATATCATGTAATAGAGCTGCTAGTCTAAGAATCAAATCTTCTTCAGTATTATCTAAAACATCCATTGTATGATTAAAAACATCCTTATGGTGATGAGGATTTTTTTGATCAAAATCAAATGTTTCTTGCATTTCAGGGATTATATATTTAAATATTTTAGTATCCTTTAAAAGCCTAAATCCTTTTGAAGGAGTTCTAGACAATATTATCTTATTTAACTCTTCCCTTATTCTTTCAGCACTAATACTTGACAATAAATGTCTATTAAGCTCCATAGATTTTAGTGTATTTGATTCAATAACAAATTCTAGCTGAGTAGCAAATCTAATACCCCTCAAAATCCTTAGGGCATCTTCATCAAATCTTTTATTGGGATTTCCAACTGTTCTTACTAATTTATCTTTTAAGTCAAATCTTCCACCAAAGGGATCTACTAATCCATTCTTGTCATTATAGGCCATAGAATTTATTGTAAAGTCTCTACGACTTAAATCTTGCACTATATCTTGTGTGAATTTTACATGCTTAGGTCTTCTATTATTCTCATACTCACCTTCAATTCTATAAGTAGTAATTTCATACTCTTCCTCATTTAACAATATAGTAATAGTACCGTGCTTTAATCCAGTTGGGATTACTTTTATCCCCTTATATTCCAAAAGCTTAGTCAAAAAATCAGGTTTTACGCTTGTGCATATATCCCAATCATTAGGAGTTCTTCCTAAAATACTATCTCTTATACATCCTCCAACGGCATAAGCTTCATAACCTTCCTTATATATCATATTAATTAATATATCTACATCCAAAGGTAATCTTAAATTCATCATTTTCCCCCTAATTCATTTTAGATCATATAATATAATTCACATATCCATATTATTATACCTTATATTTATGCCCATTTCATTAAGACAAAAGTCATACCTATTAATTGCAATAAAAAATCGGGGTGACCCCGATTTAAAAATTACTTATATCATGTGCTTTTGTAAAGTACATCATTGATTGATCTCTTTTTCCTATAACACTAAATACATTACCAAGTTTTAGATAAGTATTCATAAGATCATTTTTATTATTTATATTATTTAAAGTATCTGATAATTCTAGTAGTTTTTCAGATGCCTCTTCATATCTATTTTGTTTTAAATAATAATTTATGTATATTTTCAATCCTTGAATCTTATAATTTATAAGACACATTTCATCACTAAATCTAATAGCATGACCTAATTGCTCAAAAGCCTTCTCTAATTGGTCTTTTTTCAAGTAATAGTCATAAAGATGATATAGCACTTCCGGCAACTGTTCCATTTTATTTTTTTCCATTATATCCTTTGACTTTTGTAAGTGTTTAAGAGCTTTATCATATTCTTCACTTTCTAAATATATGGCTCCAAGATTGCACTCAATATATCCTTTTTCATAATCTTGCTCTTCATTTTCTAATAAATTTTGTGCCTTTATAAGTGTCTTTTTAGCCTTATTGTATTCTCTGTTTAACACATAATCGTGGGAGTAAGTAATCAAATTTTCAATATATTCCTTAGGATTATTTATTATTTCATTTATTTTATGTGCTTCTTCAACGTACTTAAATGCCATTTCTTTACTATTGATTTTATAATAACAAGATGATAAACTATGAAGTATTCTAACCTTTAACTCAAGATCTTCGTGCTTTAAATCATTATAAAAGCTAAGTGCCTGTTTATATTTTTGAATAGCTATTCTATGATTTTCTTGGATTTTATAGATATCTCCTTCTTGAGTAAAACCTGTAATAATTCTTGAGTCATTGTTACCCTTAGTTGAGTAATATATCCCTCTTTGTGTATAACTCAACGCTTGCTCATAATCCTTTAAATTAATAAAGCATTGAGCCAGCAACATATTACTTTCACCTAAAACATCCAAAAGATCATATTCCACTGCAATTTGCTGTATTTCTTCATATGCCTTCATTGCATCTTCCAATTTATTTAATTTTATACTAAGTTCCATTTCTTTTAATAGAATCCCAGTAAATCGCAATGCTTGTTCTTTTTCTGTCTCTAATAAAAATTCTAAATCTACATCTAGTTTATTACATAAATATTTTAGTAACTCAATACTTGGACTTGCCTTCCCGTTCTCAATGATACTTAGGTGAGCTTTAGAAACATGATTTCCGCCTAAAGCTTCTAGAGTTAATCCTTTTTCTTTTCTTAGCCTCCTAAGCTTTTGTCCTAATGATAAAATTTTCATACTTATCCCCCTATAACCAAAATATAATTCTACAGTTTTCGACTATAAACATATGTGTTATTTTGAGGTTTTTGTCATATTGTTTCTAAATTTGTTATATATAGTCGACTTAATTAATTATTATTACAAATTCTTAAAAAAGTCAAGTGATTTTATGAATTTTCCGAAATACATGGTACATTTTATCAAAATTTAACTATTGCCATGGTAATATTTTCATATGTACTCTTTATATTGTTTAGTAAAATCTCTTTTCATATTCTTATAAAATTTTTCTTTATATACTCGAGAAAATTCTTCTGGTGAAATGTGATATCTATTGAGGGTATCTATAAAATACATGAGTACATCTCCCATCTCTTCTATAAATCTTTCCCTCACTTTTTCATTGTTCATTATCTCTTCTTCTTTTTTCTTCTTTATTATCGCTATCGCTTCACCTAATTCTTCAATCATATAAAGAATGAAATTTTTTCCATATTCAGGCTCCATGGGGGACCATTTTTCTTTATTTTTATTCCAAAGCTCATATGACATTTCCATCATTTCAGTTATACTTAAAGACTTATCCTCTTCTCTTTTCAAGATTTCTCATCTTCTTTCTATATTTTGTTAAATATCTTCATTTTTTTAGTTTTCTTAGAATCTCTAATTTACTTAATTTCCTGTATCTTAAAAATTTTAGTTATTAGTAGTTGTCTAATTCCAATTGGAAAGACTCTTCTTTATCACTTTCAGATACTTTTTTAAAACCTAAAGAAGTAAATAGGTTTCTAGATCTATCGTTATACTTATATATAGTTGGTATATATATTTTACTTATTCCAATATTCTTAGCCCTTAATAAGAGAGTTTCAATTACTTTTTTACCTATGCCTCTCCCCCAATAGGTTTCGTCTCCTATAACTATTGGAAAATTATTTTCTGAAAGAGTTACATCACCAATTGAAGTCCACTTATCTTTTTCTAAAAACTCTATAAAGTATAGTTCTCCATTTTCTGAAAGATATTTATACATCCGTTTTATAGTATCTAAATTATATTTTTTTTCAAGATCCTCTATACCTTCTGAATAATATAGTACACTGGGATTCTCATACCAAGGTAAAGCTGTTATCCACTCTGATTCCTCTGTTTTTCTTAACCTAATATTCTTGTCCACATTTAAAATACTAGGCTGCTTGATTTTGTTTATAGGCATCAGCAATCTCCCCTCTTTTTAAGAATATTATACCATACAATCTATTTGAATAATTTACTATCATATACAAATAAAATATTCTTTATTTTTTATCATTATAATCTATTTATTTAACAATACTTTTTTTATATTGCACAAGAGTGATTTTTCTGATATCATGGGTATACTTAACCCTATAAGATATATATACATAAAGTGGCACGATTATATAGTGTCTTACAAGGAGGTTCATATGTCTATTGACAAGTTAAATACTAAAATAGAGAAATTGATTCAAGAAAATAATATTTCTCAAGCAAAGGAACATATTGAAGAAAATATTGCTAATATCAGAAAAGAAATATCTAGTCTTAGGGAAGAGATTGTTATTCTCCAAGAAAAAATACAAAAAGAAACAAATAGTGATGAGGTTATGCATCTTAAGTATGATTTAAGTGACCTAAAGGAGGCTTTATCCGTTTCTTCTGAAAACTTAGAGTCACTACAAGATCTTTATGATAAGCTATAATTTTATATTTGATAACTAGATAAGTAATTCAGTGCAATATTATAAATCTAAAAAGGTTATCTATTGAGAAGTTTGCTTTTTTCAATAGATAACCTTTTTTTATTGAATTTTTTCTAATATTGGATAAAGATGAACATCTTCTTTTAATATTCTTTTTTTTAGATTACCTATAATTTTATTGGTGTCTTTTATATATCTTGATTCATCCTTTAGAATCTTTGTTTTTGTATTATATTTATTCTTATATGACATGAAGTTATCAAAAATACCTTCCATTTCAGTAGAGTATTCTATGCTATACTCTCTCAATTTTTCATCCTCACTTGATATTAAATTAGGATAAAGATTATTATCCTCTTCCTTTAAATGAAATTTTAACTTGCCTGCTAATATGTTATTATTTTTAGCTAACTCCATGGCATTATCAGTAATATTATTATTTTTTACTTTTTCTTCTATGTACTTTACTATCTCTAACACTTCTTTATGTTGCCTTTTTAAATTCGGTAAATTTATCATACGTATCCCTCCATATATAATTTATCTTTATAATATATCTATTAGTTCATAATGTATTTGATTAAAATCACAAAACATTATATTAATTTCTCGTTGTATATATTCAATAAATCTTCACTCTTAATTCTTTTTCTCAAAGCATCTGCATTTATAGTATATAAGTCTAATTCCATCATTCTTTCAAAATAATCTGCACCTGCAAAAGTAAATTTCTTTTTATCTCCTCCATCTTTTCTCATTTCAGAATTTGAATGGGAAACAAAGTCACCTATTACAGTAGAACTTGGTATTCTTAGCTTATCCCTACCAACAATATGCCTAACAGCATTATTTCCAGCCAAATAACCTGTAACGATAGCCTCTGTATGACCTATGTAAAAGCCACTTTTTTCTCCAGCTGTAAAGAGATTATCTACGTTATCAACCTTCATATAATCATCTCTAGGTGCTGCCGACATATGCCTTATTGAGTTGCCAATTCCAGCAGCATAAGGGTCTTCAAATCTAACTTTTTCAAACCCTTTTATTTTTCTTAGCTTATGTATAGGATAAAAAGGTGCCATCAATTTTGCATGGCCCGTATCTAATAACACTATATTTTCAACATATTCTTTTGTAGCATATTGTCTGCATATTTTTATATCAAGCTTTCTTGAATTAACTTCTTCTTTAGGTAAAGGAATTACAACCACTCCATTGCTATTTAATTCTTCTTGAATATCTTTACTTAAAGTTTCTTTTTTTATCTTTATGGAACCACTAAAGGATCCAAAAGTGTCATCTTTTCTTTTCCCTATCATGTCCGGCACTCCACATTTTTCGCTTATACTTACTCTTCCTCCATATGCAGGACATCTTAAAATACACATTGCACATCCATTGCCATATTTATAGCAATTATTTACTGGACCTGTTGACCCTGTGGTATCAATAAAGGAATCACCCTTTATTATATCTCCTTTTTCTAATTTTAAGGCCTCAATGTGATTATTTGTAATGACAACATTAGTAACTCTTGTATTTGTCATAAGCTCAATACCCATTTGCTTTACTTTTTCAGTCACTGCACTTTCTACAAAGTTTACATCGTAAATACTAGCGTGTTTATGACCTGGAAAATCTACATTCTTATGTCTGGAGTACCTATCAGTAATATCAAATAATTCTTTCCCTCCCAATAAGATACATTCTTCTGCGGCAGTATATCTTCCATTATTCCTAGTCAATCCACCTACATTTCCTAAACCTAGTAAAATGTCCATTCTTTCTATAACTATAACCTCTGCACCAGCTTTCCTAGCGCTAATTGCAGCTGCACAACCTGCCCATCCGCCTCCAATAACAATTACCTTAGTCAATTTTCTTCCCCCTTCATAATCATGAAAAATATCTTTATAGAATGAATATTGAATTTTTCTTTGTCCCATTACAAAATAATAAAAAAATCTCCTATCAAACCTTAAGAAAAAAATATATCAATACAAAGTGAGTATAAACCACTCTAGACTAACTAATCTTTTTTTCAAAGTTATAAAGGAGATTTTTAAATTTTATTATCTAATTGTTATTCTTATTAACTCAATCCTTTTATCACTAACTTTTTCAACTTTAAATTCTATATTCTTGTATCTAACTATTGGCTTTGATCCCTCTTGTGGTATTGTGCCTAATATGTCTAAAACTAATCCATTAATTGTATCAAACCTTGATGCAGGTAGTTTAATATCTAACTCCTCGTTTATATGCTTTATTGAAGTCATTCCATTTAACATATAAGTATCTTTTTCAATTTCTTCAATATCCAAAATATGCTCATCAAACTCGTCATCTATTTCTCCTACTATTTGCTCTAAAAGGTCTTCTATAGTTACAATTCCTGCCACACTTCCATATTCATCTATAATAATAGCCATATGTTGTTGCTTAAGTTGCAATTCTCTAAATAACACATCTATATTCTTAGATTCAGGAACAAAATATGCAGGTCTTAGGATACCATCTATATCTTCTTTTTGAAATTCACTGTTGCCAGTTTTATAGAATAAATCTTTTAAATATAAGATACCAATAATATTATCTATATCTTCATCATAGACTGGTATTCTAGAATAATGATTCTCCATGAGCTTATTAAGAAACACTTCCTTGGAAAAATTTATATTTAACGCAAATACATCTTTTTTAGGTGTCATCACCTCTCTAACTAATGTATCATCAAACTTAAAGATACTATCAATCATCTCTGTTTCCGTTTCCTTTATTACACCTGTTTCTTCACCAACATGAACCATCATTCTTATTTCTTCTTCAGTGACCTTTTCTTCTGCATTGTCCGTCTTACTTCCCAATATCTTGGCTAAAAAGTTTGTTGATGATGTCAAAATAAATATAAATGGTTTCATAACTTTTGAAAACATTTGAATTGGAGTAACTGTAAAAAGAGCTATTTTTTCTGTATTATCTAAAGCTAATCTCTTAGGTAATAGCTCCCCTACTACTAATGTAATAAAGGATAACAGAATAGTCACAACTACTATAGATATTTGACTGCTATATGCTTGAATAATAGGTATATTAAATTTATCTAATAAATTTGATAAAACCTCAGAAATACTCACTGCTGCCGATGCACTAGCTAGAAATCCTGCAAATGTAATCCCAACTTGTATTGTAGCTAAAAACCTACTTGGTTCCTTAATTAGAGTCATTAGTATTTTTGCTTTTTTATTTCCTGTGTTAGCTAGATAATCAATCCTATTTCTTTTTACTGATACAATTGCTATCTCCGATGCTGCAAAAAAAGCATTAATTAAAATTAGTAAAGCAATAAGCAAAAAATCAGTTAATAGCCCACCTTCACCTTCCATATTCATCCTCCTTTATAATAACTTAATTTCTTTATATTATTAACAATTACATTAAATTTACAACCTGCAATATTTCTACTATGTATAATGATATACCCAAAAACTATTAAAATCAAAATTTTACCAAAATAAAAATTAGCACAAAAAAGACACTGTAATTTTACAGTGTCTAAATTAACTAAACTAGTTTTATTTGTTCTCCAGTATCTTGTTCATCTTCTTTTTTTAAGTAAGTTCCTATAGCTGGAATATTACCTCTATAGTATTCAAGATCGCCATATTTAACATCATCAATCTCTTTTATTTCCTTTAAGGTACTACCTTTCTTAGATTTAAGAACCTGAACCCCTTGAGAGCTTCTAGTACCTTTAGGATTAATTTGATCTGTATTAAAAATTAATACCTTCCTAATACTACTAATTGCAACAAATTCTTTATCTTCTTCTATAAAAGATAAATATACAAGTGGTTCTTTGTTAGAATATGCATTCGCTAGTTTACTTCTGTTCGTCTTAGTTTCATAGCTAGACATATCAATTTTAGCACATTTACCATTTTTAAAAAAGAAAAGCATATGACCTTTAAAATCTGTAGTTCCAGTAATATAAATTATTCTTTCGTCTTCATCTAGTCCTAATATATTGGGTAAGTAATCCCCTAAGTTACTTGTCTTTGTATCTTCCAAATCATATCCTTTTAGTTTGTAAACTATGTGTTTATTTGAAAATAATAGTAACTCAGATTTATTAGTAGCTTCAATTTCTTGAATTACATAGTCACTATCTTTTAACTTTTGCTTAGTTGCTCCTCTTAAAGATACTAATGGTACTTTTTTCAAATATCCCTCATTACTAAGGAAAATTTTTAGATTGTAATCTTCAATCATTTGCTCTTCAGTTAACTTTTCGATATCATCTTCATCAACTAACTTTGTTTTCCTATCCTTACCATATTTTTTTATTATTTCTTTTAACTGTTCTTTAATTATATTTTTTATTCTTTCTTCTTCATTTAAGGTTTCTGTTAAATCCTTAATCTCTTCTTCTAAATCTTTAATATCCTTAGTTTTATTTAAAATGTACTCTTGATTAAAGTTTCTAAGCTTTATATCAGCTATAAACTCAGCCTGTGATTCATCAATCGCAAAACCCTTCATCAGGTTTGGAATTACTTCCTTATCTTTTTTCGTATCCTTAACAATTTGAACAGCCTTATCAATATCTAAAAGTATCTTCTCTAAGCCTCTTAATAAATGTAATCTTTCCGACTTCTTATCTATATCATATCTAAGCTGTCTTTTAATACATCCTATTCTAAATTCTACCCATTCCTTTAAAATACTTTTAATTCCTAAAACTTTTGGGTTGCCATTTATTAAGACATTAAAATTACATGAAAAACTGTCTTTTAAAGGTGTTTTTTTAAACAATATTTTCATCAATTTATCAGGATCAGAATTTCTCTTTAAATCAATAGTAATCTTTAAACCATTTTTATCTGTCTCATCTCTAATATCAGTTATATCCTTAATATTATTACTTTTAACAAGACTAGTGATTTTTTCAATTATTGCTTCTGCTGTAGTTGTATATGGTATTTCTGTAATATCAATACAGTTATTTTTTTCATCATATGTGTATTTACCTCTAATGTGGAAACTACCTTTACCTGTATTATATATTCTCTCCATTTTCTTTTTATTATATATTAACTCTCCACCCGTTGAGAAATCAGGTGCAGGTAACCATTTCATTAGGTCTATGTTACCAGTCTTGCTTTCTAGGAATTTAATGGTAGTCTCACATACCTCCTTAAGATTAAAGGAAGGAATTGAACATGCCATACCTACAGCTATCCCAATATTGGGATTAATTAATATGTTTGGAAATGTAGTTGGTAATAAAGTTGGCTCAGTTGTTGTATTATCATAATTAGGTATAAAGTCAACCGTTTCTTTATTGATATCTTTGAACAGTTCTTCACTAATTTTTTCTAGCTTTGCTTCGGTATACCTTGCAGCTGCATAGCTCATATCCCTAGAATATACCTTTCCAAAGTTACCCTTACTATCTATATAAGGCAACAATAAGGTCTCATTACCCCTAGTGAGCCTAACCATAGTTTCATATATAGCACCATCTCCATGGGGATTAAGTCGCATTGTAGTCCCAACTATATTTGCAGACTTGGTTCTACCTCCCTTTAGCAACCCCATTTTATACATCGTATATAATAGTTTCCTATGGGAAGGCTTAAGACCATCTATTTCTGGTAGCGCTCTGGACATTATAACACTCATGGAGTAAGGCATATAGTTTTGTTTCAAAGTATTTATTACATCTATTCTATTAACTTGTATATTACTCAAATCAATTCTCCTCTCAACTCTTAGTGCCTTTATTTACATTACGTCTGCGAGATCAATATACTCATGACCATGCTCTGCAATAAACTTTTTTCTTCCGTCCAGGTCATTACCAAGGAATAAATCAAATGCTATTTTAGTTTCTTCTGCATCAGTAGGAGTTACTTGTATTAATCTTCTAGTTTCAGGATTCATTGTTGTTTCCCACATCATTTCAGGCTCATTTTCACCAAGTCCCTTACTTCTTTGCATATGGTATTTTCCCTTTATTCCTTTAATGATCTTTTCTTTTTCTCCTTCTGAATAAGCAAAATAAGTCTTATCCCCTTCTGTTATTTCAAATAAAGGTGACTCAGCTATATAGACATATCCCTTTTCAATTAAAGTAGGTGTTAAAACATAGAGCATAGTTAGTATTAAACATCTAATCTGATAACCATCATAATCTGCATCAGTACATATAATAACCTTATTCCACCTAAGATTGTCTAGGTCAAAATTTCCAAGATTTTGATGTTTAGTTTTAACTTCTACACCGCAGCCTAGAACCTTCAAAAGATCTATTATCAAATCATCTCTAAAAATCTTATTATAGTCAGACTTTAAACAATTTCTTATTTTACCTCTAACAGGCATTATGGCTTGAAACTCTGCATCTCTTCCCATTTTTGTACTGCCTAAGGCACTATCACCCTCAACTATGAATATCTCTCTTCTATCTTTATCCTTAGTTCTACAATCAACAAATTTCTCAACCTTATTTGAAATATTATCTACATTTTTACTAAGCTTCTTCCTAATATCAACTCTGGTCTTTTCAGCCTTTTCTCTACTTCTTTTATTGGCCAATATCTGATTAATAACCTTATCAGTTTCCATTTGATTTTCAATAAAATATATTTCTAATTTTTCTTTAAGAAATTCATTCATGGCATCCTTAATAAACTTATTTGTAATTGCCTTCTTAGTCTGATTTTCGTAGCTAGTAACTGTAGAATAGGTATTTGCTACTAAAATTAAGCTATCTTCTATATCGGTAAAGCTAATTCCTTTCTCATTTTTATTATACTTACCATCACTTTTTAGTTTAGAATCAATCTCATACCGAAAAGCATTTTTTACTGCATCATCAGGACTGCCACCATGCTCTAAAAAGCTACTATTATGATAGTACTCAAGAAGATTCACTTCATTGTTGAAACAAAATGCCACCTCAACTTTTACTTTATATTTAGGTTTATCTTCTCTATCTCTACCTTTAGTCTCTAGCTCATAATATTGAACATCAGTAAAACCTTTATCTCCACTCAATTCTTTAACATAGTCAACGATTCCATTCTCATAATAGTAAGTGAAAGTATTATCTGACTCTTCGTCATAAAGCTTAAATGTAATACCTTTATTTACTATAGCTTGTCTTTTTAATATATCTTGATAAAAGGATAATGGTATATCTATATCATTAAAAACTTCTAAATCAGGCTTCCATTTAATAATACTACCTGTATGCTCATAATTACATTTGTTTTTTATGTATCCCTTTTCACTTTCAGTAACATTATCTCCCTTATAAAAATTCAACTCATATTTAAAACCATCTCTAAAAACTATAACATCCATATATTCACTGGCAAATTGAGTTGCAGCTGTACCTAAACCATTAAGTCCAATACTAAACTGATAGTTGCTATCCCCATTATTATCATATTTACCGCCACCATATAATATAGTAAATACTATCTCCCAATTATACTTTTCTTCATTTGAATTCCACTCTATGGGAATACCTCTACCTCTATCCTTTACTTCTATAGATTTATCTTTAAACCTAGTAACCTCAATTAAATCTCCCCATCCTTCTGAGGCTTCGTCCCTACTATTTCCTACAATTTCCCTTACTGTATGTTTAGATCCCTCTATTCCATCTGAACCGAAAATAACACCTGGTCTCAGTCGAACCTTTTCTTTTTCTTCAAGGGTAGAAAGACTCTCATTTCCATAGCTATTATTCTTCTTAGCCACCAGTTGAACACCTTCTTCCTATTTGTTATTTTATAAAATTTCATTATTTAATTTCAGCAAAATATATATTAATTCTACAATACATTATTAAATTTTGCAAACATATGTTCCTGTTGCAAAATAATGCCTCTTTAACTTAATCCAAAAGATTGTTAAGCATCCTAAATTCTCCAATAATTATAATATCAAAAAAGTAATAGAAATCCTATAGTAAGATAATAGGATTTCCAAATACTTTTTAATCCTTTTAAATATAAAAAATAAGACTTTATTTATCTTTTACGCTACCTATATTTTTCAACATAATTGAAATTGTTCCATCAGGATTATTTATAAACTCAACTTTCTCAGAATCATTAAAAAGCTCAACTGGTAAGTTTATTTCTATTCCTGTGTCTGTGACAAGTTTCTGCTTCCTAAAATTTCTTTTTTCATTTTTTTCACTTACTTGAAAAGCTTTCTCTTCTAAGCCTTTCTCCTCTACTGATTTAACATACTCATTTTTTAACTCTGGATTAGTTTTAAATAAATTATCTGCAACTCTTTCAACGTCCACTACTTCATCGGCCTTTAAAGACTCCGATACGGCTTTTTTCATTGTTCCCATTTTTTCAAAGTCATCTTCATAATAGGTTTTGATAAAGTCTTGAGTTGTCTTCTTTAAAATTTTTATTTTTTCTTTTTCAGACTTTTTGCTTTCACAGTGTAAAAAAAGTTCAGAAAGATAAAATCTCTTTTCCCCATCTATTTCATACTTTTTTTCCATTAATTGAATATTTAAGGTATCAAGATTGATTAAAATACATTCATCTATTTTTTGTTTTTCATTTGGTAAAGAAGTCTTTTGCTTTATAATTGAGTTTACAGTTTTGTCCTCAAACTGATTGACAAAATGAATATATGATGCCTTATAGTTCAATTTAAATATACCTAAATATCTAGCTTTCTCGTAGTCAAAAATTGAGAACATCATATCTCCTGAAGGTATATCAGGTTGCGTCTTTAAAATCTGAAATAATAGTGAACTCATATCTTTAGTATAGTCAATAAATCCATCATAACTTTGCCTTAAACTTTCACAAATAGATTTTATTCTATTATCATTATTAAAAAATGCAGGCTTTAAAGCTCCATCATTAAAGAGTCTTATTATATGTTTCTGAACGAAGTCAGTAATATCATCATCCTTTGGATGTTCATCCTCTGAAAGCACAGGAATATCTAAACTATTATCTAGAATATGTACTATTAACTTCTTAATATTTATCTCAGTTGATTCACTCATCCTTGTTCCCCCTTTTACTAATAAATACTTTGTGTTTTATCACACTTATATATATTATTATTTTCTAGGGTCTTTGTCTATTAAATCTATAGAAAAAGTGGTTTACTAAGTCATTTCTATCTAGGATGAAATCATGTGAAAATATACTTAATTTGCAAATATACAGTTTCCTTATTTATATATATCAGAAAACTCAATTGAAATTTTTTCGATCTTGCTATTAGAGTCTAATGCAATTGCACTCTCCATACATACCTCATTAGACTTAACAAACTTAATAGGTAACTTTATTGTGAATTCTGTACCTTCTCCATACTCACTATTAACATATATTCTCCCCTCATGAGCTTCAACTATTGATTTAACTAGTGATAATCCTATGCCACTACCTTCATTTTTCCTAGTCATAAGAGGATCAACCCTTCTAAATCTTTCAAAGATAGAATCTAGTTTATCTGGCGGTATTCCTATACCATCATCTTTAACCGTAATTAATACATAGTTATCAATATCTTGTATATTTACTTCAATGTTTCCTTCATCCTTTGAAAACTTAATTGAATTTGAAAGAAGATTTAACATCACTCGTTCAATCTTATCTATATCAAAAGACATTATTCTCTCTTCAATATTTGTATCGAATATTATTGTTATTCCATTATTTTTTGCATACTCAACTACTGATAATGTGATATTTTCTACTACCTGAATTAGATCGTAATTTTTACGTTCTAATTTCAAATATCCAGTATCTAACTTAGTTATATCTATAAGATTATTGATTAATCTCAATAATCTAAGACAGTTTTGTCTCATCATTTTTAAGTTCTTTTTATAGCTATTATAATTTCGACAATTGGTATTACTGTCATTTTTATTTCCAACTAACTGAATTCCTCCCAAGATTATATTTAGAGGTGTTTTTAACTCATGGGATATATTAGCAAAAAATTCAGTTTTTAAATTATCATACTCTATTGTCTGCCTTAGTAATTTTCTATTCTCACTAAGCAACTCTCTTAGCTTATTTTCATTTTCTTTATGCTTTGTTATATCCCGTACAATTAACAACCTAGCAAGTTCATTATCATATGTTACTATATTTACATACAACTCTACCTGAATAGTTTGGCCACTTAATTTTTTAAATTCTGTTTCTCTACGTAAATCTGACTTTTTAATCTCAAAGGTTTTATAAATTTTAACGACCTTTTCCTTTCTCTCTTTAGGAACAAAATCTAGTATTGATTTTCCTATTATATCCTCAGGTTGATGACCTCCTAAAAGCTTTAGTCCTGCTGGATTAACATATTTAATAATCCCATATCTATGTATTATTACAGAATCAGTAAGGTTTTCAACTAGCTTATCAAATCTTTCTTCTACAGACATACTTTTATTTTTATATAAATTTTTATATATTAAATCATTTATTACTGTAATTATAATTGCAAGAGCTATAATAGATAAACCACTTACTATTAAGCTAGAAATCAACCATGTTTTGGTTGAAAAATCCTCCACGATCCTAATATTTAAAATTTTACAAGCCACAATGATAAGGAATGGTTGAAATACCTTTTTAAAATTCATTGGTGTTAAATCATGAATTTTGTTATTAGGGCGATTATTTATATAGTAAAAACTTGATCCTATAATATATGGGAAAACTACACAACAAATAAAAAGTAAATTAAAAATACTATTTCCACTTAAAATATCAAATAGAATATTAGTAATTATAACTATTGAACCATAGCCCCAGCCTAGAGAATATGACAATACATATATTGGCACACTCCTTAAATTAATAATAAGTCCCTTATAATCTATTATTAAGTACATTGAAACTAAAGATAATATAGTGTGAGTTATAGTTACCATTATTATTAGATGCCTTATGTTTTTAGTTCTATAAAATATACAGTTTTGAATTTTCACTGAAAAATAAATAAAGATAACATATGTAGAAATTATTCTAAAAAAAGTGATAAACATAAAAAAACTCCCCCATTTTTTAATGCTGTCAAATCAAATTTCCAGTTATAGGAATCATAAAATCTTATATTTATTCACCTCCCCATTTTTAATTTTTAAATAAAAATACAGAGCTATCTTCCTGACATATAATAAAATTTAAAATTAAAGAAACTTAATAGCTCAATTTATGTATTATTATGTATATATTTCCACATTATTTAATAATCACCTCTATATTCCTCTAAAAATAGTATATTATTAATCTTTTTGTTTATCATTTATGATAAGCTCTATTATGATTTTATTACAATGAAAATATCCCAGGAAAGCTTCCTAGGATATTTCATATCGAAGATATAAAAATATTCTATTTTTTTACCAGTGAAAATTTTATATCTAATTGCCTTCAAGATGTTTAGAATTCTTTTAATAAATTAGACATTTCTATAGCTGTAACTGCTGCTTCATATCCTTTGTTACCTGATTTTGTACCCGCTCTTTCTATAGCTTGTTCAATAGTATCTGTGGTTAAAACACCAAAAATAACAGGAATCTCAGCATCTAGTGATACATTTGCAACCCCCTTAGTTACCTCATTAGATACATAATCAAAATGTGGCGTAGCTCCTCTAATTACTGCTCCTAAGCATATCACACTGTCATACTTTCCTGATTTAACCATTTTTTTTGCTACTAAAGGAATCTCAAAGGCACCTGGTACCCATGCTATCTCTATATCTTCTTCATTAGCACCATGCCTTTTCAATCCATCAACGGCACCAGATAATAGCTTACTACCAATAAATTCATTAAATCTCCCAACTATAATACCAAACTTCTGATTTTTTGAAATTAACTTTCCTTCATATATTTTCACTTATTTATCCTCCTTAAAATTCAAAATATGTCCCATTTTTTCTTTTTTAGTTTTTAAATAATTGGCATTTTTCTCGTTATGATTCATTTGAATCGGCACTCGTTCAACTATATCTATTCCATATCCTGAAATACCTGATAGCTTTTTAGGATTATTAGTCATTAGTCTAATATTTTTCACACCTAAATCTGCAAGTATTTGTGCGCCAATTCCATAGTCTCTCATATCCTCTGGAAATCCTAATGCCAAATTTGCCTCAACTGTATCCATGCCTTGGTCCTGTAAAGAATATGCTTTAATTTTATTTATAAGGCCAATTCCCCTTCCTTCTTGTCGCATATAAAGCAGTATACCTCTTCCTTCCTTTTCTATCTCTTTCATTGCAGCTACATATTGCTCTCCACAATCACATCTTAATGAGCCAAAGGCATCTCCAGTTAGACATTCTGAATGAACTCTCACTAATACAGATGATCCGTCAGTGATTTCTCCCTTTATAAGAGCTACATGATGCTCTCCATTTAATTTATTAATATATCCTACCATACTAAAGTCACCATGTTTAGTTGGCATCTTTGCTTCTGCAACTCTTTTAACTAGGATTTCATTTTTACTCCTATATGCAATTAAATCAGCAATAGTTATAATTTTGAGATTATGTTTTTTTACATATTTCATTAATTGAGGAACCCTTGCCATAGTACCATCTTCATTCATTATTTCACATATAACCCCTGCAGGATAAAGACCAGCTAACCTTGCAAGGTCGACAGCTGCTTCTGTATGTCCAGCTCTTTTCAACACCCCACCTTCTTTAGCCGCAAGGGGAAATACATGACCTGGTCTTGTAAAATCCCTTGACTTCGAATTTTCATCAATCAATTTCTTTATTGTTATTGATCTTTCTTCCGCTGATATTCCAGTGGTAGTAACTATGGAATCAACTGAAATTGTGAAGGCTGTTTCTTTAGGGTCTGTATTGTTTGATACCATTGGAAATATACTTAGTTTATCAAGCATTTCTTTCATCATTGGAGTACATATTAATCCTCTTCCATACTTTGCCATAAAATTAATTGCTTCAGGAGTAGACTTCTCTGCAGCCATTAACAAATCTCCTTCATTTTCCCTATCTTCATCGTCTACAACCACTACCATCTTTCCTTCTTTGATATCCTCTATGGCTTCTTCTATACTATTGAAATTTACCAATATAATCACCTCTCTATTATGCGAATCCATTTTCTTTTAAAAAATTAATATCTAAAGCACTTTTATTCATTTCTTTATTATTAAAATTGCTAATTCTCTCGATATATTTACCTACCATATCACATTCAATATTTACTTCTTCTCCTATTTTTTTTCTTAATAATATTGTTTCATTTTTAGTTAATGGGATTATTGAAACTTTAAACTTTTCTAAATCTACATATGCAACTGTTAAACTTGTACCATCTATTGCTATTGAGCCCTTTTCAATGATATATTTCATGATTTTTTCACAAGCTTTTATTGTTACCCATGTTGCATTATCTTCTTCTTTAAACTCAGATATAGTACCCATACCGTCGATATGACCAGAAACTATATGTCCACCAAATCTATCTCCAACCTTTAATGCCCTTTCAAGGTTAACTTCATTCCCATTCTTTAGATGCTTAAGATTACTTCTTCTCATAGTTTCAGGCATGACATCAACTACAAATTCATTCTTATTGAAATAAATTACTGTTAGACAAACACCATTTGTGCTTATACTGTCTCCCACACTAATATCTTTAAGTACTTCATTGGCTTTAATAGAAATTTGAGCTGAATTAACACCTCTTTTTATTGATTGTATTATTCCTATTTCTTCAATCAATCCGGTAAACATTTATAATCGTCCTTTCTTATATAGCCTTCTATCATTAAATCATCACCAAATCTTTTTATATTTAGATCTTTTAATATAATTGCATCCTTCATTACTGAACAACCTTTTCCAGCAACAGGAGTTTTAGCATTTTTACCTCCAATAATTTTAGGTGCTATAAAAGACATATACTTATCTACTATGTCTTCGTTTATTGCACTGGAGCTCAGAGTAGATCCTCCTTCTATTAGAACACTATCAATACCCTTTTCTCCAAGTGTGCCTATTAAACTATTCAAATCTACCCTTCTGTCTTTCATAGGAACTACTAATACTTCAGCTCCTCTTTCTTTGATTTTTTCGATCTTTTTATTATCAGCTTGTTTTGTAGTTGCTACTATTGTTTTTGAATTCGAATTAATGTTTAGTACCTTTGAATCTAATGGTATTCTACATTTAGAATCTACTATTATTCTTATTGGATTTCTTGCTTCTGTTTGTATAAACCTAGTTGTTAGCATTGGATCGTCTTTAAGAACAGTACCTATTCCTACCATTATTCCAGAAACTCTATGTCTAATTTCATGTACATATTTCCTAGAATTCTTATTAGTAATCCACTTTGAGTCTCCAGTTATAGTTGCAATTTTTCCATCTAAAGTCATAGCTGTTTTTAATATACAGAAGGGCTTTCTAGTTGTAATATATTTAATGAAGATTTCATTAAGTTTCTTTACTTCATCCACCATAACTTCTGATACAACCTCTATATCATTTTCCTTTAAAAATTTAATTCCTCTTCCTGCAACCACAGGATTAGGATCTTCCATACCAATAACAACTTTTCTAATTCCTTTATCAACTATTGCCTTAACACATGGCGGAGTTTTTCCATAGTGAGAGCAGGGTTCTAAAGTTACATACATTGTTGCGCCCTCCACTTGCTCCGTTGAATTATTAAAAGCATTTATTTCTGCATGTGACCCTCCATAATACTTATGATAACCTTCACCAATAACTTTATTGTTCTTTACTATCACAGCGCCTACTAAGGGATTTGGGTTAGTGTATCCTGATCCCCTAGTAGCAAGATCAATTGCCCTTTCCATAAATTTAATATTCATAATCTCACCTCCGTTTTAATATTTTTATTAACTATATTAACTACTTAAAAGCATAAAAAAGCTCTGAAGATAATCTTCAGAGCTAAAATTCTAAATAACAATTACAAAATAATATATGCCAAAAAAATGACACATATAAATCCAGTAATTATATTCTTCTTCTCCCATCCAGACTTTACTGTCGGTCTTGGAATCTCACCAAGTCAACCAATTAAGGTTCGCGGACTATACCGCCGGTCGGGAATTTCACCCTGCCCTGAAGAACATATTAAATTTGTTACTAATTTATCATATAAATAAACTACTGTCAATAAGTCTTCTTCAATTTTTTTGCAACAACTAATCTATTACGTTTTTTTAAACTCTTTATTTATGTGACTTCAATCACATACCACTAATACTTTTTAAACTAATATAAATATGTAAAAGACTTGGTTTTCCCTGTGACATTTAATCAAGACATAATCAGAAATATTTAACAATTTATATGTGAATAAGTACTCTAATTGACCTATAAAATTAAGTTATATTTCTGAAATATTCTTAAGATTTTTACTTATTAAATCTCTATTGACTTTTCTATTCTAGTTGTACAAAATAAAGTCAACCAATAGTTACTATTTTAAATTGATATAAGTATTTCCATATATAATTTTAAAAGGAGGAATGAAATTGTTTAATGAATGGAAGGATTTTAATCAAGGCAAATGGACTAAAGAAATAAATGTACGTGATTTTATTCAAAAAAATTATACTCCATATGATGGTAATAGCTCTTTTTTAGTTGGACCAACAGAAAGGACTACTAAACTTTGGGATAAATTAAGTCATTTGATGAAAGAAGAAATGAAAAATGGAATCTTAGATACAGATACAAAGGTAATTTCAACTATTATTTCCCACAATGCAGGTTATATAGATAAGGACTTAGAACAAATAGTTGGATTACAAACTGAAAAACCCCTTAAAAGAGCTATTATGCCTTTTGGTGGACTTAGGGTTGTAAAAAAAGCCCTAAAATCTTATGGTTATGAGCTAGATTCAGAAACTGAAGAAATATTTAAATATAGAAAAACTCATAATGATGGAGTTTTTGATGCATATACAGATGAAATGAGAAAAGCTAGACATTCTGGTATTATTACTGGTCTTCCTGATGCATATGGTCGTGGTAGAATTATTGGTGACTATAGAAGAGTCGCTTTATATGGTGTTGATAGACTAATAGAAGATAAATTAGAACAGTTAGACTTATTAAAAATGGAATATATGGAAGAATCAATAATTCAAGCTCGAGAAGAAATCAACGAGCAAATAAATGCTTTAAAGGAATTAAAAGAGATGGCTTCTTCATATGGTTACGACATTAGTAAGCCAGCTAAGAATTCAAAGGAAGCAGTTCAGTGGACATATTTTGCTTATCTAGGTGCTGTAAAGGAACAAAATGGTGCTGCTATGTCACTTGGTCGTGTTTCAACTTTCTTTGATATTTATTTTGAAAAAGATATAAAAGAAGGTAATTTAACTGAAAAACAAGTCCAAGAAATAATGGACCATTTTGTTATGAAATTAAGAATCGTTCGTTTCCTTAGAACCCCAGATTATAATGATCTTTTCTCAGGAGATCCTACTTGGGTAACAGAAGTTATAGGTGGTATGGGTGAAGATGGTAGACATTTAGTTACTAAATCCAGTTATCGTGTTCTTCATACTTTATATAATCTTGGTGCAGCACCTGAACCAAATCTTACAATATTATGGTCAGAAAGATTACCCTTAAATTTCAAAAAGTATTGTGCTAAAGTATCAATCGACACAAGTTCTATTCAATATGAAAATGATGATCTTATGAGAAGATGGTATGGTGATGATTATGGTATAGCCTGCTGCGTTTCAGCTATGAGGATAGGAAAGCAAATGCAATTCTTTGGAGCTCGTGCAAATCTTGCCAAAGCATTATTATACTCTATTAATGGTGGTAAAGATGAAAAGTCTGGTGAACAAATTGGACCAGAATTCGCTCCTATAACATCTGAATACTTAGAGTATGATGAAGTAGTTAGAAAATTTGACTTAGTAATGGATTGGTTATCTCAACTATATATTAACACTCTAAATATTATTCACTATATGCATGATAAATATTGTTACGAAAAAATTCAAATGGCATTACATGATAAAGATGTATTAAGAACTTCTGCTTGCGGTATTGCTGGTTTTTCCGTTGTAGCTGATGCTTTATCTGCTATTAAGCATAGTAAGGTTAAAGTTATTCGAGACAAGAATGGTCTAGCAATAGATTATGAAGTTGAAGGTGAATATCCTGCTTTTGGTAATAATGATGACCGAGTAGATAGTATTGCCAGCGAAATCGTTAAAACTTTTATGAATAAGTTACGTAAACATAAGACATATAGAAATTCAGTTCCTACTCTTTCTATCTTAACAATTACTTCAAATGTTGTTTATGGTAAGAAAACAGGTAGCACTCCTGATGGCAGAAAAGCGGGAGAACCTTTTGCCCCCGGTGCAAATCCAATGCATAGCCGTGATACAAATGGAGCTATTGCCTCAATGGCTTCAGTAGCTAAGCTTCCTTATGAGCATGCAGAAGATGGAATTTCATATACTTTTTCAATTGTTCCAAATGCATTAGGAAAAAACGAAGATAACAGAGCTTCTAACCTCGCTGGAATGCTTGATGGATATTTCCATGATCAAGGACATCATATAAACGTCAATGTGTTTGATAGAGAAACGTTATTGGACGCTATGGATCATCCTGAAAAATATCCTCAATTAACAATACGTGTTTCTGGATATGCTGTTAATTTTGTTAAATTAACTAGAGAGCAGCAGTTAGATGTAATAAATAGAACTTTCCATGAAAGAGTATAGTTTAAAGTAAATTACGAAAGGATGGGACTTTATGAGTATTAAAGGAAGAATTCACTCTATAGAAACTTGTGGAACCGTAGATGGTCCAGGTATTAGGGTTGTTGTTTTTACTCAAGGTTGTCCCCTTAGGTGCCAGTACTGTCATAACCCAGATACTTGGAAACTTGAAGATGGGAAAGAGGTTTCTGTTGATGAGCTTATGGCAGATATAAAGAAATACAAATCATATATGAATTTTTCTGGAGGTGGAATCACTGCCAGTGGTGGTGAGCCCCTTCTCCAGTCTGATTTTATAAAAGAATTATTCAAAAGATGTAAAGAAGAAGGCATTCATACTGCTCTAGATACATCAGGATTTGTAAATCTAAATACTGCTAAAAAGGTGCTTGAATACACTGATTTAGTATTACTAGATATAAAGTCCTTTAATAGCAAACTATATAAAGACTTGACTGGAGTGTCCAATGAACCCACTATTCAGTTAGCTAAATATTTATCTGAAGCAAATATCCCTATTTGGATTAGATACGTATTAGTTCCTAATTTAACAGATAAAACTGAAGATATTAGAGACTTAGCAAGATTCTTATCTACTCTTAAAAGTATAGAAAAAGTTGAACTGCTTCCATTTCATAAAATGGGTGAATACAAATGGGAGGAGCTCGGATATGAATACAAATTAAAGGACACAGAAACTCCTTCAAATAAAACAATTGAAAATGTGAAAAAGATTTTTAGTGATTTTAAATTAAAAATTCAATAGTGGATTAAGAAAAAACAGATAATCAATTAATTTTGATTATCTGTTTTTTTAAAAAGAGAATATCTTTATATTTTTCTAATAATACTAATAGTAAATTAGAAGAGGAGCAAAAAACTATGCCATGGATTGTATCATTTATACTCTCTTGGATTTTATTTTTCCTTTTAATAGACTTTAAGCAACTAAAAACCAATATTTGGGGTGGAATTGTAGCATTAATATTAGCCTCATTTGTAGACTGGGGAGGTCAAAAGCTTGGATTATATGAATTTCATGACCTTATTATTCCTTGGTTTGGATGTTCTGCATTTTATAAGTTTGGCCCAGTTTTCGTTATTGGAATTCTTTTTGCTCAATATCTCCCTAGAAAGAAAAAGCTACAAGGTCTAAATATAATAGTTCAGTCTATACTTTTTCTTTGCTTAGAAAATTTAATTATTCGAACAGGCACTGCTGAATATGTTAGATGGCATATTCTTGCAAGCCTTACTGCAGATTTGCTCGCTTTTTCTTCTTTAACTTGGTTCACAATTGCTTTTTTAAAAAAGGAAGCTTACTAGAAATATAATTAAAGCCTTATAATACCATTAAAAATACTATATAGTTTGAACTATATAGTATTTTTAAACTTTATCAAACTAATTTTAGTTGAGTTTTCTCTTTCTTAGCCATCCTTAATATACTAATAAGGGATATCCCTGAAAAACTAACTATAACTCCTGAAATAATTAGTACGCTTTGTATTGAATAATAACTAATTGCCCATGATCCAAACAATGCTCCTAATGGTACAGATATACTACATAGAGTTCCTACAATACTCATTACCCTACCCATCTTTTCCTTGGGTATCAGTGTTTGATATAAGGTAGATATACCTACACTAGCAAATGCTACTCCAAATCCTAGGGCAGCTTGAGACAATAATATTAAATAATAACTTTCAACAAATCCTCCAAATACTACGAGTGCTACCCCTTCAAGTGTTAGTCCAAATATAGTCATTCTGTATTTGTTTTTAACGATCCCAGTCAATATTATTAAGCTTCCAATAAGAGCCCCTATAGATAATGATGCTTCAATTGTTCCTAATCCAGTAGACCCTTTGCCTAAATTTTCACTTATAATTGCAAAATATACTGATAAAGGTGCTAAAAAGAAATTGATGATGATTCCACCGGATATTACTAGATAAAGAACAGACTTATTACTCCACACACTTTCTAAACCTTCCTTGAATCGTAATATGAATTTTTGATTTATCATATGTTTTTTTTCATTTATCTTAGGAATTGTGATGAAACTTTCTGATATGGATGAAATTATATAAGAAATTCCATTTAAGAAAAATAGTACCCACATATTTAATATAGCTATTAATATTCCTGCTACTGCTGGTCCTAGTATTGAAATAATTCTTGAAGTAAACTGGGATAAGGAATTAGCTTTGGTTAGATTCTTTTCATCTACTATAAGCGGATAACTAGAACTTATTGCTGGCGAAAACACTGCAGAGACGCAGGCTGCTAATGCCATCATACTATATAACACATTTAAAGATATATTATTACGAAAAACCATATACGATAAAGTTAACATTATTACTCCATTAAGTAAATCAGTTACAACTATAATTTTTTTCTTGCTATATTTATCTGCAAAAACTCCTGCAATTGGTCCTATAATAACAGTAGGTAATGTAAAGCATAATACGCTAATACCCATGGCCACTGAAGAACCTGTCCTCTCCAATATATACCACATTATTGCCAAACTGTAGAGACGAGTTCCTAATTGTGATACTGACTGACCTATCCAAAGTAACATGAAATTTGAATTTCTAAATAATGATTTATTTTTCATATCTTACCTCCCTTTGTTTTCGTAACAGTCATTCGATTTATATCGAATGTCATTTTAAAAAAATTTAGATTAATGTTTCTTCAACAAGTTTTAGTATTTCTCTAATTTTATCTTTGTTTACTTCATAATAAATTTTATTTTCTAACCTAATCGGGTTAATTATTTCATGGTTTGCAAGTATACCCAAATGATGTGAAACTGTAGAATTAGATAAATTTAATTTTTGACCTAGTTCATATCCATAATATGAGTTTTCTTTCAAGAGCTGGATCATTTTAAATCTCTTCTCATCGGAAAAACTTTTTAGAGCTTCGATAATATCTATCTCTTCTTCTTTTAAAAACAAATCTAGTCTACCAATTCCAAATACGACAAGAAAAGTATCTTTATCCATTTGGCTAGAGGTCACGCCTACACCATGATAATAAGATGGGATAAAAACAAACTCATCTAAATCATCTATAAACTTCAAATCAAAGGTTAATATTTTTCTCATTTTTTCATAATAGTTTTCCGATAGCTCTTTTCTTATCTTTTCGATATTTTCTACTTGTTTTTCTCTAATCTTGTCTAACTCATGTATAAAATACAAATTATAAAATTCTTCTATTAAATTAAAAAGTCTTTCCTTAGCTTCCTCTGGATTCTGGTAAAAATGTAACAGGTTCCATTTATCTTCTTTAGGAACATTTAATTCATCTATAAAGTCTATAGCATCTTTTAGACTAGGAAAATCATCTAATTCTTCATGATTTTCTGTATCTTTCTTATATCCGTTATTAAAAAAACCCTTCACTATTTCTTTTGCTAATACTTCTTTCTTAAAAAATTCTATAAAATCTTCAATATTTCTATGTTTTTCCTTTTCCCATATTAATGGTACTAATCCTAACCCTAAAAAGCTTTCTGTGTTAAAAAAAACCGATAGTTCTTTTTTCATATTCTCTGAAAGTGAATTTCTAACGGAGTCTACCCATTGGATTATATCTTGTCTAATAATTTTCTTATGCCTTGAATCATTTAATATCATCTCTTCTTGACAATTTACTCTTAACATTGAGCTTAAAAGTTCATATACATCAGAGCTCTCTACGTAAATATTATCAACAATTTTGTACATTTGATTCCTCCTTCTATATATTTGATATGTCTTATTCTATTAATATAGTATCATCACTTTCGATTGATGTCAACTATCTATTTCTATCTATTTCCAATATCCCTTGTATTAAATTCAAAATATTAAAAGCACAGAAAAATACTATTTTTATATAGTTTTCCTGTGCCCTTATTCTTTCAACAAATTAAATTTTTAATTAATATGAGCTTCTATCTATGAAATATAATTTTATGGTATTAATCTAAATTTATCCCTTGTAAACATAGTTGTCTCCCTTATATTTTCAAATCCCAATAGCATAGCTGTTAATCTTTCTAGACCTATTGCTAAGCCACCATGGGGAGGCATACCATATTTAAAAGTTGATAAATATCCTTCATAGCTTTGTGGGTTTAATCCTTTATCAATCATGGCATTCTTTAATTCTTCATAGTTATGAATTCTCAGTCCACCTGTTGTAATTTCTAGCCCTCTAAAAATCAAGTCAAAGCTATGAGTTTCGCCATTCGGTTCTGACAATGTATACATAGGCCTCTTCTCCTTAGGATAATGGGTTAAAAATACAAAGTCTGAATCATAGGTTTCCTTAACATACTTTGATATTAACTTTTCACCTTCTGGGTCAATATCTTTATTAAGATTTCTTTTATTATATTTTTCTTTTAATATATCAATGGCTTCTGATAGCTTCATAGTAACAATATTACTTCTAATCTCAGGTACTTTTACATTGAGCAATTCTAACTCCTCTGAGCATTTTTCATTCACATAGTTAAAGATATATTTAAGAAGTCTAGTCTCTAATTCCATTATTTCATATTCATCTTTAATAAATCCCATTTCTAGGTCTAGGCTTACATATTCGTTAATATGCCTTTTAGTATCATGACTTTCAGCTCTATATACATGACCAATTTCGAAAACTCTTTCATAACCAGCTCCAACCATCATCTGCTTATAAAACTGAGGACTTTGGGCAAGGTAAGCTTCTCTTTCAAAGTACTTCACCTTAAATAATTCTGTACCTCCCTCTGTACCTTCAGCAACAATTTTAGGAGTAAATATCTCTGTGAAATCTTCTTCCAATAAGAATTGTGAAAAACCTCTAGCAATGGCTCCTTGAACTTTAAAAATAGCATTAATTTTAGGATTTCTAAAGCTAATTACTCTATTGTCCAAAATCGTGTCCAAATTAGCCTCAATATTCTCTTTGTTTATCTCCATAGGCAAGTCTTCTGTAACTTTTGAGATTATCTCTAGTTCAGTTAGATGTATCTCTAGATTATTATTAACAGTTTTATTCTCTACGACCTTACCTGATATGCTGACTACACTCTCAATCTTTAATCTACTTATATCAATCTCCTTACAATTAACAACACATTGTACTATCCCACTTCTATCTCTTATTAATAAGAATGCAATTTTTCCTAATTTCCTTATTCTGTGTACCCAACCTTTTATTACAACTTCATTCTCAATCCTATTCTTTAATTCCTTTACTAATACTCTTTTCATGGTGAAACCTCCTTATATTTTTCTTTTTTTTACAAGGACGTCCTAAAATAAAAAAATCCCCTCTACTTAAAGAGGCGATTTAACCGCGGTACCACTCTTTTTAACTATAATTAATATAATAATAAAATGCATATAAAGTGTGCACAACCTTATATTTGTGGTGTATAATAAAAAAATCTCCCTTCTGTAAAAGAAGCGAGATAGTTCCCACGGTGCCATTCTTATTAACTATTAAAAATAGTTTTCTCAGATTCCTATAACGGGGAATACCGTATTATCCTAATAATGCATAAACACTTTCAGATAATCTATTCAGGAATGTCTTTCAATATTATGCATCCATCGGTTCCCACCAATCCCGACTCTCTATTGGATTACTAATACCTACTTTTTCCATCTCAATATTTAATCTTTAATTTGTTGATTATTATATATGCTAATTTTATAATTGTCAACTTTTTTTATTTGATTTTACAATTTGATATTATTATTTAACTCTAGCTACAACTCTAACCATTGAGGCCTCTGAACGAATTTTCAATGGAAATGACATAATTTCGAATTTTTTAGCTGATATAAGCTTCGATAAATTTGTTAAGTTCTCTATAATTAGTATATCATTATGAAAAAGCATCTTATGTATATCAAATGGATATTGGTCTGGTGAAGGTAAATCAAGACCAAGTATTTTTATCTTTCTCTGAATAAAAAACTCTGCTAATTCTTTATTAACTACTGGATGTTCACTAAAATACTCTTTAGCACCAAACTTCTCATACCAGCCTGTATATAGAATAACTACATCATTTTCTAAAACCATATCAGCATATTTTTCTTTATAGGTTATTACATTTTGTCCCCTAACATCTAATAGGCATCCATTACCCATGAAATTATCTAACGGTATTTCATTTATATATGTTATTTTATTAGTTAAATGCATAGGTGTATCTATATGAGTCCCTGCATGCATTCCAATTTCTAACTTAAAGTTATTATACTTATCCTTGTCTAAGAATTTATCCTGGTATAGTTTCACTGGATCATCATATGGATGAACAGGCATATTGTTAATTATATCATGACTTAAATCTATAAAATTGTCCATATTTTATCACTTCCTTTAATTTGTTAACCCTTTTATAACCTTATGATACTATTCAATAAATAAATATTTAAGTCCATTTTTACCAATGTTAATATTTCTTGATTTTAATCTAAATTAGAATTAATGTAGCCATTAAAATTAGAATAACTCTATTCATAGATACTTCCTTCAAAGTCTACTTTCCAATCAAATAAATCGTATCAAAATGAGTCATGGTTCCATTCTTAAAAACTTTCAAGTACTCATAATCTTTGTCTTTTACGATTTCATATAATACTCTATTGGGTATCGATTCACTATAGTCAGAAGAGAACTTTTCTTCAAAATAAATTTCCAAAGAATCTTCATTAGACACCACTTCTATATTCTCATAATAAGGAGCCTTCTCACCAGTCTCTACAATTGAACCATTTAAATATAAAAATATGGTATTATCACCCTGTTGAAGAAGGTAAATGCCATTTTTATCTATACTATTCTCAATAACTTCCTTAACTTTACTTTTAGCTTTATCAATTTTTATCTCGGT
The DNA here is from genome assembly GCF_016765695.1 of Sporosalibacterium faouarense. GTDB lineage: Bacteria > Bacillota > Clostridia > Tissierellales > VENL01 > Sporosalibacterium > Sporosalibacterium faouarense. The sequence goes on along the minus strand of NZ_JAETGO010000089.1, from coordinate 16,247 downwards.
TACCTTTAAGCCTTCACTATCGTTACATCCCCCAACTACTAAAATAATACACACAAGAAGTATAACTATTTTAGAACCATGACTATGCATTTTTCTCTACCCCCTATTATATTTAAAAAAGAAATTTCCTTACTTAGAAATCTATCATACTTATTTTTGACTACATAAATTCATGCCTACAGAGTCTTAATTAATAAATAAATTCTTAATCATTATATCATTATAAGTTTCCTCATTTTGTTATATTTTGTCGAACATATCTCTATTTAGAAATTTATATTTTGTCTAGCACATTTACATGTATCTCCCAGCCATAACTCAGAAATATGAAAAAGTGGGCAATTGCCCACCTTTCTCTTTTAAAGTTTCATATCCTATTCCCATTTAAAGAATCTAGTAGCAAGTAAACTAAAAATGACTATTATACCTAACAAAATAAATATTTCACCTGTATAATCAAAAAAGTCATTACCTAACCAAACCCCTTTAAACAATCTAACCCCATATGTAAGTGGTAAAGCTTTCGAAATGTTGACTATGCTTTCAGGCATAGCCTCGAGAGGCATAGTTGCTCCTGATAGAAATAGCATTGGAAAATAAATAATATATGATATAGCTGTTGCCACTTTTACATTCTTAGATAATCCAGCCACCAATAATCCAATAGAGAAAATACTCAATAAAATAATGAAGAAAGAAATTATGGCTGATAAAATATTACCAAAGAAATGCAAGTCAAACACTATCTTACCAACAATTAAAAGTATGATCATTCCAATTACTGTTGTTATCGTATTTACTACTAACTGTGACACTAATAGTTCAATAGGCTTTACTGGTGTTATCATAAAGCGTTTAAGAATTTTTCTTTCCCTATATTGAGATAATGTTAAGGGTAAAGTCATAAGTCCTGTTACGGCAATTATCATGCAAATATATCCTGGTACAGATGCATCTACTCCTCCAAAGCCACCCATAAATTCAGTAGGCTCATTACCATACATTGTTCCAAATAGCATTAACATCATAACTGGAAAAACTAAAGCAAAGAATAGATTTAAAAAATTCCTGTTATTTAATTTCCATTCAACTAGGACAACTTTCATAAATCTTTTCATCTATTTAACCTCCCATTCTTTACCTGTTAACTTTAGATAAGCATCCTCTAAGGTAGGTCTTATTACGTCAATTCTGCTATAATCTATATTTTTATTCCTAAGTAATATAACAATGTCCGAAATGATATCATCTCTTTTTGAATAGACCTTAACCATATTATTTAATCTTTCAATCTTGCTAACTCCAGTGATATTTTCCTTTATAAGAGAAGCAACCTCTTCTTTAGTCTCAAAAGAAACAATTATATCAATATTTGCCCTATCAATAATTCCACTAATATTATCTATAGCGACTATTTCACCATTATTAATTATACAAATTTCATCACAAAGATATTCTGCTTCCTCCAAATAATGGGTAGTCATAAATATAGTTCTTCCTTCATCTCTCAGTTCCCTTATACACTTCCACATTTCCCTTCTAGCTTTAGGATCGAGACCTGTAGTTAATTCGTCTAAAAATACAATCTTTGGATTTGCAATTAATGCTAATATTATTGCAATTTTTTGCCTTTGACCTCCTGATAATTCAGACATATAATTTTTCTTTTTTTCTAATAAACCAAAACGCTCTAATAAAGGTATATAATCTAATGGTTCATCATACATCGACATAAACAAATCGCATAATTCAGAAACTCTAATTTTATCTTGATATGAAGTTTCTTGCAATTGAACTCCTATTAAATTATACAGTTTACTATTGTCTTTAATAGGGTCTAGCCCTAAGATTTTCACATCTCCATTATCTTTTTTTCTTAATCCAATAATACATTCAATTGTTGTGCTTTTACCTGCTCCATTAGGTCCCAACATCCCAAATATGCTACCCTCTTCAACGGAAAATGAAATATCATCCACTGCTACAATAGAGTTATACTCTTTCTTAAGACCATAAACTTCAATTGCCTTCATTTAATCCCTCCAAGCTTAGTTCAAATATTTTTTGCAATATCTAATTACCAATCATTACATACAACTCTATCAAAATCTACTAGTTAAAATCAATATATTTTATACTTTTCTGAATTATATTTAAAGATACTACTGATTCACCAGTAGTATCTTCTTAAATTCAATCTATTGGGATATTTATTTCCTTATCTGATTCTTTCGTATAGGTCATTTTCTCAATATATAATTTTAGCTCATTTCCTGTTCCTTTAAATCGAAAAGTTCGATTATGGAGAATACTTCCCATATCCTTTTTCTCGTAGTCATCTGATAAAGTTTCTTCAATCTTCACTTTCTTACCATCTGCTAATAAATATACAATTGTTAAAATAGTATCTTCCTCAGTTGTTAATGATATAAAAGTCTCTCCATTTTTTTCATAAACATCATCAATACTAATAGTTTCACCTAAAATTTCAATATTTCCATTATCTTTACCTTTTTTAAGACTTACTTTTTTGCCGACATCTTCAACTACTGAAAGGGATTTGAATTTAATTTTAAGGGACTCTAAATCAGTTGGCAAAGTATCAAATTCTTTATGGAAAGTGATTCCCTTCAAATTGGTACTCATTCCACTACCTTGATTATCTATCACTTTTCCATTAGCAATTAAGTCAAAGTTCAGTTGATTAGCTCTATATCTTTCTCCCTTTATTTCATCAATAGCAAGTGAAATAATATCATCAATCGAACCTTTAATAACCGTAGTTGTTGGAGACGCTGTTATTGATTTAAAAAGAATATTTTTCCCTTCTATTTCAACCTTCTTATTAATAGTTTTTTTGATACTATAACCCATGGCCTTATCTCTATCTATTTTAAAACTTATTTCCCCTAATTCGCTTATATCTTCTCCAATAAGATTGAATCTAAAGCTTAAGTTTCTTTCAAAAAACCTTGGTGGTTCAAAGCTAGATATCCATTTTATTTCAGTGCCATCTTCACTAGATTTGCCTTTTCCCCCTGAATTATCATATGTTTCTATTAACCCTTTAAAATTATTTTGACTCATTGTCATGTCCGTTACATCAATTTTTCCACTGGGGTCTTCTAAACTGTAAAATGCTAACATTTGATTTTCATCTATCATAATTCCATCTAAGGTTAAAATTATTCCATTATCAAAAGTATATTTTTTCCCTATAATCTGCCCTTTTTCAAGCTCATTCAACTCTCTCAATGTTCCGTTCATAACAGTATCATATCCTATGAGCTTTTTTCCATAATAGGCTAGAGTATCAAAATTATATCCAACTAATAGGAATATTATCAATAAGGCTGCAACTCTTACTTTCCAATTCGCTCTTTTCTTCTTAATAACTTTCTTATGTCTTAAAGCTCTTAATAATCTATCTTCTAAATCATTTGGAACTTCAATATTATCCATTTCTTTTTTTCTATTCTTAAGTATATTTTCAACTTCTTTCATAACCTTCACCTCCAAGACTCTCTTTTAGTTTATTAAGGCCGATGGATATTCGAGATTTTACTGTTCCCAATGGTACTTTCAACATCTCAGAAATAGTGTTGTATTCCAAATCTAGAAAATATCTTAATTTAAGTACTTCTTGATGTTTTTCACTAAGCTTTGACATATGCTTATCTAATAGAATTTGATCTTCTTTTCTATAAAGATTTCCTTCATAACTTTCAGAACTTAATCCATCTATCAAAACTACTTTGCTTCTGTCCTTTAACATCTTTTTACAACGATTCACTAAAATGGTTTTACTCCAACTATAAAATTTATCTTCATTTCTTAATTTCCCTATATTTTCATACAGCACTAAAATCATATCTTCCAGCGCATCCAAAGCATCATCTTTATTCTTCATATATACATAAGCTAGCTTATAGTATTCTTTTTCTTGAGCCATTATAAGTTTGACTAAAGCTTCTTTATTTCCCTTTTTTGCTCTTTTAATTAGCTGCTTTGTATCCACTCCAACACCTCACTTTCATATATAAGAGTATATACATGCCTAAAAGGTTCATTCTTATTTTGAATTTTTGAAGAAAATATGCTAACCTTAGTTTTCCTATGTACATGTGAATTATATATTACCAGACTAAATTGTCAATATTAAGTATACACTTTTTCAAAAAACAAAAAGACTCTATCTCATTAATAGAATCTTTTACCTTAGTTGTTTGCATTATCATATTTTCAAGAATAATGAGATAATATTAATTAGAGCTTATCATTTCAATAGGTATATACTTTGAATCATAGAGAACTTTTGAACAATTCTTCTTAATTAATTCTTTTTTGACCATTTTGCCAGTCCGCTTATCAATTATTTTTCTATAAATCTCATTTTTTCTGTAATATGTATCCCCTTCTTTAACAAAGTGATTATTCTCTTCCACTATATGATATGAATACTTTAAACTTCTTTCACTTCTTAATTCGCCACATAGATATTTTTCAGTTGTATAAGTAATAAGTTGGAATTCTTGGTCTGTATTGTTGACAAATTGATAATCGAGATAATTATACAGAATAGAGGTTCCAGTCCCAAAAGGAACTTGTCTTCCATAGTCTGGGAACATATCTATTTGATTATGGTGATGATGTTCAATTATTTCTAAAGGACTGTGTAGCACCATCCAATGTATTAGATTTGTAAATTGACATAGTCCTCCACCTATTCCTTTGCTTGATCTTCCAGATTTAATTACTAAACCTTCTTTATAACCCTTTTTTTCAGTGCAATTACCTACCAATTTCCAGAATGAAAATATTTCGCCTGGCTTAATGATTATATTATTTACTTGAGGAGCTGCCAGATTAAGGTTTATTGCCTTATTCTCTTGTAGTCTCATATCTACGTCTCCCAGTTGTCTTCTTATCAAAGATTTATGTTTATATATCTTAGTAGATAGCTTTTGCGCGTTAAATGTATTTATATATCTTTTATTATCAATAATCCATTTTAATTTCCTAAGAAATATACCTTTAATTCTAGATATTCTATAAGTCAATGGATTTATTTCACAGAATAGTTTTCTAGCCATATAACCCTTCCTCCCTTATAAAAAATATAGTAAAATTAATCTTCTTTTCAATATCAAACAGTTTAGCCATTACTTTTCTATTAATTATATCATGCAATTTTACTATATTATATTAAAAATCACATTGCAAAAAACGATTTTATTACTGGTATTTAACATCATAAAAGATATACAACTAACGTAATATTATGATATAATAGCGCGTGGTATGTAAATTTTGTGCAGAGGATGATTTTAACGTGATTACAGTAACTAATGTTGGCTTAAGATATGGAGATCAAAAGCTTTTTGATGATGTTAATTTAAAGTTTACCCATGGTAATTGTTATGGTGTTATCGGTGCAAATGGCGCAGGGAAAAGTACTTTTTTAAAAATCTTGTCAGGTGATATTGAACCTAATACAGGAGAAGTAAGTATAAAGCCAGGCTCTCGTATGTCAGTACTAAAACAAGACCATTACTTATATGACAAACATCCCGTTATTGAAACTGTTATTATGGGTAATTCTAGACTTTATGAAATTATGAAAGAAAAAGATGCAATATATAGTAAAGAGAATTTTAGTGATGAGGACGGCATAAAAGCATCGGAGTTGGAAGCTGAATTTGCTGAATTAAATGGTTGGGAAGCCGAAGCAGAAGCCTCTTCACTTCTTCAAGGATTAGGAATTAATACAAGGCTTCACGATAAATTAATGGAGGACCTTACAGGAGCAGAAAAAATCAAAGTAATTCTTGCCCAAGCCTTATTTGGTAAGCCAGATATTTTAATACTGGATGAGCCTACAAACCACTTAGATGTTAAATCTATAAACTGGCTTGAAGAATTTTTAATTGAATTTGAAGGTGCTGTGATTGTCGTATCCCACGATAGACATTTTTTAAATAAAGTATGTACCCATATGTGTGATGTTGACTTTGGTAAAATCAAGCTTTTTATTGGGAACTATGACTTCTGGTATGAATCTAGTCAATTAGCTTTACAAATGATGCAGGCTCAGAATAAGAAAAAAGAAGAAAAAATTAAAGAACTACAAGCTTTTATTGCAAGATTTAGCGCTAACGCTTCTAAATCAAAACAAGCTACTTCTCGTAAAAAACTCTTAGATAAAATTACTCTTGATGATATTCAACCTTCAAGTAGAAAATACCCTTTTGTTGGATTTAAACCAGAAAGAGAAGTGGGAAATGATATATTAATAGTTGAAGATTTATCTAAATCAATTGATGGTGAACTCCTATTAAATAATGTTAGCTTTACAGTAGGCAAAAATGACAAAATTGCCTTTGTTGGCGATGAACTGGCTATTACGGCCTTATTTAAAATATTAATGGAAAAAATTGAACCCGACAGTGGTAACTTTAAATGGGGTGTAACTATAACCAAAGCATACATGCCTAAGGATAATTCTGAGTTCTTTAATGATGTGGACCTAACTCTTTTAGATTGGATGCGTCAATTCTCTGAAGAAAAATCTGAGAGCTATCTACGTGGATTTTTAGGAAGGATGCTCTTCTCTGAGGATGAGCCATTTAAGAAGGCCAAGGTTCTTTCTGGTGGCGAAAGAGTAAGATGTATGTTATCTAGAATGATGTTAAGTAGTGCAAATGTGTTGCTTTTAGACCAGCCTACTAACCATTTAGATCTTGAATCAATAACAGCAGTTAATAATGGACTTAGGGACTATAAAAGCAATGTTTTATTCACTTCCCATGACCATCAATTTATCCAAACTATTGCAAATAGAATTATAGAAATTACTCCATCAGGAGTCATAGATAAACGCATGACATATGACGAATATCTTGAATCTATGAATATTCAATAAAGTATAAAAGCTCAATATTGGGCTTTTTTTCTTTTGCTATTTTTTATGAACTATAGTAGTAACTTAGTTTTAGAAATATTTATCAGGTATGAAACTTAACTTAAGAGCTATACTAATAATATATTTGTGTTAAAATTAGTAAAAATAGGTGAGTAAATTCATGGAAGCCATTTTAGATAAAATGTCAGAATTACAAAGACTTTTAGTAGCAACTAGCATTGATTACTGGAAAGATTACGTATTCAATACCTGGCAATGGTGGGTGAACATAGGCACTTTAATTCTTCCCTTAATTCTATGGTGGAAGTTAGTAAATAAATCTAAATTAATAAATATTATGGTTTATGGTTTTTTTGCCAGCGGTTTTGCAGTTTTATTTGATATAATAGGAGAAACCTTAGTCTTATGGGAATATCCATTTTTGATAATTCCAATGGATTATATATTAATTGACACTGATTACTCTATTTTACCAGTAGCTTATATGCTTATATATCAAAAATACTCAAAGTGGTCTAGCTTTATCTTTGCTAATGTTCTACTATCAGCTATTTTTTCTTTTATAGCTGAACCTTTACTTATATGGATAGGTTTTTACGAACTTCATGGGTGGAGATTTATCTATTCTTTTCCAATCTATATAGCTATTGCCATTGTTTGCAGATTGATTACTGAATTTTTTATTAAAAAAGAAAACACCTTTAAACATAGAAAATGAATAAAGGTGTTTCATTACATTCTACCCTTTAATATTTAATTGCTATTAGAAATTTTTATATTAAGTGATGATATATTATCAAAGTTAGTCATTTTAGAATTCATCATATCCTCTTTATTAAACTCTTTCAAAACCTTTGATTCATAAAAATCTCCATCTGCTACTACTTCATACAATAAATGATTACACACCTCTTTCCGTTTCCAAGGTATGTTTTCTTCCTGACATTCCTTTATGTACTTCAAGAATTTTAAAGCTGATATTTTTGTCATTGCTGCACTATACCCATATATACTTACTACCCTAAGTTCATCAGTTACAAAAGAAAATATTTCTGCTTTGCCCTGATTTTTACCTTCTAATCCTCTTCCCTTAATTTCATTCGTGATGCCATACACTAATTCTTCTGTCCCCAATTGAAATTTTGTATTGTGATAATCATCGAACACATTTTCTGCAATTCCTATGTTAAAATTAGATTTATTTGTCCAACGATAATTATTAATTAAATATAGGAGAGCTAGGTTTTGTTCTCCTCCACCTAAAAGTATACTTATTTTTTTTGACAACCCTTCCTGATACATTTCTGGCAAAATGCCTATACTGTTTAATGGAACTGCAATAAATCTCTTTACTGGAATTCTGATTCTTTTCTTAAGTAAATTAGTAATTCTAGTTTTAAAATAATACCTTTTATTATCTTCACTTACGAAATTAATATCAAAAATTGTTAGCATTGGATTTTTAGAGGAATTATTTTTCCATTCAAAAATATCAGGTGAAGTACACATTTCAATAAATAGTCTAGAGAATTCTTTCTTTTCTTTATTCTCTATTTTGTTATCAATATTTAACATTATCTTATTACCAAATCCATTCCAGTTTATAGATTCCTTCAAATAGCGACTTAAAAAGTGTATTCCAAATACGAAGCTACTTACCTTTAATTTCCTATTGCCTCTATCATAATATTTTTCATCTGCATTTCCTACTAAGGTTTGTACTGCAAATTTAGTGAAAAACTTAAAATATCTATACTTTTCTTTAGCAAAACTAATAAAGTTATGGTCCCACCCAATTGTTATACTATCAATCATTTTTATCTGATAATAAGGGATTCCCGTATAGATAAAGGACACCTTATCATTGAACATTCTTTCTGCCGGTATAATAATCTGTGCATCAGATAGATTTGCATTTATAGGATTCCATATTTCCAATGGATTCTTTGGAGACTTTGATGAAAATATATACTTTAAATACTTTGGAAGATTAAATGTATTTTTAGTAACAGTCTTAATCCATCCTGAGATTTGTATAGTTGTGTATATTGTTGATATAGCTATAAATAGATTGAACGAAAAGTTCTGTACAACATTTGATATTACTTTAATATTATCTAATAGTTCTAATACTCCTAAGTAAAATCCTAATATAAACACTAATAAACTGATGATAAATGGTTCTTTTCCTCTAGATATTAGTTTTTTAATGTCCTTATCCTTACAAATTTTCTTTTGAATATTTCTAAACTCTTTCTTATCAATATTATTACCACCAATTAATAGTATCTCTTCAATATTATCTATCAATTTCATTGCCATTCCCCCGAATAAATTTATATAACATAATATAATATAATTTTAAAATATAATTCATTAGTTAACCTTGTTTTAACTATAATATTTAGACATTCTTTCTAATAATCCTTCTTAATAATTTACGCACCTCATCTGTTAACAATAATAAATTTACTCATTCACACATTTTTAAATCTTGAATATACTAAAATAAGTGGAATGTTCCACCAAAAGTAAAGTGAGGTGAAATCATGGGCTTCGGATATGAAAGATGTCGAGAGGATGAGATTATACTATTCTTATTAGTATGGGGTATCATTGGCTACTACATTTATCCATATTTATTTAATTATTAATACAATGATATTAATTTTATAGTACGTAAAATCATAAACATAATTCGCATAAGCATAGCTTAAATATTAAGAACCTGCTTTAACTCTAAGCAGGTCCTTAATATGTTTACTTATTCTAATATTATAGATAGTTATCATCTTTTATGCAAATCAAAATACTTTCTATTTCAAATGAACTGTTATTTTTTATTTCTTTTTCTAATCCTCTTAGTATTCAATACTCTTAATGCATTGAGAATTGCAATTAACGCTACACCTACATCAGCAAATACTGCACTCCACATAGACGCCACACCTATTGCCCCAAGAATTAAAACAATTCCTTTAATACCTAAAGCGAAAATGATATTTTGTAAGACTATTTTTCTAGTTTTCTTGGATATTCTTATAGCGTCAATCAATTTAGATGGTTCATCTGTCATTAAAACTACATCAGCAGCTTCTATTGCAGCATCTGAACCAAGTCCACCCATTGCCACTCCTATATCTGCTCTAGCTAATACTGGAGCATCATTAATTCCATCACCTACAAAAATCAATTTCCCTTTATTGCTTTTAGTTTTATCTAATTCCTCTAATTTTTCTACTTTTTGATCTGGTAGCAATTCTGCATGCACCTCATCTAATCCAAGCTCATAACCAATTTTTTCTCCAACTTGTTTATTGTCACCAGTCAACATAACAGTCCTGCTAACACCCAAATCTTTCAGACTCTGGACTGCCTCTCTTGAATCTTCTTTAATTTCATCAGATATAACTATATATCCAGAATACTCATTGTTAATTGCTAAATAAATAATTGTTCCTAGAGTATCAATACTTTCAAATTCAATATTTTCTTTATCCATCAATTTAAAATTTCCTGCTAGAATTTCTTTATCTTTTAGCTTAACCTTCAAACCATGACCTGATATCTCGTCATAACTTTCTATAATATCATTATCAATCTGTTTACCGTAAGCTTTTTTTATTGATAATGCAATTGGATGATTAGAATAACTCTCAGCTATAGCAGCATATTCTAATATCTCATCTTTAGTAATATTATCATTTGCACTTATAACATCAGTTACATCAAAGACTCCTTTAGTTAATGTTCCTGTTTTATCAAAGATTATTATATCAACATTATTTAATGCCTCTAAATAGTTTCCACCTTTGATTAAGATACCTTTTCTTGATGCTCCACCTATCCCTCCAAAGAATCCTAAAGGTATTGATACTACTAAAGCACAAGGGCAAGATACTACAAGAAATATCAACGCTCTATAAACCCAATCAGAGAACAATGCTCCTTGTATTACCAATGGTGGGATTATGGCTAAAGCTAGTGCTGAGAATACTACAAAAGGTGTATAGTATTTAGAGAATTTGGTTATAAACTGTTCAGTTGGAGCTTTTCTGCTACTTGCATTTTCCACTAGATTAAGAATTTTAGATACTGTTGATTCCTTAAATGGTTTAGTTACTTCTACTGTTAAAACTCCATTTTTGTTTATAAATCCACCAATTATTTCATCTCCTACACTAACATCTCTAGGTACCGATTCTCCAGTTAATGCTGAGGTATCTAGCATTGAGCTACCTTCTATTACTTTACCGTCTAAAGGCACCTTTTCTCCTGGTTTAACTATTATTATATCTCCTGCCGATACACTTTCAGGTGCTACTTGTACTATACCATTATCTTTCTTAATATTTGCATAGTCTGGTCTAATATCCATTAGATCTTTAATTGACTTTCTAGAACGATTTACCGCTAAATTTTGGAAAAATTCTCCGATTTGATAGAATAACATAACAGCAACACCTTCAGGATATTCTCCAATGGAAAATGCTCCAATAGTGGCAATACTCATTAAGAAGTTTTCATCAAATACTTCTCCTCTTAATATATTTTTAATTGCTTTTAATAGTACCTCTCCACCTATTAATACATAACTTATGAAGAAAAGAGTAAACTCTGCTACCTCATGAAAATTAAAAGCTATTGCTATTGCAAAGATTATAGCACCAATTCCAATCCTAACTAATTCTAACTTGTCTTTTCTAGATACTTTAGTATTACTTTTATCCTTAGTTTCTTTATTATCTTCTTCTATAACATCTACATCAGGTTCAATTTGTTTAACAATTTTCTTTGCTTGGTTAATTATCTTATCAAGATCCCCTTTATCATATACTTCTAAAGTTAATTTCCCTGTTGAAAAATTTATAAATGCATTTTTAACGCCCTTCATACTTTTAATCTTTTCTTCTATTTTGTTGGCACAACTACTACACACTAATCCCATTAATATAAGGGACTTTTCACTATTTTTATTCATAGTTTTTTCTATTACTTGAACATGTGGTTCTAGTTTATTTACAATGCCTCTTACACTTGAAATAACATCTTCGGAATTCTCTATATCATTTATTTCTATACTTAAAGTTTTAGATACAAAGTTTAGAGATGCTTCCTTAACATAATCTAACTTATTGACTCTATCTTCAATTTTATTTGCACAATTGGCACAATCTAATCCTTCTAAGACTAGCTCTCTTCTATTTCCTTCCATAGTTAGAACCTCCTTACGCCTTTTTTATAATTAAATCAAGTCTTTGTCATGAAATATATTTTGATTTTATGTATGAACATATATTCATATGTTTAATATTATTATACGTTTCCTATCTATCTTTGTCAATGAATATATTAATTATTAACGCTTTTTAATCATTTGTTTTTTAGTAATATTAAAACACCACTTAAATAAGTGATGTTTGGATTTATCTCATTATTTTATTAATATCTCTTTTTACTATTCTTCTAAGAATTCTGTTACCTTGTCTATAAATAGTATACCATCCAAATGATCTATCTCATGACATAAACACTTTGCTAAATCACCTTCACCTTCTATTACAAATTCTTCACCTTTTTCATTTAGCGCCTTTACTTTGACCCATGAAGGTCTTACTAACTTTCCGTATCGGTTAGGTATGCTTAAACATCCCTCTATAACTTCCTGTATACCTTTAGTTTCAATAATTTCTGGATTAACTAGATATATTATTCCTTCACCCATATCTATCACAACAGCTCTTTTTAAAATACCAATTTGTGGAGCTGCTATTGCTGCTCCATTATCTGTACTATGCAATGTGTCTGCCATATCTTTAAGTAGAGTCAAAATCCTATTATCAAACTTTTCTATTTCTCTACTTTTTTTCCTTAAAATATCATCACCTAAAAATCTTATATTTCTTAATGCCATATGAAAACCTCCGTTCAAAATTATATCAAAAAATCAATTTATTCTTTTATATTATTTATAACATCTATATAAGCTTCTTCAAAGTTTTGATAAACTTTAGAAGATAAATCAAATTTATTTTCATCAATTATTTTCTTAAAGAACCCTGCTTGTCTATTTGAAGGAAGTTCGTTAGCTAATACAATAGGCATTGAAAACTTCCAAGACTTTACAATATTCTTTTTTTGCCTGTGAGAATGTCTTAACACCCGACGTCCTACTCTCAATGCATGTTCATTTTCTGTCATAATACCTTGATTCATTGCTTCAACATCATATCCCCAAAGGTTTTCAAAAGCAAATTTGCAATCAAGACACTCTAATTCTCCACCTCCAATTTCTCCTCCACAAGTATCACAATGTATCATCGTCATTGCTATATCTACAAGAGTCCAAGAATATCTATCCTGTTGTTCAAAAACTATATGTGCAAGAAGTTTTTCCTCTTCACTCCCCTGACTAATATTCTCTTTTTGAATTAACTCATTCCAATCTGATAACCATATGTTTTCAATTGCATTATAACAAGATTTACATTCTTTATAATTTCTACCAATAGGCGCTCCACAACTTCTACATATCTCTACTTTGTCAGGTCGTTGATAAAGTCTTCCACCTGAAGGCCTTTTGAGTCGCTCTCTCATATTAATTACCCCCTCTCTGATAAATTTATATATAGTATAAGAATCTTTAGTTAATAATTATTAACTAAAGTATACATTCCTATGATAACTAGCATTCAAATCATTCTGACTCAATTCCCACGCAAAATCAATTGCTTCCTCAAGCTTATTAATTTTTTTATCATTGTTTACACTTCATTTTCATTAGTTTTTTATATTACTGTGTAACTCATGTTTATTGAATCTTAATCATGTTTATATAAGTTTTCTGAATTCGGATATTTTTTAATAAAAGCCTGATTTGCTTTCTCAAATCTTTTGATGTATTCTTGATATGATGGACTTATAATTTTTAAGTTAGTTAAGAACACATCATAATAGCCACTACTCTCCTGAAAATCTAAGAGCAACTTTTGAATTTTGTAAGCTAGTGTTTCTTTGTATTCTGTTGAAGTTCTAAACTTCAAGTATTCTTCTATAATTTCCTTATTATTATCCATATAGTTATCTACGTCTGATATTGCATTTATAAGGGTAGTATTCATCTTTTCTATGTCTGCTTTCTCCATCATAGTAAAAACACTTTCAAGATACTCTTCTAGCTCTGATGAAAAATTTAAGCTATTAACTCCATCAAGAAAATCGATAATTTTTCTGTAAGCATCTTCCTTTTTGGAATCATCTATTTTCCCATTTAAAAATTGTCCAAAGTGAATACTTAGATATATTCCATAGGCTCCTGGAAATGCTTGAACTAATTTTTCTCTTATTGTAAAAAATTTATCTGTGCTTTCTTGTAGAGAATCAAATACTCCTTCGATGTCATAATCATTTATTAAATGCTTCATATAACTTCTCTGAACTTTTTCTTTTTCTATTTTTAAGTCTAAAAGATACATACATTTTGATAAAGCCGCTGTTTTATCTGTATTATTTAAAATGTTTTGTATATCATGTATGCTAATATCTAGCTTTCTTAAGACAGATATTTCTTTCAATATGGCAACATCTCTCTCATCGTAATCCCTGTATCCATTTGGAAGAATTTTGGGTTTTACTAATCCCTGCTTTTCATAGTATTCAATTGCTTTTTTTGTGAGTTTACAACTCTCGCATACTTCTTTAATTAACATATTTTTCACCTCAATATAATAATAAGCCATAACCTAAGGTGATAGTCAATACCTATTTTATATATTCAACTTTAATAATCTTACTTACAGTACTACAACCATTATATATAATATTTTGTCTTAAATATAACTTATGAAGAACATCCACTATATCGCCATGCCTTCTAAGTTAGATTTATTTAATTCTTCTAAGTCTATGGCAGAGCAACCACTTGTATAGCTTTCATTGATTAAGACTATCTTTATATCACCAATGACGATAGTAGATACCTTATGTTTTATTGCTAAGTCAATTATTATTTTACTGGCTTTATGTAGATAATCTTTAATATAGTTTCTTCTCTTTAGTCTTAATCTCTTAATCTGCTTGGTATTCTTGAATTTGTCACTACCTACTTGTTTCATTCTGACACTTGATAACCTAGCTATTTCTCTGTTGAAATAAGCATTTTTAGACTTAAGAGTTTTACCATTTATGATATAGCTTTCGGAGTTATCTTTGAATGTTAAGGTAGCTAAATTATCTAAACCTAAGTCTATTGCCATTGTATTAAGATGGTTATTCTCTTCCATCTCTTCTGTCTTGTAGATAATCAAAATATACCATTCCTTAGAAAGTCTATCTTGCTTTATCCTTGCTCAAATAGGTTGTTTCATTTCCTAAGTTAGCAAAGACATCTGATTCCCACCAAAGTGCAATAATAACTCTTTCATGAAGTCTAAACGAAAATGAGTATTTTACTTCAGTATTTTCGATTATAACCAAACAGCCCAATCACCATAGTCAAATGTTCCACTACCATGGTGCAATTTACCATCACTTTGCAACTGCCGAAAAGCATCACGCATTCTCTTCAAAATCTCAGGGCCAATATCCAGAGAATGATGTGCTGGAAACACACGCTTCACCGGTAGTGCCGATATCCGTTCAAGAGAGTTGAGGTATGCTTCTGGATCGGTGGATGGATAATAAGCAAATAACGTGTCTTTATAAACTAAATCTCCGGTAAAAAGATAACCACAATCCTTTTCCCAGAAACACATATGTCCTGGTGAATGACCAGGTGTATGCTGAACTCTAATGCAGCGACCACCTATATCTATCATATCATTATCCTTCAGGATCCTTGTTGGATTTCCCTGAAAAAACTTGTATTCATTTACGTCATAACCCTTTGGAAGGTCACAACGATCAACCACCATATCCTTAATCTGCTTCATTGTTAGAGGGAATTCTCCATTAAGCCAATTCAACTCATACTGATGAGCGTAAAAGTCAGGAAAGAATTCATGTCCTCCAATATGATCCCAATGAATGTGTGTTGCTACAGCGATAATAGGATTGTCAGTCAGCTTGATGACTTCATCATGAATATTACAGATTCCAAGTCCGGTATCAATCAGCAAACTGTATTTATTCCCATTTAAAAGATAACAATGTGTCTCCTCCCAATGGCGATATTCGCTGATAATATAAGTTTGTTCGTCAATTTGTTCTATTGTAAACCAATCGTTCATATGTCTTCCTCCTTGATTTGTCCTAATATAAATATGTGAACCTCCACCACTTTCACCTATCGGCTTAGAAGCGGTGGCTTCTTAGTCTTATCTAAGAA
>NZ_JAETGO010000087.1 GCF_016765695.1 Sporosalibacterium faouarense | reverse complement strand
CCCACTTCTATAAGTGGGAGAGAAGATTTCTCTTCAGGTGGAGTAGAGTCTCCATCTGAAGCCTCAATGTTCTGCTTTAGCAGAACGAGTTCACTTAAAAAGATTTAGAAAGAAGGTAAAAGAATGATAGATTTACATAGTCATATTTTGCCCGAAACTGATGATGGGGCTGAAAGTTTTGTGGAATCTCTTGAAATTATAAAGAAAGTAGAAGAACTCGGAGTTAAAGAATTAATAGCCACCCCCCATTATTTCGAAGGAGTATATAATAGAAATTTTGAGGAAAATATGAAGACTCTTATTGAGTTAAATATATATTTGAAGGAAAATGATCTTAATTTTAAAGTATATCTTGGTAATGAGGTATATATATGCCCTAATATTATTACTTTATTGGAAGACAAGGCAATAACAACTTTAAATAATTCAAGATATTTATTAATGGAATTTCCCATGATGGATATTCCAACATACGCCAAGGATATTATATATGAATTAAAATTAAGGGGTATAGTACCTATAATTGCCCACCCAGAAAGAAATGAGAAGATAGTAGAGAATCCCAATATTTTATATGACTTTATTAATATGGGAGTACTTGCTCAGCTCAATCTAGGTAGCTTAGTAGGTCAATATGGAAGTAAAGTTAGGGAAACAGCTGAGATTTTGGTAGAACATAATATGATACACTTTTTAGGTAATGATATTCACTCTTCAAAATTAGATTTTAATATTATCGATAAGGGAATGAGGATTTTAAAGCGTAAAGTGGGAGAAGAAAAATTTGAAGAGATAAAAAATACAAATGCACAGTTGGTATTGGATGATAAGCCAATTGATATAGAAGAGCCTAAGAGGTATGTTGAAAAAGGAAGGTTTAAAACACTCACATCGTATTTTTTGAATCAAATAAAGAGAGTTAGTTTATAATGAAATAAATATTTATTGATTAATGGCATGGAAGTAGTTAATACTAGCTGCTTTTATGCCATTTTTATGCCTAATTGAATACTTAATAAATATTATGATAAAATTATATATAATATAAATCTTAGGAGACTGAATATGGAAAATAAAAACAGAGAAATCTTATTAACAATATTACAGGATATGGATGATTTTGCTACAATGAAAAACATTGATTATCCTCCAATATACTTAGTCGGGGGCTCTGGCTGTATAGTTGCAGGATACCTTAATAGAGCAACAACAGATATTGACTTTTTAGATATGGAATATAGCGCAATTATTGGAAGATTATTTAAAATGTTTGATAGATTTGATATGTTAGATATTTACCTTACCACGATACCGTTAGATTTCAAAGAAAGAGCTATTAAAATAAAAGGTTTTAAAAACATATTTGTTTTATCAAAAGAAGACATAATTCTTAGTAAAATAGGGAGATATTCTGAAAAAGATATTGAGGATATTTCAATACTTATTGATAATGCTAATAAAACAATTATATTAAGCTTAATTAATTCAATAAGGGGAAGAAATAATATTAGTCAGCGAGTATTAAAGATTTTTAACAAGAATGTTAAATTATTCAAGGAGAGATTTGATGTATAGACAATTTTGCAAAAATCTTAAGAATTACTTAGACATTAATAAATCTGACAGTTATAGATATAGGCTGGGAAAGGAGATTGAGGCTCTATCCGATATAAAATTATATAATCAGCTAAAAGAATCAAATAAGGATGAATATTTTAAAATCGCAATATTAATTAATGAAATGTCAAAACTAAAAGAAGAAAATTCGGACATTAGAAAGTTTATTTGGGAACTATGGGCATATGGCTTCGAACTAGGGGGCATTGATGACAGTATAAGATCAAACAGAGACAATGATGATGATTTACATGAAAAGATAAAATTAGTGAATCTATTGTTAGGGACCCATTACTGGAACTGAAAATAGTCACATTTTACCATATTAAAATTCATATAAGTTATATACTTTAATAAAAAAATATTATAAAATGTATATAAGTACGCATTTAAAAGCCATTCTTTTCCAATAATGGAGATGAAATTATTTAAATTACTAAAGAAAGGATGTTACATGATGAAGTTACTGAGGAAAGTCATGTCTATTACTCTGAGTATTTCAATAGCACTTATTTTTATTTTTAATAATACTACATATGCAAGTACACAAAAAATAAATCCACCGAGAGAAGAAATTGAAAAGAAAATTGAAGAAATAGCTAGAGAAAAAGGAATTCCAAGCGTTATACTAAAATCAATAGCAAGGGTAGAAAGCTTGTATCAGCAGTTTAAACCAGATGGCAGTGTATTTAGGGGTTCTATGGGTGAAATAGGGCTTATGCAGATATATAATAGATCTGGATACTATGATTCAAATAGGCTTAAATATGATATTGAATATAATATCGAGGTAAGCGCTGATATACTTCTTTCAAAATGGAATAACTATGGGTCAATCGGAAATATGGATCCAAATATCTTAGAAAATTGGTACTTTGCTATTTGGGCATATAATGGTTGGGCGTCAGTAAACAATCCAAACACAGGGAAGAAAATTAATACATATCAAGAATTGGTATATGCCGTAGCAGAAGAAGAGTACGGGCAGAAGATAACGCCAGTGGACACTAGCTTACTACCTCAAACAGGAACTCCAGATAGAGATATACATATAGAAACACCTCAACCAGTGCATTATGGTGATATTAGAGAGTATTATCAAGGGGATCTTCTTGAAGTAGAGGTAGGGAACAATTTAACTGTAAGAAATACTCCAGGTGGAGAAATAAATGGTCACTATATTGATGGAACGGTTGTGGAAGTAATAGAAGGGCCAGAGTTAGCTGATGGTCGTTATTGGTATAAAGTTATAGACAGGACTACTAGTTTAAAAGGATGGGTAGCAGGAAATTGGGTGAAAAAAGTTGGGACAATCTATCCCTTTGATGATATAAGTAGATCTTGGGCTAAGGATTATATAGTTAAGCTTAGTGAAATGAATGTCATTAGTGGTAGTTCAGATGGCAATTATTATCCAGATCAACCTATAAGCAATGAATCTATGAGTATTTTATTAGCTAAAGCATTGAGCTTAGATTCTGAGGGGTTTGATTTAACTTATAATGACTCTGTTCTTATTTCACCTTGGGCCAAGGAATATGTCAAAGCTATAAGTAAAGCTAATATTATTACTGGTAACCATGAATTCCATTTGTTTAATCCTCAAGAGAGTATCACTAGAGAAGAGATGGCAATTATAATAGAAAAAGCATTTAAATATATGGATGAAAAGAAAGAGTCTAAAGAGGACAGCATTTCTGAGAAAGATGTTACGAATAAGGACGATGATAAAAGTGTAGATGGTGAATACGAGCAATCTGCTTCTACTGAAGAGTCTATAAAAGATTATTTGGATTATGATGATGTAGATGAGATTTCATTAAATGCTATTAAGGCTGTAAAATTTGCTAAAGAAATGGGTATTCTTGAAGGGAAAAATGGTATGTTCAAGCCAAATGAATACATAACTAAAGCAGAAGCTAGTAAGATAATGGTTGAAATAATTGAAAAGATAGACAAAGATGAGAGTACAAATTAAGTACTCTCTTTTTTATCTCTTGCTAAGCATAAACCATTCACTATAACTTCTGCCATTTCCATGACCAAGGATAGACGGATACTATGAAGAGATAGACCACTGTAATCGTTCATAGTATCAATAATACCTATAACCGATACATCTCCAATTGAAGGTAGTTTTTTACCGACACCTTTGCCTGGAAATATAGGGCTATTTCTTATTTGTATATTTCCAACATTATCCTCCTCTCCAAGGCAAGCATCTATTGCTATAACAGGATTTGAAGGATGAATTCTTTTTATATAACCTATTTTCTCCTTAATATTTACAGCATGGATAGGATCATTTAAAGTGCCGTATATTAAATTAGGGAACTTTTTCTTTTTGAGCAAAGTTCCAACTAAAGGACCTAAACAATCACCGATACATTTATCGGTTCCTATACAAACAATAATAGTATCTTCATTAAAGAAGGGCTTTAAATTTTCCCTAAGTATATGTGAGGATAAATTATTTTTATAATGCACTAAAGTTTCATCAAAATTATTCAAGTGAAATCCCCCCTCTATGAAATATATGAATTATTTATAAGGAATATTACTTAGATTTGTGGAGGACTTTTAGATAAAATTGCATATTAAAATTTTACGAAATCTTGTAAAGACATATTTAATTTGGAAATATGCAATTTCCTTAATGAATAAACTAAGAAATTAGGCAAATACTATAAATATTATTCACAATAGGAAGGGGAATTTTTAATATGTATGAAAAAAGATTCTATTATTCGCTTTTTACTATAGCTCTGACATTTTTAACTGTGGTTATTATGATAAGTTTATAGATTTTAGGCAATACTAATTTTGCAAGCCTACATGCCTTGATACAATTTATGTAGGAAAATGGGAGTCCTGATAAGAAAGTATCTTATTGGGGCTTCTATTTTTGTGTTTTAAATATAAATAACAAAAGAACCTCAGTCATATAACAATGACTAAGGTTCTTTATTTTTGGTCGGGGTGGCAGGATTTGAACCCGCGGCCCTCTGGTCCCAAACCAGATGCGCTACCAA
>NZ_JAETGO010000063.1 GCF_016765695.1 Sporosalibacterium faouarense | reverse complement strand
CACTCCACCTGAAGAGAAATCTTCTCTCCCACTTATAGAAGTGGGAGTCTTATCAAAAGATTATATTAAACACTCTTAAGTCCAGTTAATATCCCAAAACCATTATTATATTCAATCTCAACCATTCCTCCAGGAGGAACTTTAAAATTCCACATTGTCTTTATGTCTAAACCCAATAATATAGTTATTAATATCTGAATTACTCCTCCATGGCTAACAATGACATACGTACCACTTCTATTTTTTAGCTGAGATAAAAACTTATTCAATCTATTATTTAAATCACTTACGGATTCTCCCTTAGGTATCTTATAGTTCACATAGTCATTTATCCAAGCGCTATATTCACTTCCATATTGCTCCTTGATCTCTGCATTAGTTTTTCCCTCAAATAAGCCAAAGTTTAATTCTCTCAATTCTTCTTTTATACTAATATTCTTATTCAACTTATTTCCCAGTTTATTAGCAATATAAAGAGTTCTATCCGAGGGGCTACACAAAATCTCACCAATATCTTTAGCTTCTTTTATTAAAAAATGTATGATATCTTCAGCTTGTGTTTTCCCTTTTTCAGTGAGCTTATAATCTGACCATCCACCATATATACCTTTTTTATTAGCCTCAGTTTCTCCGTGTCTAACCATTATTAATTTCATATAATCAATCCTCTAAAAAAATATATGGAAACCATAAAAATAGTCTGAGAGATTTCAATAATATATCCTACAGTATCCCCAGTCATTCCACCAATTTTATTTTCTATATATTTAGTTTGTATAATTACGAATATATAAGTAATTACAGTTATAACAGCTATTTTATAGTCTATTAGAGTAGCGCAGATTACAGTAAACAATAATCCTAAAATAACATGCTTTAATCCACAGCTAGTTATAAAGGTGGTTCCCATTCCAGTTTCTTTTCTAGCATATTTGCTAATAGATGCAGCCAATATAGCTGAAAATCTTCCCACAATAGGCACTAAGATAAGTATTGTATAATCAATATAATTGCTTATAACTAAATTAGATATAACTATAAAGACAATTCCTAGAACTCCAAAAGTTCCAATTCTACTATCCTTCATAATTTCTAACATTCTCTCTTTACTTCTATTACTAAAAATCCCATCAAAGGTATCAGCTAAACCATCAATATGCAGTCCTCCAGTTATCCAAAGATATAAAAGCCATGAGATAAGGATAATAATAGGTTTATCTATATAGTCTTTAAGTAAAGATGGTAGCCATATAATAGTACCAATAATAAGACCTATCATTGGAAATAGTGCAATTCCCTTTTTAAGGTCTTTATCTCTATAGTCCCACTTATATTTAATTGGAATTCTTGTAAAAAACACTATCATTAATAATAAACTTCTCATAAAAACCTCTTTCTATCTTGCTATTTTATTTTTACTGGGATTCCTGAAACGGTTAAATACACTTCATCTGCTTTTCGGGCTAAAAATTGATTAATTCTTCCTGCAATATCTCTAAAAATGTTACCCAACTTATATGATGGCACTAATCCCATTCCTACTTCATTAGTAACAAAAACTATATTCTTATTTGAAGCATATAAAGTATCCAATAATTCCTCAACTTCCTCAGATATTCTTCCTTCAATTTTATTTATTTCTTCCATAGATGCTTTATCAAAATCTATTTCCTCTTCTAAAAGAAGATTTGATACCATTAAAGTAATACAATCTAGTAACACAGTATCATAGCTTGCAAAATTATCATCATCCTTCAATTTATGAAAATTTTTGTACTTCTCTATAGTAGTCCATTCTCTAGGTCTCGATTCTCTGTGCTTTTTTATCCTATCCTTCATTCCATCATCAAAGGCAATAGCTGTTGCTATATATGCTATATTATCTCCTATCTCATCAGTAATGTTCTCTGCTAATGTACTTTTTCCACTTCTAGCTCCACCAGTAATTAATATAAACTTACCCATACTTTCACCTCTTAATATCTATCATACTTTACTTTGGTATAATTATTGGTCTTTCATTTTCATTTCTTCTTATTAAATCTACTTTAATTCCGTAAACCTCTTCGATGTTCTCTTCAGTCAATACCCTTTCAGGTGTATCCATTTTTCTAATATTGCCCTTCTCTAAAAGAACAATGTAATCACTATATCTACTAGCCATATTTATGTCATGAAGAGTTGTTATTACTGTAATATTATGTTCTTTATTTAATGTCTTACATAAATCTAATATTTCTATTTGATATTTTATATCTAAGTGAGATATAGGCTCATCTAAAATAAGAACCTTAGGCTGCTGAGTGAGGGCTCTAGCTATTAGTACCCTTTGTCTTTCTCCACCACTTATTTCACTAATACTTTTATCCCTTAATTCCCAAGTTGAAGTGTCCTCCATTGCCTTCTTCACAATTCTCTCATCTTCCTTGCCTTCTGTCTGGAATCTCTTTAAATATGGAAAACGTCCCATCATTACAACATCATAAACAGCAAAATCAAATTGAACATCGGTTCCTTGATGAACTACAGCAATAACCCTTGCTAAATTTTTATACTTAATTCTTTCAACTTCTTTATCTTCAATCATTATACTTCCCTTATGGGGATGTAGGAGGTTACAAATGTTTTTAAGTAATGTGGTCTTACCTGAACCATTAGGTCCTAAAATACTCAAAAAACTTCCTTGAGGAACGTTTAAATCAATAGCCTTTAATATCTCAGCTTCATCGTATTTAAAATGTAGGTTTTCTATATTAACAATTGGTTTCATATCCTTACCTCTTTCTATAATTTTCAATAAATTATAATCTTTAAATCTATATCAAATTTTTACTTCTGTTTCTCTTTAATAAATATAGGAAAAATGGTCCGCCAAATAGTGAAGTTATTATCCCTACCGGTATTTCTATACCACTTAACATTGTTCTTGCTAATGTATCACAAATCAGTAGAAAAATGGATCCTCCGATTACTGACACAGGCAATAGTATTCTATGATCTGACCCAAATACAAGTCTCAATAAATGGGGAATAATTAATCCAACAAACCCTATTATACCACTAACTGAAACTGCACAGGCCGCTAGAAACGAAGCCGTTACAAGAATAATTTTCTTAGTAAGCTCTACATTAACTCCAAGATTTTGAGCTTGATCCTCTCCTAATACTATGGCATTTAGCTCCTTAGAATAAGTAGTCAAAAATATAGTTCCTATAGTAGCAGGTATAGATATAACTAATAATTGAGTCCAACTAGATCCATTAAAACTACCTAGGGTCCAAGAGACTATGTTTATCAATTCATCCTTATTAAATATCATCATAAGGGAAATCCCTGATGATAATAAGGAGCTTACGACAATCCCTGCTAATAATATTGCAGTTGTAGAAATTTTATTTCCCACTCGGGCCAAGTTATAAACTAAAAATGTAGTTAATAGTGCTCCAGCAAAGGCTATAACCGAAGTCAGGCCAAATCCTAAAATTCCTTTGTTTAAGCCTAGAATTATTCCTAACGTTGCTCCAAAGGCAGCCCCTGATGATACTCCCATAACAAAGGGATCGGCCATAGGATTTTTAAAGATGGCTTGATATGATGCTCCTACTACAGATAATATAGCCCCTACTAAACTAGCCATTAAAATCCTAGGAAGACGTATATTCATAACTATAAAGATATTTGAATCCTTTATAGTTTCAACATTTACTCTATTTCCAATAAACTTTATTTTACTAATAATGATCTTAACAGTTTCTATAAAAGGTATTTTAACAGCTCCCAAGGTTATGGAAAATAAAATTAAAAAGAGTAATACAATTAATAATACCAATATCTTAGTTTTATATAACTTTTTTATCATACTATCACTTACCTCTGCTCAATATTTTGTTTCTGGTGCGTATCCAATAGCCTTTAGAAGTTTTGCTTTAAACACATAAATAAATTCTCAAGTTAAGACTTATATCTTAAAGAACTTATTTATGTGTTTAATATTTCTTACTCATATCTTTATCTTTTGATAATACTCCCACTTCTATAAGTGGGAGAGAAGACTTCTCTTCAGGTGGAGTAGAGTCTCCATCTGAA
>NZ_JAETGO010000078.1 GCF_016765695.1 Sporosalibacterium faouarense | reverse complement strand
TTATGTTCTTTAATCACTAAGTAATTCATGATTTTACCTCCATATGGCGATTTCGTCTAGCGTCTTGGTGTTTGCGATTCCTTCGAACTGGACCTATAAGGAATACCTTAAAGTGGAGCTTTGCTCCCAGTGAAAAGGTGTGGTGCACAAGTCCCTAAAAACTTTCCCAAGTGCACCCTCGTGCAAACATTTTGTTATGTGATGTAATAAACTTTTCATTTATCATAGTTTCTTAATATATACTTCTCTAATAAGATTACTTAAACTATTCCAGCTAAGATACTCTCCATTCATTAATTCATCACTAATTGGCTTAATCATATAACTTATTCCCATAATTAATGCAATAATAAAAACCATGAATATAAAAATCACTGTTGCTTCCTGAAAATTTGAAATTGAATCATTAAATATCCTATTTATGTACGCAATCCATATAGGTGCAAATATACCAGCAATTATGCCTCTGCTAATAAAAAACTTTGGTTTATTTTCTTCTGCTTTTCTATCTATCATTTTAATAAAAACTTCTAATTTTTTTGGGTCATCTAATTCTAACTCATTTAAATATTTTTCAAATATTTTTTTCCTATACTTTAAAAAATCATCTCTATCTTTTTTATGATAAACATCCACTATAATACGCTTAACTTCAGAAAAGAAGAACGGAATAAAAATTAAAAATGGCCAACATAAAAATAATAAAATAATAGCAACTTCTAATCTTATATATACGTAATATATAAGAATACAAAGCATCAAACTTAATATACACATAAAAACTAGTTTCCGTTTATTAATATGTTTTAAATACAAAGATTTGAAAGTAAATAACTCCTTGTATTTATCGAAAACATTTAAAAGCATGTAATTAGACCTCCTTACTAAGTAAATCATTAATTTTTTACATAAGTAGTTTATTATGTCACATAACGTCTCCGTGTTTGCGACACCTTCGAACTGGACCCAAAAGGAATACCTCTTGGTGGAGCTTGTCTCCCAGTGAGAATGTGTGGCGCTCGCTATCCCTAACTCCTTTTCTCCGAGTGCCCTTGCGCAAACATTTTGTTATATGATGGATGGTTTACCAATATGCTTAGAACTTTATAAAACCACTATCTTAAGACATATACCTTATTTTTTTATCAAGACATTTATTGAAGCTAAAAAAGTATAAAACATCCATTCATACCAAAGTTCTTTATCATAATTACTCTGCTGTAGTTTATTATGATGTCTAATATCAAACCCATTAATTATATTAAAAAGATCACTATCATCCTTATTTTCAAATCTAATTCCCTGCTTTTTATAATACTCTAAAATATCAGCGAGAGTTCTAACCGCATCTTTCTTCTCATTAATATTAGAATCGTATCTTAAAAACTTTGATATAGCATATTTAACTCTATCATCTACATTTTTTATATCTCCAGTATCTATTTTTTTCTCAATCAATGAAGATAAACCATTGGGAGATTCAGTGTATATCTCACCTGAATCACTTAAACAGTAATCTTCCTCATATCTATCTAAAAGCTTATTTACTTCTTCACGAAACTTCTTCTGTCCTTTTTCTTTATCAAATGAAGTTGCATGCCAACCACAATTATTCCACTCATGATAATATTTATCTATTGGAGCAGATACATATTCATATAAAAACTCAATTATTGTAAAAAACTCTACTTCATCGTAATCATATATATAACCCTTTATTGGCCAAACTTCCTCAAGTCCAGTTTTCAAATAAATCTCTGCAGCAATATCTTTGCCTATTGTTCCAATAACATTCCCTTCATCTGTACAATAGTATCCCATGCCTTCATGAAAATACAGTTCATTGTCAAGTTTTATATAAAGATTCAAAAATAATTTTTTAAGCATTTCAAAGTCACATTTATCTGTCTTAATAACTCCTATTCTTTCACCATAATATTTCTTATCTACCACGCTTATCTCCTCCATTCACATAAAATAAATATCTCTTTTCACTCTTATGAATAATTATTGAAAATTTCTCATTAGCCTTCTCTCAACGTTGTGCCATCTGTCATATAACGTCTTTGGTGTTTACGACGCCTTCGAACTGGACCCCAAAGGAATACTCTTTGGTGGAGCTTTGCTCCCAGTGAGAAGGTGTTGGTGTACATCACTACAAATACTTTTCTAAGTACAACTAGTGTAAACACCTTGTTAT
>NZ_JAETGO010000057.1 GCF_016765695.1 Sporosalibacterium faouarense | reverse complement strand
AAAGTTCTAGCACTTGATTCTAGAAGCTCCCACTTCTGCGTGAGCAAGTGGTGAGTAGTTCACCTTAATTGCTTATACCCAACTTCTTCAAGGAATAATAATAGACAACCTGCTGTTGTTCTTTGAGATAAGGGCAGAATACATTTTGTTATATGATGAAACCTTTCTTTTTCATCCTCTATTTCCTTTGATTCATTATATATCTCCATTGCTTGCTTAGAATTAAATCTAATAAAATGTTCTAAACTACTAAATTTAATTGGTTTTTCATAGGATACATATTCTGCAACTATATCATAGGTTACCTTTACAAAATTTTCATATTTTCTATGACTATCTAACAGTCTAATATTCACATGTTGAGGAACTGTTATATCTTGAATAATATGTACACAAGCCCCTAAATAAAACATAGCATTTTCGATATCTTCATTTTTCCAAAATTCTAATGCATTATTGTAGTATTTCATAGTTAATGTTAAAGCATTACTATGACCGTATAAGCCTCTTTTCTTCGATGGGCTATAAAAATGATTTATACTTTTAAAATCTTGATCAGCCCAGACAACTCCTTTATTCAACTCTTCTAAATAATAATTAAATAACTCAAACTCTTTGTCAAAATCAAATTTTTTTAAGAGCTTTATAGATTTATAATTTATGAATCTATGAACTTGACACTCAGTCTCAATTACTTGCTTTTTCAAGGGATTTATCGCCCACAATAATGACTTGAAGACTTTACCATAATACCTTTCAAAGAAAGCCATAAACTTTTCCTCACTTTCTTTACCATATTTAGTTACTTAAATCTTTTAGTTAATGATCTAAATAACTACTTTGTTAATAATCCTATGTTAGTATAATACCCAATATAGCCCTATTTAAATATATAGTTGAAAATTAAGATCTAAAGAACAGGTTTGTTTCTAGAGGAAAAGAATAATTGAAAAATAAGTATAAATTAGAAAGGTTTAAAAACATATACGTAAGAATAAAAACAACTAATAAAACCTTTTAGTGTAAAATATAACTTACCCGTAAACTTATATCCTAAACGTTAAAAGTCTACGGGTATTCTACATTGTTTTAGAAATTCTTTAAAATAGTTTATCAAAACCAATAGTATTCACTAATATATCTCAATTTTAGTATTACTATTTAGAAATTTTCAGCTTTTTCCTCTGCATCCTTAATTGCATCTGTTACAACAGCTTCAACATCAGTATCACTACGATCCATGTTTTCAATAGCAAAGGTATCAACATCGTAAACTCCAAATAGACCAAAGATTGTCCTTACATATTTATCTCCCATCTCGAATTCTGAAAGTGGTGGTGTGGAATATTCCCCACCTCTTGTAACGATATGTATTGCCTTTTTACCTTCTAATAAGCCTGATACTCCGCCACCTGAAACATATTTAAATGTAATTCCTACAACACTTACATAATCAAAGTATAATTTCACAATTCCTGGAAGTCCTAAGTTCCATAATGGTGCAGCAATAATATATTTATCTGCTTCTGCAAATTGATAAGCATATTTTAAAACTGGGTGATTTTTACTATCTTCTGTCTTAGGTCCAAAAACAGTGTCTAAATCATCTCCAGTTAATGGTTTTATGTCTTCTTTATACAAATCTAAAATTACAATTTCATCATCAGGATGGCTTTCTTTGTAGGATTCAACAAAAGCATCTGATATTCTAAAAGTTCTTGATACTCCCTCTGGTTTAGCATTTGCTTTGATATAAAGCACTTTACTCATCTTAAGCATCCCCTTTTATATTAATTTCTTATACAAAATTGTTACATTAATTTCTTATTTAACCCTATGATATAATGTTATCAACATAACAATCTTTCAACAAGTACGCACTTTTTAGTAATATAGTTACTAAAAAGATACTATTAATAAAATCAGTGGTACATTAAACAGAAAAAGCTAAAAACAATATGACATGTTTTTAGCTTATGTTATCTAATACCAATTAGTATTTTATGTTATAATCTTTAAAAACCTTCTAAACTCAAGTGCTCTGTCCCAAAACCATGCATCATCTCTAATATAGGAATTATTTTCTTACCCATATCAGTTAATCCATACTCTACTTTAGGTGGTACAACGGGATATACCTTTCTAAAAATCATTTTATCTTTTTCTAAACTTCTTAATTGCTGTGTAAGCATTTTTTGAGTTACTCCTGGTAGTTTCCTCTTTAATTCACTAAATCTGAGTATATTATAGCTTAAGTACCATAAAATCAGTATTTTCCACTTTCCTGCAACCAAATGCTGTACCCTAAGCATTGGACATATATCATATTTTATACATTGATCTTTCATATGACACTCTTCATGTTTCTTTAATTCTTCATCCATTTTATTCATCTCCTCTTTAGTATTATTATAAATACTATAGTATAAAAAAGTAACTACTAGCCAAAAAGATATTTAGTAACTATTATATAGTATCATAAAATATGAAGAAAATGAATTAAAATACTTAACGAGCCAGTTATAAAACTTATATTTAATTGTATATAAACCTAAAAAAATGAGATATTCCTATTTAAATAGGAATATCTCATTTGGTAAAATACAATTATCTTCTATTAAAATAATCTGTGAACGAATAGCCCACTTCTTAGTTTTGGTTCGAACCAAGTTGACTTAGGTGGCATAACATCTCCAGCATCAGCAACTCCCATTAAATCTTCTATAGTAGTTGGATACATTGAGAAAGCTACCTTCATACCATTCTCAACTCTTTTTTCTAATTCTTTAAGTCCTCTAATTCCTCCAACAAAATCAATTCTTTCATTTGTTCTTGGATTGTCAATTCCTAATAGAGGATTTAATAGATTATTTTGAAGTATAGCTGCATCTAAACTATTAACTGGATGGTCCTTGTCATAAGTTCCTTCCTTAGCATTTATCTTATACCATTTGCCATCTAAGTACATACCAAACTCATGCTTCATTTGTGGTCTGTATTGTCCTTCTTCTTTGTACTCTTCTACATCAAATTTTTCTTTAACCTTTGTCATGAATTCCTCTTCTGACAATCCATTTAAGTCTTGAACAATTCTGTTGTAGTCCATTATAAATAGATCTTCATCTGGGAATATTACTGACATAAAATAGTTAAACTCTTCATCACCTGTGTAGTTTGGATCTTCTTCTCTTCTCTTTAATCCAACCTTAGCTGAAGAAGCTGATCTATGATGTCCATCAGCAATATATAAGTAATCAATTCCATCGAAGATTTCACCAATTCTATTAACTATCTTATCATCATCAATTACCCACGCTATATGAGTAATATCATCTTCACTAATGAAATTGTATACTGGAAGATTGAATTTAATCCAATCATTTATTATTGTGTTAAGCTCATCATTCTTTCTATAAGTTAAGAATATTGGAGCTGTATTTGCGTCGCAATGATCGAAGTTATTGATTCTGTCTTGTTCTTTAGCTGGTCTAGTAAACTCATGCTTCTTGATTGTATTATTCATATACTCATCTATTGAAGTACAAGCAACAAGTCCTGTTTGAACTCTTCCATTCATTAATTGTCTATATATATAGTATTTAGGTTTTTCATCTTGAACTAAGATTTCATCCTTAATCATATTATCAAGATTTTCTCTAGCCTTTTCGTATACTGACTTGTCATATTGGCTTAAGGAATCATCCATATCTATTTCAGATCTTACAACATGTAAGAAAGAATGTTCATTTCCCTTTGCCATTTCCTTTGCTTCTTCTCTGTTCATTACGTCATATGGTAATGAAGCCACCTTTTCAACTAATTCTTTTTTTGGTCTAATGCCTTTAAATGGTCTAACTACTGCCATTATTCAACCTCCTATGCAAAAAAGTTTTTTACTATATCAACTATTTCCTCACCAATTCTAGCTTGAGCTTCCTTAGTAGACGCTCCTATGTGAGGAGTAAGAGATACCTTTTCATGAGTATATAGCTTCTGATTCTTAGTAGGTTCTTCTTCAAAAACATCTACTGCTGCAGCTGCAACCTTACCTGAATCTAAAGCTTCTATTAATGCTTCTTCATCTACAACGCCACCTCTAGCGCAGTTCACAAGATAAACTCCATCCTTCATCATTTCAAATTCCTTAGTACTTAATACAGCACCTGCTTCTTTATTGAAAGGAATATGAAGTGATATAAAGTCTGATTTCTTAAGTAATTCATCCATAGAAACAAAAGTGTATTGATCGTAGCCTTCCTTTGCTCCAGATCTATTTGTATAAAGCACTTTCATTCCTAATGCATGAGCTTTCTTAGCTGTTTCTTTAGCAATTCTACCAAATCCAATTAATCCTAAAGTTTTTCCAGCTAACTCAATACCTTTATATGCTTTCTTGTTCCACTCACCATTTCTCATAGTAACATTAGAAATGTGAATATATCTTGAAATAGCAAACATATGACCAATTGCTAATTCTGCAACTGATGCACTACTTGCATTTGGAGTATTATTTACTTGTATACCATTTTCCATTGCATATGGAACATCAATATTGTCAAGTCCTACTCCTGCTCTTATAATAAGCTTAAGTTGCTTAGTTTCTAAAGCTGCATCTATTATTTCTTGTCTAACCTTTGTAGCAGACCTTACAATTACTGCATCAAAGCTCTTTAACTCTTCTTTAAGTTCTTCAGGTGCATAATGTTGTTCAACAAGCTCATGACCCATTTCCTTAAGCTGAGCAGCAGCTTTTTTATCCATTCCATCAGTAACTAAAATTCTTGCCATTATATATTCACCTCTCTATAAACCTAAGATATCTTCAATATTCTCAAGTAACTCTTTGATTTCTAGTAAAGTAGTTTCACCCATATGAGCAATTCTAAATGTTTTTTCCTTTAATTTGCCATAACCATTAGAGATTGTAAATCCTCTCATAGCTAATTTTTTATTTAAGTCTGAAACACTAATCTCTTTAGTATTTTTAATATTTGTTAAAGTGTTTGAAGCATGCTCTTCAACTGGGAATAATTCAAAATGCTTATTAGCCCAATCTCTAACATATTTAGCCATCTCTTCATGTCTCGCAAAACGATTATCTAAACCTTCTTCAAGAATTCTATCTAATTGATAATCTAATGCAAACATGTGTGGTAATGAAGGTGTTGAAGGATATTGATGATCCTTCTTTTGTATGTAATCATACAGTCTCACTAAGTCTAGATAGAATCCTCTATTTTCTACTTGTCTAGCAGCATCTAGAGCTTTTTGAGAAATAGTACAAATTGCTAATCCTGGAGGTAATGCTAAAGCCTTTTGAGTAGATGTTATACAAACATCAATTCCCCATTCATCTACCTGGATTTTTGCTCCTGCCGCTGAACTAACTGTATCAACACAGAAAACAACCTCTGGGTATTTTTCTTTTAACATCTTTCCTATCTCTCCAACAGGATTCATAATACCAGTAGATGTCTCATTGTGAGTCACCGTAATTAAATCATATTTGCCAGTAGATAGAACTTCGTCTACTTGTTCTGGAGTAGTTGGTGTTCCCCATTCAACTTCAAATAAATCAGCTTCTACATTGTTAGCAACAGCCATTTCATGCCATCTCTTTCCGAAAGCTCCAACTGCAAATACAGCTGCTCTCTTTCTTGTACAAGATCTTATTGCTGCTTCCATTAATCCACTTCCTGATGTTGTGGATAATAAAACTTGATTTTCAGTATAGAAAAGCTTCATCATTTTCTCACTGATATCTCTCTGTAATTTTGATGCCTCTTTAGTTCTGTGTCCTATCATAGGAGTAGCCATTTTTTGTAACACATCTTCCTTTACCTCTACAGGTCCTGGAATAAATAATTTTTTATGCATTAGAAAACCTCCTTTAAATAATTGATTTATTTTTACTACTTTATAAACCTTGAAAACGCTTACATGTGCAAAATATAAAACATGTCCGTATATAGAATAACACATAGAATATTTAACTACAAGATTAATAAAAATATTTAATACAATGGTTGAAAGTAGCATGTTACTAGTTTGTGAAAATATGTCTATTATATGTATTTTTCTTGTATTGTCGATAGATATATTTGATAGAAATACCATTAGGCATAAGTATGCTTAATCTTAATTGTAACTCATTCAAGAACTTTTGGGAACTAATCTCTCATCTGATAGCATTTTTAATACAATGAAAAAGGCACATATCTGTGCCTTTAAAACATTAATAAATTTTACTTAATAGAATATCTTTACAAATTTGATAGAATATAAGTCACATACATCATGGTCATCAGTTTCTGTTTCTCTTAATACTACAAAATCAATACCTACATCTAATAATTCTCCTGCTCTATCAATTAATGTATTTGTGCCAATCAAAAAGTCAATCCTTACGTACCTTCCTATATTTTTAATAAGATAACCTTGTAGATAATTTGGATCAACCATTACTGGAGCTCCTGGTTGTCTTGGCATATCAACCACTGGTATTTGACCTGGCGCTGCTGGAGTCTCTGGCTGACCTGGAACAGATGGAGTCCTTGGTTGTGCTGGAGAAGTTGGCATTTGACCTGGTTGCATTGGTGTTGTCGGCATTTGACCTGGTTGATTAGCCCAAGGTGGAACACCAATAGGATTATATGCAGTACCAGGTGGATACCATCCTGAAGGCATATTATATGGCTGATAAGGCTGCATCGGTCTTTGAGGTACTTGAGGCATTCTCGGTTGTTGTGGATCTGCAATTGGCCTCTTTGGCTTATTAATACTACCGTTATCGGTTTTATCAATATCTTTCTTTTTCACAATATCACTCCTTATTTATATAATTTTAAGTTTCTGCATAATAGGAAGTTGGATCATAAAAACAATGTTCTCGAATCCTATTTTGAATAACTCCAACCTCAGATGGAAAATAAGTTTGGCAGGTTGGTATAAAGGGGTTAAAATACCACAGGGTTTCATCTAAAGTATACAGTTTATTTCCAGCTAAAGCCCAATCAGCAATTTCATAGTGAATACCCTCTGGTGGACTTGCCCATATTGTTTGAGGATTAGTACGTCCTCCTAAGATTGAAGTGGCACAATCAAATTGTCCCTCCTGAAATATTATCTTTCTAAGATCACCTTGACCCACTCTTTGATATTCACCATAAGGTACATGAACTCTATTCATCACTGTTGTTGCTACGGCTTTCATTCCCCTTTCTCCTTCTCCGCCTGCTTCACATTTAATTATTCTCGCCAATAACTCACGAGCACTATAGGCCATAACAACACCTCCTCACATCTATAGCTACTATTAATATATTAATAAAGGGGTAAAACTGATACACTAGATAGATAATATCTGCCTATAATAATCTAAAAAAGTTATAGTAATCCTATTAACTTATAAATAGTAACAATTTATATTAATATTTTTTTGTTTTCTCTCCTTGTTATTAGGTATAATATATATAAATTATATAAAAGAGGTGGTATAGATGATAAGTATTAAAAATAACGCTAAAGATCCTCATTTTAACCTAGCCCTTGAGGAATATGCCTTAAAGCACCTAGAGTTAGACGATGATATTATTATTCTATGGCAAAATGAGCCATCGGTTATTATTGGAAGAAACCAAAATACCATAGAAGAAATTAATTATTCCTATATTAACGAAAACAATATTAACGTTGTTAGAAGACTTTCTGGTGGAGGTGCAGTTTATCATGACTTAGGTAATTTAAACTTCACTTTTATAACTAAAAATAAAAAAGACAATGTTAGTAATTTTAAAAAATTTACTGAACCAGTTATTAATGCATTAAATAAGCTAGGTGTAAAAGCTGAGTTTACTGGAAGAAATGATATAACAATTGACGGTAAGAAATTCTCAGGTAATGCTCAATACTATTACAGAGATAAGCTATTACATCATGGTACTATTCTATTTAACTCTGATTTGTCAGTTGTAAAAGATGCCTTGAATGTTAAAATAGATAAAATTGAGTCTAAGGGTATTAAATCTGTAAGAAGTAGAGTAACAAATGTTTATCCATATTTAAAAGAAAAAGTTTCAATAGATAAGTTTAAAGATTACTTATTGAAATCAATGATAGCGGATAGCAAAACAGAGGAAAGTCAATATGTATTAACTGATAAAGATATGAAAAAAATTAACGAAATGATGGAAAGTAGATACTTAACTTGGGAATGGAACTATGGTGAGTCTCCAGATTTTGATATTCAAAAAGCTAAAAGATTTGAAGGCGGTAATATAGATATTAGGTTAAATGTTAAAAATGGTATAATAAGTGATTGTAAGATTTTCGGTGATTTCTTTGGAAATAGGGATAAGGGAGAACTAGAAAACCTATTAATAAACAAAAGATATGAAGAAAATTCTATTAAAGATGAATTAAATTCTATAGCCTTTGAAGAATATATATTTAAAATTAATATTGATGATTTTATTAATTGTATGTTTTATTAGCTCTAATTTAAAGCATAGTAATAATAATAAAACACTTTAAATATCAGCTAGCTGATATTTAAAGTGTTTTTATTATATTATAATTATCTCTTAGCAATTATAGAGATTATTTATCTCCTACATAAATATGAATTGGTTTATCCACTGCTCCATGGGCTGCTTCCATAACAATTTCTGATAATGTGGGATGAGGATGAATCGCTTTAGCTAATTCATGTACTGTACCCTCTAATTCCATTGTAGTTACTGCTTCAGCAATCATATCAGTAGCATTAGGAGCTAGTATATGGGTTCCTAAAACCTCACCATATTTTTTATCTGCTACAATTTTAATAAATCCATGACTTTCTCCTTCAGCTAATGCTTTGCCATTTGCACTAATAGGAAATGTACTCACGATAACATCATGACCTCTTTCCCTCGCCATTTGTTCAGTTAGTCCTGCCGTTCCTATTTCTGGGAATCCATAAATGCAAGATGGAGCCTTATCATAGTCAATAGTTGTCTCTTTACCCATGATATTCTCAACAGCTACAATACCCTCAGCCGAGGCTACATGGGCTAACATGAATTTACCATTTATATCTCCTATTGCATAAACTCCTTCAATATTAGTCTGTAGCTTTTCATTTGTAATTACGTTTCCCCTTTTATCTAGCTCTATACTTAGCTTATCTAAGCCTTTACTATTAGCTTTTCTACCAATGCTAACTAATACTTTTTCAGCTTTGAATTCTCTTTTTTCTCCATCAACAGTTGCCATTAAACTATTGTCCTGAAACTTTTCTACATCTACATTGTAAATTATTTCAATACCACTCTTTGTTAATATATCAGCCATTGTATCTCTAATATCTATATCTATATTACCTAAAATCTTATCACTTCTTTGGAAAATGGTAACCTTTGATCCTAGAGCATTAAATAGAGTAGCAAATTCAACTCCAACTACACCGCCACCTACGACTATTAAATTCTTAGGAATGTTATCCAAAGCTAATATTTCCTTACTTGTTACTACTAAACCATCTTCATTAGCTTCGTTTATTCCATCTATTGAAGGTAGTTTAGGAGATGAGCCCGTTGCAATAATAAGATTTTTAGTTTTAATAGTTTCACTATTAACCTTAATGGTATTTCTATCAACTATCTCACCATAACCTTTATATACTTTAATACTATTTTTCTTTAAAAGAAATTCAACTCCACCTGTCAACTTCTTAACCACTTTATCCTTTCTTTTTTGCATATTTGGCCAATTCACCGATATTACACTTTTATCGGATATATCTATACCATATTTCTCAGAGTTCATTATATTATCAAATACTTTTGCACTTTTTAAAAGTGTTTTTGTAGGTATACAACCCCAGTTCAAGCAAACTCCACCTATGTCCTCTTTTTCAATTATAGCGGTTTTTGCTCCCATTTGAGCTGCCTTAATTGCAGCCACATAACCTCCTGGACCTGCACCTATTACTGTAATATCATAGTTTTCCATATTCTATACCTCCTAGCTTAAAACCAAGAGCATTGGGTCATTTAATAATTCTTTAAGCCTCATTAAGAACCTTCCTGCATCTCCACCATCTATAACCCTATGATCAATGCAAAGAGTTATTGGCATTATATCTCTAATAGTTATTTCTCCATTCACTACTACAGGTCTTTTTTCTATTGCTCCCACTCCTAGAATAGCTACCTCAGGATATTTAATAACAGGAATACCATATTTAGCTCCAACAGCTCCATAATTAGTAATTGTAAAAGTACCATTTTGAAGCTTATCTAAGGAAATAGTTCTATTTCTGGCTTCTTCTTTAATTTCATCCATTTCTTTAGCTATCTGTAATATCCCCTTCTTATTGGCATCCTTAATGTTCGGTACCATTAATCCGTCAGGAGTATCGACAGCAGTCCCTATGTTATAATACTTTTTCAAGATTATTTCTTCATTTTTATAATCATAGCTTGAATTAAATACAGGATAATCCTGTAAAGCTATGGTTACAGCTTTAACTATAAAAGGCATAAATGTTAAATAAACATCTTGCTTTTCAGCTAAAGGCTTCTGCTCTTTTCTAAATTCAACTAACTTAGTTACATCAATATCATCCATTGTAGAGGCATGGGGAATCATTGATTTAGATAATACCATGTTCTTAGCAATGGTCTTTCTCATCATGGATACTGGAACACGCTCGACTTCTCCACTAATATCTATTTCAGGTATCTTAACTGGTGATGTGTATGCTAATGCATTATCTCGGTTTTCTTGGTTATTTCTAGTCTCAGAGCCTACATCTTTCTCACTAGATTTTTGAGTTTCATTAGCTTTATAGATATCATCCTTCATAACTCTTCCTGCTGGACCAGAACCTTCAATAGCATTTATATCTATACCTAAATCCTTAGCTAGCTTTCTCGCAACAGGTGTTGCTAACACTTTTTTCTTACTACTTTTCTTTGTTTGATGTGTTTCACTGCTACTTTCAATAACCTCAGAAGATACCTCAATTTCACCTACAACTCCAGCTGTTTCTTCTTCATCTTCAGATAAAGATTCCTTCTTATCCTTACTATCCACTTCTCTGCTTTCAGCTTCATTTTCTTCTACTGCTTCTCCACTTCCATCATCTATTTTAGCAATTACTTGCCCAACTTCTATTATATCTCCGACACTAGCCATTTTCTTAACTACCTTACCACTTACAGGTGACGGTATTTCTGCATTCACTTTATCAGTCTCCACTAAAAACAAGTCCTGACCTTCTTTTATTTCATCACCTTCTTCAAAAAACCATTTCAATAATTTACCTTCGTGTATTCCTTCTCCTATATCTGCAAATTTGAATTCAAACAAATTATTCACCTCCAGTTAAAAGCTTACGATTTCTCTAATCTTGTCTGCTATTTGTTTCGGCTCTATTATAAAGTGGTGTTCTCCCTTTGGTAATGGAATAGTAATATCAAATCCAGTAAGTCTTGTTGGCGGTGCTTCTAAATATAAAAATGCACCTTCATTAACTGTAGATATTAACTCTGCTCCTGGTCCAAATGATTTAAATGCTTCATGAACTACTAAAAATCTACCTGTCTTTTGCACTGATTCAATAATAGTCTCTTTATCCAAAGGAGATATAGTCCTTAAATCTATAAGTTCAACACTAATGCCTTCATCTTCTATTTCCTTTATCGCCTTTTGAGCTTCTCTTACTAATGCTCCCCAAACAACTACTGTTATATCTTCACCCTCTTGGACTATCTTAGCTTTTCCAATTGGTAGTGTATAATCTTCCTCTGGTACATCTTGCTTAAATGCTCTATAAATCCTCTTAGGTTCTAAGAAAATTACAGGGTCTGGATCTCTTATTGCTGCCAATAATAATCCTTTAGTATCGTATGGTGTTGATGGTATAACTACCTTTAATCCCGGAGTTTGAGCAAATATATCCTCCATACTCTCTGAATGATGCTCTAGAGCTCTAACACCTCCACCATAAGGCATTCTTATCACCATAGGCAAATTATATCTACCTCTAGTTCTATTTCTATATCTAGCTACATGACCTAATATCTGATTCATAGCTGGTAAAACAAATCCTGAGAATTGCATTTCTACTACTGGTTTCATCCCATTAACAGCCATACCAACTGCTGAACCAACTATTCCAGACTCAGCTAATGGAGTATCAAAGCATCTATCTACACCATGTTTCTTTTGAAGTCCAGCAGTAGCTCTAAATACTCCTCCTTCGAAGCCAACATCCTCACCATAAACTACAACCGATTTATCTCTTTCCATCTCTTTATCTAAGGCATGGTTAATGGCAGAAATATTATTTAGTAATGGCATCTATTTCACTCCCTTTTCTATATAATTCTTATATTCTTCATATTGTTCAATTAATTCAGGCGTCATTTCCTCATAATTATATTTGAAAATTTTTTCTAATGATATTTTTCCAGATTCTTCAACCTTTTTAAAATTACTATTAACTATATTCTCAAATTCTTCTTTTTGTTTTTCATCCTTCTCTTCATCCCAAAGATTTTTATCTATTAAATATTTTCTAAATCTAATTAATGGATCTTTTTCCTTCCACTCTTCCACTTCTACATCTTCACGATAAATTTTAGGATCATCAGAAGTGGTATGAGGCCCAAGTCTATAGGTTACAGTCTCAATAAGAGTTGGGCCTTCACCTTTTCTAGCCCTATCTACAGCCTCTTTAGTAGCTGCATATACAGCTAATACATCATTCCCATCAACCTGTATCCCAGGAATTCCAAAACCTATTGATTTCTGTGCTAAGGTTTTTGCCTTAGTTTGAAATTTCCTTGGAACTGATATAGCAAATTGGTTATTGGAAATTATAAATACTGTTGGTGTATTAAAAACTCCTGCAAAGTTTAAAGCTTCAGAAAATTCTCCTTGAGATGTTCCTCCATCTCCTACATAAGCTAAGGTAACTTCGTCTTCACCCTTAATATTAGTTGCCATCCCTATCCCTACTGCATGATTCAACTGAGATGCAATAGGTACTGATATCGGTAGCATTTTTACATTTTCAGGAAAATCACTTCCTGATTCATTTCCGTACCAATATAAAAATATTTGCTCTAAAGGCACTCCTTTATAAAGCCAAGCTCCCAATTCTCTAAAGGCTGGGACCAACCAATCTTTCTCTTCTGATGCCGCAATTGAACCTACTTGAGTAGCTTCTTGACCTTGATTAGGGGCATAAGTTAACATCCTACCCTGCCTTTGGTATTGTAAGGCTTTAATGTCAGCAACTCTTGTTAATAACATTGTCTTATAAATTTCAATTAATTTCTCATCTTCAATTTTAGGAACTAATTTTTTATCCTTTACATTCCCATCTTTATCTAATATAGATAGCATTTTACCCTCTAAAGGATTAAATTGATCTACTAGCATATTTTACCCTCCTAACTTTTTTGAAAGTGATTCTCATTTAATTATTTTATATATACCCCTATAAGTTTTGTCCATAACAAAAAAATAATTAAACCAAAAGCTTAGAAACAGGACCCTTGAATAATAAATATTAAGACTTTATATTTTTTCAATTATTTATAGAAGGATTTTTGACTTATGCATGTTATAATATTAACTAAGATCTATCAAGGGAGTGATTTCGTGAGCAAACAATTATATCGTTCTGAAAAGGATAATGTTATTAGTGGAGTTTGTGGTGGAATAGGAAAATATCTAAGCATTGATCCTACCCTAATAAGAGTTCTCTGGGTTTTATTAACCTTGTCCGAGTTTGGCATAGGGGTTTTTGCTTATATAGTATGTGCTATAATAATCCCCAGTAAATCTGATGTAGTGACTACTAATAGTGAGGGCTATGATTCACAGAATTTTGATTCTACATATGAATCTACTTCGGATTCACCTAAAAGTAAAAGGCATTCTAATGGGTCATATTCTTTAGGTATTGTTCTCATAGCTATAGGTGCTGTCTTAATACTAAAAAGATTTTATTCTTGGATTAATTTTGATTATCTATGGCCCGTACTCTTCATTATTGCTGGACTTATAATTATTTTTAAAAGAAATAGATAAACTTAGAAACCTTCTACTGTTGAAGGTTTTTCTTTTTGACTATTTTTAATATTATGTGGTTATAATATTAACCATAATCTAATAGGAGGTTGAATATGAGAGTTCCTAATCACATTGGAATAATCCCAGATGGGAACCGTAGATGGGCTTTAGAAAAAGGTTTTAGTAAAGAGAAGGGTTACAAGCACGGGTTATCCCCTGGGATTTCAGCATTTAGAATTTGTAAGAAAATAGGGGTAAAAGAGATTACATATTATGGCTTTACAATGGATAATACTAAAAGGCCAACTATTCAAACTATAGCTTTCACACAAGCTTGTATAGATGCAGTTGAAATGCTTTTAAAAGAAGATGCTTCTTTGCTAGTAATTGGAAATTCTAGTTCACCTATGTTTCCTAAGGAACTTTTACCTTATACAGAAAGAAGAGTCATAGGCAAAGGTGACATTAAGGTTAATTTCTTAGTAAATTATGGTTGGCAATGGGATTTAAAGAATTTTATGGAAAGTAAAAATAAAAGTGATATTTATAATCAACTAAAATCAAACGATATTTCAAGAGTAGATTTGATTATACGTTGGGGTGGAAGGAGAAGACTTAGTGGATTTCTACCAGTACAGTCGGTTTATTCTGATTTCTATGTGGTAGATGATTATTGGCCAGACTTTAAACCACAAAATATCCATGATGCATTAGATTGGTATGATAAGCAAGACATCACTTTAGGAGGATAAAAGCTCTATTTAAGAACTTTTATCCTTTTCTGTCTATCTAGAAATTGTTATCAAACTAATTTGACTTCTATTCCAAAATCTTATTGGTATTGTACTTGTACCTAGACCACTGTCTAGATATAATTTTGTTTCACTTCCTAAATCAAACACGCCTTTATCATATTTAGGAAAAAAACCTTGCCCTGGGGCTACTAAGGCACCTATTATAGGAAGTCTTATTTGTCCACCGTGGGTATGTCCCGATAAGATTAAGTCTACGAAAGAAGTATTTTCCCTACTTATAAGATCAGGAGAATGGGATAATAAAACTGTATATAAATCATTATTAACCCCTTTGATTGCC
Source organism: Sporosalibacterium faouarense (assembly GCF_016765695.1). Lineage (GTDB taxonomy): Bacteria > Bacillota > Clostridia > Tissierellales > VENL01 > Sporosalibacterium > Sporosalibacterium faouarense. The sequence goes on along the minus strand of NZ_JAETGO010000057.1, from coordinate 42,758 downwards.
TCTTCAAAATTATCATGTCTTGTATATGAATCATCTACACCACAAATATTTACTATAAAATTCTCTTTTTTGAATACTTCACTTCTATTATTCAGTACCTTTACACCTTTTCCCTTTAACCCTTCTACCAATTCAGTATTTCTTCCTGTTCTCCATTCGTGATTCCCAGATACAAAGTATATCTGCGGGTTAATCTTTACTAATTTATCAACAAATGAATATATATAAGTAAAATCTTTTGTTTTTCCATCTATAAAATCTCCCGTGATTACAATTAGATCAGCTTCAGATTGTCTTATTAATTTAAAAAGTTTTTTATTAGCATTTGGAAATTTTTTATTATGCATATCAGAAACTTGAAGTATCTTTAGAGATTCGCCTTTCGGTATTTTGTCTGATTCCAGGTTCAAATAGTTTATTTTTGTATAGTTAACATCAAAGAAAATATAACCTATAGTTAAAGCTAATAGTAATAATACAGATATTGCTACTTTTTTAATCATCGTATCTCCCCTAACATTTCTTAATATCAGCATCCACTCTAATATTCTATCAGATTCTATAAACTTAGGTAACACCTTTTATTAATAATAAAAACCTGCAATGCTTTTTTTAGCAAAACAAGTCTACATGTTGTATAGTATCTTGAGCATTAATTTCTTTGCAAAATAAATTGTAAAGGATAAAATTTGGGTATAATTTAATAAAGTATAAACTAATACTAAATTGATATTAGAGGAAATTGAATAGTAAATATGCAATTTCCTAAATAAAATAATGTAGCATATATGTGCTACAACTAAAATTTACTGATATAATGGTAAATGTTATTATAGTTTAAAGAAGGAGGAACTATTTATGGACAACTTGCTCTATTCAAAATTATATAGCAAAATTTTAGCTACTTTAACTGAACCTAATTATCTCAAAAGGTTTAATATTGAAGAATCCTTTATAGTTAGGCATGTGGAGAGTGTGGCATTCTTAGCCAGACTTGAAAGCTTAATTGAAAATGAAGACTTTAGTTGTGATGGTACTTTAAATTTATGTAAGGATATTTTAGACGAGTTGGGTGGAGATGACTCTCCCGATAGTTGGCTTGAATACATATATCAATTTGCACTTAATAATTCTTTTCCCCACGCTGTTAGGATAAATTTCCATGAAAACTTAAATAAAGGTGCTATTATCTATCTTAGTATATTAAGGATCTTTTCATCGATTGAACGTAACACAGAAGATTTCAGGAATCAAGTGAAATATCCTCTTACTTTTTTAACTGGTAAAGAAGAAAAGGATTATAATGCTTCAAATGAGTACAGAAAATTTAAAAGAGTTTTTTATAGAGACTATATATATGAAATGATGAAGCTACACAGAGCAGTTACCGGTCATAATACTATTGACCACATTAGTGGTGTTCATCTTGTAGCCATGCACGTTGGTAAACAATTATATAATACTGGATTACCGGTTGATTTGGGTTGGGTTTCAGGTGCAGCTGCAGGACATGATATAGGTAAATTTGGGTGTGTTGGAAAAGAACTTAAAAGAGTTCCTTATTTTCATTACTACTACACTGAATTATGGTTTAAGAAACATAAAATGACATACATAGGGCATATTGCTGCTAACCACTCTACCTGGGATTTAGAACTTGAAAATCTTCCAATTGAGTCTTTAATACTGATTTACTCTGATTTTAGGGTGAAAAATAGGGTGACTGAAAACAATAAAAAGGATATGTATATCTATTCTTTGGAGGACTCATTTAATATTGTATTAGATAAATTAGACAATCTTGATGAAGCCAAAGAGAAGAGATATCGAAGGGTATATGCCAAGCTTAGAGACTTTGAAAATTATATGATTAGCCTTGGTATTAATGTAGATCCTTTTACAGAAGTAAGTCCTCCAGTTGAGACAAATTATTATCCACTAATGCAGAATCAACAAGTGATAGAGCATCTTAAGTATTTATCCATAAGTCATAATATAGATCTCATGGATAAGCTTAGAAATGAAGCATCACTTAGTTCTATTTTAGAGCTAGCCCGCAGTGAAAATGATTGGAAAGACTTAAGAGCTTATTTAACAATTTTTGAAGAATACTCTACATATTTAACTCAAAAACAGAAACTCATAACCCTAAATTTCTTATATGAATTATTAATTCATAAGGAAGAGGATGTTAGAAAGCAAGCTGCTGATTTAATTGGAATCCTAATAGCCACTTTTGATGAAGAATATAGAAAAGAGATTCCTGAAGGAGCAAAAAGAGAGTCTATCGAAATAACAAGTTTCGATTTATTAGATAAATATATACATTTATTTTTATTTCCTGACCATAAAATTTTAGAGGCCCATAGAGAATGGATAGGTTATAACCTAAGAGGCATGATTTCCTCTCTTTGCAATCGATGTAGTAGCGAAAAAAGAAAAAAATATAGAGATGTTTTATTAAAGTATTATGAAGAAGCTATTGATGGAGAAAAAAACATTCAATTTTACTTAATTCAAACTGTTAAATATGTGCCTTATATAAATCTTGATGATAAAATTTCTCAAAAGCTATTTGCCTTTATGCTAAAAATGTTGAGACATGATGATGTAGATATTCGTTTAGCTGCTTTAGATAGGATCTATAACTTACTTTATAGAATAAATAAAAACAACTCATTAGTGCGAAAGTTAATAGATATGTTTAAAGGAGACGTCTATTATTCAAAGGTTGCTGCCGAAAATTTCTTAAGATTAAAAATTGCAACAAAACTAAATTTAGATGATAATATTCTGAAACAATATAGACAGTTCTTTGAAGAAGATAACAAAAATACTTCTGACATTTTCTTGAAAAATCTTAAAAGTGCAACAAACTGGGTAAGCAAGAAGATTCATATTGAATTATTACTGGAGCAAGTAATTAAAAATCCTAAAAAACAAGGACTTCATACAGCCATGCATTTTTGTAATCTAATAAAAGTTAGTGCTGTAGAAAACGTTAGAAACCATGCTGGAGATGCTTTATTAAAAATATTCCCTATGCTTCCAATGGACCAAAGAAATGATGTAACTGTAGAATTATTAAGGGCTTTAGAGATTCAAGGCTATCATTTTACTAAGTATATTCCTAATTATTTAGGACAATTAATACTTTATTTGCAACCAGTGGAATTAGATGAATTAATTGATGATTTTATTGACAAAATGAAGCATTCAAATACTCAGATCAATTTATTGTTACTTAAAACTACTGGTGTAGCCCTAAAGAATTATCCCAAATATAAAAGCTTTTTTTCAGAACTAGAAGATGAAAATGCCTATAAGGAACGTCAAATTAGAATGCTAGGTATATTATTAAATGGCTTAGTTCATTTTGACACTCAAGTTAAGCAAGAGGCTTTCAGAATCATCGGTAAAGAAATATTTGGTTCCTTTGAATTGAATTTATATGAAAAAAGAGATGTCTTTCATCTAATCGCAAAAAAAATACTAACTTTATTACCTAAAAAAGAAGAGAATGAACTGTTATTCTTAAATGATGCAGCTTCTTTAAATCACATATATAGATTTATATCCGATTATGTGTTTTTTGAGGATGATTTATCACTAGATACAGTGAAAAAAATAGCATTTTTCCCAGGCACCTTCGATCCCTTCTCATTAAGTCATAAGGAAATAGCTAAGGCGATTAGAGATAAAGGATTTGAGGTATACTTAGCAGTAGATGAATTCTCTTGGTCTAAGAGAACTCAACCCCATAAGCTTAGGAGACGTATTATTAGCATGTCAATTGCAAATGAGCTAAATATATACCTTTATCCTCAGGATCTGCAAATTAACATTGCTAATCCTACAGATTTGACAGCCCTTAGAGATAATTTTCCTAATTCTAAGGTTCACATAGTAGTAGGAAGTGATGTTATAGTAAATGCTTCATCATATAAGGCAGATAAATCTGAAAATTCAATACATGACTTTCCTCATATTATCTTTGAAAGAAAAAGCTCTTTCTATTCTACTGAAGATGATATTGACTTTGAGAACGCCTTAAAAAGAATAAATAGAGATTCTATTGTTTTAACACTACCTCTGCAATATGAAGACATTAGTTCGACTCAAATTAGAAATTATATTGATGAAAACAGGGATATTTCACAATTAATTGATCCATTGGCTCAAAACTTCATTTATGAATTTGGCTTATACAGACGAGAACCGCAGTACAAATCCCTAATACAAACTAAATCTATTAATATAGAAATTTATGATGATGTAGATGATTATATTATTAAAGAATTATATGATAACTTTTTTGAAGGCAATGAAAGAGCTATTGAAAAGTTCAAAGAGCTAAAAACCAAACTTAGTCCAAGGGTTTTAATAATTAGAGATATCCATGATACTAATAAAATATTAGCTTTTTCAGCCTTCCATTGGGTAAGATCTAGTATGCTCTTCAATCAATTTAAAGATAATAATGTATCGGAATTCGTTAGGGAAAATGCTGTTGGTAGAATTATTGTTATAGACGGAATCTTTACTAATTCTTCTCCAAGACTGAAGGATTTAGAACAAATTACTTTAACGGAGACATTGGCCTTTTGTTTGGCAAAAGACTATACTTATGCTATCTTCAATGATTTTTTTCAAGAAGGTACTTCATCGTCCTTGCACGAAACCTTAAAATTACAAGGATTTGAACAGTTACCTTATGGAGATGAAAGTGATTCTATTTTCTCAGTTAGTATGACAAATCCATGTACCCTCAATTTAGATATTGAAACTGTTATAAAGGAGCCTTTTAGAAGTAATGAAAATGTTCAGAAAGCATTATTAAGATCAAGAAAAAGATTGCAAAAATCTCTTACTAAATTGTATCCTGGGCAATTGATTATATCCTTTGATAGAGATATATTATATGAAAAGCTCGTTGAAAAGATCTGTGACGTAAATAAAGTATCTACTGAACAAACTTTCCCTAGAAAACTAGGAAATAAAATGTGTGTCCCCTTTGGCTCTATATTAAGCGGCTATACTATTCCGAATACAGTAACTAAGTCAATGCACACAGAAAAAATGTTCGAACCAGATATTAAAAGCTTTGATATAGGTCCATTTCCAAATTATATGAATTTGGAAAACCAAATCAAGATGCTTAAGTCCTTCGGTAAGCCAGTTATCTTAGTTGATGACCTATTAAATAAAGGCTATAGGATTAAAGCCATAGATCCAATTATAAAAAATGAAGATTTAAAAGTTGAGAAAATCATTGTCGGTATTCTAAGTGGACGAGGTAAGGAATTAATGGATATTCAAGGAAGAGACGTAGACAGCGCATATTTTATACCAAATTTAAAGGTATGGTTTAATGAAAATTCACTATACCCTTTTATAGGAGGAGATACTGTATGGAGAGGATATTTTCCTGAAAGAAATCTATTATCCTCAATTAACTTTGTTTTGCCCTATGCTTCTCCAACCTTTATTAAAAATACTAAAAATGATTCAGTATATGAATTGTCAGAAACTTGTTTGAGAAACTCACTAGAAATAATTTCGACATTAGAAAAAGAATATCGTATGATACATGAAAGAAACTTAACACTAAAACACTTAGGTGATGTTTTCACCACACCTAGATGTCCTGATCATGGTAAAAGCATTGATTACGATTTGAACTTAAAACCAACCCAATATCTAAAAAATGATTTAGAGCATCTTAAAAGAATCGAAGATATTATTAGGAGGTGATTAGGATTTATTACTATAAACTTAAGAATAAAATATTATTTTCATTTAATGAATACAAAAATCTAGACTCTATTAATGATAAAGACGCTAAAGAAAATACCAAAGATAATAATATAATATATTTCCTGGGTGAATTAAATCCTGAAAAATCTAGAAGAAGTTTTGCATTGTCAGATCCATCCCTTATATTTCTTGAATATGAAGGAATCAACTTAATTAATAAAAATAAAACATATAAAACTAATATAAACATTATTCCACAATGGATTCAGTCAAAGATTGATGCTAAGGAAGTAACTTTTATTAATACTAATTATCCCAATTGGGAGTCAGCCTTAGATATATATAAACCCAAGAAATGGAAAGTGAATGTCTTAGGTCTTGGTGACGTTGGAACTACTTTGTTAACAGGACTGAGGCTGTTAGGGGATGATTCTATATCTGAAATTGGTATATATGCTAGGTCTAAAAATAAAGTTAAGCGGTGGGTATTAGAGATGAATCAAGTACTTTCGCCCTTTAATTCAAAATCATTCCCAACTGTAGTAGGTGTATCGAAGGAAGAATTATTTGATTGTGACATGTTTGTTTTCTGTGCATCAAAAGGAGTTCCTCCCGTTGGAAGTGATATTGATGATGTTCGAATGTTCCAGTTTAAAGAGAATTCAAAAATCATCACTGAATATGGAAAAATGGCTAGAGAAAAAGACTTTAAAGGAATATTTGCGGTTGTATCCGACCCAGTAGACCTACTATGTAAAGTGTCTTTCTTAGAGAGTAACAGAAATGAATCTGGAGAGCTTGACTTTAAGGGCTTAGCCCCTGAACAAATTAGAGGTTATGGCTTGGGAGTTATGAATGCCCGCGCCTCTTATTATGCACAGCAAGAGGAAGAAACAATTGCCTATCTAAACGAAGGTCGAGCTTTTGGTCCCCATGGTGACGGACTAATTATTGCTAATAGTATTGCAAACTATGATGATGCTATTTCTAATTATTTAACTGAAAAAGCTCAAACAGCAAATCTTGAGGTTAGAGAAATAGGATTCAAGCCATATATAGCTCCTGCTCTTTCCTCTGGTACTTTATCAATTCTTGCAACAATAAGAGGACAATGGCACTACAGTGCTACTTATATGGGTGGTGTTTTCATTGGAGCAAACAATAGATATATAAATTCAGGTATAGAATTAGAACAACTAAAATTACCTGAATTGCTAATAAATAAATTGAAAAATACCTATAGAAAATTGGAGGATATAATATGAAAGAGTTATACCTAATTATTCCTGAAAAACCAAGTAATATTCTTTCTCAGATGGTTGATCAAGCAATTTCTTCTTTAACTTCAGATAATCAAGTTACTATTATTAATAATGAAATAAATCTACCAGATTTAAAAAACAAAAAAATATTATTTGCTATCGAAACTAACGAGGCCGGATATAATATTGGAATTTCCAAGATATTTACAGAATTATATAAACGTGGGAAGGATTCATTGTATGGGTCCCATGGTGGTATACTCATTCATAGTGATAATGAATTATTTACTAAGTCGATATCTCAGGATATATTGTTCCATGCAAATCAATTGGGGTGTCGATTCCCTGGAAGACCTATTATTGAGGCAACAGGGTCATTAGGTAATTTACTCACTCTTCAAAAGGTCATAAAAAAGCCTTTAGAAGAGGTTTGCTTAACTCTTTCAGAAAAGCTTGGTAATACAATAATAAGTGATAATCCAAAATTAATTGAAAATCCAAATATTCTTGTTTTACATGCCAGTAACCGTAAAACATCAAATACTCTCAACCTTTGGGATATGGTGAAAAAGCATTTAAAAGGACATAACATAAAGGAGATACATATTGAGAATGGCACAGTCAGGGACTGTTTTGGATGTCCATATAAAACATGTAAGCACTATGGAGAGCAAACAAGTTGTTTTTATGGTGGAATTATGGTTGAAGAGGTGTATCCTGCTATATTAGAAGCAGACGCTGTAGTTTGGATATGTCCTAATTATAACGATTCTCTATCAGCAAATATGTCCGCAGTTATTAATAGATTAACTGCTTTATTTAGAAAAACTAAATTCTATGATAAGAGTATTTTTGGAGTTATAGTTTCAGGTAACTCTGGAAGTGATGTTTTATCTAAGCAATTAATTAGCGCATTAAATGTAAATAAAACCTTTAGACTTCCACCCTATTTTAGTATAATGGCTACTGCTAATGATAAAGGGGCCATTTTTAGGATTCCAGATATTGAAAGGGAAGCCGAAAGGTTTGCTAAAAATATGATTAGAGAGATTAAAGCATAACAAATAATAAAAAAATAGTAATAAAAAAGCTTGAGAAGTGAACTTTCACTTCTCAAGCTTTTTTATTATTTCAATTCTCTTTCCATTAGATTCTTAGAAGAATATTACTCTCATAACTTAATAAAAATTTATTATGTAATATCCTGAATTACCTAAAATCTATTCTAAATTTATTTTAAAACAATATATTATTAGTAAAGCATATATTACACATTTACTTATTTTAAAATTAATCTTTATTGCTTTGTGCATATTTATAATTTCAATTCGTATTTAAATATTCTAATAGGAGATGATTTTTATGGATAACCTCCCACCCCAACCCAATAATCCTACTAGAGATCAAAGATACAATCTAATTAAATATAGTCTTATGGAGCAAAATAGATTAGAGGATTTCCCCTACATTATTAACAATCTAAGTCCACCAGAAGATATAACTAGAATAGCTAATCCTGGAGAGTTCAAGAATATTAAAATAGGAATCATTGGCGGTGGCATGGCTGGCCTGTCAGCAGCTTTTGAGCTTAGAAAATTAGGTTTTGACATTACTATATTCGAAGCTTTAAAGGATAGAATTGGCGGTAGAATATATACATATTATTTTAATGAAGAAAAAACCTTATATAGTGAACTCGGAGCCATGAGACTACCAGTATGTCATGAGACCACATGGCATTATATCGACCTCTTCAACCTTGATACTCGACCCTTTGTACAGTCCGTTGAAAACGGACTTATTTATGCTAATGATATTAGAGTTAGAAACGACTCATCAGGTATAAATGTAATGGAGAAAATCTATCCTAAGTACAATTTGACCCCTTGGGAACGTATAACTCCTTGGATGGATTTATTAGACTATGGATATAAGATGCAACTTTTTTCAATGCCAACAAGAGTAAGAGCTGAGCTAGTAAAAGTGCTCGCTAAGTATAGTCCTCAAATCTTATATTGGGATTCTCTTAATAATCGACAACTTTATGAGCTAGTGGGTTTGAGTGAAAGTGCAATAATGATGTTATCTAATATATCTAGCTTTGGTAGTTCCTTTAACTATTATAATACAATGGATATCTTATATGAGTATTACACACTTACTTTTACATATCTTTATGAAATAATAGGAGGACTTGTTAAGCTTCCTGAAGCCCTATATGATTCTCTAGTTAATGATACCCCTAGTGAATATCCTAATATACCTAATGAATTATTAGGAAAAGTCAACTGGCAAAGTGGAACTACTGTTAATGGTGTCTTCTATAACTACACTAATGACAAAGTAGTTTTAAGATATAAAAATGATGCAAATACCATTGATGAAATGGAAGAGTTTGATTATATTGTTTGTGCCATACCATTCTCGGTTCTTAGAACTATTGAAATATATCCTCAGTTTAGTAATACTAAAATGCAAGCAATTAAAGAACTAGGATATGCAGGTGCACAAAAAACTCTATTATTATGTAAGGAAAGGTTTTGGGAACAGGGCGGACCAAATGAAAGAATCTTAGGAGGTGGCTCATTTACTGACCTTCCAATATTGTCTATATGGTATCCTTCTGATTTTAAAGAGAATAAACAAAAAGGAGTTCTTATTGCATCATATAACTTTACATCGGATTCACTCAGACTAGGTAATATTCCTAAGCCTACAAGAGTAGATATGATTAAAAATCAAGTGGCAGAGGTACATGGTTTAACCTTTGAATATATAGATTCTATAGTTGAAGATTATGCTTCTATACAATGGTATAATCATCCTCAGTCCTTAGGAGCATTTTCGTATTTTCTACCTGGACAGAAAAGATTATTCTCATACCCAGTTACACAACCAGAATATAATAATAAGGTCTTTTTTGCAGGTGAGCATATTTCTGTATCCCATGGTTGGATTAATGGAGCTGCATTAACAGGAATGAAAGCTGCGAACAGCATAGCTAAGGCAGCTAAATTTAAATAGAAGGTTTAAGTAAAACGCTTCAAAATAGTATATACTATTTTGAAGCGCTCTATTTTTCACTTTAATTTTCCATAAACTTAATTGTTACTTATCCTAAAACTTAATTGTTACTTATCCTACATACTTTCTTACTTTAAATCTAAGAATAATATTTTAGCTCATACCTGGCCATTAATTCATCTAGTTCACGATTCAATTCTCTTAGTTCAGGTACATTACCTTTTTCTTGTAAGATTGTAAACTTCTCTCTTATTCTTTCTACCTGTTGATTTCTACCAATAAAGTATAAGTTCTGCATTTTTTTCACTATATCTTCTACTAATGATGATTTTGCCTGAAAAACTTCTTGAGCTTCCATTACCTCTTCCCTTATTTCTGACATTTCTTTATCTAGTTTGAAAGCCGCCTCTGCAGCATTTCTTAATCTATTCTTTATATTATCAGGTATATTATGTTGGAATTTATAATTTAAAGAATGCTCAATAGTAGCCCAGAAATTCATGGCAAGAGTTCTAATTTGTATCTCAGCAAGTATTTCCTTTTCACCAAAAGCCGTATGTACTGGATATTTAATTATAATATGATAACTTCTATATCCACTGCCTTTATTATTAGTTATGTAATCTCTCTCTTCAACAATAGTTAAGTCCTTACCACTTCTATCTCTTATCAGCTGAGTGACTCTATCTATATCTTCAACGAATTGACACATGATACGTATACCTGCTATATCCTCTATTTTTTCTTCTATCTCATCTAAAGAGATTTCTCTTAACTTTGCTTTATTTATAATACTCGTTATTCTTTTAGTCCTACCTGTAACAAATTCTATAGGAGAATATTCATCCAGTCTTCTAAATTCATTTCTAATACTCTTAAATTTAACCTTAAGCTCTTCTACTGCTTGCTCATAAGGAATTAGTAGGTTTTTCCAGTCTTTTATCATGCTCTACCCCTCCTAAGCTTAATTATATCCATCATTAACTATTCTAGTACATTACAATAATTAAATTATCATCCTAAATTCCCCCCAAGTAATCTACACAAAATATATTATATCATTTTTTCTAAATATTAATAGGGGTATGCAGACTCATAATAATATATTTTTTTAGATTAAATTGGTTATACTCTTTCAAAATCTCTTTTACTTAAAATAGTAGTATTTGATGAACAATAATACATATGAAAACCCTGCTACAGACCTGTAGCAGGGTTTTATATAAGCTATTCTAAATACCAATTTAGCATCCATAATATGGATAGCAGAACAACACAACTAACAACAAGAAGAAAAACAATAATTCACTGCTATATCCGTAACATCCATCAGCCATACTTTTCACCCTTTCATATATCATTTACACTAAACTAAATTCCTACCTTGAGAAATATGGGAAGCACCATATAATAACTAATAGCAAGAAGAAAAATAGTAATGAATCACCTTCATTCTGAGCTCCTCCACCAAACCCATATCCCATGATTTCACCTCACTTTAAAATTCAGATAGGATAATTTCTATCCTACTATAATATATGCTTATCACTATATTTTGTGAAAGTTATGTTTAATAGCTGTATATAAATGATATAATTAGTATATTGACCTTTTATTTTGGAGTTGATTATTTTATGAATATAACAAAACTTGAGAAATATATAAGTAATAAAATGTATAATAGAGGATATGAATACTATGAAGATAATAAAATCATAGGTGCATATTATGATGAAAATAAAAATAGGATTGTAAGTTCTGTTATAGGGACAGATATATATGATGCAATATTTAATTTTGATGACTATAATGAGCTGAAAAGTGTCTCTTGCACTTGTCCATATTTTAAAAAAGAAAAGGATGTTTGTAAGCATTTAGCAGCTTTATATTTCTATCTTTCAAATGGAAATCTCAAGAAAATTGTAAAAAATAGTAATAAATATGAGAATAGCAAGATCACCAGCACCTTTGCTAAGAAAAATATGGAGTCGCTTTTCCTCAATAAATATCTAACTAATAACTCTCCAATTTTTAAAACTCCATTAAAAACATACTATAGAATACATTATCAACCGTATAGCTTTTATAACTTTACTCAACTATCTCTTAAATTAGGTGTTGACCAGTTATATGTAGTAAATAATTTAGAAGATTTACTAACATCTATAGAAAGTAATACTCCTTTATTTTTTGGTAAAAAATTCACTTTTGATCCAAAAATACATAAATTTTCCGATGAAGATAGAAAAATTTTTGATTTTATATTTGATTTATACTCAACACAAAAATTAATATCAATGGGGAGTCACTATTCTCCAGACAAAATAATAACTAATAAAGGTCTAAGTCTGGATAAAAAACTTTTTATAAGATTCCTAAAACTACTAGGCAATTCTCCATTTGAGTTAAAAATTGAAGATACAAAAATTTCCGATGTAACTACAGAATTTAAAAGTACCCCTTTTAATTTAGCTTTAGATTCTATTAAAACTAGAACCGTCGCAAAGATAAATTCTCCTAAACCCTATAATATTTTATCAAATGACGATGATATAATAGTTTATTCTGATAAAAAGTTGTTTGTGATAAATGATAAAAGTGATATTTTTCCTTTTATAAAATTTAGTTTAGATAATAATTCAAAGCAAATATTTTTCTCTAAAGAAAATGAAGAAAAAATAATCAGCTTTATTTCCACAATAAAAGATAAAAATAATGTTTATCTTTCTAAAGAAATTAAAGAAAGGTTTATTCACGAAGAGCTTAAAACATCTTTATATATAGATAAGTTCAAGAGTGGTATTTCGGTTGAGATAAAATTTAACTATGGAGACGAATATATCAATCCCTACTCACAAGAGAAACTAAATCCTTATGTTATAAGAGACTACGACGGAGAAGAAGAAATTCATAACATATTTGAAAGTTCTTATTTTATAGTTTCTAATGGAAAGCTCTATTTATCGGGTACAAATAAAATTTTTAGATTTTTTAAAGAAACTCTTTCTGATCTTAGAGATTTATGTGATGTATACTATACTGATGCTGTGAAGAACTATTATACGCCAAGAATCAATTCAGCCAAAGTAACAATAAACTCACTGCTTAATGGTAATTTATTTGATATTTCAATTGACATGGATGATTTTGACAAAGATGAAATTTATGAAATACTTCAAGCAATCAAAGAGAAAAAGAAATTTCATAAACTAAAGTCTGATAGACTAGTTAATCTTGAAGAAGATGTGCCACAAGAAATTTCTTCTTTATTAGAAAATATAGATACATCAGAAATTAAAGGAAATACAATTAGTCTAGATAAATATAGAATAGTCAATGTATTTAATAATATTGATGAAAATATTAGCTATGATGAAATAGAAAATAGTGATTATATCTTCAACATAGTAGATAAAATTAAGAATTTTAATCCTAAAGATATAAAAATCCCTAACCCTTTCGAGACTATACTAAGAGACTATCAGAAAATTGGTTATAAGTGGCTGAGTAACTTAGCAAATGTTGATTTTGGTGGGATATTAGCCGATGATATGGGACTAGGAAAAACTATCCAAGCAATTACATTTATGTATGCTATTAAGAATCAAGGAACTTCATTAGTAGTAGCTCCTTCATCTCTTTTATATAATTGGAAAGAGGAAATAGAAAAATTTGCTCCTGAACTTAAAACATTAGTAGTAGCTGGTCCAAAATCAACACGTGAGGAGGCAATTGCTGAGTTAAGTAAATATGATGTTTTAATTACATCTTATCCTCTAATTAGAAGGGATGTTGAGTTATATGGGAATTTTAATTTTAATTGTTTTATTTTAGATGAAGCTCAACATATAAAGAATCCTGATTCATTAAATGCAAAGTCTGTAAAATCTATTAAAAGTAATTATAGATTTGCTTTGACCGGTACTCCAATTGAGAATTCCTTAACAGAATTATGGTCTATCTTTGATTTCATACTTCCAGGTTTTCTATTGTCTCAAGGGAAGTTTTCTAATCAATTCGAAAAACCCATTGTCAAGGATAAAAATAGGAAAAGCTTAGATAAACTAACAAATACCATTTCTCCTTTTATTTTAAGGAGAAAAAAGGCAGATGTTCTTAAAGAACTTCCAGAAAAAATTGAAAGTAAATTACTATGTGATTTGACTAAGAAACAAAGGCAGCTTTATGATGCTTATCTTTTTGATATGAAAGTAAAAATTGACCAGAAGATAACAAAGGATGGTTTTGATAAAAGTAGATTTGAAATTTTATCTTATATCACTAGACTTAGACAAATATGTTGTCATCCAAGTGTCTTTATGGACAATTATGAAGGTAAAAGTGGCAAAATAGAACTCTTAAATGAACTGCTAGAAGAGCTTATAGATTCTGGACACAAAATTCTTTTATTTTCTCAGTTCACTTCCCTATTAAGCCTTATTAAATCTGAGTTGGATAGAAGAAATATAAGCTATAGTTATCTAGATGGTCAAACCAAGGTGTCTGAAAGAATGAACTTAGTTAAAGATTTTAATAATAGTGATAAAGATGTTTTTCTTATTTCTTTAAAGGCAGGTGGAACTGGATTAAATCTTACCTCTGCAGATACTGTTATCCATTTTGATCCTTGGTGGAATCCTGCTGTTGAAGACCAAGCTACAGATAGGGCCCATAGAATTGGACAATTGAACTCTGTAAATGTATATAAATTAATTGCTAAAGATACAATTGAAGAGAAGATTTACCAACTTCAATTAAAGAAAAAGGAATTGATAGACTCTGTTATTAAAAAAGGAGAAAGCTTTGTAACAGCATTAAGTGAAAAAGAAATCAGGGAATTATTTGAGATATAATTCCCTGATTTTTTTTATTCTATTGAATTTAATTTCCCCATCACTGCTTCTTCAATATTTTCTATCTTAGATTCAGCTTCTTCTAAACTTTTTCCCTTAGAATAAATATAAATCTTTATTTTAGGTTCAGTTCCTGAAGGCCTAATAGCATACCATGACTCATCATCTAATATAAATTTCATAGCATTTTGTTTTGGAATATCTATTGGCTCTTTATCTCCTGTTTTTATGTCTAATACACTTTCATCTAAGAAATCAATAAATTTAACTAAATTTGATCCTTTAATATCTTTTAAATATCCAACTCTATACTCTTTCATCATTCTTTGTATTCTCTCTTGTCCTTCTATTCCTTCTAATACTAATGAAAAAAGTTTTTCTGAATAATATCCATACTCACTAAATATACTCTCTAATATATCTAATAACGTCTTATTTTTAGTCTTATAATAAGCTGCTGCTTCACATAATAGCATTGATGCACTCACTGCATCTTTATCCCTTACTTCAGTTCCATAAGTATATCCAATGCTTTCCTCGTATCCGAAAATAAAATCATATTCATTTGTTCTTTCAAATTCATTTGCCTTACCACAAATGTTTTTAAACCCAGTTAGTGTATCAACTGTTTCCACATTATAGCTTTTAGCTATAACCTTTCCTAAATCCCCAGTTACAATAGACTTAACGATGGCGCCATTATTTGGTATACTATTTTGTTCTTCACGTGCTTCCAATATATAATTTATTAAGATTGCACCTATTTGATTACCATTTAAAGCCTCATAATTACCATCACCATTCTTAACCATGCATCTAACTCTATCACAATCAGGATCAGTGGCTATTAGTAAGTCTGCATTTTTTTCTTGACCTAATTTAATAGCATATTCAAAGGAATTTAAATCCTCTGGATTTGGATATCCTACAGTTGTAAAATCTGGATCAGGATTTTCTTGCTCAGGAACTACAAATATGTTATTAAATTCTTGTTCTCTTAACACTCTTCTTACAGGCACATTTCCTGTACCATTTAATGGAGTATAAACAATTTTTATATTTTTGTCTACCTCATTACGTAGAGACAGGTTTCTCACCATTTCTATATAGTCATCATCTATATCCTTACCTATTATTTCTAACAATTCCTTATCAAGTGCTTCCTTTTCATCCATTATTTTTACATCAGAATAGTTTTTAATATCTCCTATTTCATCAGTAATCTCATTTGCTATATCAGAAAGTATCTGAGAGCCTTCTTCCCAATAGACCTTATATCCATTGTAGTCCTTTGGATTATGACTTGCAGTTACTACTATTCCAGATATTGCATTAAGCTTTCTTATAGTATATGATAGCTCTGGAGTAGGCCTTATCCCTTCAAAAAGATAAGCTTTAATGCCATTTTGAGCTAAGACTAATGCAGCAGTTTTAGCAAACTCATCTGAATAGTGCCTAACATCATATGCAATGGCTACTCCTCTAGCCATAGCTTCCTTACCTCTTTTTTTGATCACCTCAGCAAGTCCTTGAGTTGTAGTAGAAATTATGTATTTGTTCATTCTATTTGTTCCTGCCCCAATTTTCCCTCTAAGACCAGCAGTCCCAAATGCAAGTTCTTTATAAAACCTGTCCTCAATTTCCTCTTTATCATTCTCAATAGATTTTAGTTCTTCTCTAGTTATTTCATCAAAAAACTCATTATTTAACCATTCTAGGTACTTTTTATTATAATCCAAACTAATCCTCCTCACCAATTTTGTTTGCCATTTATATTTTAACATAATATTATTTTACCATTAAGAATTTCTTAGTAAAAAATACCTACTTTTATTTTACCCTTTAGTATGTAGATTATAATTTGTAAATTTGTTACTAACTTTATCTATTCAATAAAACAAGACTTACCAAAAATATTACTAGAATTAAGGCAAATATAAAGATTGAATAAATAATACTATTCATTTTATTTCTAACGCTAATTAAGAAATTTGTTAATTCTCCCTTAGCTTTCTCACTGCCTTGATCTCTTATATTTCCATAAGCATCTTTTATGCCTTCTATCTTACTCATTCCTACAGATACTTCTTTATTTATCTTTTTATTTTTCTCTTCCTCAAAATCAAACTCGCTTAGCTTTTTTATTCCTATGGTTAAATTTTTAATAACATTAATAGCCGAATTATCTATTATATGAAAAAAATCTGAGCTAGTTCTATAAATTGCTTTAAGAACGGGTAGATATATATCTTTCTCTAGGCTAATCCAATTCAAAGATGGATTAACATACATTTTCTTTCCATCTATTATTTTTAATAAATACTTTTTCACAAATCCAAAATATATAGATAGTCCAATTACTAATACTATCATTGTAGATTTCAAACTATCAAATGAATAAAAGTCAATATGAAAACTACTTGTGACCCCAAAAGTAGATTCTATTCCTGTCATAAATTTTAATACTAAATTAGGATTAATCCCTATATAGAAGACCATTATGCTCAAAATAACCATTGGTAAAATTGCTCTTTTTCTTATATGATCCTTATATTGTCCTATATATTTTTCGCTACTATCAACAAAAACTGCTACAAATATTTTCATTAAATATGCTACTGTTAAACTACTACCCAGAACAAATAGTACTTCTGCTACCACAAACCAATAACTATCGTACTGATGATGTGCTTCAGATAGAGCATCATGTAATATGGTTTTGCTTATAAATCCGTTAGTTCCAGGAATCCCCATTATAGCCAAGGCTCCAACAATAAAAACTGCTTTTAATAGCCCTTTATGCTTTCCAAAGCCTCTAACAACATTAATACTTACATCATGTATTATCATATAAATAATACCCACCACCAAGAATAGTAAAACTTTAAATATGGCGTGATTGAAAATATGCATTACAACACCATATATGGCTATTATCTTATGTTCTTTCAATAAGCCAATTAATCCTATTCCTAATAGTATATATCCTATTTGACTCATACTACTATAAGCTAGAATTCTTTTAATGTTTCTCTGAAATAATGCAAGGAATCCTCCCAATATCATATTCACAAATCCTATCCCCATAATTATGGAAGAAAGAATAAAATCACCATTCATTATTATGTTAACTGTAATAATAATACCAAATATTCCTGTCTTTACTAATATACCCGATAATACAGCACTAGCTGGAGCTGGAGCTGCTGGATGAGCCTTTGGTAACCAAATATGCAATGGCACTATACTGGCCTTTACTCCAAACCCTATAATCATTAATGAACTTATTAAATACTTAATATTCCCAATGTCATTAATGGCATCGGGGATTTCAGATATATTCAAAGTAGCAGTATAATCGAATAATAGAAATAATCCCATTAATAATATTAAACCACCACCTATTGCCATTCCTATGTAAGTCCTACCAGCCTCATGAGTATACCTATCTTCATCATGTATAACAAGAATATACGAGGTTATAGACATAATTTCAAAAAAAGTAAAGAGATTCAAAATATTTTCTGAAATAAATATTCCTATTGTACTGGCGAAAGTCAGAATAAAGAATGTATAATATCTGTTTCTATTTTTATATTTAAGAATATACTGAGTAGAATAAATTGTAGTTAGAAACCATATCAAGCTTGTAATCCATACAAAAACATATCTAAAGACATCAAGTTTAAGATATAGTCCTGTACCCATGATATCTGGAACATATAATTCCATACCACCAGACTGTACCCTTCCCCAAATTAAGGTTAAAAGCAACAGTTCACAGGCTGTTAATATAACGGTAAAAATATCTCTAAGTCTTTCATTGCTCAAGCCTATTAAAAAGCTTATAAGCGCACCAACAAAAGGTAAGATTATAAGCAGTATAAGTACATTTTCCATTATTTCACCTCCATATCCACTTAGACGATGGTTTTTGCTATACTCTCAATATAATTAAGAACATGATTAGGAAATAGTCCTAAGAGTACCACTATTGCTGTTAATAAGATTATTGGAAGGAGCATACTCAAGGGAGGCTCATTTTCGGTATTATTTATATCTTTATCCCCTTGAAAAAATGCTGCTATTACTATAGGTAATAGATATGCAGCTGTAAGAAAAGCACTTACTAAAAGAATAATTACAAATAAAACATTGTTAGAATTCAATCCCCCTGCAGCCAAGTACCATTTGCTTACAAATCCATTGGCAGGAGGAATACCAATGAGAGAAAACGTTGCGATTGCAAAGCACCACATGGTAATAGGCATCTTTTTACCTATCCCCTTAATTTCTCCAATTGTCTTTTTACCAGTAGTAAAATATATTGCACCGGCACAGAAAAATAGTAAAATTTTAATAAATGCATGATTCACTAGATGTAATATGCCACCAATAAGGGCATTCTCATTTAACAATACAACTCCTAATAGAATATATCCTAACTGGCTAACAGTTGAATATGCAAGTCTTTTTTTTAAGTTTTCCTGATGCAATGCAAGTAATGAACCTAGTAATATAGTAAAAATTATTAAGAAACTTATGTAAAGATTTCCGTTAATGTTTTCTAATGTTTTCGATCCAAATATATAATAACTAACCCTAATTATGGCAAAAACTCCTGCTTTAACAACAGCAACAGCATGAAGAAGTGCACTTACTGGCGTAGGAGCTACCATGGCCGAAGGTAACCACGAATGGAATGGTACTAAAGCGGCTTTAACTCCAAAACCAATAAACAAAATCATATATATTGATAATAATAGCTTAGAATTATCTATAAATATATTTCTGAAAACCCCATTTGGAATAAAAGTCATATCTTGACTTATGGAAAACAAAAGAATCATCCCTAATAGGACAAGAGTTGCCCCACCAAAGGAATATATTAAATATTTTTTTCCACTTTCCAATGCTTCTCTAGTCCCTGAATGAATAACTAGCGGAAAGGTAGAGAGAGTTAATAGCTCATAGAATACATAAAAGGTAAAAAGGTTACCAGCAAAGGCTATACTTATGGTGATTCCAAGAGTAAAAGTAAAAAACACAAAAAACCTTTTTTCCTTTCCTTCGTGTGTCATGTATGAAAATGAATAAAACGCTGTAAATATCCACAAAGTAGAAGCTAACATAGCAAATAGTATTCCTAATTTATCAATTTTGAAATATAAATCAAGAAAATTATTAACCATGAATAAATGAACATCAATAGTACCTTTTAAATATATTATTAATAATAAAAATAGAAAATTAGCTATTATAATTGATGCTACAAAAATATTTCTCTTCTCTTTTGTAGCAAATTTTATCATTCCTAACAAAGTCGATGCTAGAAATGGAAAAAACATAGGAATAAGCATAACTGTATTACTCATATATCTACCCCCTAAAACAAGTCTAATCGAATTGCATCTATTATTCCTTTATTAAATATTCCAATTAGAAAAACTAACAAGGTTAAAACTAATACTGGAACTAATTCCTTTAAAGGCTTGTTCTTAGACATATATACTCTACCTTTCAAGTTCTCTTCTCCAAAAAAACTATTTATAACTATTGGGAAGTAATATAATGCATTTAATAAGCTACTGGCTAAAATCACACCTAGATAAAGTAGTTTCCCAGCCTCTATACTAGCCAATGCAAAATACCATTTACTAATAAAACCTGGTAAAATTGGTATTCCGACCATAGAAAATGCACCAATTGTAAAAATAGATAATGTTACTGGCATCTCTTTCCCTACACCTCTAAGATCAGTTAATTTGTGATTCCCGGTTTGTTCAATAATTGAACCAACGGAAAGAAAGAGAGTTGATTTGGTCAAGGCATGACCAATAATATGGTATATAGCCATGGCTAATCCTAGCTCATTACCTAATCCTATCCCATAGAATATATATCCCATTTGAGCCACACTTGAATATGCAATTACTCTTTTTATATTTCTTTGTAAAATAGCAAGGACTGACCCCATTATCATGCCTGCACTGCCTAATATTAGTATCAAATCTAAAAGTGGATATTGACTAATAATTTCAAGTCCAAAAACTCTAAATAATATTTTAATTAACAGAAAAACATATGCCTTTAAGACAAGTCCGGAGAGAATTGCACTTGCCGATGCAGGCGAATTTGAATGGGCATCGGGTAACCATGTATGTAGGGGAAACATTGCACTCTTTACCCCTAAACCAATGGTAAATAAGACGAGAGTTATTAAAACTGTACTTTGATACTGCCCATGTATCTTTATCAACTCATTATGTATAAATGTCATGTTCAAATTTCCCGTTATAGAATAAATAAATGCTATTCCCATTAATACTAGACCTGAGCCTAAAATACTAAGTATGAGATATTTTAATGCAGCCTTTATATTTTCTTTTTTATTTTTTATCACAACAATCCCACATGCTGCTATTGTACTAACCTCGATAAAAACAAACGCATTAAACAGATCATTGGTATAAACTATTCCTAAAAGTGAGCCTATTAAAATATTAATTAAAAGATAGTAAAATCCAATCCTTTCCTTCATAGATCTCTCTAGACTAAACATTGAGTACCAAATGGCCAGAGTAGCCACTGAAGTAAATACCAAGCCAATTATTCCTTCAATAATGCCAACATGAAGTTCTATACCCCACGGAGCATCCCAGTGTCCAACACGATAGTATATTTCACCATTGAACTTTATATAAATAACACTGATTAGTGATATTACTGATGAAATACTTAAAGTTATAAAACTTAATCTCTTACTTATTACATCCTTTTTGAATAAAGGCATAGTAAAGGATGTAATGAAAAGAAATATAATTGTCAATAATGGGAAGCTTTTAATTATCATTTACTAATCACTCCTCATCTTCATTATTTCGTTAAGCTCAATAGTTCCATATTTCTCATATAGCTTTATAGTTAAAGCTAAGGCAAATGCTGTCATACTAACTGCCACTACTATCCCTGTCAGCATTAACCCAGTTGGTAATGGATTTACAAAACCTTCTTTTGTAGCATTAATTTCTTTGACAATTGGAGCTTCTCTACCTTCTATATATCCCTTTGATATAAAAAATAAGAATATAGCTGTATCCATTATATTCATTCCAATTATTTTCTTTATTAAATTATTATGTAGTAGCAAAGTCACAAACCCTACTCCAAATAAGATAATAGCACCTGTTTCAAAATAATTTGTTATAATACCTTGCATTATATTTCTCCTTCATAAAACAATTTAAATAAAAAGTAAATCACTACACTAACCACTATTCCTATACAAATATTAAGAGGTAATATTAATCCACCACTTAATAGTTTTCCAGGTGTTCCAATAGGTATATTAAAGACTTCTAAATGACTTCCACCAGTTATGAAGCTATATCCTTTAAGAATTCCATATGCTATTAAAGAAATACACATTAGTGATAATAGTTTACTATAGGTAAGCCTCTCTTCTGCTTCAGTCTTTCCATAAATAACTCTATATAGTATAAGGCTAGCCCCTATAATTGTGCCTCCAGCAAATCCTCCTCCTGGAGATAGGTGCCCATGTAAAATAACATATGCTCCAAAAACCTGTATGAAAGGGATAACCAACCTACTAACTTCAAAAAGAATTTTACTATTCATATATTCATTCACCTACATTTCTAAGGACAATAATAACTGAAATTATTGCCGTAAATAATACAATAGCCTCAACGAATGTATCAAAAGCCCTATATTCTAATATTATTGCTGATACTATATTTAAGGCTCCTGTCTCCTGTGGTCCTTTTTCAATATATCTTTTAGTTATGTAATTATTTGCTGGATTATCGGATTTTCCAAATTGAGGTAATTCATTCACTCCCAAAAGCAAAATGAAAATTATAAGTACTGTTAATGTAATAGCGAGTATTTTTCTCATTTTTTCACTCCCTTAATTTTTTTAAGGGTAAGAACAAATAATACAGTAGTAATTCCTGCTCCAACAGCCGCTTCAGTTATAGCTAGATCTGGAGCATTTAGTTGTTGCCATAATATAGCCATTATAAGACTATATACCATAAAAACAATAATAGCGCTGAATAAATTTTTAATTGCTGAAACTGAAATTGATAAGCCTATTAGAAACATAAGCATTAGTATACTAAATATTTTCATGTCATTCACTCCATTAGAGTTTTTTTATCCTTTTTTTTATATGAAACCTTTGCTATTAGATGTGTCGCTGTGGGTGCAGTTATCCAAAGAAATATTATTATCAATAATATCTTCAAGGTAGAAGCACTATATCCACTATAAATCATTAGAGCAGTCAAACAAAGAACTGCTCCCAAAGTATCACATTTAGCAGCACTATGTACTCTTGTAATAAAATCGGGAAGTCGTAAAATTCCTATAGTTCCTACTGCAAAGAAAAACAATCCACCAAATAATGTAATTATTATTAATATTTCTTTCATTCAATCACCCCTTACTCTTTTCAATAACATTAGTTATTATCACAGTAGAAATAAAGCTTATAAGAGCATAAACTAGAACAACATCAATAAAAAACTCTTCTTTTAGTATAAATGAAACTAATGAAATCAAAACGACTGTTTTAGTGCTAATAACGTTAACAGCCATTAATCTATCTTCCAAAGTGGGTCCCTTAATTGCTCTAATAATACAAAGAATCATTGTAATAGCTAGGACTATTATTGATATGATTAAAACATTTTCTATCATAAAGATAACTCCTCAACTTTCAAAAGAATCTTCTCAAACCTTAAGTTAAAAACTTCATTTATTCGGTCTTTTTCAAGACAATGAATCTTGAAAATATTCCCCGTATAGGAAACAGTTATTGTACCAGGTGTAAGGGTTATAGAATTTGCAAGTATTGTCTTATTAAGATCTGATTTTAAGTTTGTTTTAAAGGTTATTGTTTCTGGTGAAATGTTCATTTTAGGACTTAGCACTATCTTGGCTACATGAAAGTTAGCTATGAAAATTTCTTTTATTAATATTATTAAATAGATAGATAAATAATATGTCTTTCTTAAAATATGTAATCCATAAGGAGTCTTGGAAATTTTCCTTGGCATGTTAAACCTAAAAACTACATAACAAACAACCAGACCTATAACTAATCGTTCTAAAGTAATTTGCTCAGTGAGTATAAGCCAAAATATAATGAGAATAAATATTTGAATGTATTTTTTTAGCATATATTCCTCCAGACTAAAATGATTTCTTGTATATATTTTAATATGATTATGTTAAACAATTCATAAAGAAGGGAAAATTAAGAAGTGAATTTCCAAAATAAAAAAGTGATGGTGAAATTGACGTACGTTATTGTTATAATTATAACAGAGTTTTCTGAAAATTGATATATTAAATTGTTACAAAAAAATAAAAAACTGACTCTTTATAAGTCAGAACTAAATATTTATAAATCATGCAACTAACTCTCCCTTTAATTTAACCATTAAATTACTAGCCAAATAGGCTGCCATTAAAATTGACGCCTTTAATGCAAAATATATATCCATTTCCATATTCCCTACTGATTCTAAATGTTCTTTTTCCATAGCTAGTATTGTATCTATTATGTTACCAAACATAATATCTGGTACATCTTTACATAGGGTTTCTAATTTTATATTACTTTTTATTTTTTTAAATTTCCTGTGCAAACTAATCTCATACTTTAAATGCTTAAATAAATCTAAAATATTTGTTATATCATTATTATGCACACTACAAAAGAAATCTGATAGAAAGTGATTAATTATCCCTATTTCTAAAGACAGTGATTTAATAGTCATATCATTATTTTGTTGTGATTCTATTGTATCTATCTGTTCTATTATAAAAGTCAAAGCATCAGGCTTTGTATGAGACTGTTTAATTGAAGACTTATCAATATCTGGTTTTATATTTCCATAAGTAAAAGAGCCCTTATCTAATTTAATATTAAACATATTTTCTAATGAATCTAACACTACCTTTGCCATTAATCTATGGGTAAAAACTATCATCAATAACAGCCCCTTTTCTCTATTTAATGATAGTTTACCTCTATATTGTTAAATCCCTAATAAATCAAAGTAAATTTTAAGAAATAAAATAAACTCTGTTTATTAAGAATTTAACTCAGTATATACAAACCTTATTTCTGTATCTAAGAATCTTCTATAGGTTTTTAGCTTTTTGCGTAAATCATTATTGGTAAAGAAAAATAATGAAAAAGCTTCCCATAAAAATACCCATCCACCTATAAACTGGCCTTCAAGTAAGATTGATAGAAAAACATTCATGTTTAACTTCCCTTTTAAAAAGTAAGCTGAAAATAAAAATACAAAGGAAATCAAAATATATAAAAAAGTCCTCTTATTAGTTCTTCTTACCTCTTTCATAATAGTATGAATCATAAAAATAAAGTTGTTTTCTAATCCTGATTTTACTTGTTCCTCTGACCTAGCACTATAACGAGATCTTGGTATATGAAATTCTAAACAAATAGGAAGTTCAAGGGGAATATCTGTAGAACTATCCTCTAAAAATGTTTTCAAATCTGGATCTATGTCCCTATTCTTAAAGGGAGCTGGATCCCATTCATTAAATACATCGCTATACTTATTTAAAGACACCTCTATTATAAGACAATTAGTAATGGGATCCCTTCTATATATTTGAGTTAATAAATTTTTTCTTTTCCTTAGCATACATTCACCTATACTTATTAGATTTTAGTTTTTTATATTATTTAACATATTAGAACAAATATACTTTTATGTAGTTTATATGTTCACATTTTGAGAAATTGCTTCTTCTATCCTTCTTAAGCCTTCCTCAAGAATTCCCCTTGGACAAGCAAAATTTATTCGCATGAATCCTTTCCCTTCTTCTCCAAACCAATACCCATCATCTAGTGCAACCTTAGCTTTATTAATCATAAAGTGACTTAAAAGTTCTGCATTCATTTCGAGATTTCTACAATCAAGCCAAGCTAAGAATGTTCCTTCTGGCCTATGCACTTTTATTTGCGGGATTTTTTCTTCTATATATTTTATTAAAAACTCAACATTACCTTCTAAATAATCTAAAAGCTGTTCTAACCACTCTTCTCCATATTTGTATCCAGCTTCTACTGCAGCTATGCTAAAGCAGTTATTGTTTTTAAAGTGATGCTTATCTAGTGCTTCATTATATCTTACATAGTCCCCTTCATTAGAAAATGAAACGACAGAGGCTTGCAACCCTGCTATATTAAAAGTTTTACTAGGTGCAAAGCAAGTTATTAGATTATCTGATAGATTATTTGGTAATGTTCCAAAAGGTGTATGTTTATATCCTTTAAGTACTAAATCACAATGGATTTCATCTGACACTATACGTACATTATTTTCTCTACATATTTCTCCTAACTTAACTAGCTCTTCCCTTGACCAAACCCTTCCTATAGGATTATGTGGACTACACAAAATTAGCATTTTTACATTTTCATCTATTTTTCTCTCAAGATCATCATAATCCATGACATATTTTCCATTTAAATTTTTAAGGGGATTAAGTACTACTTTTCTATCGTTATTTTCTATAATTGAATAAAATGGATAATATACAGGAGGCTGAACAATAATTTTATCTCCTGGTTCAGTAAATTCTTGTACTATAGTACTTAATGAAAATACTACTCCTGGACTATGAACAAGTAATTCTTCTGGTGGATTCCAATTATGTCTTCTTTCCATCCATTCAGCTATAGTTTTAAAATATGATTCAGTTCTTGTAGTATACCCAAATACTCCATGTAATGCTCTGTTACAAATTGCATCTATGATGGGTTGTGGACTCTTAAAGTCCATATCTGCCACCCACATAGGTAAAATATCATCTCTTCCAAACTTTGAATCTAATTCTAGCCATTTCAAAGAATTGTATTTACTCCTATCAATTATTTCATCAAAATTATATTTCATAATTAATCCCTCCAACTTTAGTTATACTAAATCAATATAACTTATGTAAAAATTAAATATCTTATGACCCTTTTAAAAATATATCGTTTAAAAACCTTTTTTACAGATTGTATAAAATTTTATAAACAATTTTCTGAAATATTAAATATAGAACATAAAATAAAGTAGAAATTTGTTTAAAATTGTATATATATATTATATCACACTAATTATTCCTACTATAATCACTAAAATTTAATTTTAGTATAAATTTAAAATAATATGTATATTATCCTTTAATCCTGTCCATAATAATAGTGTCGGGAACATAACATATACACATCACTGCTATAAGTGGGGACTATCAAGTCATTCTAGTAGGAATAGACTTGTAAAAAGCTCTTTTCAGTGGTGCCAGTGGACTGTTATGTTCTCGATAATTTTTTGTGCTTCAAAATAAATATGTATATTACTTAATGTCATCTATTTTTAATATAATTATACCTTGTACCAATGTTATAATTTATACATAGGAGTGATTAAAAATATGAAGCTTACAAGAGATTTTTATAATCAAGAAACCTTGATTGTTGCTAAAGAATTACTTGGTAAAACACTAGTTCATTATGTTGGCGGAAATAAAATTTCGGGAAGAATCATTGAAGTCGAAGCATACAAAGGTCTAAAAGATAAAGCAGCTCATTCATATGGTGGAAAAATAACTAAGAGAGTTGAAACTATGTATGGTCCTTCAGGCTATGCTTACGTCTATCTTATTTATGGCATGTATAATTGTATGAATGTTGTCACCCGTGAAGAAGGTATACCAGAAGCTATTCTTATTCGCGGAATTGAACCACTGGAAGGTCTAGACTGTATGAGCCTAAATAGATTTAATAAAAATTTCACTTCCCTTACTAAAAGCGAATCAATAAGATTAACCAATGGGCCTGGAAAGCTTTCTATTGCATTTTCTATTAATAGAAGTAATAATGGTCAAGATTTATGTGGTGAAAATTTGTATATAGAAGATTCAAACTATAAACCCAAAAATATTATAGCGTCAAAAAGAATTGGTATAGATTATGCTAAAGAAGCTAAAGACTATCTATGGAGATTTTATATTGAGGGAAACCCTTTTGTATCAAAATAATATTAAGGCTGGTATTTCTATGAAAAAAGTTAAACTCTCAAAAAATAATAAATTATTTCTATTATTTCCAATAGGTATTGTTCTAACCGCGTTAGGATCCCATAATCCAGATTTAATTGAGAAGGTTTATTCTAATGGTATATATAAGTTTATCTCTCAACCCATAAGTAAACTTACTGGATTATTTCCATTCTCTTTAGGAGAATTACTTTTTATATCAACTATTTTTTTCATTATTTTAAAATTATTTGTTTTTGTGAAAAGATTTATTGAGAATCCTAATCAGAGAAAAAAAACTTTTTTTAGATTCTTGCGTAATGTTCTAGCTTTCATAAGTGTTCTCTATTTTATATTTATCACTATTTGGGGAATGAATTATCATAGGCAACCCTTTTGGGAGATTGCTAATCTAGGAAATACTAAGTCTTCAGTTAAAGATTTAGAAAATTTATGTGAGAGCTTAATAAAGGATGGGAATAGGTTAAGATTATTAATTCACGAAGATCCTAATGGAGTAATGTATCTTCCCAAAGGGCATGATGATATTTTAAATAGAGCTTATAAGGGGTATAGGAAAATATCTACTACATATCCTCAATTTAATGGAAGTTATGGCAAACCAAAAAAGGTTTTTATATCAGAATTAATGTCTTATATGGGGATATCAGGTATTTTTTCTCCATTTACTATTGAAGCCAACATAAATACTACTATTTCATCATCTATGTTTCCAGTAACTGTCTGTCATGAAATGGCTCATCAATATGGGTTTGCCAGAGAGGATGAAGCTAATTTTATAGCTTATCTTGCTAGTAAATCTAACCCTGATGCAGATTTTCAATACTCTGGAACCCTGTTGGCTATAATCCATTCAATGAATGTCTTATACGAATATGATAATGATAAGTATTGGGAACTATCTGAGACATATAGCGATGGTGTAAAAAGGGATTTGCTAGATATCTCAGAGCATTGGGATAAATATGAAGGAATCATATCTAGAACCTCTTCAAAGGTTAATGATACATATTTAAAAGCTAATTATCAAGAAGATGGTGTTGCCAGCTATGGAAGAATGGTTGATTTGCTCCTAGCCTATTATAAAAGAACTGAAATAATTACTCAGTAATTATTTCAGTTCTTTTATAGATTGTCTACATTTACATACTTTTTACACCAATCATATATTCTTTTGTATTGCTCAATGGTAATAGATTGTTTACCATCACATAATGCTTTTTCTGGATTCAAATGAACTTCAATCATTAATCCATCTGCACCACATGCTATTCCAGCCTTTGACATGGGTTCAATAAGCCTTCTAATTCCTGTACCATGACTTGGATCCACTATTACTGGTAGTCCCGTTTTTTCTTTAATTAAAGGTACAGCCGATAGATCTAAAGTATTTCTAGTGATATTTTCAAAAGTCCTTATACCTCTTTCACATAAAATGATATTTTTATTTCCATATGCAGCAATGTATTCTGCAGCCATTATCCATTCATTTAATGTTGCACTCATTCCCCTTTTTAACAAAATGGGTTTATCTATTTCTCCTATTACTTTTAGTAAAGAATAATTATACATGTTTCTAGATCCAATTTGAACTATATCGGTATAATTTAAAAACTCATTAATATCACTTTCACCCATCAACTCAGTTACTACAGGTATCCCTGCTTTTTCTCCTGCTTCTTTAAGATACTCCAACCCTTTAAAACCTAGTCCTTGAAATGCATAAGGGCTAGTACGGGGTTTAAAAGCCCCTCCCCTTAGTACATCTACACCTATTTCTTTTAATTCTAATGCAGTTTCTATTATCTGATTTCTAGATTCTATTGAACAAGGTCCCGCCATAATTACTGGTTTATTACTTTCTCCAATATTTAATTTTCCAACCTTAACTGTGATTTTATCTCCATTAAGTATTTTTTCATTTAACATAATATATTCCTCGTTCCTATCAATTGCATCTGAGCTTAATTCTTATTATATTCTCTTACTTTATATACTATACTATAAGCCATTAATCATTTCAATGTATTAGTTTCCTTATATGTTAATTCCTATCTTAAAATTAATTACATCTAACAAATATATTTATTATTACTACTTCATATATGTGTTTAGAAGCTTGTTAATATTGTTGTTTATTGTTTCAATATCAACAGAGACAACTGGTCTATCTTCTAATTTATATTTATTTTTTAACTTTAATATCCTGTAAACACTTTCATCTATACGTTCTTCAGTAATAATTCCATTTACAACTGCTTCTTTTAATGAATCAATTGCAGTAATTTCATTTTCATATTCGTGACAAACTAACACTATATCTCCACCAGCTAGGATAGCCTTTACAGCTGCATCGTTTATTGAATAATTATCCTTTATAGCACCCATTGTCAAGTCATCGGTTATTACTACACCTTTATATCCCATTTCCTTCCTTAATAAATCGGTAACCAATCTTTCAGACAAAGATGCGGGGTAATTTGGATCTAACTCTGGAAATAAAATATGTGCAATCATTATTGTATCAACATCATTTTCAATAGCTTCTTTAAATGGAATTAATTCTAATTGCCTCAAACTACTTAAATCTTTATTTACTTTAGGTAATCCTAAATGGGAATCAACAGAAGTATCTCCGTGACCTGGAAAATGTTTAACAACTGGTATTATACCCTTTTCCTTTATTCCATTCATGATTTCCACACCTAACTCTCCTACTACTTGTGGATTGGAGCTTAATGACCTTACACCAATAACTGGATTATTAGGATTACTATTTACATCTAGCACTGGAGCAAAGTCTAAATTAAAGCCAAAGCTCTGTAATTGTTGACCAAGAATTCTTCCTAAGTTTATAGCAAATTCGTTATTCTTTGATTCACCGACAACGTTACTATTAGGTAAATCAATTAATTCATCTGGCATCCTGCTAACTTTTCCACCTTCTTCATCAACTGCTAAAAATAATGGTATTTTATTATCACTATTGGTTTCTTTAAGACTATTGAGTAGAGATAATAATTGATTTGAATTTTCAACATTTCTCTTGAATAATATAAACCCTCCAACTTTGTATTGATTTATTAATGATTTTACATCTTCATTTAAAGAGTCTCCTTCAAATCCAAGGATAACCATTTGCCCTATTTTTTCATCTAAAGTCATTGTCTTTATAAGCTCAGTGATTGTATCTTTTTCATCCTCTTTATCATTTTCATTGTTTTGACCATTATTTTCTTCATCCTTATTATCATCCTGATTAATTTGGTCCTCATTTTCTCCATCGTTATTATTTTTATCAGCATTTTTATTAATTACTCCACATCCTATAAACATAGGAATAATTAATAATAATAATACTAATATTTTAATTCTTTTGTTCATTTAATTTCACTCCGTTCTTTAGTTCAATAAGTAATAATTTTAACCTTGTAATTTAAAAACTTGTTATCAATATAATTACCCAACATAGCTAGTTTTTATTTCAAAATTACAAATCAATTATTATATGAGAAAATTGTATATTGTAATTTTATATAAATAATAATCCTACACCTAGTACTGTAACGATAGCACCAATTATCTCTTTAGTACTTACCTTTTCTTTAAATATAATTATTGAAGGTATGATAATTAGTACTGGAACGATTGAATTAATGGTTGAAGCAATTCCAGTTGCTGTATATTGAACAGCTAATAATGAAAAAGATACTCCTAAAAATGGTCCAAAAAAGGCACCGATTGAAACTCTCTTCATGGCATAGCTATTTGTAATAGCTTCTTTTAACTTATTCCATCTTTTCATAAATGTAAATACAATTATAAATCCTATGATGCCAAAGATAATTCTAATCTGTGTTGCTGCAAAAGCATTATAGCTTCCCATACCCATTTTACTAAAGATAAGTCCTAGAGATTGACCCAATGCTCCTATGAAAGCAAATAATAACCCCTTAATAGAATGATTAAATTCAAGTTTTTTATCTCCTGACTTTCTTACTAGGATAACCAAAGCTATACCTATTATTGTAACGAACATTCCTATCAATGCTTTAGGTGTCAAGACTTCTCCTAGAAAGAAAAAGCCTAATAAAGCTGTTATCGGTGGAACAGCTGACATAATTAACATTGAAATTCTAGATCCTATCTCAAGAAAAGCCTGAAATAAAAATAAATCCCCAAGTACAAATCCAATAATTCCTGATATGCTTAGCCATAACCAAGCGTTTGGTGTAGCATCAAGGGGTAAGAACATCCCTCTTGTAAAAAGTGTGAAAATACCAAGTAAAAAGAAAGCCATAACTAATCTTATAAAATTCACTGAAAGAGAGCCAATTTTACGGCCGGCCAGTTCAAAGGATATAGCTGTTATTGTCCAGCAAACCGCAGTAACTAGTGCTGCCATTTCTCCTAAATTTGATTGAACCATACTGTACCTCCATTCATTATGTATATTAATTGAAAATTTAGACACTCTAAATATCCATAATTATTATATCATTTTATTTATGTTTATTGCTTTAAGAATTATTAATAGATTAATATTAAATTCATAAAAGCTGCATTGATTAACAACTCAATCAATACAGCTCTCAATCTACCTATTTATTACGTCTAAATAATCTCTATACTATTTGAATCTACATAGATATCTGGAGTAATTCCCATTCCTATGATTGTAGCATTCTCTAAATACTCCTTAAGTTCTAAAGCTACAATTTCAGAACCACTAGCAGAGTGTCCATCTACCAAAACATACATATTTTTAAATTCTGTAAACATCTTATTATAAAAGAAAATCGTAGATATATATCTACGATCCAGTAAATAATCTTAAATACTCTCCGTAACCTTCTTTTTCTAAATCTTTTAATGGTATAAATTTTAGAGCTGCACTATTAATGCAATATCTTAATCCCCCTGATTCCTTTGGACCATCATTAAAAACATGACCAAGATGGGAATCAGAGTCTTTGCTTCTTACTTCTATTCTCTCCATATCATATGAAGTATCTCTTTTTTCTTTAATTATTTTTCTATCTATCGGTTTTGTAAAACTTGGCCATCCACATCCAGGATTATACTTATTTTTTGATGTAAATAAAGGCTTTCCAGTAATAATATCTACATATATTCCTTCTCTATCATTATCCCAATATTCATTATTAAAAGGTGGTTCTGTGCCATTTTCTTGTGTCACATTATATTGAGTGGAAGTCAATCTTTTCTTTAATTCCTCTTTATCTATTTCTTTACTTCTCTTTTTTCCTTCATTCATTATATCCCCTCCAAGGTACTTTATTATTAATATACCATGTTTTAATACTATCATTCATAAAAAAAGACTTCTTAAAGTCTTTTTCATCTAGTAAATATTCAAATATGTATATATAAAAACTTTATTTAATAAAATATGAATTACTTATCTATATAAGTTTTTTTCTCAAGCAAAAGATCATTAACTTCCATTATAGATATTGGCTTACTAAATAGATACCCTTGTAACCTATCACATTTCTCTCCTTTTAGAATCTGCAATTGTTCATTAGTTTCTACTCCTTCTGCAATTACAATCATATCCATAGTGTGGGCAAGGTTCACTATAGATTTAAAGATTTCATGTTCAATACAGTCCTTTGTAATATCATTAATAAAGCTTTTATCTATTTTTACAAAGTCTACAGGTAGCTTTTTTAGGTAATTAAGAGATGAATAGCCTGTACCAAAATCATCAAGAGCAATTTTAATGCCTAATTTTTTAATATTATTAAGAACTTCTATTGTAAAATCTAAATCACCTAAAGCCAGACTCTCAGTTATTTCAAACTCTAAATTTTCAGGATTAATATCTGTTTCTTTAATAATTTTAGATACTTTCTCAACAAAACTCTCATCTTCTAATTGCTTAGCTGAAACATTGACCGAAACTGTATGATTCAGAACATCCATATACTCCCAAAGCTTGATTTGATTGCAGACTTTTCTTAAAATCCATTCTCCTATTTGAATAATTAGTCCCGATTTTTCTGCTATAGGTATGAATTCTATTGGGGAAACCATACCAGCTGAAGGGTTATCCCATCTAATCAAGGCCTCTAATCCAACTATTTTGCCACTTATAGTTGATACCTGAGGCTGATATAATACCTTGAATTCA
The DNA here is from genome assembly GCF_016765695.1 of Sporosalibacterium faouarense. Classification (GTDB taxonomy): domain Bacteria; phylum Bacillota; class Clostridia; order Tissierellales; family VENL01; genus Sporosalibacterium; species Sporosalibacterium faouarense. The sequence continues at coordinate 8,589 of NZ_JAETGO010000057.1, read as the reverse complement.
TCATTAGAGACTGCATATCTTAATCTTCTTTCCAAATCTAAGTTCCTAAGAACTTCCTCTTTTATAGAAGGTGAATAAATACAATAGTTATTCTTGCCTAAGTTTTTAGCATAATGCATAGCAGTATTTACATTTTTCAGTAATACTTCGTCATCTTCCCCGTGATCAGGAAAAACAGCTATACCAATACTTGCTGTAACATAAAACTCCAGATTTCTTATTGTCCAGGGCTTTTGAAAAGCTTTATTTATTTCATTAGCTATTTTTTCAATATTATTAACTTGACTTATTTCGTAAATTATTATGGCGAACTCATCTTCACTTATCCTCGTAACCACACCATCATTACCTATTATTTTGATTAGTATATCACTTGAATCCTTAAGTAGATCATCTCCATAAGAATGTCCAAGGCTCTCATTAACAAAACCAAAATCATCTAGGTCGATATGCATCAATACTATCTTATTTGAGTTATTTTTAGCTTCCTTGATAAAATCCTTTAATTGCTTCTTTAGGTAACCTCTATTCGGTAATCCAGTGATTGAGTCATAATATGATATATTATATATCCTATTTTCTATTAAATTGTACTTTTCTTCTCTTTCTTTTAATAAGTCTTGTATTACCTTTAACTCTCTAACTTTAAGATTTAATTTTTCATCTATGTCATTTAATTCTTTATTCTTTTCTTTTATTTCTTCATTACTCTTAATCACCTTCCTTGCTAGCCGTTGATTCTTACTAATACTCTTGTCGATTAATATAAATATCATATAAGAAGTTATTATAATAAAAATACTTCCTTTAACTGTTTGTACCCATGTAAGTTTATCTTTATTAACTATAATTAATTTTAAAATATTATCTGATAAAAATATCCATAAAAAACTAACAATCAGATAAACTAATGTGACCCTGACAGCTATTATTCTAGGTACAAGTCCTTTTACTAAATGTAATTTATCATCTGGATTATGGTTTATTACTTTCTTTATCAATCTACACATTAAATACACCTCGTTATTTGAATATGTTATTTTAAAATTTTCAAGATTTATTTAATAGTAAAAAAACCAACATGACAATGGAGAATCATTGTTATGTTGGCCTTATATCTAGCTAAAAACTGATTTTTGTCCTTCTGTCTAATATTAGTTCTAATATGTCATCAAATTTATATCTTATTACATATTCTATTATCTTTAATTTTATCAAATTATTTACCAAAAATCAACACTTTTTTACATATTTTTTACAAGTTTGTTTTTTTTAGGGTTATTTAGAAAGGTAAAGTAAATATAATTACTTATATGTCGATTAGATAATTTACAAATAGAAATATTTCCAATATATAATATATTTGATGTGCATCATATTTTATATTTGCTATAATATCTATATAGTATTATAATTAGTAAATTTATCATTTTGATTTTATTCAAATAATGATTTTTATAAGTGGGGTGATATGATATGACCATTGGTAATCGCATAAGTTGTATTAGAAAAAATAACAACTTAACTCAAAGTGAATTTGCTCAAACTTTAGGCATATCCCAAGGAACACTCAGTGATCTTGAGAATGATAAATATAGACCTTCAGTCAAAACTATTATAGCACTTAAAGAAAAGTTTCATATTTGTACCACATGGATATTATTTGGTTCAGAGGTAGAGAATGACACTCTAGATGAAAGCTTTATTTTCTGTAAATCAAAAAGACTTGATTAAATGACAAGAAGATATCTATTTTTTCTCTACTCTTCGTATCAATATAGGTCTCAGTAATAACCCCAATACTAGAGTCACACTAATACTTATTATAGGTAAAAAAATGGGACCTATTTTAAATCCCATAAGTTCAAATGTTGAAGAATATATGACTGCTATTGTGCCAATATAAGCTGCCGATACGAAGGGAATAAATAAATATGGTTTATTCTCTTTTAATCTATCTCTATATGCATCCCATATTGCAAATATATAAACGCATGGATAAAACATCAACCACTGATAATTTACCTTTTCAATAGCTTCAGACATATTCCCATAAAAGCTATAAATAATTATAGTGTTTAAATTTGATTTCATATTAATTATAAATTCTAGCAAAATGAACAGAAAGCCTTTGAAATACCTTTTATTTAGTAGTTGACCAAGTCCAGGTAAAGCTACACTCCATAATGCAGATTCTAAAGCTTCATTCTTTTTGTTATTAATTTTATTCATGGAATACATCCTTTTCATTTAACTATTTATATAATTTGCTATTTTTATGGAATTTATGTTAACTTTATAAAACTTCTTCCAAAACTTTTTTTACAATATCAAAATCATATCCTTTTCTTTGTAAGAATCCACCTAGCTTTCTATACTGTGCTCTCTTTTCATCATTTTTATATGATGTTCTCAATTTCTTCTTAGCAATTTCTAAAGCTCTATTATATTCCTCTTCCTTATCTACCAGATTTTCAATTACCTCTCTAATAACTATCTTTTCAATTCCTTTTTTAATTAATTCAATCTCTAATCTCTTCTTGCCAAACTTTTTTAGTTTAACCTTATCTTTTACATATTCTATGGTAAATTGCTTATCATCAATATATCCTTTCTTCTCTAAATTATAAATTACATTATCTATTATGGACTTGTCATATCCTTTTAAATCCATCTTATTCTGTATTTCTTTTTTACTTCTAGACCTATATGATAAAAGCTTTAATGCATAATTATTCCCTTTACTTTGCTCTTTTGCCTTAATAACTTTGTCAATAAATTCGTTATCCAACTCTTTCCCCTTTAACAATTCATATTTTACTAATGTATCTTCATGTACTCCAAAAGCATATTCTCCATTAATGTATATTGAATATCTCTTGTTATTTCTTTTTTGTTTTTCAACCTTAGTTATTTTTTTCATAATTTCATCCCTTCTTCCCTTAATCCTATGATTATTATAGCATCTATTTCTTTTAACTTCATTCTTAATTACTACTATATAATTTTATTTACTTCTCTCTTATAATATTTTCTTCTAACTTAGTATTTAAAAAAAGCGACAAAAAAGTCCCTCAGCTTACCTCCTGAACGACTTTTTTATACATAAATCTATTTTAATTATACCATTATTTATCATTATCTCTTATGACTATATTGTTTTTATTATGATTTTTATAATTATCTTTGTTCTTATACATTCTTTTATCAGCTATCTCAATAAGTGCATCAGCTGATGGTCTCCCATCTTGCTCATATTCCGCTAACCCAATACTTGCACTTACTAAAAATGCTTTTTGATTTTCTTCATTATACTGATCTATTTCACTGTTTATTTTCTCTTTTATCTTCCGTGCACATTGAACAGAACATTCGGGTAGTATAACTAAAAATTCATCTCCTCCTAGTCTAGCTAAAGCATTCTCTTCGCCAATGCTTTTCCTTATAAATTCACATGCGGATATAATTAGCTTGTCTCCTTCTCTATGTCCCAAATAGTCATTTACAGTCTTCAGACCATTGATGTCAATAAACATTATACTAAGAGGAGTTTTATTTATCTGTGATTTTTCAATTTCTTTTTCTAAAAGCTTTATTCCTGCCCTTCTATTTAAAGTATTTGTCAATGTGTCAATGGTAGCATATCTATGAATTTCTTCTTCTCTTTTCTTCACAGCATCTTGCATTTCGTTGAAACTCTCTATTAATATATTAAGTTCATCACTTGTTTTTAAATCTATTTTACTTACATTACTGTTTTCTTTTAGTCTCTTTACAGACTCTACTAATTTGTTTATTGTCCTATATGTACGTCTACTAATAAAATAAGCAAAAATAGTAGTTAGAATACAAACTATTAAAATCAAAATATGAATATATCCAATTAATCTGTCTATTGGTTTAAGCATGTATTTCTCATCAAACTCGACAATAAGACCTACCTCTAACTCATCAATCCACCTATAAGATCCTATTACTTTATTCCCTTTAAAATTCTCGTATTTAGCTACGTTATTTTTTCTTTCTATAACATTTTTAACTCCTTCAGTCATCATATTTTCATGATAAAGGGCTACCTCATCTTTGTTATTTAAATCATATTCATTGCTAGTAATTATATCTCCTTTTTTATCTACAAGAAAGATTTGTTCACCATTCTTAAATTCAATGCTCTCAATTATGCTCTTGATTTCATCGAGTCCTATTACTCCTGCTAATACGTATTCAGGTTTTCCTTCTATTATTACTGGTTGTGAAATGGTCATAATGATAGTACCTCTCCTCTTGCCAGAATAAAGGCCAGTAACTGTCGACTTGCCTAATAGTCCATTTCTAACATAATCACGTTCCATTAGATTAGTCTCTGAAGGTCCTCCTTTTGAATTTACAACATTTCCTTCATTATCTACAAGTAATAAATCAATTAATGTAGAATTATTGCTTACTACCTTTCCTAATAATTTCTTCATCTTTTCAGAATTATAGATATCCAAATTCATATCTTGAAGATATAAAGATTGCGTTTTAATACAACTCTTAATATCTTTAACTTTCTCTCTAATTTCTATATAAATCTGCTTTTGATATTGTTCTACCAAATCCATCGATTGACTCTCTAAAGTTCGCGCTGCCGCCCAATATATTGATAATCCAACCCCTGAAAATATAACAACAATCATAATAATTAAAGCCAAAAACTGTTTTAAAAATATCCTATTTCTAAATAATGTTTTCATTACTTAATTTCCCCCATAATGCCATTAAGCTATCTTCAAAAAAATACCTAGTTGATTTAATAAAATCACTTTTTATTAATCCACTATAGAAAGATTTTTACATCTTTGTTAAATTTACGACATAAGAATTATATCACTTTTCTAATTAAGAGTAAACTATTGTTTGTTAGTTAAAAAAATAACTGTAATAATCTTCTAGTTGACATAATATTGTCAGGATTGTATAATATAATTCATGCATTATGGACACTTGCTGAATCCTAAATAATTAGGTACGGAGGAACCAACTAAGGGGTTAATCCATAAGTATTTATGGTAGGGAGCCTTCTATCCCGAACCCGTCAGCTAACTTCGGAAGCAAACATAGGAAGGAGTGTATTTATTGTGAAAAATAAGTCAAAGATTCTTGTTTCGTTATGTATAATATTCTTAGTACTTTCTTTTCTTTCTACTAATGTATTAGCTGCTGGAAACTACACTAATTCTTATGTCCCCTTGAAATTAGGGAGTAAGGGAAGTGAAGTAATAAAGCTGCAAAACGCTCTTAATACTAAAGGTTATTCGGCTGGACCCGTTGATGGTTCATATGGGCCAATGACTAGAGCTGCAGTAATCAGATATCAAAAAGCTAATAATTTAACTGTTGATGGTATGGCTGGACCAGAAACTCAAGCATCTTTATATAGCTTATCCTATACAGTCTTAAGAGAAGGAAGCAAAGGAAGTCTCGTATCAAAGCTCCAACAAAATTTAAATGCTAAAGGTTATTCACCTGGACCTGTTGATGGCATTTATGGATCATTAACTAAAAATGCAGTAATCCGTTTTCAAAAGGATAATGGATTAACTGTTGATGGTATTGCCGGTCCTCAAACTCAGTCTACATTATATAACTCTACAGTATCACGTGGGACAACCCTTGCTAGAAGTACAAGCTATAATTCAGATGATTTGTATTGGTTATCAAGAATAATCCACGCTGAGTCAAGTGGTGAACCTTATAGCGGTAAAGTAGCTGTAGGTAGTGTTATAATAAACAGAGTTGACTCAAAACTTTTCCCTAATACTATAAAGGGTGTAATATTTGAATATTATAAAGGTATTCCTCAATTTAGCCCAGTAGCTGATGGCACTATTTACAATAATCCATCTCAGGAGAGTATTCAAGCTGCAAAGGAAGCTTTAAATTATAACAGACCAGTTGGAAATGCAACTTACTTCTTCAATCCAAACAAAGCTGCAGCAAAGTGGATTGTTGAAAATAAAACATATGTGACTAGAATAGGAGACCATGTATTCTATAAATAGAATCTAAACATAAAGGTACGGACATAAATCCGTGCCTTTTATTTTTTTCTAAAAAAATGATTTTACAAGTTTTTTTAGTTAATACTTACATTATTTTCTATTATATGGATATACTAATGATTAAATATGAAATTTTTATTAAATATCAATAAATTTGTTGAAATTGCTATCTTTTTAAGTCTATAAAGTATATACTTAAATAGTACCTTTTGTTACCTGGTACTAATACTTTATTATAAATAAGGAGGAGTTTATGAACTTACCTAAATTAAGAATTGGGAATCTCATTGCAAAAGTTCCTATAGTTCAAGGTGGTATGGGCGTTGGTATATCCTTATCATCTTTAGCAGGAAATGTTGCACTAAATGGCGGAATTGGCGTTATTTCAGGTGTGGAAATAGGTTTTAATGAGCCTGATTATTATAAGAATAAAAAAGAGGCAAACATTAGAGCCTTAAAAAAACATATAAGAAAGGCAAGAGAAATTTGTCATGACGGAATTGTAGGAGTTAACCTCATGGTTGCCCTTAATAACTTTGAAGAAATGGTCAAAGAAGCCGTTAAAGAAAAAATTGATATAATATTCTCTGGTGCTGGACTTCCCCTTAAACTACCTAAATTAACTAAGGGAACTGACACAAAAATCTCACCTATAGTTTCTTCTGGTAGAACTGCTGCTTTAATATGTAAAAGCTGGGATAAACGTTATAATATAATTCCTGATGCGATTGTAGTAGAAGGCCCTAAAGCAGGAGGACATTTAGGCTTTTCCAAGGAAGATTTGGATAATCCCTCTATGGAGCTTGACAAATTACTTAAAGATGTATTAACTGCAATTAAACCCTTCGAAGAGAAGTACAACCAAAAGATTCCTGTTATAGCTGGTGGCGGAGTTTTTAATGGCAAAGATATAGCTCATCTATTAAAATCTGGTGCATCTGGAGTTCAATTAGGAAGTCGCTTTGCCGCTACCTATGAATGTGATGCTTCTGATGAGTTTAAAAGAGCATACGTAAACTCTAGTTCTGAAGATATAAAAATCATTAAAAGCCCTGTAGGAATGATAGGTAGAGCTATTAGTAATGATTACTTAAATAGTGTTAATCAAGGACTTGAGAAGCCTTTTAGATGTATAACCAATTGTTTAAAGCCTTGCAATCCAAAAGAAGCTCCTTATTGTATAGCTGAAGCCTTAATAAATGCTCAAAAAGGGAATTTAACCCATGGATTTGCTTTTGCTGGAGTTAATGCTTATAAAATAGATAAGATAGTATCTGTAAAGGATTTGATGGATGAACTAGTTACAAATACTAAAAAACATTTAATCTCTTTATAGTATATAAAATAATCTTAAGATAGAGTCCTATTGGGCTCTATTTTCTTATCTAATGAATATATTATAAATCAACCTATTATAATAGCTTATATGAGATTTTATATATTTAGAGTAAAATTTCCTTGCTTATCTCATAAGTAATAATTATAATTAATTCATTACTAGTAGAAAATAACTTTCACATATCTTTAAAAATAAATAAAGGAATTACTTGTTTGGTAGCAAGAAGGGAGTTGAATATTAAAATGACATTTAATAATACAAAATCATTTCACACACCTTGGAGAGAGCTTTTAACAGAGGATATTGACAAAGCTAGTGTGCTTATAAAGGGAATACCCTTTGATAGAGCAGCAAGCATCAGTAAGGGAACTTCTCAAGCTCCAAATCGTATACGTCATTTATCACGATTTGTTCCACCAATAACAGAAGAAGGAATAATTATAAAAAAACCTTTTATAAAAGATGAAGGAAACTTTGAAGTTAGTTTAAATTGGGAAAAATATTTCAATAAAATTGAAAAGGGAGCCAAAATTCTTTTTGATAGTGGCAAATTTTGCATATTTTTAGGTGGCGACCATTCTGTATCTATTCCTTTACAAGCTGCTTTCTCAAAGCATTATAGCAGCAAAAAAATTGGAGTAATACAGTTCGATGCCCACTGTGATTTATTAAATGAATATCAGGGACATATATGGTCTCATGCTTGTGTCGCAAGAAGGGGATTAGAAAACCCAAATCTAAAAGACGAGGGGTTGACTTTAGTAGGAATACGCTCCTTCGAAGAAGAGGAAATATCTTTTCTAAATAATCATAGTGATATCAAAATGATAACTTCACTAGAGATTTACGAGAAAGGAATAGATTATTTAATCAATGAATTAATCAAACGTTATAAAGATTATGATTCAATTTATATTTCTTTAGACATAGACGTTCTAGATCCTGCTTTTGCACCAGGCACAGGTACTCCAGAGGGCGGAGGAATATCTACTCGAGAAATTCTTCAAATAGTAAGAAAGTTAATAAATGAATTACCTATTAAGGGAATGGATATAGTTGAGATTTCTCCTCCCCTCGATAATTCAGATATTACATCTTGGGCTGCAATCAAAATTATATACGAAGTATTAGGACAAATACATCTAATCGAGTAGGAGGTAGATAATTATTTTATCTACCGACCTCTCACACCACCGTACGTACCGT
>NZ_JAETGO010000097.1 GCF_016765695.1 Sporosalibacterium faouarense | reverse complement strand
TGACTTTGATAAATTAGACTTGTTAACAGTCATCTGTCTATGAGTATTCATAGCCATTAAGTTATTATTAATTCTCATTATCTATTCCTCCTTGATTTTAATTTTCGGGCATCCTTGCCCTAATAAGAGATTCTACTCTGGCCAGAGTAATTATCTTTCAGTTCAATATATGTATCGACATATTTTTACCCAACTTTAAGTTTTTTTGCTTAAATTTTATTATTTTTTAAAAATATTTTCTATATTAGACATTTTTATCTCTGTTCTTGATGCTTTAAGATTTTCTTCTTGAATTTCTTTATAAATTTCACTTCTATAAATATCAATATCTTTAGGAGCTTTAATTCCTAATTTCACCTTATTATCTTCAATTCCTACTACGACAATCTCTATATTCTCACCTATTACTATACTCTCTTCCTTTTTTCTTGTTAGTATCAGCATAGTTATTCCTCCTGTCTTTGTTTTTGAAGTTCTTCAATTATGGAGTGTTTTGGAGAATATTTGTCGTTATCAATAATCACTTGCTTTCCTTTCATTTTGCTTGCATTTACGATTACAGGTGCTGCCAAATTAGCAGTCATTTTATTAAAGTCTTCTGGTATAACTACAATACAATATACTACAACATCTTTCTTTTCTTTGATCTCCAACTTATCAATAACTGACTGTTGAAGAGTAAAATCATAGTCAGGTTTAAATATAAAAGGATTAATTATCACAAAAGCTAAATTAGGGTTATCTATAGACTGGAGCCAATTAAAAGGTAACTCCTCATTAGGATTATTAATAATAATAAATCTCTTTTTATCCTCAAAACTAAAAACCCCATCTGGGAAGTATATTATTTCTTTCTCATTAACATCTATTTCACCAAAATGCTTGGTTACTAACTTCATGCTTTACCCTCCTCATGTTACTGTGTACTTTTATTCTTGTTAAAATTATAATCTTTCATCAATATAATTAATATCAATACTAGGTTTTCGATTTAAGTATGCTTCTACTTTACCTATTTGATAATTAATTTTCGGGCTATGTGGTGTATAATTAATATCTAATTCCCCAATATTCCAGTCAACTTGTAAATATCCTTCTACCTCTATCTTAGGCCTGCTTTTAGGTATCATATCGAATTTGAATTCTTTTATTCCACCCCATGATATTGACTTAGCTATCCGTGCAACCATATTAGGACTACCTGATCTTACATTTGCAAGCATATTTCCTTCAGAAACAATTCGTCTGATTCCTTCAATAGCTTTTTTGTGACCTAACTGAGCATATTCTTTTATCATATCTTCATTATTTTTTAGCCCAGCCTCAGCAAAGCACTGATATTGATCTATTATCACTTTTGGCGATTCCTTCTTTATTATCATATCTGTATTAGTTCTATTTATACTTAATTCCCCTTGTGGCTGCTCAATACTCAATTTAGATTTTATAATATTTAACTGAATTTGTGGTTTAACTGTAGTTATCCGAAGTGGCATACTATCACCTTCCTAAATCATCTCAAGAAATCCACTAATGTAGGCTGTATAACTTTCGCTCCTATAGATAAAGATGCTCTATATACATTTTCACTATTTTTTAATTTCATAACTACTTCTGCTATATTTATTTCTTCATTTTTAGATAAAAGCTCCGTGAAATTTACACTTTGTGCTTCTAATCTTTGTTCACTTAAGTCTAATCTATTGACCTTAGCTCCTATATCTGCTCTAATAGATAATACATTATCCATTGTATCGTCTATCCAAGTAAGACTTTTATTAATAGTTTCCTTATCATCTACATCCATAGCATTCTCTATAGTTTCAAAAAGACTTACCAAGTATGATTTATCTGCTCCTGAACCATTTGATTCTTCATTAACATCATCTATTTCATATCCATTAACAGTTGCGTCAGTATAATGACTCATTGTCATATCTCCACTAGAATCAAGCTTACCAAAAAGTCTAATTCCTATAGTATTTATCTCTACATCTTCAGCTATTCCTACATTATATTTAATTATTTCACTCTGTTGCAAGGATTTTGTATCAGTTGCTGTAAAACCAGTAGTATTCTCCTTATAATTAGTTAACTTATAATTACCATCCTCATCTAGTAAAGGTGAATCAGTTTTAAATCCTGAAAATAAGTATCTTCCTGCATAAGTGCTATTTCCTACTTTTACTATCTGTTCCTTTAATTGCTTTATCTCTGCAGATATTTGAATCAAGTCTTCATTTGTATTACTCCCATTTGAAGCCCTGACCGCAAGCTCACGAGTTCTCTGTAGAATATCTCCAATTTGTGCAACCGAGTCTTCCGTCGCCTCCAACCAGGACCTTCCATCGTTTAAATTCCTTTTATGTTGTTCGATCATAGCAATATCAGTGTGAAACTTTAAACTTTTTGAAACTCCTATAGGATCATCAGAAGGAAGTTGAAATTTCTTTCCAGTTGACATTTGCTGTTGTATTTTATCCATTTTCCCATAATTGGCATTTAAATTTCTCATCATATTCGAAATGAGCATATTATTAGTAATCCTCATACTAAATCCTCCTCCTTATGCTATCTTCCTACTAAGCCTAATCTATTAATTGTTACATCATAAATAGCATCAATAGTTGTTAACATCCTAGCCGAAGCATTATACGAATGTTGATATTTCACCATATTTGACATTTCTTCATCTAAGGAAACACCAGAAACCGATTGCCTATGTATTTCTACATTAGCCATTATGGCACTTTGATTATTTTTCATTCTAATAGATTGTTGACCATCAACAGCTAAATTAGATAAAACTGCCTTTAAAAAATCATCTGGAGTACCTTGAGGTGTTGTATCATCAAAAAACTTATTATCCTCCCTAAGCTCAATTAATTTTAATACATTTTCATTATTCTCAACTCCATCTTTACCAGCAGATGCAGCTGCGATATGGGCAATACTATCTAAATTATTTAATATATCTCCAGATAAGCTTATATTATCTGCTTTAACATTTTCATTAATAAACTGCTTATAATCTAAGTAATTAGGATCTGTTTCATCATTAAAATCTACCGAACTTAGAGATACACCAAATTTACTCAAAAATTGACTTTCTATTGTAGATGTATCCAATCCATTCCAAGCAAATAATAATTTATTACTAGAATCATTTAGTCCTTCTCCTTGATAGTGAACTGCGTTCACTTTTTCAACTATCTTTCTTGAAAATTCATTAAGTCTTTCTATATAAAATCCTACACCTCTATAAGAGTTCCCTTTACCATCGCCATCTCTCATATCCAGAAGTCCCTTTAGTTCACCAGATTTAGGCTCAAGTACTTGATTTCCTGTCTCCCACTCAATCTGAACTAACTTTTCTTCTGGATTATACTTATTATCTATGGTAGTAGTCTTTAGCTTACTAACTTCATTGTGATTTACAAGACTTATTCCTCCTATAGAAACTCTAAGTTTTCCATTGAAATCATCAGTCTGAATATTTACTAGCTTTGATAAATCATCTATCAACACATCCCTTTTATCTCTTAAATCATTTGCAGTGGTTCCATCAATTTCTATTCTATAAATTTGATCATTTAGAGTTCCAATTTGGGATGCTAAGTCATTTATTTGATCACCAGTGGTTCTTACTGCAAAATTAAGTTCTTTTTGCAAAGAATATAATCTTTGAGCTGTTTCATTTAAATGATTTGTCAAAGCTCCAGCCTTTTCTCTAACTAGGGCTCTATTAGAATAGTCAGATGGTGCGGTACTTAAAGTCTCTAATGCTTGAAAAAATTCATCTAAATTCTTTCTAAAACTAGACTCTGATGGTTCATTAAATATATTTTCAATACTCTCTAGATTTTCACTTTTCACTTCCCATTCTCCCAGTGGAGCATTCTCATGTATGTATTTAAAGTCAATATACTCATCTCTAATTCTCGTTATATCATAAGTTTCTGTTCCAGTTCCTAAGGCCCCGATTCCTGGTAAAATCATTGCAGTAGTGGTCCTTTGTTTCGCCACCTGTCTCGAATATCCTTCAGTGTTAGCATTTGCAATATTATGATTTGTAGTATATAGGGATCTTTGACTTGCTAACAAGCCAGAAACTGCTGTATTAAATCCTACCCAACCAGACATTTAACTCACCCTTTCTATAGTCCTACTCTACCTGTTTTGTTTATAATAAAATCTATCATTTCATCAACGGCATTTACTACCCTCGAATTGGCAACATAAGAATGTTGAAATTGAAGCATATTTTTCATTTCCTCATCCAAAGAAACATTAGATATGGATTTTCTTTTATCATCTACTTGTTGTGTAAGTAATTCTTGACTCTCTTTGCTAATTACTGCTTCATTTGCTGCTACACCTAGATCAGATATAAGACCTCTATAATAATCATCACTAGTCATATCTCCAAATATATAGGAATTACGGATTTTTGAGATTTGTTCAGCTATCTTGCCATCTCCTATTTCTCCGCTTTCTGATATAGCAATATTATTTAATATATCTAAATCAGGATTCACCTTAATATTTCCCGCTTGAATAGGTACACTAGAGTTTGCTGCTACAAAGAATGCATCTCCAGTACCTCCTGTTAAGTTAATTCCTTGTTCATGTAAATAATTAATATTTCTAGCTATAGTATTTACAAAAGTATTAAGCTTTTGCTTAAGAACAGGAATCACTTCCTTAAAGTCATCAACTGTACCCATATATTTACTGGTAGTATCAGAAGTGTTTTGAGAGACATCTACTGCTAATCCTTGATTATCAGATATAAGTCTACTAATATCAAAGAACTCTCCTCCAGTTCCATGGGTTATAGCATCCCATCCTTTCTCCCCTGCATCTCCATCGTACTGATAAGCAGAATCAGACACTATAGACGTTGAGATTCCTAAAGAATTTAGAGTTTTTACATAGTCTTCAACATCAGTATTACCAATAGAATTGCTATCTCCACCTATACTTTCGTCAGAAAAAACTATAAGTTTTTTATGAGCATCGGCTCTATAATCTGCCATGGACGTAACTTCAGTAACTACAGTATCAAAGCTTTCATTTATACCATCAGCTACTCCAACCCCAAAGGATGGATCTCCCAGGGAAGAAGAATCTATAAATCCTCCTGACACATCTGTAAAATTACCACTTGCTTCAAATGTCACAATCTTTATTCTGGCATCTAATCCTCTTTTATTTAAATCATCACGATAGTTTTTAATTGCATTTTCAACCTCTGTTAAATTACTTGAGGTTAAATCAACTGCTATTACCACATCAACATCATCGGTAACCGTTCCATTCCCTTGTCCAACTATTGTAGTATCAACGTCTCCTCTTGTATCTATAAGTCCTTTAAGCTCTCCATTATTTAAATCAACCTTTTCCGAATTGGGGTTTATTGTATATCCTCCAGTCAAGCTATCCTTCCAGTATACATCAACAAAAGCACTTTTAGCTTTTACTGCAGATAGCTCTCTAAAGTTTGATGTATTAACCAAGGATTGTCCACCTAATAAAATATTAACGGAACCCGATGGATCATCTGTGCATTGTATATTAGCTAACTGAGATAACCTGTCTATTAAACTATTTCTAGTATCCCTATAGTCATTAGCAGTTACTCCAGTAGACTCAACCTCCATAATTCCTTTATTTAAGTTAGCAACCTGTTTTACAATGCTGTTAATTTCCGATACCCTGGACTCAATTTCAGTATTAAGGTTAGCCTGTAGATTATCTAGCTGTTGTCCCATATGATTAACTGTTTCAGTGAAAGCAACTGCTCTCTCATGTAATAAGCCCCTCATTGTCAAATTATCTGATTGCTTAGCTAATTCTTCCCAACTATTCCAAAACTGATCCATAACGTTTTGTAAACCAGTTTCTGAAAGTTCATTAAAAATACCTTGAACTTCCTCGAACACTCTATCTCGTGTCGTCCAGTATCCTAAGTCTTCAGCATGGTCTCTATACTTTATATCTAAAAATTCATCTCTGATTTGTCTAATTTCTTGTACATTAACTCCTGTCCCAAGCTGCATGTCTCCTCCTATATTACTATATGAAGCCGCCGCTTGAATAACCTGTTGTCTAACATAACTTGCATTATCTACATTGGCAATATTATGTGAAACTGTATCCAAAGCTCTTTTATTAGCATATAATCCCGATATGGCAGCTGACAGGGTGGAAAAAGTGGAATACATAAAACTCTTCCTTTCATGATAAATTATGCTTTAGAATCAAAGATTCTCTTAGCTGGTTTTAAATTAATCTCTTTTGACTTATTTCCATATATGTTCTCAAAGGAATTATTCGTTAATAAATCAATGTTAAGATTTATATATTCAAGGGAATCATTTATCAATGTTCCATTTAGAGTATTTCTATCCTTAAGTTGATTAAGTATTTTAAGTAACTCCTCTTTTTGTTCTTCAATAAAATCTTTATCTTCTTCATCTAGATGGGGCATAATCTTGGACATATCAATATCTTCACTAATTCCTAATCCTTTTTGTATATTGAAGACAATATTTTCTCTAATATCTTCAAGCTTTCCAATTTTTATTATTAGCTTCTGTTCCTGTTCAGTTATTTCTTCAAGTTTCTTAATCTGTCCCTCAATTATTATGTTTGTCTTTTCAATTGATATTTCAAGCATTTCTCTATATACGTCTATCTCTTGTTTCAAAACTTCCCTTAACTGTTTAACAGACTTTTTCATCATTTTCACCACCTAGTATTATATCCTCTTATCAAGTTCAACATTTGATAACATTTTCTCAACTATCTTTCCGGAATCAATCTCATATGTTCCTGTTTCAACCTGTCTTTTAATACTAGTTACTTTCTCTTGTCTGATATCAGGAATTTTCTTCACTGCCTTCATAGCCGTTTGAAAGTCCTTAGCTTCAGTGGACAATTTCAGTTCATCTTTTTTGCTTAACCTAGATGTCTTAGTATCTTTTTTATTAACCTGTTGACTATTATAGCTTTGTAAAATCTTTTGAATTTTATTATTAGAAATTTTCATAAAATCACCCCATTTCACCGATTCTTCTATATTTTATATCGGTAAAAATGGGGTTTAACTTTAGTATTATTTTAATTTTTTCTTTTATGTCTATTAGCCACATACATTCTATCTGAATCTTTTCCTTCATAAGTTAACTTTTTGTCTTTTGATTTAGTAGCTCCCTTAAATTCTTTTTCCATTTCATTTATACATTTACCACAAAATCTTCCTGTTTTTATGGGGCGTCCGCATCTTTCACAGTCAAGAATCATATTGTGATGTTCTCCCTTTAGTTCTAGTCTACCTTCCCTTAAGTAGCTTATAATTTTCTTCACACTAACTCCTGTTTCATCGGAAGTTTCCTGAATAGTTGCATCATTATGGTCATATATATACTCCTTGACCTTTCTAAAGTTTTCTTCTTCCTCATTCCTACATCTAGAGCAATATTTAAATCCATTATACGCATATACTCTTCCACATTTCCTGCAATTTCTTAAATCCATCTCTTCACCCCCGTTTTATCATTAATGTTATATAAATATTATAAGTGTTAAAATCCCTCTAAAAAGATTAAAAAAACATTATTTATTTAAAGTATAATTTCAATAAATTTAATAAGAACTCCTTCCTAATCACCATAAAAAATACAATATAGATAAATAGTCCTAATCACTTGCTAGTTTGACCTGTTGCAAGACAAAATACAAAGATACTTTTAGCTCCTGAATTTAAAAGCTCTCTACTACACTGGTCACAAGTTGACCCAGTAGTAAATATGTCATCAATTAAAAGTATTTTTTTGTTTATAAATACCTCTTTATTTATAACTTTAAAAGCACCTTTAATATTTTTTAATCGTTCCAATCTATTAAGCTTATTTTGAGTTGGAGTTTTCTTTATTCTTATTAAATTATTACTAATTAAAGGGATATTATACTTATCAGATATATATTTACCCAATAATTCAGCTTGATTAAACCCTCTTTTATTAATTTTTGTTTTATGCAAGGGAACAGAAACAATATAATCAAACTCTCTAATATCCACCTTAATATTTTTTAGGGCTTGTACCATTAGTGCACCAAAGGCTTTATACATATATGGCTTCTTTCCATACTTATATTTATAAATAGCTTCCTTTATCAAGCCTTCATATTCTAAGGCTGATATAGCTCTTTCAAAATAATGGGGATGTTTAATACAATCACTACATTTATCTGTCATAGATTCTGAAGATAATGGTTTACCGCATTTTCTGCATATTTTCCCTTCAATGAAAACCATTTTTGCTCTACATTGAGGACAAATATAATCATCTTCAACTCTGTCATCATACTCTTCACAAATAAAACATACTTTCTCTTCAGGATATATCAGGTCTAAAATAACGGATACTATTCTTTTTAACAATCCTTCTTCATAGTCCATAAAAATCCCCTCTATTTTCTCATAATCATATCAAATACTTGTACAAGTCGTCTATTCAACCCTGAGTACCTGGTTGCAATTCTATTATTATTTATCATGGTATATAGATATCTTTCCATACCTACCAATACAACTAGCTCCTTAGCTCTAGTAATTGCAGTATATAGAAGATTTCTAGTAAGTAGCATAGGAGGTCCCCAGCACACTGGTATTATTACTACTGGAAATTCACTTCCTTGACTCTTATGTATTGTGGTAGCATAAGCAAGTCTAAGCTCATCTATTTGACCAAATTGATATACAGCCTTTCTATTGTCATCAAATAAGATGGTCATTTGACCCTCTTCGTTGTCTATTTCAGTAATAAATCCATAATCACCATTAAATACTCCTTCTCCCTCTTCAACTACTAATTCATCATCTAAAAGCTTCCACTTCATCCTATAATTATTTTTTATTTGCATAACCTTATCACCTACTCTAAAGGTTATATCTCCCGATTTCTTTTCCTTTTTGCTAGGATGTTTAGGATTAAGAGATTCTTGCATCCTACTGTTAAGCTCATTTACTCCAGTATCCCCTTTTTTCATTGGTGATAGAATTTGAATATCCTTCAATGGATCATATCCATTGAAATTTGGCAATCTTTCCTTCGAAAGCTCCAAAATAGTTTCCACAATATCTTCACCTTTATTTCTAGTCATAAAGAAGAAATCTTTATCCTTAACATTTAGTAGAGGCTTTTCTCCTTTGTTTATTTTATGGGCATTCACAACAATCATGCTTTCTTGCGCCTGTCTAAAAATCTCATCCAATTTTACTACCTTTATAATCTTACTTTCTATTATATCCTTTAATACGTTTCCAGGTCCTACAGATGGTAACTGATCTACGTCTCCTACTAGTATAAGTCTAGTTCCAGGTAATATAGCCTTTAACAATGTATTCATTAGAAGTATATCTACCATAGAAACCTCATCAATTATAACTACATCTGCTTCCAATGGAGTTCCATCATCTCTAGCAAAGGCCATTCCTACTTCTTCATCAACATAATTGTATTCTAATAATCTATGTATCGTCTTTGCTTCTCTGCCTGTAGCTTCACTCATTCGCTTAGCTGCCCTTCCTGTTGGTGCTGCTAAAAGAATGGATTGCCCTTGCCCTTGAAAAAGTTTAATAATACTATTGATAGTAGTGGTTTTACCTGTTCCTGGTCCTCCAGTTATAACTATTAATCCATTTTCAACCGATTCCCTTATTGACTCCTTCTGTTTTTCTGCAAACTTTATTGAATCCTCATCTTCTATTTTCTTAATTTTCTTATCAACATCTATATCAAGTTTATTGGTTTCACCTTGGGATATCTCTACTAGTTTCTTACAAACATTTGTCTCTGCATAATAGTAAGGCATGTAATATACTGCCATATCTTTTTCTAAATTTTCTAATTGAACCTCTTGATTCAGTGCCAATTCTCTTATTCCCTCTTCT
The DNA here is from genome assembly GCF_016765695.1 of Sporosalibacterium faouarense. GTDB lineage: Bacteria > Bacillota > Clostridia > Tissierellales > VENL01 > Sporosalibacterium > Sporosalibacterium faouarense. The sequence continues at coordinate 4,405 of NZ_JAETGO010000097.1, read as the reverse complement.
ATTAGCTCTGGTTCAACCGATAGTATCTTAAGGGCTTCATTGATAAGCTCTCCTTGGGGTATATAAGTGTGTCCTTTGCCCGATGATTCCATAAGAACAAATTTAATTCCTGCGTGGACTCTATATTTAGATCTTTTATCTACACCCATGCTCTGGGCTATTTTATCGGCCATTTTAAACCCTATGCCAAAAATATCCTCTGATAATCTATATGGGTTTTCTTGCACTTTAGGAATAGTTTCATTACCATATTTCTTATATATCTTAACTCCATAGGTAGTGCTTATGCCATAGCCTTGAAGAAATATCATAATGTCTCTAAGTTCTCTTTGTTCAACAAAGGCTTCTGTGATCTTTTCTGCTTTTTTTTCTCCAATTCCTTCAACTAATTTTAATTTTTCTGGATTATATTGAAGTATATCAATTGAATCCTTTCCAAATTCTTCAACAATCTTTTTAGCAGTTTTAGGTCCAATCCCAGGAATTAATCCCGATGATAAATACTTCTCAATTCCATTTATAGTGGCTGGTACAACTGTGGAATATAGCTCAACCTTGAGCTGTTGTCCAAAATTTGGATGATAGTCCCACTTTCCTTGGACTTTTAATGTTTCTCCTATATTAATAACGGGAATAGTTCCCACTATTGTTACTACATCATCCTCTGTTTCCATGACTGCCACTGTATATCCATTAGATTCATTTTGAAATATTATTTCTTCAATAGTTCCCTGAATAGTTATCAATTTAATACCCTCCGATAAAAATGTACTATTATTATTATATCATTTAATGAAAATATAAGTCGAGGGTTGTATATATTGTAATGTAATTATAATCAAATTGAAAAAAAGCTACATAAAAGCAAAGTCTCCTTTTTACAGGAGACTAATAGGTATATTTACATTTTATTAGTGATTAAATATAGAACTTCTTTTACTGATTCTTCTATGGTCATTTTAGAAGTATTTAAAACTAATTCTGGATTATGTGGTTCCTCATAAGGAGAAGAAATCCCAGTAAAATTCTTGATTTCCCCATCTATTACCTTCCTATAAAGTCCTTTAGGGTCCCTGTCAATACAAGTTTTAATATCAGCTTTTACATACACCTCAATAAAATCATCTTTTCCACATTTTTTTCGTGCAAACTCCCTCATTTTTCTATATGGTGATATGGATGATACTAATGTTATAATTCCAGCATCCTTAAATAAAGCCGATACTTCAGAAATTCTTCTTATATTTTCTTCCCTATCATCCTGAGTAAACCCTAAGTCTGAATTCAATCCATATCTAAGATTATCACCATCTAGCCTATAGACTACTTTCCCTTGTTTTATCAATTCATTTTCTGCTTTTATGGCTATGGTTGATTTACCAGATCCCGATAATCCTGTAAACCAAATTACCAAGCCTTTTTGCTTCATATGTTTGCATCTTTCTTCGTATGTTATTTCACCTTTACTCCAAATTATATTACTATTATTCTCAAAGGTATTTGTACTTTCCATCAAATCACCAACTTATTCTCTGGACTTTCCTAAATCTCCCAAATGAATATACTCAACATCAACACCTTCTGCTATATCATTCAATGTAACTGGTATTTCTTCGATTTCATCATCTAGCAATATGACTATGTGATTAAAATCTTTCTTAAGACTCCTTATAGTGTATTCCAAATCCTCTTTGTCTTTAATAATAACTTGTATATCTGGGCTATTAGTGGTATTCCCTCGGTTTATTATATCCATGTAGACTTTTTTTGAAAATTCTATGACTCCATAGATAAAAAATACATAAACGATGATTGTAAAAAACATAAGTAACATAGATTTCTCACCTTTTTCTTTAATTAGATTTTAGAGTTAAAACAATCTATTTATTACTATATTATGCTATGGAGTATTTAATGGTTAAAAGATTAAAAGAAAAAGACTTGTGTCAAACACAAGTCCTAATTTCCTAAGCCTTCTTTTCTTAATATATCTGCCTTATCAGTTTTTTCCCAAGGAAGATCTAATTCAGCTCTTCCAAAATGGCCATATGCAGCAATTTGTCTATATAACGGTCTTCTTAAGTCTAGATTCTTAATTATAGCTGCTGGTCTTAAGTCAAAATACTTTTCAACCAATTCTTCAATCTTAGATTCTTCAATCTTATTTGTCCCAAATGTATCAACTAGAATTGAAACTGGACGAGCAACACCTATTGCATAGGCAAGTTGAACTTCACATTTATCAGCTAATCCAGCTGCCACTATATTTTTAGCAACATATCTTGATGCATATGCAGCTGATCTATCAACCTTTGTTGGATCCTTACCTGAGAAAGCTCCACCACCATGGCGAGAGTAACCTCCATAAGTATCTACAATAATCTTTCTTCCTGTAAGTCCTGCATCTCCCTGAGGTCCACCTATAACAAATCTTCCCGTTGGATTTATATAATATTTAGTTTCACTATCTAATAAATCCATAGGTATAGTGTCTTCAATAACAAATTCAATTAAATCCTTTTCTATTTGATCAAGCTCAACCTCTGGTCCATGTTGAGTAGAAATAACTACAGCATCAACTCTAACAGGCTTATTATCATGGTATTCTACAGTAACTTGTGTCTTACCATCTGGTCTTAAATATTCAAGTTTACCATTTTTTCTAACCTCAGATAATCTTTGAGCAAGCTTGTGGGCTAATGATATTGGTAATGGCATAAGCTCAGGTGTTTCATTACAAGCAAATCCAAACATTATACCTTGATCTCCTGCTCCCACTACGTCTAGTGCATCTTCTTTAGCTCCTCTGTGCTCTAATGCCTCGTCTACACCCATAGCAATATCTGGTGATTGCTCGTCTATTGAAGTAAGAACTGCACACGTATCACAATCAAAGCCATATTTAGCCCTTGTATATCCTATATCTTCAATTGTCTTTCTAACAATTTTAGGAATGTCAACATAGCATTGTGTAGTTATCTCTCCTGCCACTAGCACTAACCCTGTTGTAACTGAAGTTTCACAAGCTACCCTTGCCTCTGGGTCATTTTCTAATATTGCATCTAATATTGAGTCAGATATTTGGTCACATATTTTATCTGGATGTCCCTCTGTAACTGATTCTGATGTGAATAACCATTTTTTCATTTTAGTAAAAAACCTCCCTTTAATTAAAATAATATAGTTTTGTATAAAAATAATAACTATGTACCTATATGAAAAGTAATACCCATAAAAGACAGCATAAATACAATTGATTGTATTATTGGCAAAAATAGACCTTTACATTTAGGCTCATACACTATTCTATCATTCCCAATTATTTGTAAAAATAAAAACCTCTTCAAAAAGAAGAGGTTACTGTCTATCTGGAGTACACCCTCATCTTTCAGAATAAAATTCTGTGGGACTTAGCACCTCTTAGCATTAGCTAATGGTTGCCGGGTTTCGCAGGGCCCATTCCCTCCACCACTCTTGATAAGGCATCAAGTTTTTTATTTAGTTTTGCACTACACACTATTTTATCATAGTTATATTTATTTAGTCAATAGTTTTTTGTTTTTATAAACTAAATAATTCCAAACAGAGATATGGCATGAGTAGATAATACTACTACGATAATACCTGCAGTTATTACTCCTGCTAATATAGTAAGAAATGCATATCTGAACTTTACATTAAACAAGATAGCCGCCACAGTTCCAGTCCAAGCACCTGTAGCTGGTAATGGAATCGCTACTAATAAAAACAATCCTAATATTGTATATTTTTTCATCCTCTTGCTTCTCCTGAGGGTTCTTCGCTTCAACCAAGCTACTAGCCCTCCAAACATCTTTGTTTTACCGAAATATTTAAATAATGGCTCCAGTAAAATTAATAAAAATGGCACAGGTAACATATTACCAATTACGGATAAAATCATACTATGTAATGGCGAAAAACCCATAGAGATAGCTATAGGTATTGCTCCCCTTAGCTCAATTACAGGTACAGCAGCAATTAACGTTATTATTATTTCATTTTTTAAATCCTGTAATATGCCTAACATATTTTCCCCCTAAAACTTTTTAAATTACAGTTATTATTATATACTATTTTGCAGTCTTAAGAAAGATTCGTTTAATTATTTTCCAATTATAATGAAAATTTTATAAAATTCCCATGAGATTTCTATAATTATATTTTTTATAAGGAATATTTACGAAAAACATTAGGATGAATGAGAATTATAGAGATAATAACAATATTTTTTAGCATATAGCTCCTAATTAATATTTTTCACATAAAATAAAGATTTGCATATTTATATAATATCTATTATAATATAGAAGTTGTGAAATTTCGGGGTGTAGCGCAGTTTGGTAGCGCATCTGGTTTGGGACCAGAGGGCCGCGGGTTCAAATCC
>NZ_JAETGO010000018.1 GCF_016765695.1 Sporosalibacterium faouarense | reverse complement strand
TTGTGACGACTCTTAATACTATAACAGCATTATTATTCTTTGTCAAATGTTTTTTTGTTTTTTTATTATATTTCTAGAGACTTTGTATTTTTTCAAGTTCACCTCTAAATTTTTTGATTATTTTCTTTTCTATTCTAGACACAGTCATTTGAGATATTCCCATTTCTTCTGCTATTGATACTTGAGTCTTTCTTTTAAAATATCTATCCTTTAATACCTTTTTTTCTCTATCTTCCAATTTGCTAATAGCTTGTTCCAGAAAATCATTGTTTTCAATTCTACTAAAATACACATCATCTTCCCCTATTAGTTGAGATAAACTAATATCTTTATCATCTCCATTGGAGTCTAAGGATAAATCTAATGACTTAGGGGTATATACTTTACTTGCTTCCATTGCTTCCAAAACTTCCTCTGATGTACAGTTTAAATATTCTGCAATATCATCAACAGTAGGAGATTTTTGTAACTTCTGACCAAGTGTCAATTTAGCATTATTGATTTTCTTAGAAAGCTCTTGTATTCTTCTAGGTACTCTAATTGACCATCCTTTATCTCTAAAATACTTTTTAATTTCTCCTATTATTGTTGGTGTAGCAAAACTTGAAAATTCATATCCTTTTTCTATATCATATCTATCTACTGCATATATAAGACCAACACAAGCAATCTGATATATATCATCATAATCTATACCTTTATTAGTATATTTTTTAGATAATATCTCTGCTATGTATAGATGTCTTTTAATTAACTCATCTCTTATTAAATTGTCTCTATCCTTAGCATATTTTGCAAATAGCTCTTTTGTATTTATATCCTTAAAAGCTACATTACCTTCTTTAACATTAGAAAGCCTTGTTGTCATTGGGCAACATCCTCTATTCTTTTAATCATTTTCAATTCTTTAATTCCAGAATCATCTTTCATTTCAACTTCATTCATTAAAGACTTTATAATAAATAAACCTAGACCTTTTTCTGCTAATTGTTCATTATCCTGCTCAGATATTTCACTTCTAACAAAAATAGTCATCTCATTATCATTAAGTATATATTCTATATCAATATTAGTATTTGTTAATTGACTTTCAAGAATAATCGTACAAGCCTCAGCTACAGCAACTTTGATATCATCAATTTCTTCAATATTAAAACCTAATCGATTTGATATTGCAGACGTGGTTAGCCTAACAACCCCTACAAATTCTGGCTTATTAGGAATACTAATTTTTATATTATCATTATCATATATTTTTAATTTTTCAGACATATACTATTTTTCACTCCTTAATTATAAATACCTTATTTAATCCTGTAATGTTAAACAACTTCTTAATATTAGCTTTGATATTTATAATCTTAATATTATGTTCATTTTCCTTAAGTTTTTTTAACGCACTTATCAGTACTCCAAGTCCTGTACTATCAATATATTCTAATTTTTCTCCATCAATAGTTATATCTGCTCTTTTTTCTTCAATTATTTCATTTAAGATTTCCTTAAAATTAGGTGAAGTATATATATCAAGTTCACCTGTAGGCTTTATTATCCAGCATTGATTTTCATCATTAAAGTTCTTTATAACTTCTAGTGCCATAAGATACCTCCTCATAAATCTAAATTGTTAGTTAAATTGTACGTTTCTTTAGTTATGATTATTATTACATTTATAACGTTAAATTTCAACAATCTAATATTCTAGTTTTAAATTTTTTTAAAATAAATTTTAAAAGGGAAAAAAGAAAATCTTTTAGATATATTAAATTTACGTACAGTTATATCTTTTTTACCCATAAGTTCATGTCTTCAAACTTTCCACATATATTACAATTATTAATTAATCTTCCTGTATATGAATATCCTTGTTTTTTAAAGACTTTATTCATCCCAAAAGATACTGATCTAGCAATAGAATACAAACACACTATATCTCTTTTTATCATTTCTTTTTCTAAATTATTAATAATAATACTCATAAGACCTTTACCTCTATGTTTGTTGTTTGTAGCACAATCAGTTATTTCTGCATTCTTATGCAAGGTATCCATATCAGCTGAAGCAGCACTTACTATTTGACCTTTATGTTCTATATACATAAAAAGAACATCATTTTCCATTAAAGTGTTTACATAGTTCATATTATTTAATGGAATGGGGTAAGTTTTAAATACTTCATCATATAGCTTTACTATCTTAGGTATATCTTCTTTCTTAGCAATCTTTATTTCATAATCTTTTTCTAATTTAACAGAGTCATTATTCGATTTAAAGTTAGTAAGCTTTTCAATTATCTCATTTTCTTTTTCTATTGTATCACTATCTCTTCTAGAGCTTGTATAAAACTTTGATAAACAATATCCATGCTCTCCATTATAATAATATTTAAAAATACCTTCTAAAATATATCCATAAGCCATAAATTCTTCCCAGTCATCTGAAGTAGCTTTAATAAAAACTTTATCAAAACTATTTTCCTTTGCTATAAAATCAATTCTTTGAGCCATACCCCTATAATTTTTACCATCATAATTTACTACCTTTAATCTTTTATTAAAGTAATCTATTACTAATTTTAGATAATAATCTTCCTCTTGTATCTCATATGTTATGCTGTATACATTACCATGTATTGTAGATTTCTTTCCTTTATTTAAAGTTAAATCAATTATTTCCATTCTTAGTACCTCCGACTTTTTATTTAAAACTTTTATTTTAATATGTTCCTTAATTAATAAAATAGGACATATAAAGTATATGTAATGTCTACACACTATATGTCCTTATGTCCTTATTTCTATTATTAAAATATGTTAATTTCATTATTAATAAATTATAGGGTACTCTAGTACCCTATATTAATTATCTATTCTTCATCACTTTCATCTAAATCGTTATCTTCTTCATTATCTTCAGTTGCTACTTTAGCTATTGAAACAACTATATCATCTTTACCTAATCTCATTAAACTAACGCCTTGAGTATGTCTTCCCATACGAGAAATTCCTTCAACTTTAAGTCTAATTACTATTCCTGAGAAGCTAATTATCATCACTTCATCTTTCTCATCTACAACTTTTGCTCCAACTAATTCTCCAGTTTGTTGCTTAACGTTATAGGTTTTAATTCCCTTTCCACCTCTAGTTTGAGTCCTATATTCATCTAGAGATGTTCTCTTTCCTTGACCTTTCTCACTAATTACTAAAAGATCTTTATTTTCTTCAACTAGACCCATACTTACTACTCTATCATCTCTATTTAACGTAATAGCTTTAACACCCATTGAATTTCTACCCATATCTCTAACATCATCTTCATTAAATCTAATAGACATCCCTTGGGAAGTAATTATCATAATGTCATTATTACCATCAGTTCTCTTAACACTAATTAATTCATCATCTTCCCTTAAATTAATAGCTATTAGACCACTTTTTCTGATAGAATTATACTGATCTAATCTGGTCTTTTTAATCAATCCGTTTTTAGTAGAAAAGACTAGATAATCCTCATCATTAAACTCTTTAATTGGAATTATCGCAGCTATTTTTTCTTTTGAATCTAATTGTAAAAGATTTACTATAGCAGTTCCTTTAGCCTGTCTTTTAGCCTCAGGAATCTCATAGGCTTTTAAAGTATAAACCTTCCCTTGATTAGTGAAGAATAATAAATCATCATGAGTTGAGGTGATAAATAAGTGCTCAACAAAATCTTCTTCTCTTGTTGTAAGAGCCGAAACTCCTTTGCCACCTCTTCTTTGGATTTTATAAGTATTTTCAGGTAATCTCTTTACGTATCCAAAATGAGTTAATGTTATTGCAACTTCTTCTTCCTTAATCATATCTGCAATATTTATGTCATCAGTAGAAGGCCTAATTTCTGTTCTTCTATCGTCACTATATTTTTCTCTTATTTCTAACATTTCTTCTTTAACGATATTATATATTAACTCATCACTTGCTAATATTTCTCTAAGTTTATTAATAAGTTTTATTAATTCTTCATATTCTTCTTCAATTTTCTCTCTTTCCAATCCAGTAAGCTTTTGAAGTCTCATATCTAAGATAGCCTGAGCTTGTTTTTCACTTAACCCAAACTCACTCATTAATCCATCTTTAGCTTCTTGAACACTTGAAGAACCTCTAATCAATTTTATTACAGCATCTATATGATCTAATGCTATTTTGAGTCCTTCTAGAATATGGGCCCTAGCCTCAGCTTTATTAAGATCATATTGTGTTCTCCTAGTTATAACCTCTTTTTGATGATCTAAATAATGTCTTAATACCTGCTTTAAATTTAATACTTTTGGCTCATCATTTACAAGGGCAATTATAATTATACTAAATGTATCCTGCATTTGAGTATGTTTATAAAGATTGTTTAAAACCACATTAGGGTTTGCATCTCTCTTTAATTCTATTACAATTCTCATTCCATTTCTGTCTGACTCATCTCTCAAATCAGAAATACCTTCAAGCTTTTTATCCCTTACTAAATCAGCTATCTTTTCAATCAATCTAGCCTTATTAACTTGATATGGTATCTCATCTACAATAATTCTATTTCTATTCTTACCATATTCTTCTATCTCAGCTTTAGCTCTAACTTTAACTTTGCCTCTACCAGTTCTATAGGCATTCTTAATATCCTCTATTCCCATTATCATAGCTCCCGTAGGAAAGTCTGGACCTTTAATAACAGTTAAAAGCTCATCAACGCTTACTTCAGGATCATCTATCATCATAATTGCTCCATCAATGACTTCTCCCAAATTATGAGGTGGTATAGAGCTGGCCATACCTACGGCTATACCAGAAGAACCATTCACTAAAAGATTAGGAAATTTACTTGGCAATACCTTAGGTTCATTTAAAGTTTCATCAAAGTTAAGTCTATAATCTACAGTTTCTTTATTAATATCTCTTAATAGCTCTGTTGATAATTTTGCCATCCTTGCTTCAGTATAACGCATGGCAGCAGCTCCATCACCATCAACTGAACCAAAGTTTCCGTGCCCATCTACTAATAAATATCTAGTTGAAAAATCCTGTGCAAGTCTAACCATAGCATCGTAAACAGCTGTATCACCATGGGGATGATACTTACCTAAAACGTCCCCAACAATACGTGCAGATTTTCTATGGGGTTTATCAGGAGCTAATCCTAAATCATTCATAGCATAAAGAATTCTTCTATGAACAGGTTTAAGCCCGTCTCTAACATCAGGCAAAGCTCTACTCACAATTACAGTCATAGCATAATCTAGATAGGACTTTTTCATCTCATCAGCTATATCGATTGGAATAATTTTTTGTGCTTCATTACTCATAAATATCCTCCTTAGCCATTTTGTTAAATAAAACATATTGATATGTTTTATTTATAGCTATTATTGGTAAAACCTAGATTATATTTCAAAGGTTAAATAGCTATTCAAAATGAAGTTCTCATGACTTTTTTGTAAACTACATTTATTACTATACTTTTTAAGGCTATATATCAAGATTCTCAACGTATTTAGCATTATCTTCAATAAATTCTCGTCTTGGTTTTACCTTATCACCCATTAAAGTAGTAAATATTTCATCTGCAGCAACTGCATCTTCTACGTTAACCTTAAGCATAATACGCTTTTCTGGATCCATAGTTGTATCCCAAAGCTGTTCAGGATTCATCTCACCAAGACCCTTATATCTTTGAATTGAATAACCTTTTTCACCGATTTCTTGTAAAACCTTTTGTAATTCTTTCTCGGTATATGCATAATATTCTGCTCTACCTTTTTTCACCTTATATAAAGGCGGTTGAGCTATATATATATGTCCTTCCTCTATCAAAGGTCGCATATATCTATAAAAAAATGTCAGTAATAGCGTTCTAATATGAGCTCCATCAACATCGGCATCGGTCATAATTACAATTTTTCCATATCTTAGCTTATCCATATCGAAGTCATCACCTATACCGCAACCAAAAGCGGTTATCATAGCTTTGATTTCAGCAAAGTTCAATATTTTATCTAATCTAGCCTTTTCCACATTCATAATTTTACCTTTTAGTGGCAAAATAGCTTGAATTTTTCTATCTCTACCTTGTTTTGCCGAACCACCGGCAGAATCACCCTCGACTAAGAAAACTTCACATTTATCTGCATCTTTTTCAGAGCAGTCTGCTAATTTCCCAGGCAATGATGAGCTTTCTAAAACATTTTTTCTTCTAGTCAATTCTCTAGCTTTTCTAGCAGCTTCTCTAGCTCTAGCTGATCTTAGGGATTTATCTATAATAATTTTTGCATCTTTAGGATTCTCTTCTAAAAATCCATCTATAGATTCTGTAACTAAACCCTCAACAATACCTCTCATCTCACTGTTTCCTAATTTAGTTTTCGTTTGTCCTTCGAATTGTGGCTCAGATAGCTTTACAGAAAGTATTGCAGTTATACCTTCTCTTATATCTTCACCGGATAGATTTTCATCTTTTTCCTTTAAGATACCATTTCTTCTTGCATAATCATTTACTGTTCTTGTTAAAGCACTCTTTAATCCACTTAAATGAGTACCTCCTTCATGCGTATTAATGTTATTAGCAAATGAATGTATATTTTCACTATATGCATCTGTATACTGGAGAGCTAGTTCTGCAGTACAATTATCTCTTTCTCCTTCAGTATATAAAATATTCTTATGAATCGCAGTCTTATTCTTATTTAAATGCTTAACAAAAGCCTTTATACCACCTTCATAATAAAATTCACTCTTCTTATCATTTCTTTTATCCTCAATAGAAATTCTTATGCCTTTATTTAAAAATGCTAATTCTCTTAATCTATGCTCTAAAGTTTCATACTTAAAGATAATTTCATCAAAAATTAATGAATCTGGTTTAAAAGATACTATAGTACCATTTTCTTTAGTCTCTCCAACAATTTCTAGAGGTGTTAGTGGTACACCTCTCTCATATTTTTGACGATGTATTTTACCTTCTCTTCTTACTTCAACAATTAACCATTCAGAAAGAGCATTAACAACTGATACACCCACTCCATGAAGTCCTCCTGATACCTTATAAGCACCGTTATCAAACTTACCTCCAGCATGAAGAACTGTTAATACAGTTTCTACAGTAGATTTCCCTGTCTTAGGATGTGTCTCCACGGGAATACCACTTCCATTGTCAGTAATAGTTACTGAGTTATCTTCATTTATAATTACTTCTATTGTATCGCAAACATCTGCTAACGCCTCATCTATACTGTTATCTACAACCTCATAAACCAAATGATGTAACCCTCTAGGTCCAGTACTTCCTATATACATACCAGGCCTTTTTCTTACTGGCTCCAATCCTTCTAAAACTTGAATTTGTTCAGCTCCATAATTTCTTGTATTCTGATTTTCAGGCATGTTTATCCTCCAATCTATATATTATTAATAAAACCTGCTCTTTTGGCTAAAGTAGTAGAAGATATATTTGAAGAATAAATGATACTTGTCCTTATATCAGCTCCATTAGCCTTATCTTTTTCTACTTTTTCAGTTATTATATAGGATTTAATTCCTTTTTCAACAATATTATATATAAAACCTTCTTCCTTAGCTATCTTAAAAAACTCTTTGGTGTCATTTGATTTAAAGGCTGTTTTAGCATCTACTATAGCAATAATATCCATAATAGGTATTACAAAATCCTTTCCTAAGTGTAAGAACATATACTATCCTCCTTTGACACTCAAATATCATTTGATTTATTGTCCACTAATAAGTCTCTATAACTTTTCCATCTTTTATGTAGTATATACTCTTGGTCAACTTATTAAATTCATTTATATCTATATCATCTGTAGAAGTTATAATAGTCTGTATATCTTTGAAGGTAGATACCAAGTATTTCCTCCTATTTAAATCTAATTCTGATAGAACATCATCTAATAATAAAACTGGATATTCTCCAACTGCTTGTTTTATAAGCTCTACTTCTGCTAGTTTTAGTGACAATGCTGATGTTCTTTGCTGTCCTTGAGAGCCAAAGGTTCTTATATCTATATTATTTACTAATATTTTAATATCGTCCCTATGGGGACCAAATCTTGTTGTGCCCCGTTCTATTTCTTTATCTATGTTTTTCTTTAATGTATTTAAAAAGTTATTTTGAATTTTCTGTTTATCATTACTCTCTATTTCAAAAGAAGACATATATTCAATATCCAATTCTTCTATACTACCTGTTATTTTTCTATGAATATCTTTAGATATTATAGAAAGCTGTTTTAAAAAACTTAGTCTCTTTAATAGTATCTCTGTACCTACATCAATTAATTGTGAATTCCAAACGTCTAAAAGCTTTTTTTTACTTTTATCATACTGAATTATTTTTAACAGATTATTTCTTTGAGTAAGAATTTTATTATATCGTCCTAGGTTATATCTATATCTTGGGCTAATTTGTGAAATCTCATTATCTAAAAACATTCTTCTTTGATTTGGTCCTTCTTTTACTAACTTTAAATCCTCTGGCGAAAATATCACCACATTAAATGCACCATATAAATCAGATATTTTATCTACCTCTACTTTATTTATTCTCGCTGTTTTTCCCTTATTACGTTCAAATTTTATTTCTAGCTTTTTATCAAACTCCTCATTAATAACATCTATGCCAATATAGGCTTTATCCCTAGAAAGATTTATTAATTCCTTATCAATACTTGTTCTATATGATTTACCTGTAGAACAAATATATATTGACTCCAATAAATTTGTCTTTCCCTGGGCATTATTCCCTATAAATAAATTTAGTCTACTATTGAGTTTAATATCAAGGTTTTTATAATTTCTAAAATTAATTAACTTGATGCTATCTACATACACATATAGCACTCCTTAAAAAGTATATTACAGCAACTATATTTAAATATACTAATTCTTTAATTTATTATTTGTAACTATATTTAATTATTTCATAAATTAAGTTATATATCTATAATACTATAGCCCATAATCTACAATTTATCAACTATTTGAAAAATACCTTGTCCCTCTATCTCTATTTTATCATTTTTGATAAGTTTTTTCCCTCTTTGAAAACATATTTCATTATTAACCTTTATTTGCCCTTCTTTTATAAGTATTTTTGCGTGTCCTCCCGTTTGAGCAACTGCTATATATTTAAGAAATTGATCTAATCTTATATAGTCAGTGTCAATTGTAACTCTCTCTATCATTTCAACATCTCCTTAATTTTAATTAATATTCTCAAATATATTACGTTTAAGTCCACTATAAAGTAAAGACACCTTAGCAAGGTGTCTAGAAAAATTCTTAATTATCACTAGCAAGTCTGACTGGTAAAATCAAATATGTATAGCTATCGTCACCAACTGGCTTAAGAATACATGGACTTATATTGCTAACAAAGTTCATCTCAATCTCTTCGCTATCTATTACCTTTATTCCTTCTAAAATATATTTTGAATTAAATGCGATTTTTATATCATTTCCTTCAAGTTCAATTGGAATATCTTCATGTATATCTCCAATTTCAGAGTTAGAAGTAATAACTAAGTTTTCATCAGTAATATCTAACTTAACAAGATTATTCTTACCTTCCCTTGCTAATAATGAAGCTCTTTCTATACTCTCTTGTATATCTTTTGTCTTTACCTTCACTTTGGATTTATATTCATTTCTAATAATATCATTGTAGTTTAAGAATTGGCCTTCTATTAATCTTGATATAATTACAGTATTCCCCAAATCAAATAAAATATGGCTGGATGTAAATCTTACATTTATGTCAGCATCATTATCATCTAATATTTTATTTAATTCATTTAAGGTTTTACTTGGTATAACAACTTTAACATCTTTTTGACAATTAATTTTAATATTTTTTAATGCAAGTCTATAGCCATCCAAGGCAACTAAAGCTGCTTCATTATTATTTACTTCTAGAAGTGCGCCTGTTAATATCGGTCTAGTTTCATCTTGAGCTGTAGCAAAAACCGTCTGTTTTATCATTGTTCTTAATAGATCCTTAGGTATATCCAGAGAAATTTCATCTAGTAACTTTGGTAATTGTGGATATTCTACTGACGACTGTCCTATTAGTTTAAATTTAGAATTTCCACAATTAATATAAACGTTATTATCGTCTCTAACTTCTATTTCCACAGGAAAATCTGGCAATTTTCTTATCATATCTCCAAAAATTCTAGATGTTATAACTATACTTCCTTCTTGAATAATCTCACAATTTATATTAGATTCTATTCCTAATTCTAAATCAGTACCTGTAAGAGTCAATTTATTATTCTTAGCCTCAATCAATATACCATTTAATATAGGTAAAGTTGTTTTTGAAGAAATTCCTTTTTGAACAATATTTATAGCTTTAGCAAGTTCTTTTTGGTTTACTTTTACTTTCAATTGTGGATAACCCCCTTCGAGTTTTAATCATAATAATATTAACTAAACTTAGTAGTAATAGTAGTAGGTCCTGTGGGTATGTGGATAAGTGTATAAAACAAAGAATACTAGTGATTAGTCTTGTTAATAAAGTGTATATTAATTTGTTCAATTTATCCACATTATTAAGATAAAAATATTTTATTAACAAGAGTCATAATTAATTAACATGATATCAACAGGACTTTGTAGATTATTTTCCTTTAATTTCACTTATTATATTTTCAATTTTTTCTTTAAAATCTGAATTATTTTTTATGTCGTTAGAAATTTTTTCATAAGCATGAATAACTGTTGTATGATCTCTTCCACCAAATTCATCACCTATCTTAGGCAAGGATAAATCCGTCAATTCTCTAGATATATACATAGCTATTTGTCTAGGATATGCAATGGCTCTAGTCCTTTTCTTTGATACTAAATCTTCAGTTTTAATACTGAATTTATTTGAAATTACTTCTTTTATGAGCTTAACATTTACTTCTTTAGGCTTATTTTCAGATATTATATCCTTTAAAGCTTCAGCTGCCAGCTCAACGGTTATTTCTTTATTAGTTAATGATGAATAAGCAGCTATTCGAATTAAAGCTCCTTCAAGCTCTCGAATATTTGATTGTATTTTAGTTGCTATATATTGAGTAACATCATTAGGAACCTCAATATTTTCAACATTTGCTTTTTTTCTTAAGATTGCTATTCTAGTTTCTAGATCCGGAGCTTGTATATCTGCAATCAAGCCCCACTCAAATCGAGATCTTAATCTGTCTTCTAGAGTAGGTATCTCTTTAGGTGGTCTATCACTTGAAATAATAATCTGTTTGCTAGCTTCATGAAGGGCATTAAAAGTATGAAAAAATTCTTCCTGTGTTCTTTCTTTACCAGCTATAAACTGAATATCATCAATAAGTAATACATCTACATTTCTATATTTAGTTCTAAATTGAATATTTTTATCATCTCTTATAGAGTTAATTAACTCATTAGTAAACTTTTCAGATGATACGTATACAACCTTTGATTCTGGGTTTTGATTTAATATATAGTGGCCAATAGCATGCATTAAGTGAGTTTTACCTAATCCTACACCCCCATATATAAATAGAGGATTATATGCTTGTGCAGGTGCTTCAGCAACAGCTAAAGATGCTGCATGTGCAAATCGGTTACTATTACCTATTACAAAGGTGTCAAAAGTATATTTAGGATTTAATTGTGACCTAGAAGTTAGATTTTCTATTACCTCTGACTTGTTGTTATTATGTGTATGTCCTGAATCCTTTGAAATCTCTTCACCAGGGATAGTAAATTTGATTTCATAATCTTTTCCTGAAACTTGCTTAATAGCATTTTTTATTAATGTCATATATCTCGCTTCTAAAATTCCCTTTGTAAACTCGTTTGGAGCTCCTAAAACAATTAGATCATCATTAACTGTTATTGGATTAATAGTTTTTAGCCAAGTGTTAAAACTCACTTCAGTTAATTCTGTTTTAATGAGGCTTAAAGAATCGCTCCAAATATCTTCTAAATTCGAACCCATGATACATCCTCCTATTCATCAGAATTATTGTCAATTTCTAAAAGATTTATAACTTATCTTAAATATCAAAAATATTTTTAGATAATATATCAACAGAGTTGTCCACAAAAAAATTTTAAAAAGAACTATTTTAATGAATAATATTTATTAACAAGGATAATATAAAAATTGTGGATAAGCAGTTAATATTAGTTTTTAATGACAAATAATAATAATATAATAAACAATATACACAATAAAGATTTATTTATAAATGTGGAAAAAAAAATTGTTAAAAACTATAAAATAACAGTTAAAAAAGTAAAAAAAGAACTAAATTTATAAAGTTATGCACAACTTTATCCACAGAATGTGTATAAAAAAAGAAATGTGAATAAATAATCCACATAGCATTCTTATATTATCAAAAAAAATATAAATTATCAACAAGAACATCAACATATCCACAAGCTTAACAGTATGTTGAAAAAATTATTAACAATAAGTTTATAATATAAATTCTTGACATCAATAGTTGATATGACTATAATCAATAGTAGTGTCTACTTTTTGCGGAGGCTTTTTAAAGCCAGATAAAAATAAAAAAAATGATATATATATACATTAAATGTTATATATAGGTGTTGTGCCGAAGGGGGTGTATTTACGTGAAAAGAACTTACCAGCCTAAAAAGAGACAAAGAAAGAAAGAGCATGGATTTAGAAAAAGAATGAAAACTAAGTCTGGAAGAAATATATTAAAGAGACGTAGACAAAAAGGCAGAAAGAAATTGTCATCATAAGGCCGCTTATTGTGGCCTTTTTGTTCAATTAGAGGAAGTTTTAAGGAGCTTTAAATATATGAACAACTATGAAAGTTTAAGAAATAATAAGGACTTTAGAAATGTATATGATAAAGGAAAGTCCTTTGCTAATAGATATTTAGTAATGTTTTACCTGAAAAATAACATGGAAATTAGCAGGGTTGGCTTTTCTGTAACCAAGAAATTAGGAAATGCCGTTGTGAGAAATAAAGTTAAAAGAAGGATGAAAGAAAGTTATAGAATAAATTCCAATAAATTTAGGAATGGCTATGATATAGTTTTTCTTTCTAGGGTTAAGGCCAAGGATGCTAATTTTAAGGAAATAGAAAGTGCTATATTACACATAGGTAAATTGGCTAAATTAATTAAAAAAGGTGAATAATTGTGAGAAAAATACCAATAATCCTAATAAAACTGTATCAAAGGTATATCTCACCTTTAAAATCCAGAAGCTGTAGATTTTATCCAACTTGTTCTGAATATTCTATACAAGCTATAAAAAAATATGGAATAATAAAAGGTGGAATAAAAAGTGTGTGGCGGATTTTAAGATGCAATCCTTTTAACCCAGGAGGATATGATCCTTTAGAATAATGAGGGGGTTAGTAAATGATTGATATTTTTGCAAAGCCATTAGGGGCTTTACTTAGAATGATATTTGACTTTGTCACGAATATTGGTTTAGAAACAGAATATATATCTGCTTATGCTATAGCAATTATATTAACGACTATTATATTTAAATTAATTCTATTGCCATTAGGTATTAAGCAATCAAAATCAATGAAAAAGATGCAGGATATACAACCAAAAGTAAAAGAAATACAGGAAAAGTATAAGAACGACCCACAGAAGCAACAAGCAAAAACTATGGAGCTATATAAAGAACATAATGCAAATCCTTTCGGTTCTTGTTTACCACTTTTAATCCAAATGCCAATACTTATTGGTTTCTTTAGAGTTTTAAGAAACCCTGCACCTATATTTGAAGCAGGCGAGATGATTTCTAAAGGATATGTATTTCAAGATGCCACACTTTACGAGCAATTAAACAAGTCTTTTTTATGGATTTCAAATCTTAAGGATCCAGATCCTGTGTTATGGGGATTACCTTTATTGGCTGCTATAACAACTTTCCTTCAAAGTAGAATTATGAGTAGTAAATCAGCTGGTGGAGATGAAAAGGCTCAACAAACTCAGAAAACAATGAATATGGTTTTCCCTGTTTTAATTTTAATTATGTCAAGAAGTTTTCCTGCAGGTTTGGCTTTATACTGGGTAATAGGTAATATATTCACTATTGTTCAGCAATTGATTACGAACAGAACAATGGGTGGAGTTAAGGAGGAATCTAGTTAATGAAGTCTGTAGTTAAAACGTCGAAAACTGTAGAAGAGGCTATAGAGGATGCTTTAGCTGAATTAGATGTCGAAAAGGAAGATACCTCTATAGAAGTACTTGAAGAGCCAAGTAAAGGATTATTTGGACTAATTGGTACTAAGGATGCTAAGGTTAGGGTTACTGTTGTTCATGACCCTATTGAAATTACTGAGAATTTTTTGAATGCCCTTTTAAATAAAATGCAAATTAAAGGTAAAATTAAAGCAGAAAAGAAAGGGAAAGATTTACATGTTGAAGTAGAAGGTGTAAATGATTCTGACATGGGAATACTTATTGGAAAAAGAGGGAATACACTGGACTCTATTCAATATCTTCTTAGTTTGGCTATTAATAGAGATAGAGAAAAGTATATTAGGGTTTTATTAGATTCTGAAAATTATAGGAAGAGAAGAGAAGAAACACTTATAAGACTTGCTAAAAAAATGGCTTCTAAGGTTAAGGCAACTAAAAGAAGAGTAAAGCTAGAGCCTATGAATCCCTATGAGAGAAGAATAATTCATTCTACTTTACAAAAGGACTATGATATTGAAACTCATAGTGAAGGTGAAGAGCCATACAGAAAAGTTGTTATTGAATATAAGAATAAAAGGAAATTTTAGTAAACCCAGTTTTTACACTGGGTTTATATTATGTTAATAATAGTTTTTTGGTATAATAATATAATATAAAAATAAATAATAAACTTAAGAAAAGAGGTGACAGAATTGGATAATGATACTATTGTTGCTATTGCAACGGCACCTGGCGAAGCTGGAATTGGAATAGTTAGATTGAGCGGTAAAAATTCCATAGGTGTAGCTGATAAGATATTTCAAGGAAAAAGAACTAATAAACTAGTTGAGGCAGAGTCAAGGAAATTAAATTACGGGCATATAGTCGATCCTAAAAATGGAGATATAATTGATGAAGTTCTATTGGTTTATATGAATGGACCACATACATATACAAGAGAAGATATTGTAGAAATTAATTGTCATGGTGGAATAGTTCCTGTAAGAAGAATTTTAGAGATTTGTTTAGAAAATGGTGCTAGAATGGCAGAGGCAGGAGAATTTACAAAGAGGGCTTTTTTAAATGGTAGAATTGACTTATCTCAAGCTGAAGCAGTGATGGATTTAATAAGTGCTAAAACTGATACTAGTTTTGATGTATCATTAAATCAATTGGAAGGTAGCTTATCATCCGAGGTAAATGACCTAAGACAAAATCTTTTGGAGATGCTTGCTCATATTGAAGCTTCTATAGATTTTCCAGAGCATGATGAAGAGTATGCAACATATAATCAATTAAAGGAGAATGGAACTAAAATCTACAATAGTATAGAAAGATTATTGGATACTGCTTATACTGGAAAAATACTTAGAGAAGGATTGAAAACAGTTATTTTAGGTAAGCCTAACGTAGGTAAATCATCATTAATGAATAGAGTTTTAAAAGAAAGTAGAGCCATAGTAACTGATATACCAGGTACTACAAGGGATATTATAGAAGAATATGTAAATATTAAAGGAATACCATTAAAGATAGTTGATACTGCTGGGATAAGAGAAACAGAGGACGTAGTAGAAAAAATAGGTGTAGATAAAGCAAAGAATTTAATAGGTAAAGCTGATTTAGTGATTGCAGTTTTTGATATTTCTGATGATTTAAATAGTGAAGATATGCAAATTATTGATTTAATTAAAAACAATAAAGCCATAGCTCTATTAAATAAAACTGATTTACCTAATAAGGTTTCTCAGGAAGAGATAAAGAAGCAATTACCTAATGTTAGGATAATAAATACTTCTATGATAACAGGAACGGGAGTTGAAGTTTTAGAAGATACAATAAAAGATATGTTCTTTAGCGGAGAAATTAAATCTAAAGATGAAACTATAGTAACAAATGTTAGACATAAGGACCAGCTTCAAAAAGCACTAGAAAATATTAAGGACGGATTAAATGCAATAGAAATGGAGCTACCCTATGATTTAATTGAAGTTGACTTGAAGAATTGCTGGGAAAACTTAGGTGAAATAACTGGAGATACTGTTGGTGAAGATCTATTAGATAAAATTTTTCAAGATTTTTGTATTGGTAAATAGTTAAAAATACGAAGGAGGATTTATATGGGAAGTTCCGCCATATATTACGGAGGAGACTATGATGTTATTGTAGTAGGAGCTGGTCATTCAGGATGTGAAGCTGCTTTGGCCCCTGCTAGAATGGGAAAGAAAACTTTAATGCTAACAATGAGTATAGATTCAGTTGCCCTTATGCCATGCAATCCAGCCATTGGAGGAACTGGTAAAGGACATTTGGTAAAGGAAATAGATGCCCTTGGTGGAGAAATGGGAAAAAATATAGATAGAACATTTATACAGAGTAGAATGTTAAATACTTCAAAAGGACCGGCTGTACATTCATTAAGAGCTCAGGCAGACAAGGAAAGATATTCATCAAATATGAAACAGCTATTAGAGAGTGAAGACAATCTTACATTAAAGCAAGGTGAAGTAGTTGATTTAGTAATCGAGGATGGTAAAGCTGTATCTGTAATAACAAGAACTGGAGCTAGATTCAATGGAAAAGCTATAATTTTCTCTACAGGAACATACCTAAGGGGGAAAATATATATTGGTGAAGTGAATTATTATGGAGGGCCAAATGGTTTGTCACCTTCGATGCAACTTACTGAACCTTTGGAAAAGCTAGGATTTAAGTTTAGAAGGTTTAAAACTGGTACACCTGCTAGAGTTCATAAAGATAGTATAGACTTTAGTAAAATGGAAATTCAGCCAGGAGATAAAGAAATAGTACCTTTTTCTTTTCTAAATGGTGAATTAGAGAAGGATCAAGTTCCTTGTTATTTAACGTATACCAATTTGGATACTCATAAAATTATTATGGATAATCTTAATAGGTCTCCTATGTATACTGGACAAATGGAAAGTGCAGGTCCTAGGTATTGTCCTTCTATTGAAGACAAAGTAGTTAGATTTGCCGATAAAAATAGACACCAAATATTCATTGAGCCAGAAGGTTTAGATACTAAGGAGATGTATGTTCAGGGAATGAGTACTACCTTGCCAGCTGAAGTTCAGTTGAATATGCTTAGAACAATTGAAGGACTAGAAAATGTAGAAATTATGAGGGAAGCCTATGCTATTGAGTATGACTGTATCGACCCTACTAAGCTTAAGAGGACTTTAGAGTATAAGGAAGTAGAAAATTTATTTTTTGCGGGTCAAATTAATGGAACTTCTGGGTATGAGGAAGCTGCAGCCCAAGGTATTATAGCGGGAATTAATGCTGCTTTAAAGGTAGATAATAAGGAACCATTAGTATTAGATAGATCCCAAGCTTATATTGGAGTATTAATAGATGACCTTGTTACAAAAGGTACTAATGAACCATATAGAATGATGACTTCAAGAGCAGAGTATAGGTTAACTTTAAGGCAGGATAATGCTGACCTTAGATTGACTGAGTTAGGATATAGAGTTGGATTAGCAAGTGAAGAAAGATACAATAAAATGATTCACAAGAAACAAGCTATAGAAGTGGAATTAGAGAGACTAAAAGAGGTAAAAATTACTCCTACAGAAGAAATAAATATTTTTATACAAGATATTGGAAGTACGCCTCTAAAAAAACCTGCTTCTCTTTATGACTTAATTAAAAGACCAGAGATTACTTATGATGCTCTAAATGATTTAGATGAGAATAGACCTAATATGTCTATAGAAATAAGTATGCAGGTAGAGATTCAAATTAAATATGAGGGTTATATTCAAAAGCAAATGCGACAGATAGAACAGTTTAAAAAGTTAGAAAGTAAAAAGCTTTCTAAGAATATTAATTATGGTGATATAAAAGGACTTAGGCTTGAAGCTAGACAAAAGCTTGATGCATTGAAGCCAGAATCAGTAGGTCAAGCATCAAGGGTTTCTGGTGTATCTCCTTCTGATATAAATGTATTATTAGTTTATCTAGAGCAGCAGAGAAGAATGGCAAATAGGGGTGAAAATAATGATTAATATGGAAACCTTTGTCGAAGGTATTAAAGAGTTGGAGCTAGAGTTTACTGAAGACCAGCTTAACAAGTTTGAAAAATATAAACAGCTTCTTAAAGAGTGGAATGAAAAAATAAATATTACAGCCATTAAGGATGATAAAGAAATAGATATTAAGCATTTTCTAGATAGCATTACAGTCTTAAAGACTGGTTACATTAAAGGAAATGAAAAAATTATTGACATAGGCACAGGAGGAGGCTTTCCTGGTTTGCCTATTAAGATATTGTATGATGATAGTCAAGTTGTATTATTAGATAGTTTAAATAAGAGAATAAAATTTTTAAATGAAGTAATAAATGAATTAGAATTAGATAATATTCGGACTATACATGGAAGAGCTGAAGATTTTGGTAAGGATGAAGAGTATAGAGAACAATTTGATGTAGTTGTTTCTAGAGCAGTAGCTTCACTAAATATATTAGCTGAGTATTGCTTACCTTTTGTTAAAGTTGGGGGAGTTTTTATTGCAATGAAAGGTCCAGAAATAAATGAGGAATATGAAGATGCTAAAAAAGCTCTTGATTTGCTTGGAGGAAAACTAGAAGAAAAGTTTGATATTATGCTACCTTTTACTGATATAACCCATACTTTATTGGTGATAAAGAAAACTAAAACAACACCGACAAAATATCCTAGGAATCCTGGGAAACCTAAGAAAAATCCATTGTAAATACAGGAAAAATGACATCAAATGTAAAAGGAAAGTATAAATATTTTTCTCTATTTAGAAGGAAGGAAAGATTATTTAGAGAATATTATAAATAAAGATATTAGGGACAAGCCTACGGAGAGGAATGATTTTATGAATAATATTTCTGAAGAAGTAAAGTATATTCCGGTTGAGAAGATAAAGCCCAATCCTTATCAACCAAGAAAAAACTTTAGTAAAAGAGCTTTAGAGGAGTTAAGTCAATCTATACAATCCTATGGTATTATTCAGCCAATTAGTGTTAGAAAAATAGGAGAAGAAAGCTATGAGTTAGTTGCCGGTGAAAGAAGATTGAGGGCAGCAAAATTGGCTAGTTTAGAAGAAGTACCTACTATTATTGTTAATATGAGGGATCAAGATTCTGCTGTATTAGCTATAATAGAAAATCTTCAAAGAGAGGATTTGAATTTTATTGAAGAGGCAGAAGGGTATAGTAACTTAATCAATGATCACGGTTTTACTCAACATGAGCTTGCTAAAAAGATAGGTAAGAATCAATCAACAGTTGCTAATAAGCTAAGAATACTTAGATTACCAGATGAGATTAAAAAACTTTTGATAGAGAATAATTTATCTGAAAGACATGCAAGAGCATTGTTAAAATTACCAGATGCAGATTTGCAAATGGCTATTTTGGAGAAGATAATAAATAATGAATTGACAGTTAAGAAAACAGAAAAATTAATTAAAGATATGCTTGAAGATATTACAAAGGAAGATGAGCCTCAAAGAAAGCAAAGCATAAAAAGTATGATAAACTTTAGAATTTACCTTAATACCATAAAAAATGCTTATACTGCTATAAAAGAAAGTGGTATTGATGCAAAATATGAACAAAAGGATATGGGTGATTTTATACAAGTATCTGTAAAAATTCCAAAGAAGTAAAATTTATATTTTATTTAATATCTAAGGGTGGGGAAGATAAGATATTTGCATGATTTACATAGAAAGTCTATTATGTAGAAAATAAATTTGATTAATTATTAACAATCATGATATCATTCATTATTTTAAATTTAGTTTTAATATATAAGTAACTTATCTAATAGTTAAATTAATTTATAACATTGAGTTATTAGATTTAGATAAGATAAATATAGATATGTATTTGATAATTAAACTTAGTATGATAGTGACATAATAAAGCTATTGTACTAAGTTTTATTGTTTTAAAATGAATTAGTAATTTACATTTTTTGTTTAATAATATAGTTACAAAATATAAAATAAATAAAATCGTTAACAAATAGTAAAATATTATCTATTGTTATTTTGTTAACAAAGGTATAAAATTATGTTATCCTATATTATAAAGGAGAGATAGAACATGATTATTAATGAAAAAGAAATATTTGACATTTTAGATGAGGCTAGAAAAGCAGATATAGATGAAATAGAAGAAATAATTGAAAAAAGTAAAGATGGTTTTGGATTATCTTTATATGAAACTTCAGTTTTACTTAACGCTGAAGATAAAGATCAAATAAACGAAATATTCCACGCAGCTAAAGAATTGAAGCAAAGAATTTATGGTAAGAGAGTAGTGCTATTTGCACCTTTATACCTAACGAATAAATGTGTTAATAATTGCTTGTATTGTGGTTTTAGAGTTGCTAATAAAGGATTAATTAGAAAGACTCTATCAATTGATGAGATAGTAGAGGAGTCAAAAGCCCTAGAGGAGCAAGGACAGAAACGTTTATTATTAGTGGCTGGAGAACATCCCGTAGAATCAAACGTAGACTATATAGTTGAAGCAATAAATGAAATATATAATAATAGTGATATGAGAAGACTTAATATTAATGCGGCTCCAATGGAAGTAGAAGATTTTAAAAAGTTAAAAGAGGCTGGTATTGGTACGTATCAATGTTTCCAGGAAACATATCATAGAGAAACTTATAAAAGGATGCACCCACAGGGTCTAAAATCAGACTATGATTATAGGGTTACGGTTATGGATAGATGTATGGAAGCAGGTATCGATGATCTAGGAATGGGTGTATTATATGGGTTATATGATTATAAGTTTGATACCCTCGCTCTTTTACAGCATGCTGAGTATTTAGAAGGTAAATACGGATGTGGGCCACATACTATATCAGTTCCTAGATTAAGACCTGCCCATGGTTCTGCTATCGAAGAGGTAGAATATCCTTTAACTGATGAAGAGTTTAAAAAATTGGTTGCAGTTTTAAGATTAGCTGTTCCATATACAGGTATAATACTATCAACAAGAGAGTCGAAGCAGTTAAGAGATGAGCTACTAGATTTAGGAGTTTCACAATTTAGTGCAGGATCTAGTACAAGTCCAGGCGGATATAAGGATAAAAAGAAAGAAGAAGCAGATCAATTCTATACAAGTGATGAAAGAAAATTAGATGAGATTGTAAATTGCATTAGTGAATCTGGCTATATACCAAGCTTCTGTACTGCTTGTTATAGGGTAGGTAGAACTGGAGAGCAATTTATGAAGCTAGTTAAAGATGGAAAAATGAAAAGTATATGTAGAGCAAATGCTCTTATGACATTGCAGGAATATATAGAAGATTATGCAAGCTCAGATTCAAGTGAAAATGCAAAAAAAGTTATAGAAACCCTTTTAAAAGAAATAGATAATGAGAAAGTAAAAGAAGAAGTATATAATAGGTTGGATAGAATACAAGACGGAGAAAGAGACTTATATTTTTAGGAAGTGATAACAGATGTCGTTATTAGATAAGTTTGTGCATACAAATATTAGCCAGCCCTATATTTTAGTGTGTTCTTCAAAGGCACAGATGCTTTTTAGTAAGGAGTTATTAGATAAAGAATCTATTTTAAATGAGTTAATACCAACTCCTAAGGGATTTGGTGGAGTATGTACCACAGCTATAAAATTTGATAAGAAATTTGAAAAGAAAGTTGAAGATATAGTAAAAGAGAATAGAATATCATATCAAGGAATTTATTCACTTGAACATAAATATAAATATGATTTAACTGAAATATATGAGTTCAAGATATCTGATAGGTTTAGAAAAATTGTTAAAAAAGTAGAAGCAAATATAGAGTTGCAAAAAGAGGAAGTAAAGTTTTTATTGGGGATTAATAATAAAAGTGAGTATAAGGCATTAATAAAAATGGCTGATATTATAAGAAAAGAATGTGTGGGAGATAGAATAGAATTAAGAGCAGCCATTGAATTTTCTAATTATTGTGGGAAAAATTGTAATTATTGTGGTGTGAGAAGAGATAATTCAACTCACAGATATAGAATGAGTGAGGAAGAAATATTACAGGAAGTTGATAAATTATATAAAATAGGAATTAAAACAGTTATATTGCAATCAGGAGAAGATCCATATTATACAACTGATATGATTTTATCAATTGTTAAGGAAATTAAAGATAGATATAAGATGGGTATTACTTTAAGTATAGGAGAAAGAAAAGAAGAAGAATATAAATTATTTAGTGAAGCTGGTGTTAATAATTATCTATTAAAAATTGAGACTGCCAATGAAAGGTTATTTAATAAAATTCATCCTGATGATAGCTATGACGATAGGGTGAGTCATCATGGTTTTATTAAGAATGCAGGAATTAGATTAGGGTCTGGAGGTATGATAGGTCTTCCAAGTCAAACTATGGATGAAATATCAGAAGACATTATTTTTCAGAGGGATTTTGGTGTTCATATGATAGGTTTTGGACCTTTTCTACCAGCAAAAGGGACTCCATATGCTGAAGAAAAAAAGGGAGATTTAGATTTAACCTTGAAAGTTGTTGCTATTACAAGAATAATCTGTCAGCATGTATTTTTACCTGCAACTACAGCCATTGCTTCACTACACCCAGATGGACAAACACTTGCTCTTAAGGCAGGAGCCAATACTATTATGTTGATAAGCACTCCTCAACATTTGAGGGAGAATTATCAAATTTATTCTAAAAAGAATATGGTAGATTTAAGCTTTGCCATAAAATCCACCGAAGAAGCAGGTAGAAAGCTACCTAAATATTTAAATTATGAATATATTAAGCAATTAGGCTATAGAATAGATGATAAACTAATAAATTAAGGGGTGAGTTTATGAATAATACACCTAGAGCTAACAGGCCCCATATTGCTATATTTGGGAGAAGAAATGCAGGAAAGTCAAGTTTAATAAATGCCATAACTAATCAAGATATAGCATTGGTAAGTGAAACGAAGGGCACTACAACGGACCCAGTATATAAATCAATGGAAATATTACCTTTAGGTCCGGTGGTATTAATTGATACAGCCGGTATTGATGATGAAGGTGAATTAGGAGAATTAAGAGTAAAGAAGACATTGACTGTTTTAGATAAAACTGATTTAGCTATATTACTAATAGATGTACATGCAGAAAATCTAGGATTCGAAGAAGAAATAATAAAGATAATAGATAAGAAAGGCATTCCATTAATAGGTGTCATTAATAAAATTGATCTTACTGAAAATGAAATAGACAAATATAATAGTACTCTAAATATTAATTTCATACCCGTTAGTGCAAAGACTGGTGAAGGAATAACAGAGTTAAAGAATAAAATTGCAAAAAAGGCAGAAAATATTGATTTTGAAGAGCCGGCAATTATTGGAGATTTAATTAATAGATTTGATGTAATCTTACATGTTGTTCCTATAGATGATGCAGCTCCTAAAGGAAGATTAATATTACCGCAAGTTCAGACTATTAGAGATGTATTAGATCATAATGGTATAAATATAGTAGTTCAAGATACAGAATTAGAAGAAACTATTAAGATGTTTAGAGATAAAATTAAAATAGTTGTAACTGATTCACAAGCCTTTGGTAAAATTAGAGATATTGTTCCTAACGATATATATCTAACAAGTTATTCAATTTTATATGCTAGATATAAAGGAGAATTAAATGAACTGGTAAGAGGAGCTAAAGCTGTTAAGTCATTGGAGGAAAATGATTTAGTATTGATTAGTGAGTCTTGTACTCATCATCGTCAAAAAGGAGATATAGGTAGAGATAAAATACCTAGATTTTTACAGGAATTATCTAATAATAAACTGAATTTCGAATGGAGTTCAGGTACTACAATTCCAAATGATCTATCTAAGTATAGCATGATAGTTCATTGTGGAGGGTGTATGATAAATAGAAAACAAATGTTAAGTAGAATAAATAAAGCTAAAGAAGGAAATATTCCCATAGTGAATTATGGTGTTTTTCTTGGCATGAAGTTTGAAGTTCTAGATAGGGCTTTAGATTTATTTCCAGAAGCTAAAGAAATCTGGAATAAGTAATGCTATTATAATATGAATTAAATAGTTAATTTTAATATGCTCCACCTTTTAGTTTTTTTATTAGAGCTGATTACTAAAAGGGGAGCATATAATTTTATATAGAAATACACTGTTTTTATTAAATTATTATTTTTTTATGGTAATATTTTTTATATTTTTCATAAAAAATAATGTTTATGTGTTATAATATATAATCGGAAACATAAATATTTAATAGTTAATGTAATTGCATATTGATATTAATTAATAGTATCTAGATATTTGTGAATTTAGCCGTATGTATTGAATATTTAGATGTAAGAATGGTTTTATTAGGATCCGTTTAGATTCAATTTTAACTGAATGTAAGAAATTAATTATGCAATTTCTTTAAATTATTTTTATGAATTACTAGAATATTTATTTTGAGTAATCTTCCCGTGGTTTATCTTATCTAAGCAGTCTTTTTAGCAATCATATCTTTAAATAATAATCCTATTCAATACTTAATAGAGTGATTTGAAAAATTTAGTGCTAATTTGGACAAACCTATAATAATTTTTATAAATAGATATAGATATTTTATAAATGAGTATTGCTTAAGAAATATAATAATTCATGTTATAGATAGATAAAATTTATTGACAATAGACACTATTAGATCATATTTAAAGAGTATTATAATAAAAAAAGTGAGGTGAAAGAATGGGGAAACTTGTTGCTGTTTTTAATCAAAAAGGTGGTGTAGGAAAGACAACTACAAATGTTAATTTGAGTGCTTGCTTAGCAAAGATGAATAAAAAAATATTAGTAATTGACATTGACCCACAAGGGAATACAACAAGTGGTTTAGGTATAAATAAAAATGAAGTTGAGCTTTCTATATACGATGCTTTAGTTGATAAGATTGATATAAGAGAGACTATTATTGAAACTAATATTGAAAATTTAGACCTAATTCCATCAAATATGAATTTAGCAGGAGCTGAGATTGAGCTTACTAAGAGCGAAAATAGAGAATCTTCTTTGAAGGAATCTGTACAAGCTATTAAAGGAAATTATGATTATATTTTTATTGACTGCCCACCATCTTTAGGGCTATTAACTATTAATTCTTTAGTTGCTGCTGATAGTGTGTTAATTCCTATTCAATGTGAATATTATGCTCTTGAAGGTGTTAGTGCCTTGATAGATACTATTAGATTAGTTAAGAAGAGCTTGAATCCAGCTATAGAAATTGAAGGTGTGGTATTGAGTATGTTTGATGGTCGAACTAATCTCTCGATTCAAGTAGTTGATGAAGTAAAGAATTACTTTAAAGGAAAGGTATATGCGACTATAATACCTAGAAATGTTAGATTAGCTGAAGCTCCCAGCTTTGGAATACCAATAATAGATTATGACTCTAACTCAAAGGGAGCACAAGCTTATATGGAATTAGCTGAAGAATTTATTGATTGTGCAGAGGGAGTGATTTAGATGGCTAAAAAAAGGACAGGTTTAGGAAAAGGTCTATCGGCTTTAATCCCAGATCAACCTATAAACAATGATAACATTGATAATAAAGCTAGTATTGAAGAAATTGATATCACTTTTATTGAACCAAATAAAGAACAGCCTAGACGAGAATTCAATTCTGTAAAACTAAATGAATTAGCAGAATCAATTAAAATACATGGAGTTATTCAACCAATAATTGTTCGAAAGAAAGAAGAAGGCTATGAATTGATAGCTGGTGAGAGAAGATGGCGAGCATCAAAGCAAGCTGGACTAAAAAGAATACCTTGTATAATTAGAGAGATAGAGCAGCTAGATTCTACTAAAATAGCTTTGATTGAGAATATACAGAGGGAAAATTTAAATCCTATTGAAGAAGCTTTAGCATATAAGTCTCTAGTGGAGAAACACGAGTTAACTCAAGAAAAGATATCTGAGATAGTTGGAAAGAGTAGATCATACATAACAAACTTACTTCGATTATTGAATTTGGATAAAAGAGTTATAGGTTTAATTATGAAAGGTGAAATCACAAGTGGCCATGGAAGAACCTTGCTAGCAGTGGAAAATAAAGAAGTCCAATATAAGCTAGCTAAGTCTATTATTGAAAAATCTTTGAGTGTCAGGGAGACTGAAAAATTAGTCAAGAATTTAAGTGAAAATAAAAAAAATAAAAACAAAAAAGATAATAGTGTAGATGACCCAATTATTTCGGGAATAGAGGAGTCACTGAGAAAAACTTTAGGAACAAAAGTAAAAATAGTTAAAGGTAGAAAGAAGAGCAAGATAGAAATAGAGTATTATTCTGAAGAAGATTTGGATAGAATATTAGATGTTTTATCAATAAACTAATGTTTCACGTGAAACATTAGTTTTTTTTATCAGTAATAATATTACTGATTTATTATATTAGATATAATTATAGTTATATAATTAATGTATTTTAAAGAAAATGCTAATTATGAGATTTTTAAATATTAACTTTTCTTCTATTTACTTTATGAAAATTATAGTCCAATAATAATCTAACAAGTAGTAATTCAGTTAAAATTTCTTGTAGATTTATCAATGAAATTTTTCATGAATAATAAGGTTTTATAATAAAAAATCCGATATTTTTCTAATGGTTTTCATAAATTGTAACATTTTAAATTTGTTTTTTATTAGATACGTTGCAATCTATTCTTGAGTAAAATTTAAATATACAATTTTTTTAAAATAAAGAATTTGCATATTTAAATTTTATGCAAGATTATATTTCTGCGACTTCGCTATTCAGCTACTCTACTATTTAATTTAAGGAACAAATGACTAAATAGGCTTCACCTAGGATGAGAGCTTGTAAAAACATATTAGATTTTGCCAATATACAACTTTCTCGAATAATAATTTATCTCATAGTGAGAGATAATATAATTAAATTTTAAATAATATTTAGGGAGATGTTACTTTGGTATGGTTAATTTTTGCCTTTATTGTATATTCAGCAATGTTTCTACTTGTTCCTCTAAAAAAAATTAAAAGGACTTGGTTTTGTGGTCTAATATCTCTAATTATTTTACTAATAATTGATAATACATTTATTAATCTTGGAGCTTTTGAATATATAAATATGAAATGGATTATATGGCACATACCATTATTTTATTGGCTAAGTGGATTCCCAGCAGGAATTATTCTTTTTCATTTTTATCCTAAAAAAGTTTTTTGGCAATTACCGTATATTGTTTTTATGACTTTGATTTTTTTAGCAATTGAATTTTTAATGATATGGTTAGGATACTTTGAACATATCAATTGGAGTGGAATTAATTCTTTTGTTCTAAATATATGTGGATTTATTATTACTATATGGAATACTCAATGGATCATGAATCAATTGAAAAAATAAGGTGTTTATCTAGTGTTTAATTTCTCCAGTTGTATGGATATCTAAAGTTTCAGTAATTGATAAATACTTATTAATTAATTTAAGCTTAAGTGAAAAAAAACTATATTGATACATTAGTATTTGATTTTATAGCATCAGAATTTATTGTTATTAGTTAAAAAAAACGGATATATATTATAAAAGTGAGAATATAAAAAGGAGTTTATATATGGATACTATCGAAGAAAACCTCAAGTATTTTATGAGCAAATACGAGGATGTCTATACTGCATATGAGAATTATGGGAAAAAAGTGCATTATGATGGAGGTCCTTTGGAAGAAAAGATAAGATGGTTAATAAAAGTTGCTATATCTGCCTCTTGTCAACATCATTACTCAATAAAAACTCATATAAGAAAAGCGTTTAAAAGTGGATGTACTAGAGAAGAAATAGAGCATGCAATTTTGTTAACTGCTCCCACAGCAGGATTTCCAACAATGATGGAAAGTATGTTAGCCCTTAGGCAAGAACTTGATAATAAGTAATATGATTTTTAGTTATACTAGATAAATGTTTCACGTGAAACATTATAAGATATATCACTATAATCTATACAACGGATAATAGAATATATAATAATACAATAAATACCATATGGAATTTTTTAGTCTTTTGATATAATATAAATGAATATATAACAAATTACCATCCCTTATTTTCATAAAAAAGGAGAGAGAAATGAATGGATGTGATTATATATCAAGTAGATGCATTTACGGACAAGCCTTTTGGGGGAAATCCTGCTGGTGTTGTTCCTGATGCCAGAGGACTTTCTGAAAATGATATGCAGAATATTGCTATGGAAATGAATCTTTCTGAAACAGCTTTTGTTATTGCTAAAGATCCTATGAACTTTGATATTAGGTTTTTTACACCAAAATGTGAAGTTGATTTATGTGGACATGCTACTATTGCTACCTTTTACACTTTAGCATATAAAGGCTATATTGAAGGAATAGAAAATGGAGTAGTAAAAGTATATCAGAACACAAAATTAGGTAAGTTACCAGTAGAGATTTATTATAGTGGTGGTGCAGTAGAAAGTATTTTAATGCATCAAGATAAACCTAGGTTTTTAGGTGCAATAGAAGATATTAATTCTATATGTGAATCTCTAAATATCAGTAGAGAACAATTAGGGATAGAAAATAACGACTTAGATTGCCAAATCATATCTACAGGTCTAGCTGACATAATGATACCAGTTAAAAATAAGGAAATATTAATGAATTTAAATATTAATTATGATAAGGTTTCAAAATTGTCTAGAGATAATGAGTCTATAGGTATTCATGTTTTTGCAATAGAAGATGAGTCGAAAATTTGGTGCAGAAACTTTGCTCCATTGGTAGGAATTAATGAAGAAGCTGCAACTGGTACTGCAAATGGCGCTTTGCTTTATTATCTTAAAAGAAATAATATATTGAAAGAAAACAAGATTAGAGTTTATCAAGGATATTCTTTAGGACGTCCTAGTATAATTGACTGTGAATTTGAAGAGAGAAATTCTGATAAAATCATTAAAGTGGGTGGAAAGGCTTCTATTGTAATAGAAGGAGTTATCAATATTTAAATAAGAATTTCATTATAAATTGAAATTTTATGGCTTAATGCTTAGTTTCTATTACAATTAGTTAGAAAGATAGCTAGTGATTACTAGCCTAGGTACTATAAAACGTACCTTAAAAATGAAGTGCGGGGTTCTATTATTATATAGTACGAGTTTGATTAATTGAGATATTAGTCAAGCTCTTTTTCTTTTTATTTAAAGGTAATAACTCAAAATACTTATTAAGATTGACAGCAAGGGGTTCCTAAAATTGCTTAGGATAAGTTTAATGATACTTTTAAGTGTAAGGACGTTTTTGTAAACATTCGTTAAAAATCGTACATTCTTATATATCAATAAAAATATAGTTATTTTAATATTAAATTAACAAAAATAGTACAAAATTTGTTGACATATATTGTTTAGCACTATATAATAAATATAGACTTTTCTTAGTTAATAAATTAACAAAATAAGAAAAGAACAATAATTTAATAATTATAGACAATCCAATGACACAAAAGTTTTGCTACCAAATTTAATGAGTTTGCAAGACTTTTTTTGTTTCTAAAAGAAAGTAATTCCAATACTAGAAAATTAATGCTTATTAAAAAGGGGGTTATCTATGTTATCTATTTAATTAGTTCGAATAAATAATTATGATGTTAATTTATACAAAGGACAATATTTTAACAAAGAAAGCGGGAAAATCTATTATTTATATAGGTTTTTAAAATTTTATATAGAAAAAAACTATATAAATAAATATAAAATAGAAAAATCTACTTTAAACATGATTAGTTTTAGCCTTGAAATTTACACAATTTAGCAAATGGTTTGAAGTTTTTGTAATAGTTTCAAATAAGATTGACATATTTTAAACAATTAATATATAATTTAAGCAAGAAAAGTTAAAACAATAGACATTATAAGCGTTAAAAAAATGACAATATGAAAGGTCTAAAGGAGGGTTATTAATGGGATTTAAGTTCGATTGGGAAGAAAACAAAGAAAAAATTGAAACACTTAAAGAAGTAATTGAAGAGAATAGAAGTAAAAAAGGTTCTCTAATGCCTGTACTACACAGAGCACAAAAAATATTTGGATATTTACCAATAGAGGTTCAATCAATTATTTCTGAAGAATTAAACGTTCCACTTGCTGAAATCTATGGAGTAGCAACATTTTATTCGCAGTTCTCACTAATACCAAAGGGGAAATATCAAATAGGAGTATGTTTAGGTACTGCTTGCTATGTAAAAGGATCACAATCTTTAGTTGATAAAGTTAAGAAAGAACTGAACTTAGAAGTAGATGGAACAACAGCTGATGGTAAATTCTCGTTACAAGCAACAAGATGTATAGGAGCCTGTGGATTGGCACCAGTTATGACAGTTAATGAAGATGTATATGGTAAATTAAAATCAGATGAAATTCCTAAGATATTAAAGAAATACATGGATTAATTAATATTAATATTTAAGTTAAATATATAAACTGGAAATGAAGAAAACAATGTTAGAAATAATTTATTAAAGACTAAAATTTGTGATGGAATAAATAAAAAATAAAAGTATTTTATTCTTGGAGGTGTAATAATGAAATCCTTAGAAGAATTAAAGAAAATTAGAGAAGAATCTCTTAAAAAAATAAATCTAAGAAAAGACAGAGGCGAAGGAACAAGAATAGTAGTAGGTATGGCTACATGTGGAATATCTGCAGGAGCAAGACCAGTTCTTATGTCCTTATTAGAAGAAGCAGATAAAAGAAATCTAGGAGATGTTCAAGTAACTCAGACAGGATGTATTGGAGTATGTAGATTAGAGCCGATATTCGAGGTGTACAAGCCTGGGGAAGAGAAAGTAACTTACGTTAATATGACACCTGAAAAAGCTAGAAAAGTTATGGCAGAGCATATTGTAAATGGAAATGTAGTTACAGAATATACAATAGGTGCAGCAGAATAAATATATAGATAAAATTTTTAGAGAGAAAAATTATAATTAATGCCTTAGAATGTAAAGGAGGGTAAGTGAAATGAATATCTATAGATCGCATGTATTAATATGTGGAGGTACGGGGTGTACTTCGTCTAAGTCAGATAAATTACAAGAAAAATTTGAGAAGCTATTAGTAGAGAAGGAATTAGATAAAGAAGTTAAAGTAGTAAGGACTGGATGTTTTGGTTTATGTGAAGCAGGTCCAATTATAATAGTTTACCCAGAGGGTTCCTTCTATAGTCAAGTTAAAATAGATGATGTAGAAGAAATAATTGAAGAGCACTTACTAAAGGGAAGAATTGTTAAGAGATTATTATTTAAAGATGCAATAGTTGAAGACATCGTGAAATCAGTTGATGAAGTAGACTTCTATAAAAAACAAAAAAGAATCGCACTTAAGAACTGTGGTGTTATTAACCCAGAGGACATAGATGAATATATAGCTTTAGATGGTTATCTAGCATTAGGTAAAGCCTTAACTGAAATGACTCCAGAAGAAGTAATAGAAACAGTTAAAGATTCTGGACTAAGAGGAAGAGGTGGTGGTGGATTCCCAACAGGATTAAAGTGGGGATTTACTGCAAAAGCAGAAGGGAATCAAAAATATGTACTATGTAATGCTGATGAGGGAGACCCTGGTGCATTCATGGACAGAAGTATCCTGGAAGGAGATCCACACTCAGTGATTGAAGCAATGGCATTAGCAGGATATGCAATTGGATCAAATCAAGGATATGTATATATAAGAGCTGAGTATCCAATAGCAGTAGAGAGACTTCAAATTGCTATAAACCAAGCAAGAGAAAAGGGATTATTAGGTAAAAACATATTTGGATCAGATTTTGACTTTGATATGGAAATTAGACTTGGAGCCGGAGCATTTGTTTGTGGAGAAGAAACAGCATTAATCGCATCTATCGAAGGTGAAAGAGGAATGCCAAGAAATAAACCTCCTTATCCAGCTAATAAAGGATTATGGCAAAAACCAACATTAATAAATAATGTTGAGACTTATGCAAATGTAGCGCAAATAATATTACACGGTGCAGATTGGTTTAAAGAGATGGGAACTGAAAAATCTCCAGGAACTAAGGTGTTTGCACTAGGTGGTAAGATAAACAATACAGGACTAATAGAAATTCCAATGGGAACTACTTTAAGAGAAGTAATATATGAAGTAGGTGGTGGAATTCCAAATGGCAAGAAGTTTAAAGCCGTTCAAACAGGTGGTCCATCAGGAGGATGTATTACATCTGAGTCATTAGATACACCAATAGATTTTGATTCCTTAACTTCTATAGGTTCAATGATGGGATCTGGTGGAATGATTGTTATGGATGAAGATGACTGTATGGTTGATATTGCAAGGTTCTTCTTAGATTTCACAGTTGAAGAGTCATGTGGTAAATGTCCTCCATGTAGAATTGGTACTAAAAGAATGCTTGAAATTTTAGAGAAAATAACTAGTGGTAAAGGCGAACCAGAAGATTTAGATAGATTAGAAAGATTAGCAGAAAACATTAAGGTATCTTCATTATGTGGACTTGGTCAGACAGCTCCAAATCCAGTATTATCAACGTTGAAGCACTTTAGACATGAGTATGAAGCCCACGTTAATGAAAAGAGATGTCCATTTCCTCATTTAAGAATAAATAGTATTTGAATATAATAATAATTAAATATAAAAACTAAAGAAAATATAGTGGGATTTTTAGATATATGTTTATAATAATTATACAAAAATGGGGTGTATAAATGAAATCAATAGAAGAATTAAGAAAGGTAAAAGAAGAATCACTTAAAAGAATTAATTTGAGGAAAGATCGTGAAGAAGGAACTAGAATAGTAGTGTCAATGGATACCTGTGGTATAGCTGCTGGAGCTAGGTCTATTTTAATGTCCTTATTGGATGAAGTAAATAAAAGAGATTTGAAAGATGTTACTGTAACTCAAACAGGATGTATAGGAGCATGCAACTTAGAGCCTGTTTTTGAAGTATATAAACCTGGGGAAGAAAAGGTAACTTATGTACATATGACTCTAGAAAAAGCTAAGCAAGTCATGGAAGAACATATTATCAATGGGAAGATAGTACAAGAGTATACAATCGGCTCAAATCAATAAATGATGAAATTTCATATTGAAATTTTATGCAAGATTATATACTCGTGACTCCAGTATTCAGTCACTTTACTATTTGATTTAAGGAAAAAGTGACTGAATAAGTCGTAGTGCTGATGAAATCTTGCAAAAATATAATTAATTTGTAAATATGCCATTTTTTCAAATATACAAATATTTTTTTCAAAGGATAAAATATAGTAATAATTACAGTAGGAATATGGGGGAGGGTAAACGGAATGAATATCTATAGATCACATGTACTAATATGTGGAGGTACGGGATGTACCTCCTCAAAGTCCGATAAGTTACAAAAGGAATTTCAAAATCTTATACAGAAGAAGGATCTGGATAAAGAAGTTAAGGTAGTAAGAACGGGGTGCTTTGGATTATGTGAAGCAGGTCCAATAGTAATTGTTTATCCAGAAGGTTCTTTTTATAGTCAGATAAAACTAGAGGATGTAGAGGAAATAGTAGAAGAACATCTACTTAAAGGTGTAGTTGTTAAGAGATTATTATATAAAGGAGCAATTAGCGAAGAAGCAATAAAATCAATATATGAAGTAGACTTTTATAAAAAGCAAGAGAGAATTGCCTTAAAGAATTGTGGTGTGATTAGTCCAGAGGATATATATGAATATATTGCATTCGATGGCTATATGGGACTAGCAAAGGCACTTACAGAAATGTCACCTGAAGAAGTTATAAAAGTTGTAACAGAATCAGGGTTAAGGGGTAGAGGGGGAGCAGGGTTTCCCACTGGTTTAAAATGGAACTTTGCTGCTAAAGCTACAGGAAATGAAAAGTATGTATTATGTAATGCCGATGAAGGAGACCCTGGAGCTTTTATGGATAGAAGTATACTAGAAGGAGACCCACATTCTGTGATTGAAGCAATGTCATTAGCTGGATACGCTATAGGATCAAACCAAGGGTATGTATATGTGAGAGCCGAGTATCCAATAGCTGTCCAAAGATTACAAATAGCGATAAATCAAGCTAGAGAAAAGGGATTATTAGGCAAGAATATATTAGGGACAGGCTTTGATTTTGATATGGAAATAAGACTTGGTGCTGGGGCATTTGTTTGTGGAGAAGAGACAGCATTAATTGCATCTATTGAAGGAGAAAGGGGAATGCCTAGAAATAAGCCTCCTTTTCCAGCAAATAAAGGATTATGGCAGAAACCATCATTAATTAATAATGTTGAAACCTATGCCAACATACCACAGATAATGCTAAAGGGTGTAGATTGGTTTAAAAGTATTGGTACAGAAAAATCTTCAGGAACTAAGGTTTTTGCATTAGGTGGAAAAATTGAAAACACAGGATTAGTTGAGATTCCAATGGGGACACCCCTTAGAAAAGTAATTTATGATATAGGTGGAGGAATACCAAATGGTAAAGAGTTCAAAGCAGTTCAAACTGGGGGACCATCTGGTGGATGTATTACTGCAGATCATTTAGATACTCCAATAGATTTTGAT
Source organism: Sporosalibacterium faouarense (assembly GCF_016765695.1). GTDB lineage: Bacteria > Bacillota > Clostridia > Tissierellales > VENL01 > Sporosalibacterium > Sporosalibacterium faouarense. The sequence goes on along the minus strand of NZ_JAETGO010000018.1, from coordinate 20,216 downwards.
TCATTAGTAGCCTTGGGCTCAATGATGGGATCTGGTGGAATGATAGTTATGGATGAAGATAATTGCATGGTAGATATCGCTAGATTTTTTCTAGACTTCACAGTAGAAGAATCCTGTGGGAAATGTAATCCATGCAGAGAAGGTACTCAACGAATGCTAGAAATATTAGAGAGGATTACAGAAGGAAAAGGTGAAGTTGAAGATATTGATAAATTAGAAAGGTTAGCTAAAACAATAAAAGATACTTCATTATGTGGACTTGGTCAAACTGCACCGAATCCCGTTTTATCAACCCTAAAGTACTTCAGGCATGAATATGAGGCCCATGTGATTGATAAGACCTGTCCAGCAGGTCAGTGTAAGGCTTTATTAGATTACTTTATAACAGATAAGTGTAAAGGATGTACAAAATGTGCTAGAGTATGTCCAAGCAGTTGTATAACTGGAAAAGTCAAAGAAATACATTCTATTAATAATAAATTATGTATTAAGTGTGGGGCCTGTATGGAAGCATGCCCATTTGATGCAATAATTCTGAAGTAAAGGGGGATAAGTATGGATACAGTTATAATTAAAATAAATGATGAAAGAGTAGAAGTACCTAATGACTTTACAATACTTCAAGCGGCAAAAAAAATGGGGATAGATATCCCCACATTATGCTATGATGAAAGATTGGAGTCCCATGCGGCCTGTAGAATGTGTGTAGTAGAAGTAGAGGGAGCTAGAAATCTACAAACATCCTGTTCTTTAAAAGTTGCAGATGGAATGGAAATAAAAACCCATAGTGAAAGAGTCATTCAGGCTAGGAAGGATATCTTAGATTTATTATGGGCGAATCATCCAAATGATTGCTTAACATGTGAGAAGTCAGGAGAGTGTAAGTTACAGGAGTATTGCTATAAATATGATGTTAAGGAAACAACATTTGAAGGAAAGAGAAAAAATTATGAAATAGATGATAGTAGTCCATTCTTTTATAATAACCAAAATAAATGTATAAACTGTGGAAAGTGTGTAAGGGTATGTTCAGAGTTACAACATACAAATGCTATAGGCTTTAGTGAAAGAGGATTCAATACCCATGTATCTACACCATTTGAAATTGGCATAGATAATTCAGTATGCGTATCGTGCGGAAATTGTGTGTCAGTCTGTCCAGTAGGTGCATTAATGCCCAAATCTAAGGAGAAGTTTAGACTATGGGAGACAAAAAAAGTAAGAACAACTTGCTCCTATTGTGGAGTTGGATGTCAGATGGATCTACTAGTAAAAGATAACAAGGTCGTTGGTGTACAACCAGCAAACGGTCCTTCAAATAATGGACTACTTTGTGTTAAAGGTAAATTTGGATTTAATTTCATTAATCATCCAGATAGGCTAAATAAGCCCCTTATTAAGAAGGATGGGCAATTTGTTGAATCAAGTTGGGAAGAAGCATATGGATTAATAGTAGAAAAAGTTAATAATATAAAATCAGAAAAAGGTTCTGAAGTATTTGCAGGATTTACTTCTGCAAGATGTACAAATGAAGAGAATTATTTATTTCAAAAATTATTTAGAGCAGGAATAGGAACTAACAGTGTCGATCACTGTGCTCGACTCTGACATAGCTCTACAGTTGCAGGTCTTGCAACTACATTAGGAAGTGGAGCTATGACAAACAGTATTGCAGAAGTAAAAGATGCAGACGTAATCTTTGTAATAGGATCAAACACTACAGAGAATCACCCTGTAATTGGGGCACAGATGAAGCAAGCAAAGGCACAAGGAGCTAAATTAATAGTAGCTGATCCTAGAAAAATAGATCTAGCTAATGACTCTGATGTGTTTCTTCAAATAAAGCCTGGAACAAATATTGCTTTATTAAATAGCATGATGAATGTAATAATTGAAGAAGGATTAGAAGATAAGAAGTATATAGCAGAAAGAACTGAGGACTATGAGGAACTAGTAAAATTAGTAAAGGCATACACTCCAGAGAAGATAGGAGAGATTTGTGAAATAGACCCAGAAGACATAAGAAAAGCTGCGAGAATATATGCAAAGGGTGATAAGTCTGGAATTTACTATGCAATGGGAATAACACAACATAAAAAAGGAACCCATGGAGTTATGGCTGTCTCAAATCTTGCATTACTTTGTGGGAATATTGGTAAAGAGTCAGCAGGAGTGAACCCATTAAGAGGTCAGAATAATGTTCAAGGCGCATGTGATATGGGTGGGCTTCCAGCTGATTATCCTGGATATCAAAAGGTATTTAAACCAGAGATTCAAGAAAAATTTGAAAAGACTTGGAATACTAAATTGTCTCCTAAAGTAGGTTTAACTATACCTGAGGTCATACATGGAGCAGAGGAAGGTAGTGTTAACTTCTTATATATCATGGGAGAAAATCCAATGATATCAGATCCTGATATAAACCATGTAAAAAAGGCATTAGATAATGTAGATTTCTTAGTAGTACAGGATATATTTTTAACTGAAACTGCTGAAAGAGCTGATGTTGTATTGCCAGCAGCTTCCTTTGCAGAAAAAGAAGGTACTTTTACCAATAGTGAAAGAAGAATACAAAGAGTTAGAAAAGCTGTAGAAGCTCCAGGAGAAGCAAAGCCTGATTGGGTAATATTAATGGATATAATGAATCGACTAGGCTATGATAAAAAATATTCATCACCATCAGAAATAATGGATGAAATTGCGTCTGTTACACCTCAGTATGGTGGAATCAGCTATGATAGAATTTCTAAAATAGGATTGCAATGGCCATGTCCATCTAAGAGTCATCCAGGTACAAAATACCTTCATAAAGGTGTTTTTGCAAGGGGTAAAGGGTTATTTATGCCTCAAGAATATGTGGGAAGTGTTGAGAGTGTAGACTCTGAATATCCTTATATTATGACTACGGGAAGAGTATTATATCACTATCATTCAAGGTCTATGACAGGAAGGGTAGAAGGTTTAAATAAAAAAGCACCTGTATCATTTATAGAGATTAATCCTGCTACAGCCAATAGGTTAAATATAGAAGACGGAGAAAAAGTTAAAGTTACATCTAGACGAGGTACTATAACAACGATGGCAAAAATCACAGATATAATTGGAGAAGACACTGTATTTATTCCCTTCCATTATGCTGATGGAGCTGCCAATGTACTAACTGGTACTGAGCTTGACCCTATAGCAAAGATTCCAGAGCTTAAGGTGACTGCAGTAAGGATAGAAAAAATATTATAGGTCTTAGGAGGATTGTCATGTTTAATGTTGGAATAATTACAGCAAGTGATAAAGGATATAAGAATGAAAGAGAGGACAAAAGTGGCGAAGTAATAGAAGAAATCCTAAGAAAGAATAACTATAAGGTTATCAAGAAAATCATTTTGCCTGATGATAAAAAGATGTTATCAGAAGAAATGATTAACATGAGTGATAATTTAAAAGTAGATTTAATACTAACAACTGGAGGAACAGGATTTAGTAAAAGAGATGTTACCCCTGAGGCTACAAGGGAAATAGTTCATAGACTTGCACCAGGAATAAGTGAGGCAATAAGATATTATAGTCTTCAAATAACACCTAGAGCAATGTTATCTAGGGCAGTATCGGGAATTAGAAATGAAACATTAATAGTAAATCTTCCTGGCAGTCCTAAAGCTGTTAGAGAATCATTAGATTATATAATTGGAAGTCTAAAACATGGATTAGAGATATTAACTGGAAAAGCCACTGAATGTGCTAGAGAATGAGGGGAAAGTGATGAAAAACTTTGGAACAGCAGTAATATTAGCTGGGGGTAAAAGTAGTAGAATGGGTTTTGACAAGCAATTTCTAGAAGTTAATAAGACAAAGTTAGTAGATATTATTACTAGGAAGTTGGAAAATCAATTCGAAGAAATAATAATGGTCACTAATAAGCCTGAGTATTATAAGGACTTTCCTCATAAGATTGTTGAAGATGAAATTAAAGAGAAAGGTCCTTTAAGTGGAATTCATACAGCTTTAAAGAAGGCATCAAGTAAGTATGTTTATTTTCTAGCTTGCGATATGCCCAATATTAATTTAAAGTTTATCCAATATATGAAAGATAAACTTAATGAAGTGGGAGGTGATGGATGTTTATCTAGAAAAGGTAATTGGATAGAGCCATTTAATAGCTTCTATTCGAAAGATATAGTTCCCAAAATAGAGGAACACTTATTTAATGATAAACGGTCTATACATTCCTTAGTAAGAAAGCTAAATTTCTATTATGTAGAGGAAGAAATTGCTTTGAGGTATAGTCCTAATTGGGATATGTTCATGAATCTTAATACAACCCATGATTTAGAATTATATTTATCTGGGAAAAGAGTAAATTAAGGCTTTCCTCATTTATAAAAAGTAGACAAACTATAAAAATACTAAAGCTCATAAATGATTTTATTTTTAAATAAGAAGAGAGGTCTTATATGAAAAATATAAAGTCATATAATATATTAAAAATAAAAGGTGATGAAGTTAATGAAATAGAGGATAAAGTTGTAGTGGAATATCCATTTACGATTTATTTAGATAATGAGGAATTCATAACTTTACTATGTACGCCTAAGTCATTAAGATACTTAGCAATAGGATTTTTACAATCAGAAGGAATAATTGATAAAAAAGAAGATATTGAAAAAATAGATATTGATGAAGAGAGAGGATTAGCTTTTGTAAATACTACGAGAACTAATTCATTAAGTAAAAATCTTTCTAGAAAAAGAACTATTACCACAGGCTGTGGTAAAGGAACAATCTTCTACAATGTAATTGATTCATTTAAAACGAAGAAGATTTCCAAGAGGTTAGATATTGACAAAGATAATATATACAAACTAATGACTAAATTCAATGAAAAATCTAAGATGTTTTTAGAAACTGGTGGAGTTCATAGCTGTGCATTATGTAAGAATAATCAAATATTAATATTTGAAGAAGATATAGGAAGACATAATGCTTTGGACAAGATTTTAGGAAGAATATTATTAGAAGAGATTAAGCTAGAGGACAAGTTTATTGTCACTAGTGGACGAATAACATCAGAGATTCTAATAAAGGCAAGTATGAGAAGTATATCCACTATAATTTCTAGATCAGCACCTACTAATCTTTCAATAGATATGGCTAAGGAGTTGAATATTACTTTAATTGGATTTGCGAGGGGTAAAAAAATGAATATGTATACGAATTTTCCGAGCTTGAATTCCTAAGGTTGTTTTAACTACGGATTAGAGCCGATGGGTATAAGAAGAAAGATTTATGCCTCCCGTATTTGGAAAGGAGAGTTTGAATTATTAAATCAGTTTATATTTATCTATTATAAGCTTTAGGGTGTAATATGCCCAAAATTAGATTTAATACTTCAATAGTCCTTTCAAGGACTATTTTTTATTTTAATAAAAAGCTCTCTTATTTAGATTTTTAAAAAATGAGAGGAGTTGTAATGAAATGAAAAAAAATTTATTAATTGTAGCTTTATTAATAATAAGTCTTATTACAGGATGTAGTTCAGTACAGAATGCTCAGGATACTAGTGTTGGTGATAATGGCAGTATAATCTTGGCTACAACAACAAGTACAAGAGATAGTGGATTATTAGATTATATATTACCTGATTTTGAAGAGAAAACAGGAATAGAAGTAAAGGTTGTAGCAGTAGGAACAGGTGCAGCTTTACAAAAGGGTAGAGATGGAGATGCAGATGTACTTTTAGTTCACGCAAAACCTTCTGAAGAGCAATTTGTTGAAGAGGGTCACGGACTAAAAAGATATGATGTTATGTATAATGACTTTGTTATTGTAGGTCCTAAGGAAGATAGTGCTAATATACATGCTGAAGCTGCTAACGATGTAGTAAAAGGGTTTCAGACTATAGCAGAATCAGAATCCACTTTTGTATCTAGAGGAGATGATTCAGGAACCCATAAAAAAGAGAAGAGTATATGGGAAAATGCTGGGATTCAGCCAGAAGGAAGTTGGTACTTATCAAGCGGAAGTGGAATGGGAGATACTTTGAAAATTGCTGATGAAAAGCAAGCTTATACAATGACAGATAGAGCAACGTACTTAAATCTTAAAGATAAACTTAATTTAGATATTTTAGTAGAAAAGGATGAAATGTTATTCAATCAATACGGAGTGATACCAGTAAATCCAGATAAAAATGAAAATATAAATAATGGAGGAGCACAGGAATTTATAGATTGGTTACTTTCAGAGGACATACAAAAGATGATAGGGGAATATGGTAAAGATAAGTTTGGAATGCCATTATTTACACCTAACTACAATAAATAGGTAGTTTCTTCATCTAAGAACTAAATATATTTTGGTTTGAATTTATTATAGAACTTGATTTCTGATATAGGATTTATACTAAAGTATAAATCCTATATCAGAATGCTTTATTAAGTAAAAGATAAAGGAGAGCAGTTATGGACTATATATTACAAGGATTGAAGGAAGGGATTTTATTACTATTTAAGTTAGATAAAGAGTTATATAGAATAATATTTTTATCAGTGGCTGTATCATCAACAGCCACTGCATTATCTTCATTCCTTGCAATACCAATAGGGGTTTATCTAGGAATTAAGAGATTCAGATTAAAAGGTTTATTCTCTAGAATATTATATACTTTTATGAGTATACCATCAGTAGTGGTAGGACTTTTAGTGGCAATCAGTCTTTCGAGGAGAGGACCACTTGGGTCATTACAGCTTTTGTATACGCCTACAGCTATGATAATTGCACAAACAATATTGGTATTTCCATTAGCCTTAGGTTTAGTCTATAATCTTTCAAAAAATAGAGGGAAAGAGATTGAAAAGATAGGATTGACATTAGGAGCTAGAAGATTTGATGTAATTATACTAATAGTTAGAGAGCTGAAAATATATCTATTTATAAATGTAATAACTGTATTTTCAAGGGCTATATCTGAGGTTGGGGCAGTTATGATAGTAGGTGGAAATATAAAAGGACATACAAGGGTTATAACTACATCTATTGCAATGTTTAATTCCATGGGTAGTTATTCTAGAGCTATAGCCTTAGGACTAGTATTATTATTAATATCTTTTCTTATAAATAGTATTATTTACAGCTATAATAAGGAGGATTAAATGGATATAGAAATAAAAAACTTAAAGAAATATTTCGGAACTAAAATGATATTAGATATTGAGGAGCTTAAATTTAAGAAGAATATAATAACAGGTATAATAGGCCCAAATGGAGCAGGTAAAAGCACCTTAATTAATATATTGGCGGGACTTGATAAGGAATATCAAGGAAGCATAACTTATAATAAAGAAAAATTTAACGATAGTATGTATTTAGATATTACTTTGGTTTTTCAAAAACCATATCTATTGAATAGAAAAGTCTATGAAGACGTAGCATATCCTTTGAAAATTAGAAAACTCAAGAAATCCGTAGTAAAAGAGAAGACTAATGAGATATTAAAAGAATTAGGTATATACCATTTAAGAGATCAGAAGAGTACACAACTTTCAGGGGGAGAAGCACAGAAGGTTTCATTAGCTAGGGCAGTTATAATCGAGCCAGAATTAATATTATTAGATGAACCAACTTCAAGTATAGATGAGGATTCAATTAGTACATTAGAAAGAGTATTAAAAGAATATAATAAAGAATACAATACAACTATAATAATTATTACCCACGATATAGAGCAAGCATATAGACTATGTGATGAAATTATATTTCTTAAGAATGGAAGGGTGGAAGACAAAGATGGACTTTTTTAATGTTATTTCCGTGGGAGAGGCAAAAGAACGACTACTTAAGAGAGTAAAAAATAAATATTTAAAAATAGAAACAATCAATCTTGTTCAGGCTTTAAATAGAGTCTTGGCAGAGGATATAGTTTCAGATATAAATGTTCCAGAATTTAATAGGTCAACTGTTGATGGATATGCAATACAAAGTAAAGATAGTTATGGGGCAACTGAAACAGTACCAAGCTTATTAAACTATAAAGGTGAAGTTTCCATGGGAACTAAAACAGATCTAGAAGTTAATCCTGGAGAAGCAGTTTATGTTCCTACGGGAGGCATGATTCCCAATGGAGCAGATTCAGTTGTAATGATTGAAAATGCAGAAAATATGGCTGGCGAGAGTATATTTGTGTACAAGCCTATATCTAATGGAGAAAACTTAATTTTAAAAGGGGATGACATCAAGAAAAATCAAACTATATTGTCAGTAGGAAAGAAATTAACTCCCCAAGATATTGGAGTTTTAGCTGCTATAGGAAAAAAAGAAATAAAAGTATATAAGAAGCCAAGGTTCTATGTAATATCTACTGGTGATGAAATTATTGATTTAGATGAAGAATTGGGAATGGGGGAAATTAGGGATATTAATGGATACGCCCTATATTCACTTATAAAAAGCATTGGTGGAGAAGTTGTAGCTAAATCTATTGTTAGAGATGAGTTTGACCTCCTAAGAGATGAAGTGGAGAAAGGTATTGACAATTCAGATGTAGTTTTAATATCTGGAGGAAGCTCAGTAGGTGTGAGAGATTATACTTATGATGTGATTAACTCCTTTGATGGAGAAGGAGTATTTATTCATGGGATTTCAATAAAACCTGGTAAACCAACTTTAGTTGGTGAAGCTAATGGGAAAATTGTTTTTGGATTACCGGGACATCCAGTATCTTCAATAATAGTATTTAAGGTATTAGTTGAACACCTAATAGAGGGAGTAATGAATACTAGAAGACAGAGAAAAAAAACAAAGGCCATACTAGACTTTAATGTTCACTCCAATCCAGGTAAGGAAACATATCACATGGTAAAATTAGAAGAGAGAAAGGGAAATCTTTATGCAATTCCTAATTGGGGGAAATCGGGAATGATAACTCTATTATCTGAATCCAATGGTTATATAATAATATCCTCTGAAGAAGAAGGAATAAATAAAGGCGACGAGAGACAAGTATATTTTCTATAGAAGGGAGGACAAAAGTTGAAAAAAGAAGATAGAAATATCTATATTAAGAATACACCCATAGAAGAAGCTCAAGAGATATTTTTTAATAGATTAGGGTTTAAAAACAAACATGAAAAAATAGATGTGTTAGATACTATTGGGAGGATAACCTTTAATGCAATATATGCTAAAAATTCATCTCCCCATTATAATGCTGCTGCAATGGATGGAATATTAGTTAAGGCAGAATCTACATATGAGGCTAGTGAAGTAAACCCTATAATTTTAAAAGAAGGAAAAGGCTTTATATATATAAATACAGGAAACTTAATACAAGATGGTTTTGATGCAGTCATAATGATAGAAGATGTAATAGAGTTAGAAGAAGGAAAAGTGAAGATTTTAAAGGCGGCTTACCCTTGGCAGCATATCAGACCAATTGGAGAAGATATAGTTGCTACAGAAATGATACTCCCCTCCAAACACAAAATCAGGCCCATTGATTTATCAGCTTTATTATCTGGAGGAATAGAGGAAATAGAAGTATATAAAAAGCCTCAGATTGGAATTATTCCTACAGGCTCAGAAATCATAGAGAATAATAGGGATTTGAAACCAGGGAAAATTATTGATTCAAACTCTAGGGTTTTTCAAGGTTTAATAGAAGAATATGGTGCTATTGCTAATAGATATTCTCCTGTAGCTGACCAATATAACCTTCTTAAAAATGCAATTTCTAAAGGTATAGAAAATAATGATATTTTGATAATTAATGCAGGTTCATCGGCTGGAACAAAAGACTATACAGCTAAAATAATTAAAGAACTGGGTGAGGTAATTGTACATGGTATTGCAATAAAGCCAGGTAAGCCTACCATACTAGGTATAATAAATGAGAAGCCTGTGATAGGATTGCCAGGATATCCTGTGTCTTCATATTTAGCTTTTGAATCCTTTGTAAAGCCTTTAATATACCGCTATACTGGTCAAATATTATATAATGAGGATTTATTATCTGCAACTTTATCTAAGAGAATCGTGTCATCTGTTAAGAATAAAGAGCTAGTTAGGGTAAATGTTGGATATGTGAATGATAAGTATATTGCAACACCTATATCCAGTGGAGCAGGTGTAACTATGAGTTTAGTTAAAGCAGATGGTATACTTGAGGTCCCTCAGAATAGTGAAGGATTGGAAGCAGGTTCAAAGGTTAATATAAAGCTATTAAAACCTTTAAATAAAATCAAAAACACAATGGTTTCCATCGGGAGTCATGATTTGATTATGGATATCATAGGTGATCTGATGCCATTATCATCTGGACATGTGGGAAGCATGGGAGGAATTATGGCAATGTTAAGAGGAGAATGTCATATTGCACCTATACATCTATTAGATCCAATCTCAGGGAAATATAACATTTCGTATATTAAGAAATATTTCCGAGGAAATAAAATGGCACTAATAAAAGGTGTCAAGCGATATCAAGGTTTTATTATAAAGAAAGGAAATCCACAAAATATTAAGAGCTTTGAAGATTTAGTTAATGAAGATGTTATTTATATAAATAGACAAAGAGGTGCAGGCACAAGAGTGTTATTAGATTATGAATTAAATAATAGAAAAATTAAGTCTAGTGATATTAAAGGATATGAAAGGGAAATGAGCACTCACATGTCTGTAGCAATGGCTGTGAAATCAGGACTAGCAACTACAGGCTTGGGAATAATGTCAGCGGCAAAGGCCATGGACTTAGATTTTATTAAGGTTGCTGAAGAAGAATATGATTTCTTGATTCCATATGATAATTTATCTGATAGAAAAACACAATTATTTATAGAGACAATTAAATCTCAAGAGTTTATAAATAGAGTAAACAGTTTAGATGGATATAAAACTGAAGGTATAGGCCAAGTAATTACCATTTTATAAAAATTCAATATATGATAAAAAGACATATTATAATAATATTAATATAAAGCCGACTTAATATAATATCACTATGATTATAAAATGAAATCAAAAAAGCAGGTGAAATAATGAAGGATTTATATGGAAGAAAAATCAATTATCTTAGATTATCAGTAACAGATTTATGCAATTTAAGGTGTAAATATTGTATGCCAGAAAAGGGAATAAAAAAAACTAGTCATAGTGATATCTTGAGAATAGAAGAAATTTCATACATAGCTAAAGTTTTTACATCATTAGGCGTAGATAAAATTAGATTAACTGGCGGAGAACCTTTAGTTAGAAATGGAATTTTAGATCTAGTAAGAGATATCGGTAAGATTGATGGAATAAAAGATTTTGCTATGACAACAAATGGAGTGCTTTTGAATCGGTATGCCAAGGAACTGAAAAAAAGGGGACTAAATAGGGTTAATATTAGTCTTGATACACTTGATGATACTAAGTATAGAGAGATTACAAGGCTTGGAAGCTTGAAGGATGTAATTAGTGGAGTAGAGGAAGCAAAAAAGATTGGTTTAACTCCTATAAAGATAAATATAGTTCTTATAGGTGGGTTTAATGATAATGAAGTTCCATCCTTTATAAATTTTGCAAAAGAGTTTGAAGTAGATATAAGGTTTATTGAGCTAATGCCTATAGGAGAGGCAGCCAACTGGGCAGTCGACAGGTTTATGTCTAACCAAACTATATTAGATAATTTAGGAGAACTGACTCCTGTTAAGAATGAAGATATTTCTTCACCAGCCAATTATTATAAAATACCAGGTTCAAATAGTAGAATTGGTATAATTAATCCAATTTCATGTAAGTTTTGTGATTATTGCAATAGAGTTAGAGTTACAGCAACAGGAAAGTTAAAGCTTTGTCTTCACTCAGATGATGAGATTGATATAAGAAGTATTATTAGAGAGGGCAAGGATTTGAAACAGTTTATATTACAAGAAATATTAAAAAAGCCTAAGTCACATAAATTAGAAGAAGGTCAGTACATAAAAAGAAATATGCACGAAATAGGAGGGTAGAATTATGAAGTTAACTCACTTTAATGAAAGTGGCAGAGCTCATATGGTAGAGGTTACAGATAAGAAAGTAACTAAAAGAATAGCAATAGCTAGAGGAAGTATTAAAGTGAAAGAGGACACCATTGAAAAGATTAGAGAAGGTTTAATAAATAAAGGTGATGTCCTTTCAGTTGCACAAGTTGCTGGTATTATGGGAGCAAAGAAGACAAGTGATATTATTCCAATGTGCCATAATATTTTTCTTTCAGGAGCAGATATAAGTTTTAATATATTAGATAATAAAATTGAAATTGAAGCGGAAGTAAAAACCACAGGTAAAACAGGTGTAGAGATGGAGGCTTTAACAGCAGTATCTATTACAGCTTTAACTATATATGATATGTGTAAGGCAATAGATAAGGATATGGTGATTGAGGAGATTAAATTGATTAAAAAAACAGGGGGAAAATCGGGGACCTATGAAAGGAGTGAATAATATGAAAATAAGTGGTAAAGTAGTAGCGGTAAATATAAGTAAAAAAAAGGGAGTTATAAAAAAACCTATTAAAGAGGGTATATTTAAAGAAAATCATGGATTAGTAGGGGATGCTCATGCAGGGAATTGGCATAGACAGGTAAGTCTGTTGGGTGTAGAAAGTGTTGATAAGATGCGAAAACAAGGGATAGAAGGTTTATGTAGTGGTAAATTTGCAGAAAATATAACCACAAAAGGAATAGAATTATATACTTTACCAGTAGGAACAAAACTTAAGATTGGTGAAACTGTTCAAGAAGTTACTCAAATCGGAAAGAAATGTCATAGTGGGTGTGAAATTGCCAAGGAAGTAGGACAATGTGTTATGCCTAAGGAAGGAATTTTTACAAAAGTGGTAAAGGGTGGTACTGTGCGAGAAGGAGATATTATTGGGATATTGATAGATGAATAAGGGCACACTTTAATTTTATTTAGGTATAATTAATAAAATAATTATATTATGTGGAGTTTTATGAGGTGAAAAAAAGTCCTATAGACAGAGAAAATAGTCGATCTAATAACACAAATGTAATGATATTCTACATTTGGAATAATATAGCAAGAGTTAATATATATGTATTATTAAGAAAAATGGGGAAAATCGGATTTTATCCGTAAAGAAAAAATCAAACTTTCAATGGTATTAAGTTATAAAAACAATACTATTTGAGGGTTGTTTTTTTGTAAAATCACTACAAAATACTACAAAAACTGTTAAATTAATTACATATTGATTGATATGGAATTATAACTCTAGTATAATATGGACGATGGCATCATCTCGTTATATTTAGGAGGTTAAAAATTGAGCTTACTTAAAGAAGTACTAGAAAAGAATAAATTATATATTAATGAGAGAAAAGGTGAGGGTAGAAAAATTGATTCTCATGCTAAAAAGAAAGCTCTAATATTTACTTGTATGGATACAAGACTTGTAAATCTTGTAGAAGAGTCTATGGGTTTTAGACAAGGAGATGTTAAAGTATTGAAGAATGCAGGAAACTCAATTAGGACAGCTTGTGATGATGTTATAAGGTCTATCTCTCTAGGGACAATTATGATGGGGTTAGAAGAAGTTTTTGTAGTTGGACATAAGGATTGCGGGATGGCTAAGCAAGATTTAGAAAAGATTAAAGAAGCTATGTTATATAGAGGAATTTCTGAAGAAATAATTAATTCTATTGATTTAGAAGAATGGACTGGAATTATCAGCGACGAAAAAGAAAATATAATTGAAGTTGTAAACAAAATAGAAAAATCTCCTTTTATACCTTTAGACGTTAAGGTACATGGTTTATCAATAGATCCATATTCAGGAGAATTAGAAGTAATAGTTGATGGTAATGCTTAGAATTTAAAGGAGGTCATTATGGATAAAAGGATATTAAGCCCATCAGAAGTAGCACGAGCAACTATTAAAGGTGGTATAAAAAAGGCAAATTTATCGACATTACAAATGATATTATTAGGGATTTTTGCTGGTGTATTTATAGGCTTTGGTGCTCATGCTGATATAACCGTGATTCAAACTTTAGGAGGCATTGATATTGGAATAGCGAAATTCTTAGGAGCGGCAGTATTCCCTGTTGGACTTATGCTTGTACTTATGGCAGGTGCAGAGCTGTTCACTGGTAATAATTTAATGACTTTAGCACTTATGGATAGAAAAATAACCTTTAATAAAATGATGAAGAACTGGGTGATAGTCTATATAGGTAATTTTATAGGATCAATTTTATTAGCAATTATACTGGTTAAAACAGGATTATATAAATCTGATGCTGCTATAACTACAAAAGCAATAGGAATTGCTGAGGCAAAGGTGGCATTACCTTTTGGAGAAGCTTTTTTAAGAGCTATACTTTGTAATACAATTGTTGTATTAGCTGTATGGTTTGCTACAGCAGCAAGAGACATTATTGGCAAGATATTTGCGATTTGGTTTCCAATAATGTTATTTGTATTGTCAGGCTTCGAGCATAGTGTTGCAAACATGTTCTTTATTTCTCTAGGTAAGATGTTAGGTGGAAACTTTACATGGATGCAAATGTGGATAAGCAATATAATACCAGTCACTTTAGGTAATGTTTTAGGCGGTGCAGTAATAGTTCCTGTGGTGTATTATTTGGCATATGTTAAGCCATCAGGTGATAAGAATAAAGGTATAGTAAAAGGATTCATGGCAAATAATAAGAAGAAAACTGCTTAATACGATAAAGCTCCCCTTGTAATAAATTGTTTATTATAAGGGGAATTTATATTGGAATAAAAATTTAATATTTTAATGGTAAATTACTAAAGATAATATATACGATTATGATTAAGAAATTTCTTGTATGTGGTAGATTCATGGTAGAACTTCATATGAGAGTATGTCTTACTTGTAAATATGCAATTTCCTCATACACTTCTTATCTTCAATAAATAGACATAAAAGATTATAATATTAAGGTATTGTAAAAAATACACATAGACTATGAAAAAAGTCTATGTTAGACTATGATTGGAATATAATGAATGATAAATTTAATAATAAGTTATAAATTAAGTTACATAATGGGAGGGATTAGATTGTTAATTGAAAAAACAGTTAAGGATTTTGTAGAAGCAGTTGCAAGTAAAGCACCAGCACCAGGAGGAGGAAGTGTTGCAGCACTAACAGGTAGTTTAGGTTCAGCTCTTACTGCAATGGTAGGTAATCTTACTATTGGCAGAAAGGCATATGAAGCTTTGGATGCTGAACAAAAAGCTAGTGTAGATAAGAATTTTGATGAAGCAATGAAGCTTGTAGAAAGACTAAATGAGTTAGTTGATGAAGACACTAAATCATTTAATGGTGTTATGGCTGCTTTTAAGATGCCAAAGGATACTGAAGAGCAAAAGGCAGAGAGAAGTAAAGCTATCCAAGAAGCTACAAAAGAAGCGTTAGAGGTACCTTTAGAAACAGCAGAAAAATGTTTAGAGGTTTTAAGACTTCAAAAAGTATTCGCTGAATATGGAAATCAAAATGCTATAACTGATATTGGAGTTGGTGCATTATTAGGATGTTCTGGATTAGAAGGAGCCTTATTCAACGTAAAAATAAATCTATCAAGCATTAAAGATAAAGAATATGTAGAAAAGATAAATAATGAATGTGAAAAAATAATGGATGAAGGAAATTCATTAAAAGAAGAAGTTCTTAAAATAGTATATAGTAAATTATAAATAGAACTAAATTATTTCTACGCGTATACAGAAGGGGTTCCTAAAAATTCAAGGAATCCTTTCTTTTATTATGATAAGATTCGTGTTAATATAATATTAAGGAAAATTAATAAAATGTCGAAATTTTAGTTTTAAAAAGATAAGTGAAGAAATTGCTAGAAATGTAATATTTAATTACCTTTAGAGTAAAAAAGCACAATGAAATTCAAATTATTCTTAAGAGCTAATTTAAACCTTTGCAAGGGAGTAGATTAATATGCCTAGACAAAACGGAATAACAATTGATGACATTATGAAAATGGATTTTATGGAAAAATGTAAGGTTATAGCGGGATTCAAAGGAGTTAAAAATGTAGTTTCTAAGGTAAATATCATGGCAGACCCAGATATCTTAAATTGGGTTGATGAAGGGGAACTTTTGCTTACTACAGCGTATTCATTTAAGAAAGATAATATAGAAGAGCAAAAAAAGCTAATAAAGGAATGCTCAAAGAAGAAGTTAGCAGGAATTGGAATTAAAATATATCCATATCTAGAGAGTTTATCTCAAGAGGTACTAGACCTTGCAGATAGACTGAATTTTCCTATAATAGACTTATATTATGCTATACCTTTTTCGGATATTATGACGCCTATTCTTAAGGAAATATTTAATAAACAAGCTAGACTTTTGCAGAGAGTTGAACATGTTCATGAAGAACTTATGAATGCAATGTTATCAAATTCTAGTCTTAAAAAGATAGCTGAGGTGATTAGTCATAATATTAAAAATCCTATTTTAATAAAGCTCCAATCACCAAATGAATCAATTGAAGAGTTTGATTTTATAGATAAAGATATAAAGAAAATTTTATTAGAAAATTCTAGAACGTTTTATGATCCAGAACTTAGAAAGAGAATAGAAAAGAAACTATATGAGAGTAAAGTTTTAATAAATGGCAAGTATATTCAGCGAATGGTAATGCCTATAGTTGTTAAGAACAAAGTATTTGGACATATATTTGCTTGGGGTATTAATACTCCATTGGGTGGCTTTGATTATTCAGTTGTTGAGACAGCATCAACTACTATAGCTTTAGAGATTTTTAAAGAACTATCAATTAAAGAGGTAGAAAATAGATACAGATCTGAGTTCCTTGAGGACTTATTTTCATTAGATAAGAGTAGGAAAGAAAAAGCAATCCAAAGATCTCACTTGTTTAATTTAGGGATAGATGATGAGTATGTAATTATAGTTTCTGAATTTAACAATAAAATAAGTCAAGAGCCAGAAAATGAAAAGTATATGGAATTAACTCAGCAAAGTGCTCAAAGTATATTAAACTTAATAGAGGACTTACTAAATGAGTTAGGTCTTGTTGGGATAGCTGCAAGTAGAACTGATAGTGTACAAGTTTTAATATCATTTAAAAATGATGCAAAAACTAAGAAGAAATTAACACAATTTAAAATGAAAATGGAAGCATTACTTCTGGATAAATTTAAGAATATAGACTTCAGAATGGGAATCGGACGACCATCTAAAGGATTAGAAAATGTTAATAAAAGTTTGATGGATGGTGTAAGAGCAATAAGAGCAGGGAGAATACTAAATAAGGGAAGAGTTGTTAGCTTTGAAAATTTAGGTATCTATAAAATACTATGCCAAGATAAATTAGAGGATGAGTTAAAGAAGTTTTATGATACAACGTTAAAATCTTTAGTCGAATACGATAGAAAAAAGTCAACTGAACTAGTCAAAACACTAGAAGCCTATTTTTATAGCAATGGCAATTTAAAAAGAATGTCAGATATTCTATTTACACATTACAATACTGTATTATATAGGGTCCAAAGAATAAATGAAATAACGGGAATGTCCTTAGAAAATCCTGATGATAGATTGAATTTAGAAATAGCACTAAAAATTAAGAATTTACTAAAAAAGCATATAGAAGATAACTAAATAAAAGCTAATTTTAAAAGAGTCTTAATCCTCAGTTTTACCTTAGGATAAAGACTCTTTAATATTAATCTTCAACAAGTGCAACTGCTCTTATAGGAGAACCTGAACCGTCTCTAATCTTAAGTGGTAATCCTATGTACAGAAATCTTTTGTTTACAATTTTATCAAGATTGCATAAATTTTCAGTATTAGTAATATCATATTCACCACAAACTAAGTGACCTGAAAAATCTAAATCGTCTGGATGATCTATAGCTGGTGCATCGACTCCAATATTTACGACGCCCTTTTCTGCTAGCCATTTAGCGCCATTATAGCTTAAGCCTGAATATGTGGTTTGCCATTTATCAGTCCCAAAATTTCTATCAAAGTGACCTGTGTACATTAATAGGATATCTCCTTTTTGTATTTCTTGACCAGATTTCCTAACCGCTTCTTCCAAATCTCTAGGTTCAATATACCTAGTTGGAGGTATGTGAGATAAATCAATACAAATAGCACTACCCCAGAAATACTCTAAAGGCATGTTATCGATAGTTTCACCTGATGGTTTGTACTCCCATACACCATCACTATGAGTTCCACAATGCTCACTAAGGAGCAAATTTCTAGCAGAAAAACCTAGTTTTTTGCTTCCGGTATCCTGCATATTTTGTTCATGAGACATATTAGACATTATAAATGTCTTTTGATGCATAGGAAAAACTGACATACCTTGAAAAATCTCTTGTGATAAATCAATTAAACGTAATCCCATATAATCTCTCCCTTCGTTAATTATATTAAATATATATCAGGTTATTGATATATTTAAAACTCAAAAATAGTACTATAGTTTAAATATGTATATACAAACTTCAGAAAAAAACATAATCAATTCTATTGTTCCCCAAAACAGGAATAATATTGTATAATACTAATTGAGCATATTAAATACTATAGTATATCTTGTATTATATAAGAAATAATAAATTGCTCCAAATAGTTTAAAGAATAATTAAATACATTAAAGGTAAAACAAGTTATTAATGTAGTTAACTTACCTATATATATAATTATAGTAATTGAATACATAAATTGCTTTATAAATATTTTACAAAACACTATAAGATAAATTATAAGAACTTAAAAAATTAATTACTACATGTATCCCTTATTTTAAGGGAATTATAATTTAAATAAAATAAGTTATTTACAATCCCCATTAAAAATTTAGAAAATTATAAACATTTGACAAAATAATTCCGTATATTTCTTTAAAGAATAGTGTGTTTTTTATAAACTAATAATAAAGGTGAATTTGTTATTTTGTGTTATCATCAAAATAGGATAAAAAAACAATGAAAAACAAACAATAAAAAAAGCAAATTAATAACTTTAAAGGAGGTTTTTGAATGTCAGAGCAAAAACAGTACATACTTGCAGTTCCTAACTTTAGTAATGGTAGGGATGAAGATGTTATTAAGGCAATTGTAGAAGAAGTAAGAAAGGTAGAAGGGGTCACTCTAGTTAGTTATGAACCAGAGCATGATTTTAACAGAACTGTGGTAACTGCTATAGGGGAACCACAGCCATTAAAGGAAGCATTACTTAATATGGCAGAAAAATCAATTGAGCTTATTAACATGGAAGAGCAAGAAGGGTCTCACCCAAGAATCGGTGCGCAGGATACTATTCCTCTATTCCCATTTAAAAATATTACTCTTGATGAGTGTAAGGATTTAGCTGAAGAAATAGGTAAAGAGCTTCATGAGAGAACAAAAGTACCAATCTTCTTCTCGGGAGTAAATGCAAGAGATGAAAGAAGAAAATCTCTTGGATTTATTAGAAAAGGACAATATGAGGGATTAAGAGACTTACTTAAAGATAAATCCCATCCAGATTATGAAGATAGAAAACCAGAGCTTAGTGTTGATGGCATGCTTAGTGATAGATCTGGTGCAACAATTGTGAGTGCTGACCAAGAAGGTCTAACTGCTTATAATGTATTCTTAGATACAGAAGATGTAAGTATTGCTAAGAAAATTGGTAAGGCTGTTAGAGGACCAAGTGGTGGATTCTCCACAATAAGAGCCGTAGGTATTAAATTCCCAGAAAGAAGTGGAGTAGTTGTATCTATGAATATGTTTGACTGTACAAAAACTCCATTATATAGAGCATTTAAATTTGTTAAGCAAGAAGCAGAAAGATATGGTGTGAATGTTACTGGATCAGAGATTGTAGGACCAGTAAAACTAGAGCACTTACTTAATTCATTAGAATATTTCTTAGGACTAGAAAACTTTAGAACAGAGCAAATATTAGAAACACATTTAATGGAGTAGCTTTTATAAACAAAAGGGAGGGAAGTTTTTTGAAAACAGATGTTCAAATAGCACAAGAAGCTAAGATGCTTCCAATAGTCGAAGTAGCTAAAGGATTAGGAATCGAAGAAAATGAAGTTGAGCTTTATGGTAATTATAAGGCTAAGATTTCTTTAGACGTATTCAAGCGTTTAAAGGCTAAGGAAGATGGAAAGTTAATATTAGTTACTGCAATTAACCCAACTCCAGCAGGTGAGGGAAAAACT